>CAZREW010000012.1:0-96938 GCA_964599375.1 uncultured bacterium
AATATATCTTCGACCACTCTTACTGGGACACCACTGCCTGGAAGCAGGCGGACCGATAGTGTAGGGATTCTTGCCAGTCCGAGTCCTGGCCGGGGAGTATCGACACGAGAATATGGCCAGGTAAGGACTTGCAACTCAGTGGCGCGCACTAGCGCGTCCACTACATGCCCTTGTTAGCTGCATCCACACTGCGCACCCCTCACTTGCCTATCCGCACAACGACGAATCGCGGCCAGTATAGGGAACGTGCCCCTTGTGGCGTGAATAGGTCGCCGAATTCGAAACTGTTCGTGGCATAGGTGACGATGAGGTCCGCAGCATCGCCATCGGACAGTTCCGGGTGCGCCTTCGCTGCGTACACGAACGGCCGCGTACCGTCAGACTCAGGTGGCCGGTAGACGGTGACTGGCGAACTCCACGGACCGGTGAGAGCGGTAGATGTACGCAGTCCGATCGTCGATGCGCCAAAGCCATAGCTCGCGACATGGATGAACGATAGTGTACGCGCATCCCAATGGAGCGAGCTCTCGGATCCTGCGTCGTCCATGACGAAGGCTGGGCCGCCTGCGCCGAGCGCAGTTTCCGGAACCCAGCCTCGGACATCCCCAGCCCACCACTCGGCCCGGCTGACGTCACCTTGAGCAAGAGAGACCGAGGGATAACGAACGAGCGCGCCGGCGTGCACTCCTTCCTGGCGAATGGCGAGAGCAATGATGTAGTCGCCGTCTTGAACAACGGCCGTCGCAGGAACGGCATCGAAAGTGCTCAGAGCAGCATCGACGATGAACATGTTCCATGTTGCCACTGGCGCATCTGGATTGTCGATCACGGCAACGGCGTACCCTGCGTTCGCGAAGTCAAGACCCTGGCAGGGCGTCGTGACGGTCCTGTACAAGAAGATGACGAGCGGCCCACCTTCGATGCGAATCCCGTGGCCAGGCCAATACCGAAGTTGGCCAAGCTCTGGATCAGGGAAGAACGCGGCTGGCGATCCATCGCTATCCAATCGCCATTCGAAGGCAATCGATGCGATGCGTGGGTCCGCTCCGGTCTGGATCGCGACCGTGTTGCTCACCATCACAGACTCAGAGCGCGCGTAGGCATCCGACGTGGCGATGAATGTGTCACCGAAGAGCCAAAGGGTGCGGCCAGGGGCGAGCGGGACTGAAAGCGCAGCATCGGCACCGAGCCAATGTGGGTCGCGATGGAAGAGCACTTCAGCTTCCGTGAATGCGCTTCCCGTTGAGCCGTTCGATGTAAGGCGCGATGACGAGCAGGCGACGGTCGATAACATCACAGCGATCAGCGTGAGCCACGTCGGCACACAACCCTGACAATCCGTGGCATGTAGGCTCTTCGCACTCGCTATGTTCAATGAACTCAACAGTTCATGCCCAGTCGGCAGGAGCGGAAGCGTCGAGCTTAGCGAGTCCGCCCAGGCAATCATGGCGGCCCACTCCGGGACTGCTCACACGCGCCGGTCACGTACTGCAACGCACAAGATGAAACTCTATCGCCGCACTGCTTTTCGCCGTGCGATGAGAGATGCAGCAACCGCTCCAGCGTACGTGCCACCACAGCAAGCGAGCAGGAATCCGAGCCCCTGGGAAAGGAAAACTTCTCGCTTTTCCACCAAGACCATGATGACAATCACAACAAGAAACGTAGCGTCCATCGCCAGCATAATGGGCCAGTCCTTGCGGTATGCGTCAACGTTGCCTCGCGACAGTAGAAACTGGCAGATTGAGAAGTACGCTCCCATCAAGATGAACGCTACCGGCAAACCCGCCCCTGCACCAACGAACGACAGAAAAAATCCGAGAAGCCCGAGGCAAAAAGCAAGCAACTGCTTCGACATTTTGTCCTCCTGGTCACACTCTGTAGACGCCTACCGCAATGTATCCTGAACAAGGATATCAGATATTGCTACGGGAGTGAAAGAATATCAAATTTTTAATAACCACAAGATTTTTATCGGGCTCTAGCAAATGCTTAACTTTAGTGTTTTAACTATCCTTTGGAAATCTGCCAGAAGGTTCACGAAACATCCAACCCGAAGAACCATTTCCGTATTCAGGCGGTTCTAAAGCTTTCCACTATAGGGAGCCGATTGTTTCCCTCTTGAACCCGGCGATGACGCGCGCCACTATCTCCCCGGGTAGGAGTATCCTATGATCACCGCGAGCGAGCCTGTATTGTTCTTGCCGTTCGTTTCGGTGTCTTTCTGGATGTTGGTCAACCCGTAAGAAAAGTGGGCGTTGAAAACGATGTCACCGGGACCGAATGGAGTTTCTATACCGACCCCGCCGGCGATCCCGGCATTGGTGGAATTGATGTCCTGGCTGACGTCGGTCTCATCGTCGAAACAGACCGGCGGCAGCGGAAGATAATCCGGAGGAACGACTAGAGGCGTCCCTGATGCGTCGGTGTACAATAAGCTCGAGCCGCTCGTGACCGTCTTGGCCCGGACAAGAAATCCTATGTAGGGCCCCACGTTGATGAAGAATCGCTGCGCGCCCCCCCATGTCAGCCCGGCCATGATGGGGATCTCCAGATAGTCCAGGATGGTCTCATTGTCGAATGATGCATACAACGTCGTGCCGGGAGGGGCCGGCAGGGATGGATCGGGAAATATCGGCTGCATGCCGTTGCGCTGTCCTCCCTGGGACGCATAGTTGATTTCACCACGCAGCGAAAAATGCTGTCTCACCTCATGATCGATGAATACCCCGAAATAAGGGCCGACCCTCGATGTGTATCCCTTGCTTACCTCGTTCGTGCCGCCTTCGATACTCGGGATGCTGAGCCCGCCGTGAATGCCGACGTGGGTCTGATCGGCGAAAGCCTCTCCTTCGTTCACTGTAATCAGACACAACAGGGCCGTGAAGGCGCATGCGGAAAAAGAACGGGAAATTGTGAATAGGGACAGGGTAGCGCGTTTCATCTTTTTCGTCCTCTTAATCCAGGGTTTATCGATCCCCACCATAGTCCGATGTCTTGTCCCTTATATTTATTCCATCCGTTTCCCAATATACAAGTGAAAAACAGCGAACATTCCGATGAGGGTAGCGCCTGGGGAGCCAGTTATTTATCTGAGCAGTTCTAAAGCTGTCCCCTATGGGGAGACGATCCTCGCCCTCAGCCTTCTACTCCACCCAGTACTCCGCCCCGTCCCGCGTCCGGCCCAGGAACCCGAAGTCGACCATATACCTGCAGAGAGTCGTGTAATCCTCGGACGCGGTCGAGAGGATCTCGTTCACCTCTCGCTGCGTGTAGCGCCGCGACGCGTCGAAACGCTTGAGGATCTGGATCAGCACCGCCACCTTGTGCTTCTGCTTCTTCGGGAACCGGGCGAGCATGCCGCCCGGCCCGTCCGGGAAGTTTGCTCCTACGATCTTCCTGAACTCGGCTTTTGTGATTGCGAACCTCTCGTCGTCCGCGGATTTGCGCCCGGGGATCTCGATGAACCTGGAACCGGGATCCTGTTCCCCGCTCTCGAGGAGCTCCATCAGTGCCACAAACACCCGCGCCTGGCGCGCCTTTTCACGAAGGACGAAACGGTGGTTGCGGATCGTCGACAGGCTGACGCCGCCGGCCAGAGGCTGGATCTCCTTGTCAGGCAAGCCGTCGAAGAAATGGCGCAGCAGCGTTCGCTGTATCTCCGAAAGCCCGGTGCCCTTCTTGCCCAGGTCCAGCAGGGCATGGAATGCCGAGCCGTGAGCCTCAGAGATATGGCTTTTCATGGCGAGTTCCGCTTCGACCATATCCTCTCCGAGGGGATAGATATGACCTTTCCTGAAGGATCCATCGCAGAACATGCACTCGAACATGCGGTCGTTGCTCGTATAACCGTCGATAAGTTGCTGAACCGTGGCGGAATCCGGGACTCTGTTGCTCATAGCGCATCTCCTTTTTCCCGGATTATACTAAATATAACAGACATTGTCTAGATATTTTTAGACATTATTATATATTATCTATTTGATATCTCCTCCAGCGCCTTTGCCGCGTTCGTGTTCCCCGGATTGAGCTCGAGCGATCTCGTATAGTTCCTGACCGCGAGCTCCGTATCCCCGTTCTTGAGATACGCTTCACCGAGGCTGTCATATACGTTCCACGATCCGGGATAGAACTCGACGTTCAGCTGGAAGAGAGCGATCGCCTCCCTGACCAGGCCCCTTCCTAGCAGCTGGTACCCGAGACCGTTCAGCCTCTGCTCAGTGATCGCCCTGTGAGACCGGTCGCTGTCCCTCAATTCACGGTACCTGCCTGTCCCCTCGTCGATATCGCCGGAGAGCATGTACTCGAAAGGCGTCTTCCGGTCTTCGCCCATCCTCGGGAATGAGATACCCAGGCCGTCGCCGACTATCTTCACCCTGTCACTGCCCGGATCCACCCCGGTGATGAACTGGATCCTGGCCTCGCTGTCCGTCCTTACGAACTCATCCGGGGAGATCGGGTAGAGATCGAACGGCGGTTCACCGGTGACGTCGGCCTTGAGGTGGCCGTCTTCGACGCTTACATAGGCGACCTGGTCCGTGTCGATAAGATATCTGCCGGCATACCGCAGCAGCGTGTCCGGAGAGACGCTGTAGAGATCATACGGCCCCGTGATATATCCGTCCCATGAATACTCCCTGGCTATCGACCTCACTATCTCTTCTATCAGATCCCCCGCGCTGCTGTTGGCCATGATCACCGCGCCGTATCCAGCCTCCTTGTCGGCTATCAGCAGGCAGTTGAAGCCCAGGTTTCCGCCGCTGTGCGTGAAATAGACCCTGCCCCCCCTGTTGCGGATCGCGAAACCAAGGCCGTATCCCTGGCTGACATGGGGCGTCGTCATCATCTCTTCAGACTCGCGGGAGAGGATCAGGTTCGACCTCGACTGGAGAGACAGCTGATGCTCGATCGCGAACCTGGCAAGATCTGTCGGGGTCGTCCACAGACCCGCCGCGGCCATCTCGGGATAGACGTTGTACCCACCTTCGACAGGCTCCCTGTCCCTTATGTGAGCCGTTGCCGCCAGCACCCGCAGCCGCGTCGGCAGGGGCTGATCGAAGGTGCTGCTGGTCATCCCCAGGGGCCCCAGGACAATCTCCTTCATAATCTGAGGATAAGGCTTGTCCTCCAGCTCGGTCAGCAGCAGCTGCAGTATCGTCACCCCTCCCCCGGAATAGCGGAATGCACGTCCCGGCTCCATGTCGACCACGACGGGAGGAGTGTTGGCGGGCGGTTCGCCGCTCAGTATCTGCTGTATCGTCGGCAGCGGAGCACCCTCGGCGTACCCGGGGAAACCGCTCACCGTGGTCCCACCGGTATGGCTCAGAAGATCGGCGACAGTGACCTTGCGCCTCGCGGTAAACTCGTTATCTGGGACCTTCCACGACCTGAGCCAGGTGTTAACGTCACCGTCGAGGGTTATCCGTCCGTCCTGGACCTCCCGCATTATCGCGGTCGCGTTCACAGGCTTGCTGATCGACGCCGCCTGGAACAGGGTCATCGCGGTGACCGGCTCATCCGTCCTCACGTCCTTTACCCCGTACCCCTTCGCCCATGACACACGGAAGTCGTATATCACCGCTACGCTAAGGCCCGGCACCCGGTAATGCTCCATCCGCTCGTTGATCTCCCACTCGGGGCCTCCCTTTATCAGGACCGGAGGAATAAGGCCCTTCTCCACCCGTGATATCCGCTCCTCAGTGACCTTGCCGGCATGGACCGGGCAGGCGGCGAGAATGACCGCCAGCAGCGCCAAAACTGTCCTTCTGATCATGACACCATACCCTTTATAAGAAGTGGGACTCGCATCGACATTATTGATTACGATAGCAGGCCGATGATGTTTCCCGGGATGTCTATTCGACTATTTCAAAAAATCGCCCAGGTACGCGGCGTACGCCGGCGATAGCTGGGAGATCTCGAGAGAGATGATCTCCGGCACGTCGTACGAGTGGTTCTTTTCCACAAGATCCTTAAGCTGATCGAACGAGGATTCCGACGTCTTGATGATCATCAGCGCAAAACAAAAGACGGTTTTCGCCGCCATGGCCATGGTGTAGAATCTGACCATCACGACAAACGGAAGGATGGAAAGAGATGAAGATCGCGGTAATGAGCGATTCGCACGATCACCTCGAGAACATCGAGAGGGTTGTGGCCCTCGCCGCCGAGATGGGCGCAGAGGTGCTTCTTCACTGCGGTGATATCTGCTCGCCCTTCGTGATGGACAGGCTCGCCCCCTTTCCCGGACAGGTGCACGTGGTGTTCGGGAACAACGACGGGGACCACCTCACGATAGGAAAGATGGCAGGGAGGTTCCCGAACATCACCGTCCATCATCACACGGGGGTCATCGAGACCGACAAGGGGCTCGTCGCCTTCACGCACTACCCCGAGCACGGGAAGGGCCTGGCAGCCACCGGCAATTACGCGGCGGTATTTTCAGGCCATACTCACATGAGGATGTCCGAGGTGGTGAACGGGACCCGGCACAATAATCCAGGCGAGGTCATGGGGCTGCTAGGACCTCCGGGATTCATTGTATTCGATCTCGAGAGCGGTGAATCGGAGGCGGTTGAGATCTGATCAGGTGAAATCAAAGCCCGGCGCGCGCCCGGCGAGAAAATCCAGCGCCTCCGGCAGCGAAGGTATGCCGGCCCTGCCGCCGAGCCTGCGGCATTTCATTGCCGCGACGGCGTTGGCGAAGACGCAGCAGCGGCGCACGTCCCACTCACTCAGGACGGCGTAGAGAAAGGCCCCGTGGAAGACGTCCCCGGCGCCTGTGGTATCGACCGCGCCGACATCGAACCCATTTTCCTCGATAAGCTCCCCTCCGGAAAGCGCTACGCACCCGCGCTCGCCCAGCGTCACGACCGCCGCCTCGGGGCCGTACCGCATTATCGCCTCGAGGGCGGCCCGCTCTCCCCGGCCCTCCGATATCTGGCCGGCGAAGGTCTCGCTCGCGACGATGTAATGGCAGTGAGGGAGTATCTCTCTTACGCCGTCGCGAAGGGTGCCGGCGTCGATCACGACCTTCGCCCCCGCCTCCGAGGCCGCCCGCGCCGCCGCGGCGGCAGCCAGGGGCTCGAGCGTGTCGACTAGCAGCCCGCGGCACGAGGTGACCTTGTCCATGTCCAGCTCGTCGGGCCTGAGCGGCGAGAGTGTGCCGCGCGTCCAGAGTATCGTCCTTCTTCCCGTCTTCGCGTCGACCATTATGAAGGCGAACTGCGAGAGCGCCTTCTCCTCGAGTACCGAGGATGAGACGTCGACCCCTTCGCCTGAGAGCTTCATCAGCATCGTCGCGCCTCTGTCGTCCCCGCCGACCTTCCCGATGAAGGCGGTGGAGAGGCCGAGCCTTGCCGCGGTCACAGTGGCGGTCGCCGCCGGGCCTCCGCCCTGGACCTCGAGGGTCTCGAGCTCGAGCTTGAGGTTCTCCTCCGGAAAATGTGGGATGACCCCGAGGTAATCTATGGCCGTGTAGCCGACGCCGGTGACGTCAAACCGCCTGTTCACCCTTCTCCTCCCCCGCCCCGGCGCCGTGCCTCCTGTGCCTCGCGAACGCGATAAAGGATTCGATCACGAGCCAGAGCACGAGGACCAGGACGACTCCACCCACCACCAGCAGGGGCCAGTTACCGGCCTTGTAGTTCGTACCGAGCCTTATCACCATCGCGGTGACCGTCATCACGAGCATCCCCGCCATCGGGATCAGCGTGTAGATGACCGGCTTGCCGAGCTTGTAGAGGAAGAGCGAGACGGTGAGCAGGCCAAGCGCGGCGAGTATCTGGTTCGTCGTGCCGAAGAGCTCCCAGAGCAGGAGCCCGACCGGCCTGCCGCCGACGGTCATCAGGCTGAAGTACCCGATCCCGGCGACCGCGGCGAGCGCGGCGACGAATCTGTTGCGAAGCGGCCCTATATTGAGCCCGTCACCCAGTTCCTCGAGATTGTAGCGCAGCAGCCTCGTACCGGTATCGAGCGTCGTCATGGCGAATCCGACCGCCATCACGACGATGAAGCTCCTGGCGACATCGACCGGTACGCCGACGCTCGAGATGAAGTTGCCCGCCCCCTTGACGAAGGCGTCCATGTTGGCCGACAGCCCGGCAGCCCCCTCCCACGAGACGTAATGCTCGTACCACTCGGCCCTCGACACCCCTGAGACGCAGGCCAGCACGACTACCATCGCGAGCAGTCCCTCGGCGAGCATACCGCCGTAACCTATGGGAACGGCGTGGGACTCGCTGGCGAGCTGCTTCGATGTGGTGCCTGTGGAAACGAGGCTGTGAAAGCCCGATATGGCACCGCACGCTATCGTGATGAAAAGGAACGGGAAGAGCATCGGCACCCCCGTCGAGATGTGGTTGACCGCCGGGGCCGTTATCTGCGGCCGCGAGATGAAGAGCCCGACGTACATCAGGAGCATGCCGATGACGAGCTGGTAGGCGTTCAGGTAGTCGCGGGGCTGAAGAAGGAGCCAGACGGGAAGGACCGAGGCCACAAAGGCATATGCGATAAGGAGGTACACCCACAGCGGTGTACTCACTCCCGTCACCGGGACGCGCAGGCCGATCCATATCGAAAGGAACATCAGCGCCAGGGCGACCAGCGTCGCCGGCGCGAGCTTGACTCCCCGCCTGTAGACGAGCAGCCCGACCATCACCGCAAGGCCGATCAGCACGAAGACGGGGATCACAGCCTGGGGATAGAACGCGTCTGAGAAGAGGTTCGCTATGACCCTGACGAACGTCCCCATGCAGAGCGAGAGTGTGAAGAAGATCAGGATCAGGAAGAGTATGTGCGCCCTGCGCCCGACGAGCGACCTGGTCACGTCACCTATCGAGCGCCCCCTGTTTCGCAGCGAGACGAAGAGCGAGGCGAGGTCGTGGATGCCTCCGATCAGTATCGAGCCGAAGAGGATCCACAGGGCCGCGGGGAGCCAGCCCCAGATCACAGCGATGGCGGGGCCCAGGATCGGACCGAGCCCGGCGATCGAGGCGAAATGGTGACCGAAGAGTATTATCGGGCTGGTCGGTACGAAGTCGACCCCGTCCTCGAAGGAATGCGCCGGCGTTTTCCTCTGAGGGTCGAGGCCGAGCACTCTTTTACTGAAAAAACGGGCGTAGAACATGTAGGCCGCGACGAAGGCGGCGATAGTGACCACTGCTACGGTAAGCGCATTCATATCCTTTATCTCCTGCTGCCTGTCCTCCAGCTTTACGGCCAGATTTTACTCCAATCATCCCCATCCGGACAACCCCATTCAGAGAGCGATCCCTTGCCTGGCAGCTTCCCGCATTATATCCTTCAGACTGGAGGAAGGTATAAGGCATATGGACGAGAGAAAGAGATTCTGCCCCTGGTGCGGGGGACCGCTCACGACTAAGGCCGGGGAGGGCCGCAGCAGGCTCTACTGCGGCGCCGAGAGAAGGTTCCTCTACGAGAACCCGGTGCCGGCTTCGACCGCTGTCCTTTTCGACGGCGGGGGCCGGATCCTGCTCGTGCTGCGCAACCGCGAGCCGGGCGCCGGCCAGTGGGCGCTGCCCGGGGGATTCGTCGAGAACGGGGAGAGCCCGGTGGAGGCCGCCAAGAGGGAGCTGGAGGAGGAGACCGGGCTTCGCGCCAGCGGTCCCCGGCTTATCGACGTGATATACCAGGAGAGCGCCTTCTACGGGACCAGCCTGCTCATCATCGGATACAGATTTGAAGGATTCGAGGGAGAGATAGTGCCCGGCGACGACGCCTCAGACGCGAGGTTCTTTCCAGCCGGCGGCCTTCCCCCGCTCGCGTTCGAGAGCCACAAGGCTCTGGTCGAGAAAGCTCTCCGGGACAAGGGCTAGATCCGCCACCTGTCGAGGTCTTCGTCCGAGGCCGGCGCGACCTCTACCTCCCGCGTATCCCCGCCGCACGTTATCGACACTCGCACAGAGGGCTCGTGCTTGCCGTCACTGTATCTGGCGGTGACCGCTGCAGATCGAAGGAGCTCCTCTTCCGATGGTTCGCCGATCACTACGGTCACGGGACCGGGATGGTCGAGCGTCGTCAGCAGGATCCTGTCTCCCCACCTCGATTCGAGGTAGTCGTTCTCCTGCTCGCGCCTTCCCACCACGATCTTCACCCCGTCGGAGAGGCGCAGGTGCCTGCCCATAGAAAGGATGACCGTATCCTCGCAGGTCACTTCGAGGCCGTGGCCCGTGTGGTCGAGGTACTTGCGTGCGTAGTTCTCGTCGGTCAGTGTGCACCCGCCCGCCGGTGTGGCGTAATCCTCGATGCCGAGCTCTTCGGCGAGCGCCATCTGCCTCTTTCTCGACCTTCCCTGTATGTCGAAAAGCCTGTCCCTGTCGATGAGGCCTTCCTTCTCCGGTTCCGTGGGGGCGAGAAGTCTCGCGCAGAGCGGCCTCAGAAGACGCCCGGTCAGGCCGCTCTGCTTCTCGATCTGCCTCATCGCGCGGTGATGCTGGGACATCGGCCTCTGCCCGAGGACCTCGCCGGTGAAAACGACGTCGAATCCCTCTTTCTCCATTATCTCCCTCGCTTTGCCGAGCAGGAAGATGCGGCAGTCGATGCATGGGTTGATGTTCTTCCCGTAACCGAAGCGGGGAGACCGCAACACCCCGAGGAACTCGTCGGAGACATCGATGACACGGACCGGGATACCGAGCGCCGCCTCGAGGCGCTCCTTCCTGTCCGCCGCGACCTCGGCAAGCGATATATTCTCGCAGACCTGCCTGCCCAGCGACCCGGCGCCGAACCCGTTGAGGAAATGCAGGCCCGTTATATCGACGCCGAGCTCGCGAAGTATGGCGACCGCGAGTAGGCTGTCCAGGCCTCCCGAGATCATCCCCAGCGCTCTCGCTTTCCCTTTCATGTGAGAGAAGTTATAGGGTCTCGCCCTCTTTTGCAAGGACGCGTCTGTACGCTTCGCAGAGCAGGTTGAACCCGAGACAGGTGACAAAGATCATCAGCCCCGGCGCGAAGGCCGCAAGCGGCGATACGCGGAGGGTCGCCCAGGCGCCGTTCATCATGTTACCCCATGTCGGTACCGGGGGCTGGACGCCGAAGCCGAGAAAGCTCAGCGAGCTCTCGACGAGCATCGCGCTTGCCAGGCCCGCCGCCGCCGATACGAGGACGGCCCCTGAGGCCTGGGGCAGCATGTGCCGAAAGACTATCCAGGGCCCCGTCGCTCCCGCTGCCCTGGCCGCCTCGACGAAGCCCTCCTCCCTGATCTGCCTGAACCTCGAGCGCACCACCCTCGCCGTTTCCATCCAGGAGGTGCCTCCTATAAGCAGCGGTATCATCCAGATCTTCCCTCCCGCCGCGGAGGCCGCTATGAGCATCACGAGGAACACCGGCACGGAAAGAAAGAGATCTATCAGAAGGGACACGCTCCTGTCGGCCGCTCCGCCGAGCCATCCCGCCGCTCCGCCGAGCAGGATCCCGGCAGCGAGCGCGACCGCCACCGAGAGGAATGCGACCATGAGCGTGAACCTTCCCCCGTGAAGGAGCCTCGTGAGCACATCGCGCCCGAGCGTGTCGGTTCCGAGGGGATGCGCAGCCGAGGGAGGAGCGGAGATACGGTCGAGGTCGATGGCGTCCCGGTCCCACGGCCCGAGCAACGGGGCGAGCGCCGATACGGTGATTATCAGGGCAAGCATCGTCGCCGGCCAGAATATCATCCTGTCGATCTTCGGGCGGCCGCTCGCAGCGGAACGGCCGGCCCGCGCTTCGATCCGGGCCGTCCTGGTCAACGCGCCTCACCTCCCCGTCCGGGAGCCGCGGCGCCGGCGGGCCTGGTCCTCGGATCGAGGACCATGCCGAGCACGTCGGCCGCTGTATTCATGATGATGATCAGGATCGAGGCTATGACCACTATCCCGAGCACTCTCGTGTAGTCCTGCCTCTGGAGCCCCTCGAAGAAGAGCCTCCCCATGCCCGGCCACGCGAACACGGTCTCGGTGATCACGGCCCCGGTGAACAGCGCGGGGATCTGCATCGCAAGCACGGTGACCGCCGGCAGGACCGCGCCGCGGAGGGCGTGCTTGAGCACGACGGTCCTCTCGGCGAGCCCCTTCGCGCGCGCCGTCCGTATGAACCTGCCGCCGAGCGAATCGACAAGACCCGACCTCAGATACCTGCTCCAAGTGGCGAGCCAGGCGATCGAGAGGACCGAGGCAGGCAGCGCGAGGTGGCGCAGGCGCTCGACAATGGAGACGCCAGCGCCAGCTGCCCTTCCGCCGGCGGGCAGGATGCCCAGCCGGATCGAAAAGACATAGATCGCTATCAGCCCGAGCCAGAATACGGGAACGGAGATGCCGGCTGTCGTGATGACCGTGAACAGGTCCTCCGCCCTCGCGCCCCCGCGAACGGCCGTGAGCAAAGCCAGCAGCCCGCCCGCGACGACCGCCAGCAGCAGGGCGGCGCCCATCAGCTCTAGGGTCGCTGGGACCCGCTCGGCGATCATCTCCGATACAGGCCTGCCGGTCACATAGCTCCTGCCGAAATCGAGCCTGATGAAGACCTGCCTGAACCACATCAGGTACTGCACGGGCAGAGGCCGGTCGAGCCCGTAGTTCTCCCTTATCCGGGCCAGGTCCTCGCCGGTCGTCCCCGGGTTGCCCGAGGCCACCCCCGCCGGCCCGCCGGGGGCAAGGTGCAACAGCGCGAACGTGACTACAGAGACGAGCACGACGAGCGGTACAGCAAGCGCGAGCCTTCTTATGATGCTGGATCCCATCGCTCTCCTCTATCTCGACGGGAGAAAGAACGTCTCTCCCGCTTCCGGTATCTTCGTCTCGATCCCGAGTTCAGCCTCGAGCCTTTCAGACAGAGCCTCTGCCTGAGCCATCTCACCGTGCACGATGAACGCCCCCGAGAGCCCCTCTATCGAGCCGATCCATCCGGCAAGGCCGTTCTGGTCGGCGTGGCTCGAAAAGGCATCGAACCTCATTATCTTCATCGCTGGAGACAGCCAGGCCTCCTTAGTCTCTCCGTCCTCCCTGTACCTGACGCAGACCGTGCTGTCGCTCTCCGTGAGCCTCCGTCCGACGGAACCGTATGACTGCCACCCGACGATGCAGAGGAGGTTCCTCCCGTCGCCGGCCATCCTGACGAGGTGGCGCGGCGAGTTGGCGTAGTTGAGGTCCCCGCTCGAGGAGATGAACACGGTCGGCCTGTGGTTGCGACCGTGTACCTTCATCGACGTCCTGCTCCTTACCTCCCTGTGCCAGGGTTTCCCGAGGATATCGCCGCCGTATATCGACGCAGCGGTCCCGGAGAGGCTCTCCGGATGTCCCCTGAAGACGTCGCTTACCTTTTTCGCCGTGGGGCTGTCAGAGAATATCTCAGTGCCCGGCGGTATCGTCCCTTCCAGGATGAACATGTCGAGCGCGGCGATGACCTCCTGCGTCCTCCCGAGTGTGAACGCCGGTATCAGGACGTCGCCGCCGGCTCTCAGAGCGGAGCCGACAGCATTGCCGAATTCCGCGTATCTCGACTTGAGGTCCACTTCACCCGCCTCCCTGATGACACCCCCGTATGTCGATTCCACGATGACGAAATCGGCCTTCGAGGGCATCTCCATCGGAGGGAGGAGTATCGCCCCGCCCGAACCGAGGTCGCCGGAGAAGATCACGCTTGCTTTTCGTCGTCCAGTGTCTATCTCGATCTCCGCGAATGCCGCGCCGAGAAGATGCTGCGCCCGCCTTAACGTGAAACTCACCTGTCCGACCGTCTTCTTCTCTCCGAACGGTACCGGTCTGATCGCCTCGAGGGACCTGTCGAAATCATCTTTGCCGACTTTGTCCCGATCGAACGATCTCGACATCCTCATCATGATCGGGGCAAGCTCGGCTGTCTCCTGCGTGCAGTATATCTCGCCGTAGAACCCGGCAGCGAAGAGCTCCGGTATCCTCCCGCAGTGATCGGCATGCGCGTGCGTCAGGATCATGAAAGAGACGGAAGCGGGGTCGTCAGGCAGGACATCGTCGTCCTCGCCGCCAAAAGCGCCGCAGTCGACAAGAAATGATGTCCCGCCGCACGAGACGAGCGTGCATGAACCGCCCACCCCCCGCACTCCTCCAAGAAATGTCAGGCTGACCCCTTCGCCGCGTTCCCGCGGACGGAGAAGGTAGATCGCCGCAGCAGCAAGGGCTATCACGGCGAGGACTGTGATGATCCTGCGCAGTCCTCTCATCTATCAGTACCCTCCCCGGCGCTGAATCTCCACTGCGCCGCGTTCCAGGTATCGCCCGACTGCGTCGGGTTAGGCCTGTAGTTCTCGAGCGCCGCCGGCATCGCGTCGAGCTGGGTCACCCATAGAAGCGGGATAACGGGGAGCTCGGACGCGAGTATCGTCTCGACCCTGTCGTATATCTTCCTTCTCTCCTGGAATCCTACCGTAGAGCTTCCCTCCGAAAGAAGGCGCGTCAGTTCTTTGTCCCTGAACCTCGAGTTATTCTGCCCCTTCGGCGGGATGAAATCGGCAGAGTAGCTCCCCTCCTTCGTCGAGGGGTCGGGAGGTGTCAGGAAAGCGTACAGGGCGAGGTCGAACTGCCCCCTTTTCAATATCCCCCTGTCGTCCCAGCTCGCGAAGAGGACCGTGGGATGGTAGTTCCTGATCTTCAGGTCGATGCCCACTCCGGAGAGTTGCTTCTGCAGTACGACCTCGGTCCTTTCCCTGCTCGCTCTGCCGGCCGTGGAAGTGATCTCGAGCTCGAGCCTCTCGCCGCCGCGCTCCCTTATCCCGTCGCCGTCGTTGTCCTTCCAGCCCGCCTCCGCGAGCAGGCGCCGCGCCGCGGGAGGATCGCAGCGGAGGACCTCTTCCCCGTAACCACTGTGGTACGGCGAGCCTGGATGCTCGTCGCTGTAGGCAGGTATCCATATCCCCTTGTATATCTTCTCGGAGATCTCATCGCGGTCTATCGCTATCGCTATCGCCCTGCGGACCCTCCTGTCGGAGAGTATCGGGTTCTCGCAGTTGACGTCGAGGTGCTCGTTGAATAGCGCGGGGTTCCTGTAGACCGTGACCCCATCGAGCGAACCGGCCAGCACGAGGAGCTCGTCGGGCGCGTTGTCTATTCCCATCACCGACCCGGTCTCGAGCTGCATCAGCAGAGCGTTGCCGTCGGGTACGAACTTTATCGTTATCTCCTCCAGGTACGGTCCATCGCCGTAATAGTCATGGTTGGCCAACAACGTGATATGCGACCCGGAGACCCATTCCTTGAAGACGAACGGTCCCGAGCCGACCGGCGCGGTGTGGAATGGGGCGGCCTGGAACCCTTCGCCGAGCGCCCCGGAGAGAAGGTGCTCGGGAAGCACGGACTCGTCGTAGAAGCAGTCCCCCGCGAAGTTGGCGTATATCTCCGAGAGCCTGAATATCACCGTGTGGGGATCGGGGGTCTCGACGCTCTCGACGATGTCCCACCCCTGCCTCGTCTCGACGTTTATGTCGGGGTGGGTCATAACGCGGAAGGAGAACTCGACGTCCTTCGATGTCACAGGCACGCCGTCGTGCCAGAGGGCGTCCTGCCTGAGATGGTATGTGTAAACGAGGTGGTCGGCGGAGATGCCGCCGTTCTCCAGGGTCGGGATCTCGGTTATCAGGTCGGGCACGAGCCGCATCGAGTCATCGTGCTTGACGAACTTGCTGAATATGAGGTTACAGACGTAAACGACGGAGACCATGCTGTTGATGGCCTCGTTGAGGATCTCGGGCTCCTGCTGCATCCCGATGACGAGCCGCCCCCCACCAGCGGTGCTGCCGGTATCGTTTTCACCCTTCTCACCGCCACATCCACAACAGGTTATAAATATAGCCGTTAGTGCGATCAATCTGACCGCTCTCCGCGCATGCGGCATACCTTTCTCCTTCCGGAACGACTGGTCTGCTTCGTACTGCCAGGCCCGCCGGGCTCCTGGACAGAGTTATCCGGAAGATTTTATTGCATTTAGCATGCCACAGCTGCTGGTCAGCGGTGTATCCGGGCGAACTTCTCGAGAGGCAGCCGTTCTGGCCGTTTCTCCTCGGCTTCCTTCTGCCACGGCTGGAGTTCCGGATCGACCGAGTCGGCATGTTTCCCGACGATCACGAGCGTGATGACCGTCTCTTCGCCGCCGAGGCCGAAGGCCTCCTTGACCTTCCCCTCGTCGTAGCCGGCTATGGGATGGGCGACAAGGCCTAGCTCCACCGCCCTGAGTATCAGAAGCGCCGTTGCCATGCCCGTATCGAACAGGTGGTACTCGCGGCCCCCGGTGACACAATCGTCCTCAACCTTCGAGTGGACGGCGATTATCATCGAGGCCTTCTTCGCCCATTCGTTCCCCTTCGCGAGGGCGCCGCGCATCTTTTCGAGCATCTCCCCGCCCGCCGCGAATTCGTACCGCCACGGCTGCTTGTTGTAGCATGACGCTGAAAGAGAGGCGCACCGGGCGAGTTCCTCGATCGTCCCCGTCTCGATCGAGACGTGCTCGAGCGAGCGCCAGGCCCTGCGGTTCTCTATGGCCTTTTTCACATCCAACAGAAGTCTCCTTCCTGGACCGCCGATCCGTGCCGGCGATCAGATATAGGCGTGAAGCCCGCCGAGGAACAGGTTTCCGAGAAAGCTGAACAGTATGATGACCAGCCCCACTATCGCGGCGACGGCAAGGCCCCTGCCTTTCCACCTGCCACGCGCGTTCTGGTGAAGGACCAGCGTGTAGTAAAGAGCGATGACAAGGGCTCCCGTCTCCTTCGGGTCCCAGCTCCAGAACCGTCCCCAGGCGTTCCTCGCCCAGACCGCCCCCGCGAAGAGGGCACCGACGAAAAAGAGCGGGTAACCGAAACGTATCGCCCTCGACATCAGCTCCTCGAGCACGTCTCCGGGCGGCAGAGCGCCGCCACCCTCCCTCTTTCCTGTTATCAGGTACATCGTCCCGGCTCCCGCCGCCACGAGAAACGCGCCCTCCGCGGCCGCCGCGATCGTCACATGGATGTAAAACCAGTACGACTGCAGGGCGGGCATCAGCTGCTTTGACGCCTCCTTCGGAAGCATCGAGGCTATCACCATGACGATTATCAGTACCGGCGCCACGAAGACGCCTATCGACATCCTGCGGTAGCGTGCCAGGAATATCACGAACGACAGGGCTATCACCCAGGCCATCGTAACGGAATACTCGTACATCGTGGCAAAGGGCGGATGCGTGCTGATCCACCATCTCGCCCCCAGTCCCGCCGTGTTGAGCAACAGCCCCGCGACGAAAAGGGACGATGCGGCGATCCCCGCTTTCCTGTTCCCGGCGGCCGTGTGAACCGCGAACAGGATGAACGAGCCGAGGTAGAGCCAGAATGCCGCCCAGAACAGTGTGATGTCGGCTGTCGAAGTCAAGTAGCACTCTCCTTTTCGATCGCTACGCTGATCTCCCTCTTGATGCCGTCGAGCTGCTCGCCGAACGAGACCTTCCACCTGGCCGCCACTCCCGTCACTCTCAGGCCCGTTCCGTCGATGCTGCCTTGCGCGACCCGGTAATCGAACATGTAGAGCAGCAGCAGGCCCGCCGCACCCAGTATCATCCCGGCGATGAAAAGCGATGCTCCCGGGTTCCTCGATATCTCGAGCCCGGTGTAGTAGACAGGCTCGATATCCTCGAAAACGACAGAATCGAGACGGTCGAACTTCGTCCCGAAATCACGGAAGCGCAGGAATGTCCAGCCCGCAGTGCGCCCATCAGGTCCTTCGAGGATTATCTCGAGGGCCGGATTGTTCATCATGCTGCTGACCGACATAGGGCCGTTTCCGGTCATCCTGAAATCGGGCATGAACCTTCCGGCCAAGACAGCCAGTTTAGTGCCCGGGACAGGCTGCGCTTCCCCAGGCCTGAGCGTGAGCACGGCGGGGCCGGGGGAGCCGGGTGCCGATACCATTATCCGGGCCCATTCGAATTCATCCTCGGCCATGTAGTAAGAGCTCTGATAAATGCTCGCTCCCCTGTATCGCAGCGGATGGTTGACCTCTATGCTGGCGGAGTCGGCGACCGCGCCGGACGCGTCTATCACCGTCACTGTGCTCACATAGTCGCTTACCTGCATCTTTCCAGCCATCATGATCCTGAAATCATCGATCCTCAGGACCGTTCCGTCGCTCAAGAGCGGAAGCCTGTCCCCACGCTTCCCGTAAAACATCTCGCTGCTCCCCAGCCTGCTTCCGATGATCCCTCCGACCGTTATGACGACAAGCCCCAGGTGGAACATGAGATTGCCCATGTGCCGCAAGCGCCCGCTGGCCGCAGCGAATACAGTTTTCCCGTCGACCATGCGCGACGCAAAGCCGAAACCCTTAGACCTGAAGACGGCTCCGACGACACCGAGTATCCCCGCGGCCTCTTCGGCAGATATCGGGGCCGGCCTGCCAAACCGTTTTCCGTAGTGGGCTACGGGGTCCTTTTCATCATTCCAGCCGGCCGCCTCGCCGAGCGGTATGGTAAATCCCGGTCCGTCATCCTTCCCATTCGGTGGCTCCCCGGGTACGGGCACCCTGAAGCTCTTTACGACCATGCCCCTGCACCTCGTCGCGAGACACAGCACGAGGACGACCAGGAAGAGGGCCAGCACGCCGCTGAACCAGAATGAATGGAACGGGTCGTAGAGCCTCAGAGCCTCCACCCATGAAAGAGCCGTATCCCCCCAACGCTGCCTGAAGAACTCCCTTCGGTAAGGAAGGTCGGGAGGAAAGAACTCGGTCATCAGCCATCCCGCGGCGCAAGCGCCCAGCAGGATGGATATGGTCACTATCGCGGTCTTCTGGCTTATAAGGTGTCCCCTGCCGCGCCTTTCCGTCGTCCCGCCTGCTTTCTTCTTTCCCATGCGCATTATTGTAAGCGAAGAATCATTCCTTGTCAGTAAAAACACGCCATGAAAGGAGTTTACCGCGGGACTCCCGGAGGGTATATAATCATGGGCCGGGAGATCCCCGGCCCGTTGAGATCAGGGTGAAGTCATGAAGAATATATCGATAAGAGCCACGATCGTGCCGCTGGCGCTGATACTGCTGATTCCGGGATGCGCCGAACGGTCGACCGAGGATGTCTCGAGAGATGCGTTCGACGCTATCGCGCGGGACGCAGTGTCACTGTATGTCACAATGCATCCGCTGCGTTCCTCGAGGCTCGGCCTCGAAGGCGCGGATTCACTCCTCTTCACATTCTCATCCGGAGAGATCGAGCGGGCGATGAAGGAGATCGACAGGCTCATGGCTGCCGTCACATCTCTACCGGCTGACGACCTCGACAATAGCCGGGTGGACGAATCCATACTGCTCAGCGACTGGATGAAAGGGGAGCGGTTCGTATTCACTCAATCGCGCACCTGTCTTGACAACCCCCTCCTGTACTGCTGGATGATCGAAGAGGCCCTCCTGGGCCTGCCCGCCGGGCCGTGGCCGCCGTCAGACGGAGAGCGCCGGGAATGGGCAGCCCGGATAAGCAGGCTTCCCCTCCTGATAGACAACGCGTCCTCACTGCTCGAGAAGCCCGGGGTCATCAACCTCGAGGAGACGGCCAGGCGCCTCGAAGAGCTCTCCGGAAGGATGCCCGGCCTGGCAAGGATGGCCGGTCAGCGTTACGGCGGGCCTGTGCCCGAGCTCGAAGCGGCCGTTTCGGCGATCGAGAGGTACAGGAATATCATCGACGGGTTTCTCGAGACCGGGACTCACAGCAGGCAGATAATGGGGATGGAGGAACTCTCCCGGATCCTCCAGTACTCAGAGCATCTCGATTTCGACCAGGCGAAGATGATCGGCGATGCCGAAAAGATCGCCAGGCGTCTGGCGAGGCAGGTCGCGTCTCCTGGTGTGGCCGTGAACGCTTCGGGCGGAGAGACTGTCACAGCATCCGCGACTCTGGCGGATTCGCTTCTCGGCGGGATCGAGAAAAGCCTTTCCGCGAGACGCTCATTCGGTATCAAGAAGAGCCCCCGTTCGACGGTAGCTGAATATGAGGCCGTGTGGGAGCCGATGAGGCTCCCCGTGAACCCGTACCTCACCCTGCCCGTCATGCCCGAAAGAGAGGTGCGTTATGCCTTCGGACCCGGCGGATGCTCGCCCACTGTTTACGTTCCTTCCGGACGGGAATATACGTCCGACGGCCTGACTTATGATCTCCTCCTCTCTTCGTCCCTCATGTCCGCTCCAGAAAGGAAGACCTGCAGGGAAGACCCGCGCGTGAGGTGGATATTCGGGACGGAGACATACAGGTATGCGTGGGCGGCGTATAACTCGAGCGACCTGACCGGCCTTATCCCCGAGCGGAGGATGCAGCTCAACATGATAGATACCGCCGGACGCGTCGCCGCTCTTGCCAGGATGATAATAGCCTTCCGGCTTCAGTCGGGAACGTACACCGCTGAAGCGGCCAGGGAATACCTCGCGGAGATCGTGCCGTTCGGCAGATCGCGTATGGATGCGGAGGTGATCCGGGCTTCGGTCTCTCCCGCCGCCGCTTTGGAGGGCATAGCCGACATGACCGTCGAAGAGATGGTGAAGAAGGCCACTGTCGACCGCGAGGGAGGCAAGCCGAGAGAGAAGGTCAGGCAGCTACTGCTGGACTCCGCCGGAATGCCGCCCTATTTTCTGATGATGAGGATGCCCTTCTGAAACATAAGCGGCGCCCTCCCGTACAGGGATATATACGGAGGTGTACGATGAATAGGAAAAGGCTCTCATGCGCAGCCGCGGCGGCACTGTTACTCATGGCGGCCGTTCCCGCCGCAGGCGGGGAGATCGTACGTGATTTCGATAAAAGCTTCAAGGTCGGACGCGGCTTCACGCTGAGGCTCAAGCACGGCGACGGGGATGTCACGATAACGCCCTGGGAAAAGGACATCATCGAGATCAAGGTACACTACCATGCCGAGCACAAGGGGATCGGGGGCGACTCGAAACAGGATTTCAACGTGGAGTTCACGGAAAAGCACGACGTGCTGGAGGTGACGGGCAGGGAATCGAGGAGCGGGTTCATGGGCCTGCAGGTATTCATCCTCAAGGAATATACCTATACGATATCGGCCCCGCGATATGTCGATCTCGACCTGCAGGGAGACGACGGGAACATCGACATCGAGAAGTGGGCCGGCAAGATCGATATCAAACTCGATGACGGCGAGATCAGCCTCTATGACTGCGAACCGGGAAAGACGAGGATCAGGGCCGGGGACGGAGACATCTCCATGGACGGGCTCTCCGGCGCGCTCGATATTATCGGGGACGACGGGCGCATCGCGATCAATCGCGGAAGATTCAGCGACTGCCGGCTTCAGCTCTCGGATGGCGACATCCGGGTCCGTGACTCGGAGGGCGATTTCTACATCGAGCTGGACGACGGGGATACCGAGTTGCTGCGCGTAAAGAGCAATGTCATGGACCTGAAGTCCGAGGACGGGTCATTCGATATCGAACTGCTCAAGACAGGCACTCTCGACCTCGAGATAAGGACCGAGGACGGGGACATCGACCTCGGCGTACAGAAAGGCATATCGGCTTCTTTCTCGATCGACATCGATGACGGCAGGATACGCACGGACCTGCCTTCGGCAACGCAGGTCCAGGAGGGCAAACACTGGATGTCGGGACAGCTGGGCAGTGGAAAGGGCAGGATCAGGATCCGTGCCGGCGACGGATCGGTCACGCTGCGCGAGATGAGATGACACGCGTAAACATCCAGGGCGGCACAAGGCTGAAGAAGCGTCTATCGATCAGAAAGGCGCCTTTTCGGCCTTGAATTCTATCCTTCCGGCGATGACGGTCGCCACAATCTCTATCCCTGGGATGTCAGCCGGCTCAGCCTCCATCAGGTCAGCGTCCAGTATTGTAAGGTCGGCCATCTTACCCTTCTCGATCGATCCCCTATCACCCGCCTGGCCGGCCGCCCAGGCGGCATCCAGAGTGAAGGCCCTGACCGCCTCCTCGATCGTAAGCCGCTGCTCAGGCATCCAACCCCCCTCGGGGAGGCCGTCAAGGCCCTGCCTCGTCACAGCCGCATATATACCCAGGAGAGGATCTATCGATTCGACGGGATAGTCCGAGCCGCCCGGTATCCTCGACCCGGCACTTATCAGCGACCTCCAGGCGTAAGCTCCGGCGAGGCGTCCCTCTCCTATCCTGTCAGCAACCCAGGGCATGTCGGATGTACAATGGGTGAACTGCATCGAAGGGATGACTCCGAGTGCGGCGAACCTTCCTATATCAACGGGAGAGAGTATCTGGGCATGTTCGACGCGATGGCGCAGGCCGGCGCCCGGCCCCTCCGCGAGCACCCTCTCGTATATGTCGAGCACCATACGGTTCGCCCTGTCTCCTATGGCGTGGGTCGCCACCTGGAAACCGCTTCTGTGGCAGGCGGAGATCCTTTCATAAAGGACCTCCGGGTCTGTCACGATTATCCCCCTGTTCCCGGGATCGTCCGAGTAGTCCTCCAACATCGCCGCGCTTCTCGCCCCGAGCGACCCGTCCCCGTAGAACTTGACTCCCGCCAGGGAGAACATCCCTCCGGCAATACTCCCGGCCGGACCGGCGGCAAGCACGGAGTCGAGATCCTCCGCGTCACCGTCGAAGTACGCTGTTATCCTGAACGGCAGCTCGCCCGCCTCGTAGAGCTCACGGTAGATCCCGGCGGTCTCGCTGCTTATGCCCATCTCGTGCGTACCGGTCAGGCCGGCGGCGAGGCAGTCCTGAGCGGCTGATATCATCAGCTTCTTTTTCTCCTCGCGAGTAAGCGAAGGGACCACATCCCTCACGAGGGAGACCGCCTCATCGAACAGGATCCCCGTGGGCTCCCCCGCCTGGTCCCTTTCTATCTTCCCGCCTTCGGGGTCCGGCGTATCCCTTCCTATGCCTGCCGCTTCCAGAGCCTTTGAATTGGCGATCGCGGCGTGGCCGCAGACCCTGGTCAGCAGTACCGGATTGCCAGGGCTTACCGGGTCGATATCGCTTCTGCGGGGGAATGCCTTCCTGTCCCAGTCGTTCTGGTCCCATCCCCTGCCCGTTATCCAGCGACCCCTATGCGCCAGGGCCACTTCGGACCGGACCATCTCGCTTACCTCCTCGAATGATCCCGTCCCTCTCAGGTCGAGGGCCGCCCGACTCACCGCGTAACCGACGAAATGCGCGTGGGCGTCGACCAGGCCGGGTATGACCGTCAGGCCGCGCAGATCGAACCTCTCCGCGCCAGGGCCGGCAGCGGCCAGCGCGCCGTCGCTCGTCCCGACGTAGAGTATCCGACCGTCCGCCACGGCTACCGCCTCGGCGACGGTACCGTCCACGTCCATCGTATAGATCCTGCCGTTGTAGAAAACGGCCGTCGCGGCCGCTTCCGGTCCTCCGCCGGTCATAGGTCCTCCCCCGACAGCATAGACTGATGCTGATACGACGAGAACCGACACCGCAAGCGCGGCGATGCCTCTGCGCATGATCCTCTCCTTCTTTTTTCCGGGTCGATCGGATCGAGTGAGCTGCTCAGCGATGCATCTTCTTTATGGCGCCCCAGCTTGTCTCCTCCACTGCGGTGCCCGTGCATCCGGGCAACTGTATGAACGCTCCCACGTCGACTCCGCAGGCGTTGTTCTCCGCCCAGCAGGGCGAGTCGACATGAAGATAATACAGGCCTGGTGACTCTCCCGCGGCATAACAGAACCGGGTCAGGCCATAGAAATCATCGAGCGAGGCGGCGCATCCGCTGTAGTCAGCCATATTGAGATGGAAGTTGTTGCAGCTCAGCGAGATGGAGCCTCCGGAGCAGAGAGTGCCGGTGACACATCCGTATATTATGCACCTTGTGACGACGGCGGTCCCGCCGAGGGCCTCGATGCCGGTGCCCGCGTTGACGATGGTCAGGTTCCTTATCTCGATGCCCGAACCGTCGAGCAAGTCTATCCCCGTGCCGCACGAATCGACCAGGCTGAACATGATGTCCGGCGCTGATAAGGCGCCAGAGACCTCGATGGCAGCGCCGCAGTCGATCAGATCGCAGAACCAGTAGGTGCCGGCGCCGTTTTCTATCGATATGCCCCTGGCGAACTTCCTGAACTCGAAGCCGAGAAGGCTGGTCCCCGCCCCGACATTCCTGAAGATGATCCCTGTGCCCTGGCGATAGCTGGAGGATATGATCACTGGAGTGCCTTGCTGGTACTGGAAATAGAGGTCCTTGCCATCGACCAGGAGATCGTCCTCGTAGTAGTGGCCACCCCATACGACTATTCCGTCTCCAGTCGAGGCGATGTCGATGGCCGCCTGGATGGTGGGGACATCGCCCGTCCCGTCCGCCTTGACCACGAGGGTCGCGGGCGCTGCGGAGCCTCCGCTGATGAGGACCGTCACAAACAGAGAAAGCGCTATATATCTGACCACTTTCTTCACCTCGCGGTTAAAGCTAGCATATCAATATGATCCGGTCGAGCCAAATTCCGGTTCATGTCACCTTGCCCACGGCGGGACTTTAGGTTATTATCCATTGGATGACTTGCAAGTTTTGAACCGTAAGGGATGAAAATGTACGGCAGAGGCGACTATTCAGGGTACAGTCGGCATGGCGGTCCGCTGGACAGCGTCATAATGAAGCTCGTCATGGCCAATGCTGCCATGTTCGTGATGCAGCACCTCCCGATAGGCGGGTGGATAAACGAATATCTGGCCCTGACGCCGAAGCTGGTGCTGACTCGCGGCTATGTCTGGCAGATGGTCTCCTACATGTTCCTCCACTACGACTTCTGGCACATCGCCCTGAACATGTTCGTGATATGGATGTTTGGAAGGACCCTAGAGCAGATCTGGGGAGGACAGCGCTTTCTTATCTTCTACCTGGCCTGCGGCATCGGCGGTGCCCTCTTCAGCTTCCTGTTCGCCTACAACACGTCGGTCATCGGGGCCTCGGCCGCGGCATACGGCATCCTGCTCGCGTTCGCGATATTGTTCCCCAACCAGAGGCTACTGCTCTGGTTCGTTCTTCCCATAAAGGCGCGCACGCTCGCTATAGGGCTGGCGGTGATAACTCTCCTTCTGGGGATCCGGGGCGGAGGGAACATCGCGCATTTCGCCCATCTCGGCGGCATGGCCGCCGCTCTCTTCATGATGCGGGGCGAATACCAGTTCAGGAGGCTGCGCAATACAGTCAGGAATTGGTTATCGAAGATACCGGTGAAGATAAGCTTCGACAGGGACGAACATGGATCCTCCTCGAACGGGCAGCCTCCAGACATGGAAAAGATCAACTCGATCCTCGACAAGATCTCCGAGAAGGGATACAGCAATCTCTCTGAGACCGAGAGACGGATCCTCGAGAAATACTCCGACGAGGAACGCGACCGCGGCAACGGCCCCGATTCTCTCCACTAACCCTATTTTGTATCTTAATTCTTTATTTCTTATTTGGTTATATGTGAGGGGCCGTGGTGTGACTTTGCTTTTGGAAATAAGAAGAGCCGGCTTTTCCTGAAGGATCCCTCGGTGCCTCCGGGGATCCGGAGGGAAAAGCCGGCTCAATTTACTCCTCGAGAGACTTGACCGCGTACGCCAGCGCCTCGGTCTCCTCGGCGCCGAGCTCCCTCTCCGCGACCCCGCCCCTTACCTCGATCGCGTAGCCCCGCGTCGAGTTCCTCCCGACGAGGTTGGTCAGCATGAACCCGTTCTTCTCGCGGGTAAGAATGCAGATCGAGTAGCTCTGGTTCCCGCCGATGTCCTCAAAGGCGTTGTACTTGACCATCCCGATCCCCTTGAAGCAGCCTTCGAGCTTTTTGAGGATCAGTTTCAGGTCCTCTCCATGCCCCCTTATGAACTCCCTGTTCTCGTCCACTCCCTTAAGGAGGAGCTGAAGGGATTTTTCCGTGCCGATATCATCGTAAAGCGCCGCCATCTCGCTGAAAGGCTTTCTCATCTTCTTGATCTGCAAGGCGAGCATGGCCACTGCCGCGATGGCCACGATGCCCAGCAGCAGGGCCACGGGCAGGAGAACAACCGTGTTTGACTCGATGAATCCGTTCATGATACCGGTGACCACCTCCACACAAGGGGTTCAGGAATGCCGAGCGTAAAACAGCGCCGGCTGAAGTGTAAAGGTTTTTCATCTTCCGCCCGCCCGCTACCCGAAAAAAAGGAGGCTCAAACAGCCTCCGTATGAAAAATGCCGAGGGCGGGACTCGAACCCGCACAGGTTTTCACCCACTACCCCCTCAAAGTAGCGTGTCTACCAGTTCCACCACCTCGGCGATATGTCAGAATGTCTCTATTTAGGAGGGGGCTGCTGCTGCTTAGGCTCTCCCTCCGGCGCAGGTTCCTCCTGCTTCTGGTCCGTGGCGGGAACGTTTCCGATGACGTCATCGATATCCTTGCGTTCCTCGGGAACCATACCGCCCCATTCCTGACGCTGAGCGGCCTTCTTCAGAGCGCTATCGGCCTCTTTCCCTCCCTTTCCCGCGGAAAGGAACGCGAGGGCCAGCGAGGTGCACATGAACACGATCGCCAGATAAGTCGTCGCCTTGCTGAGGAAAGTGGCGGTCTCCCGCCCTCCGAGGATGGCCTGACCTCCCCCGCCGCCGAAGGCTCCGGACAGGCCGCCACCCTTGCTCGATTGCATCAGCACGACGATGATGAGCAGCGTGCAGGTAAGGATATGTATTATCACAAACGCGTTAAAGAGCATCAAAACACCAGCCTTTTTCAAAAGAGTAGTGTAATAAAAAAGGTGGTTCCAGTCAAATGAATTGTGCCCAGTCCTGGGAGGCCTCGGAGGCCTTTTCAGGCGGGAAACACGATACCCAGGAAGGATGAGGCGTCCAGCGACGCTCCGCCCACAAGAGCCCCGTCGATATCCTCCATCTCGAGGAGCTGAGCGGCGTTTCCGGGTTTCACGCTCCCGCCGTACAGGATCGGCGTCTCCCCGGCGGCCCCGGCCCCGAACATGTCCGATATCATACCCCGGATGATACCGTGCATCGATCCGGCATCGTCCGGTGTAGCGGTCCTGCCCGTGCCGATAGCCCAGACGGGCTCGTAGGCGATCACGGTCCTGCCCATCTCTTCGCCGGACAGGCCCGAGAGGACCTCCCTGATCTGTCCCGTCACTACCTCAGAGGCCGATCCGCTCTCCCTCTCGTCGAGGGTCTCCCCTACGCAATAGACCGGGATCAGCCCGCCGGAAAGCGCCGCACGGAGCTTTTTAGAGAGGATATCGGGTTTTTCTCCGATCACGTGTCTCCTCTCAGAGTGCCCCACCAGCACGTACCGGCAGCCTAGGTTGTATATCATCCCGGCCGATATCTCGCCGGTAAATGCCCCGTTCTCCTCGTACCAGAGGTCCTGCGCTCCCGCCGCGATCACGCTCCCCGCGATCACGCCCATGACGGCGGGAAGTGTTGTGAACGGAGGGAAGAGGACTATCTCGCAGGCAGGCTTCTTTCCCTTCAGGCCGGCGGCGATATCAGCGGCGAGGGAAGCGCCCTCGATATGATCCATGTTCATTTTCCAGTTGCCGGCTATTATCGTCCTTCTCAAGCTCATCCTCTCCTCCAGAGCGACCGGACCGGTTCAGGCGTCGCTCAAAGCTTCCACTCCAGGGAGCGCCTTACCCTCCAGCAGCTCGAGCGACGCGCCGCCTCCGGTCGATACGTGAGTGACCTTGTCCTTGAGATGAAGCCTCCCCAGCGCGGAGACGCTGTCTCCCCCGCCCACCACCGAAGTGGCACCGGCGGTGGTCGCCTCGGCGATCGCTCGCGCGATCCCTCTTGTGCCTTCCGCGAAGTTCGGCATCTCGAATATGCCCATCGGGCCATTCCAGAAGATAGTCCTTGCCTTCATCAGCTCGCCGCGGAAGACCTCTATCGTCTTGCGACCGATATCGACACCTGCCCATTCCTCGGGGATGTCGCCTGTCGATACCGTTTTATGCTCCGCGTCGTTATCTATCTCCCTGGCCACGACACAGTCTACGGGAAGGAATATCCTCTTTCCGCTGCCGCTCCCTGCCTTTTCCATGATCTCACGGCACATACCCATATAGGACTCGTCGACGATCGAATCACCGATCTCGAAACCGAGGGCCTTGAAGAATGTGAACGCCATCCCTCCCCCGACGAGGATACGGTCGACCTTCTCGAGAAGGTTCCTGATCAGGCCTATCTTGCCTGACACCTTCGCCCCGCCGAGGACCGCGACGAACGGCCTCTCGGGGTCGGTCAGCATGCCGTCGAGGGTCTCCAGCTCCTTCTCCATCAGAAGCCCGGCCACTTTCTCGTTAAAAAAGTGAGTGACGCCCTCTGTGGACGCGTGCGCCCTGTGGGCGGTCCCGAACGCGTCATTCACGTAGATATCGCCGAACCTGGACAGCTTGCGGGCGAACTCCGTGTCGTTCGCCGTCTCCTCATCGTAGAAACGGAGGTTCTCCAGCAACAGGATCTCTCCCGGGGCCAGAGCGGAGGCCATCTCGAGGGCCTCTTCGCCGATGCAGTCATCTGCGAACCTTATAGGGTGGTGCACAAGCTCGGCGAGCCGGTACGCCACTACCTTGAGGCTCATAGCCG
This sequence comes from uncultured bacterium, assembly GCA_964599375.1. GTDB lineage: Bacteria > Krumholzibacteriota > Krumholzibacteriia > Krumholzibacteriales > Krumholzibacteriaceae > JAUWCL01. Next base: position 28,535 of record CAZREW010000012.1, read on the forward strand.
GTACACGTTTGCCTTTCGGCCTCCCCAGATGAGACATCAGTACGAGGGACGCCCCGTGCTCCACTATGTAGTTGATGCTCGGAAGGGCCGCCCGTATGCGGGTATCGTCGTCAACGTCGCCGTCCTTTGTCAGCGGAACGTTGAAATCGACGCGCATCAGCACTCTTTTCCCATCGAGGTCGATATCCCTCACGGTCTTCTTTCTCAATGGTCTCCTCCAGTCCTGCCTATGCTTTGCTCTCTACTTGAAGAGCATCCTCATCATATCGACCATGCGCATCGCGTACCCATACTCGTTGTCATACCACGAAAGTACCTTGAAGACCTTCGAAGTGATACCCATGGTCGCCTGAGCGTCGAATATCGACGAGTGCGGGTTCCCAATTACATCGACCGAGACGATCGGATCCTCCGTGTATTCCAGTATCCCCTTGAGCTTGCCCTCGGCGGCCTTCTTCATCTCGGCATTGATCTTCTCGACCGAGGTGGCCTTCTTGAGCGTGACGGTGAGATCGACGAGTGAGCCGTCAGGGGTCGGAACGCGCACAGCCATGCCGTTGAGCCTGCCGTTGAGTTTCGGGAGGACTTTTCCTACAGCGGCCGCGGCCCCCGTCGTCGTCGGGATCATCGAAACGCTGGCGGCGCGCCCCCTGCGCAGGTCCTTGTGCGGCAGATCGAGGACTACCTGGTCGTTCGTCATCGCGTGTATCGTCGTCATAAGGCCGTTGGCTATCCCGAACCTGTCATCGAGCACCTTCACTACCGGAGCGAGGCAGTTCGTTGTGCAGGAGGCCGTCGAGATGATGTGATGCCTGTTCTTGCGGTATTTCGTATCGTTGACGCCCATGACGATCATGATGTCCGGATCCGGGGACGGAGCCGAGATGATGACCTTCTTCGCGCCGGCCTCGATGTGCTTCATCGCGTCCTTGCGCTTGCGGAAGAACCCGGTCGATTCGATCACGACGTCGACTCCGAGCTTCTTCCATGGAAGGGCCGCGGGATCGCGCTCGCTCAGGACCCTGACTCTCCTGCCGTCGACGGACATGTCGCCGCCCTTGAGGACTCCGACCTTGCCCGGATAACGGCCATGGACGGAATCGTATTTAAGAAGGTGGGCCAGAGTCTTCGAGTCTGTAAGATCGTTGACGGCGACTACCCGGAATCTCTTGTCCCTGTGAGCACCGCGGAAAACCAGCCTGCCTATCCTGCCGAATCCGTTTATAGCTACGTTGATAGCCATGATCTTCCTCCTCTTTTTTGTGTGTCAGGGTTTCTATCTGATAAGGCGCGTCAGCCTTTGAACGCCCTGCCGACGCTCCCGAACAGTCTCATCTTCGCTTTTACGACCTCGCATACCGCGTCTCTCCCGGCCCCGAGGTACTTGCGCGGATCTATGTTCTCTGGCTTCTCTGCGAATGATTTTCTGATGTAGGCCGTGAAAGCGATCCTCATATCGGTATCGATATTGACCTTCGCAGCGCCGCGCCTGACCGCCTCGGATATGGCTTCGTCCGGGACGCCCTTCGCCGCGCCTATCTTCGCGCCGAACTCGTTCGCTACAGCCACGTGCTCAGGATTGACGCCGGAGGCGCCGTGCAGCACGATCGGAACGGGGACGATGGAAGCTATCTCGCTGAGCCTGTCCATCGCGAGTTTCGCCTCGCCCTTGAACTTGTACGCGCCGTGCGAGGTGCCGACCGCGACGGCCAGGGAATCCACCCCTGTCTTCTCGACGAACTCGGCAGCTTCGCCCGGGTCGGTGAACATCGCGTCCTGCTCGGCCACCGAGACGTTGTCCTCGATGCCGGCAAGCCTTCCGAGCTCACCCTCGACCGAGATTCCGCCCGATTTTGCTTTTTCGACTACTTCGCGGGTCACCGCTATGTTCTCCTCGAACGGCAAGTGCGAGCCGTCGATCATCACCGATGTGAATCCCCCGGATATGCACTTCTCGATGATACCCATGTCCTGGCCGTGGTCGAGATGCAGCGATATCTCGATCTTCATGTTCTCCGAGACAGTCCTTACCATCGAGACGAGATTCTCGAAGCCTGCGTACTTGATGGCGCCCTGTGAGACGGCGAGTATCGCCGGGCTGTCGAGCTCCGCCGCAGCCGAGGATATCGCCTGAACGAACTCGAGGTCATTGATATTGAATGCTCCGACGGCGTAAGAGCCGGCCTTCGCCCTGTCGAGCAGCACCTTGTTTGTAACAAGCACTTCATCCTCCCTCGTGCATGGATAAACGACCTTCAGGCCTATTCAAACATACGGCAATCACTGCATTCAACCTTAATTTTAGCCGCCCCTTTCCGTCCGGCGCAGAGGACGGCGATCGAGGAAGGCCCCGCGGTTTCGAGAGCGCCGCAGCAGGCCAGGGCTGTCTGACCCGTTGTCACGAGGTCGTCTACCAGGATTATGTCCCTTCCCTCGATAGACCTCGCCGAGCGGAGCCTGAAGGCGCCGTTGATGTTGCCGCGCCTCGAGTCCCGGTCGAGGCTCGACTGCGGCTTTGTCATCCTGCTTCTCGCGAGCGCCCGGACGTTCAGCGGTATCCCGGTCTTCCTTGATACCTCTGAGGCGAGGAGCCTGGCCTGGTCGTACCCCCTTCGCGCCAGCCTGGTCCAGTGCAGCGGGACGGGGACGAGCACCGGCGCCTCCAGCCTCCCGGCATGAGGCTCAATGGCCGAGGACATCCTGCGTCCGAGCCATCCCGCGGCCGCTGTCCCTCCCTCGAACTTCAGGAACCTGATAATGTCAAGAAGTACGCCGCCTGTCAGAAAGGGCGAGATCACCGGCGTCGCGGCCGGACCGGGAAGGCGTCCCGCCTCTGAGACGGACCTGATCCTCCCCGCGCACCGGGCACAGACCAGGCTGCCGCCGGTCAGGGTGCCGCAGGATACGCATGCTCGTGGAAAGAGACAGTCGAGCAGAAACAGGCAGAATCCCTTCACCACCGCACCTCCACCCCCCGGCCCTCGCCGGGCCGCGTCAGGACCCGCGCGCCGCCTTCGCCCTGCCGAATGCCAGGAAGGCCGCCCCGAACAGGATGAGAACGATGCTTATCACCTGGTTGTCGGTAAGCCCTCCGGCGACAATCGCGGAATCCTCGTAGAACCTGAAGAAATCGACCGTGAACCTCGCGGCCCCGTAAAGTATGCACAGCCAGGAGAACAGGAACCCGTCGAAATGGTCCTTCCTGTCGATAAACATCAGTATCAGGAATATCACCAGCCCGTACAGAGACGAGTAAAGCTGGGTGGGATGGATCGGGACCCCCGCGTGATAGTGACCAGCCGGTGATCCCGGCGGAAACACGACGCCTGTCGGGCACGACGTGGCATTGCCGAAACAGCAGCCGCTCATGAAACACCCGATCCTTGTCAGGAAGACGCCTGCCGCGATAGACGGGGCGGTGATATCGGCTACCCGGAAGAACGGGACCTTCTTTATCCTGAGGTATACGACCGCCCCGGCGATCGCGAGGATGAGGCCGCCGTAATAGGTCGCTCCTCCCTGCCAGATCGCCACAATATCGACCAGATTGCTGAAATTGTCCCTGTGCGTGAGGATATAGAGGCCTCTGGAACCAATCACGGCACCGAGGACGAGGATTATGCTCAGGTCGTATATGATCTCTGAATCGATGCCTCGCCTGCCCGCGCGCCTCGCGGCGAGGATGATCCCGACCAGAAAACTGAGAGACAGCATGAATCCATACGAATATATCTTCAGTCTCCCCAGATCTATGAGAACAGGATGCATCGCTCTCTCCTATCTGCCGCTCACACTCAACCCGTCGACCAGCACAGCCGGGGAGCCGACCTGGCCTGCAAAACGCACTGCGTTTCCGGTCGCCACTATCCCGCCGAGCAGCGACAGGACGTTCCCGCTGATCGTCATCTCGCACACCGCCCGTCCCATTTCGCCTCCCCGGACCTCAAATCCGCTGATACCGACCGAGAAATCACCCGACACGGGATCGGCGGTATGCATGCCCATAACATCCTGAATATATATCCCCCTACCGAGATTTTCGAGAAGTTCCTTAGTGCCGGCCCGGCCCGCGGCGACGAACAGGTTTGTCGGCCCCGGTACGGGCACTCCCTTGAAAGTGCCACGGAAAGCGTTGCCAGCCCGGCCCTGTCCGGTCTTCCTGGCCGTATAGCTGTTGTGAAGGAAACTTGCAAGGATGCCCTCCGAAACGAGCCGCCTTGCTGCAGAGCTGACTCCCTCGTCGTCGAACGGGGCGTTGAAACATCCGCCCGGGAGAAACGGATCGTCGACCAGTGTGAACTTACCGGAGGCCACACGCTCCCCCAGCCTGTCCCTGAAGACCGAGGATCCCCTGACAACCATCTCGGCCGAGAGGACCTCGCCGAGAAGGGAGACTATCTCGGAAAATGCCAGGGAGTCGAAGAGCACCGCGTACCTGCCGGTCTGAAGCGGGGTCCCTCCCAGGAGTCCCGCCGACCTCGCACCGGCCTCCCTTCCGGTACCCTGGAAATCGAGCATCTCCGGAGAGGTTGCCTGGGCATACGACCAGCCTGAGCGGACCTCCCCCCCCGAAGCGGCCGCGGCGCCGATTGAACAGGCGCAGTAGCCACCGCGCCTCGTCCTTATAAAACCCCTGGTCCCCGCGACGCAGATGCTGTAGGCCGTCTCGGTATATGAGGCGCTTTCGCTGCTCCTGACCCTCCGGTCGCTTGCCAGCGCGGCGGCCTCCATCGCCAGAGCGCCCTCGATCTTCATCTCCGGGTTCATCCCGTCCAGGTTTCCGCTCTCTTCCACGGCGGGCTCGTCCAGGCCCTCTCCCTGGGCCAGGACATCGGCATCAGTCTCGTCGCCTGAGAGAGCGTTGGATCCCGCTTCGGCCAGGACCGCGGCAAGCCCCCCTGCAGTAAGGTCGCACGTCCAGGCGGAGCCGACCCTGCCTGCGCTGACGACCCTCAGTCCGAGCCCCGCCTCCCTGGAGCGGTCGATGGACTCGATCTCTCCGCCGAAGACCTCCACCTGGAAACTCTCGGCCCGCTCGCCGTAGATCTCGCATTCGATCGACCTGTCCGAAGCAAGCGAGAGGACCTTCTCCACGATATCCTTCAGCTCTTTCCTCCTTAATACTCGTAGAAACTCGATCCGAAGTTCAGCAGCACGCCGATAAAGAAGCAGCTGACAAGCATCGAGCTTCCACCGTAGCTCAGGAACGGTATGGGAAGCCCCGTTACCGGCGCGAGGCCTATCGTCATACCGACATTGACCGCCACGTGAAATGTGAAATAAGAACAGATGCCGATTATTGTCAGGGAAGCGAACCTGCTCTTGACCTTCGTGGCGAGGTAAAGGCCCCTGACGATGATCACCGAAAAGAGGATCAGGACTCCTATCGCGCCGATGAAACCCGCCTCCTCCGACAGTACCGAATAGACGAAATCACTGTGGCGTTCGGGCAGAAACGCGAGAAGCTTCTGAGTCCCCCTGAGGAAGCCCTTTCCCAGGAAGCCTCCCGAGCCCACGGCCACCTTCGACTGGTAGACCTGCCATCCGGACCCGAGGATATCCGATTCGGGCCTGAGAAAAGCGAGGATCCTGCGCTGCTGGTAAGGCTTCAGCCGCTCGATCAACGTAGGGATGACGAGCATGATCGAAAGGTTGACCGCGACAAGCAGGATGCTCTGGATTATCTTCTCCCTCCTCCTGTACGCGATGATAAGGATACCCACGAAGAATGCCAGAAGAAGGACCGGATAGCTGCCTCTCTGCAGGGCGCTCTGGCTGTAGATGGTCAGGAACGCGCTAACCAGCGGGCTAAGTATCAGGATCATCCTCCCCTCGTCGAGACCGCGCCAGTAGAGGATCGTCATAAGAAGGGCCGGGTAGACCAGCGCCGTCCCGAGATCAGGCTGCTTCACGACGAGCAGAAAAGGCACTAGCGTCGCCGCAGTTGCCACAGCGAATATCCTCAGCCTGTTGGGATCATGCCTTTTCTCGGCGAAAAACCGCGCGAGAAGGAAGATCAGGCCGACTTTCATCACCTCGCTCGGCTGGAAACGGAATGCGCCGATGACTATCCACCTGCTCGATCCCTTGGCCGCCCCCATGAGAAGCACGGCGGAGAGCAGTATCAGGACAGCGATGTAGAATATCACCGCGCCCCCCTCATAGTACCTGAAGGGGATCAGATACGCGATGGCCATGATCCCCAACCCGATACCGCACCACACCGCCTGCCTCTGGAAGAACCTCATATCCCCGCCCGCATAGGTCTCGCTCAGTTCCGACGGGACGTGCCCGACCGAGAAGAGGTTGAGCAGGCCGATCCCCATCAGCAGCAGGGCCGACAAGAGGATGAGCCAGTCGAGATTCTGCAGCGACCTGTCGCTCAACGCCTCTCCTTCACTTCGTTCTTTATAGCCGTCACGGGATTGAAATACGCCGACAGGATCTTTCTCGCGAGAGGCGCCGCCACAGCGCCACCGTGGCCCGCATGCTCGAGGACAATCGCCAGCGCGATCTCCGGATCCTTTTCCGGCGCGTAGGCCACAAAAAGGGCATGATCCCTCCCGTGGGGATTCTGGGCCGTGCCGGTCTTCCCGCATACGGCGGCCGATGGTATAGCCGCCCCGCGTCCCGTCCCCGTCTCGCCGGATACCACCTCGCGCATCGCCTTCTGCAGGAACTTCAGTATCGACATATCGATCTGAGGCACCTGCTCAGGGACCTCATCGAAACTGAATATCACGCTGCCCTCGGAATCGACAATCCTGTCGACCACGTGCGGCCTTACCCTCTTGCCGCCGTTCGCGATCATCACCGCCATCTGGCAAAGCTGCAAGGGGGTCGAAAGAGCGTCTCCCTGCCCGATCGCGTAATTGAGAAGATGCCCCTTCGTCCATTTGCCCCTGCCGAATTTCCTGTCGTAGTAAGCCTTGTCTGGAAGGATGCCCCTCGCCTCGCTGGGCAGGTCGATACCGGTCTTCCTGCCAAAGCCGAAGAGCCTCCCCGCATAGGCGAAATCGTCAGCCTTGAGTCTCTCGGCGAGCTGGTAGAAATAGACATCGCAGGAGTTGACTATAGCTTCTATGAGATTGGAATACCCGTGGCCCTCGGGTTTCCAGCAGCGATAGTACCTGTTGCCGAACTGGTAGCCGCCGTAGCAGGGCGACATCCACTCCTCCTTCGTGACAGCACGGGTTTTCAGCCCGGCATAGGCTACGATAAGCTTGAACGTCGAGGCGGGGGGATATGTAGCCTGGACGGTCCTGTTGAAAAGAGGCTTATCGGGATCGTCGTTGAGCTCCTGCCATTTTTCCTCGCTGATGCCACCGATGAACACGTTGGGATCGTAGACAGGCCTGCTCACCGCGGCCAGCAAAGCGCCGCTGCGCGGATCCATTATAACGACCGCACCCTTGTTCCAGTCGAACAGGGACTCGACCGCTCTCTGCAGATCGATGTCTATCGTCAGGTATACGTCGTGCCCCGGGACCGGCGGCCTTGATTCGACCCGGCCCTCGAGCTGCTCGTTCTCCACCAGCCCGACATATTCCCCGATCCTCGTACCTTCGGCGTTTATCTCGACGATCCTCACACCGTACTGCCCCCTGAGGAACTCATCGTAGATATATTCGATGCCTGTCCTGCCGGTGATGTCTCCCCTTCGCAGATCGGCGGACTCCTTCAGCTCGGTGTCGGAGACCTCTCCGGTATAGCCGAGAAGGTGCGCCGCAAGAGTCTCCTCGGGGTAGTGCCTCCTGTGCTTCATCTCCAGCATGAAGAAGGGGAACAGGGCCCTGTTCTCGGTAAGCACCGAGATCTGACCCTTGTCAGCGGCCTGGACTACTGGCATCTCCCTGCCGTCGGGGTATTTTTCTGTCCATTCGGACAGGGCCGCCGAGAGCCCCTCCTCGTCGATCCCGAGCCACTTGCACGCCAGTCTCAGCCTGTCCTCCCTGCCGGAGATCCTGCTCGGCAGGACACTAATCTGGTAGACGGGAACGTTGACCACGAGTTTCGAACCGTCAGACGACCTGATCAATCCTCTCGGAGCAGGTATATCCTCTTTCTGGATCCTGTTCGACAGGGCCAGCCTGCTGTAATGATCGTTCTGAAAGACCTGGAGGTAGAACAGCCTGAGCGCCAGCACGATTAGCGCACCGGCCAGTATGATGAGCAGGATGGTACGCCTTCTCTCAAGGAGCCTCTCGCTGCGTACGTCAATACCTGCCACCGGACCGCACCATCCTTCTCGGTATTATGTCTATGATCTGCATTATCAGAACCGCCAGAAGCGCCGTGTACGCAGCCGACAGGATCGAGTAGCGGAAGAACGCCACGATCACCTCTGCCGGATCGAAAGATATCGCGACATTAAGAGTGATGATGTCGTTGATCAGGCACGCGGCAAAGACGAGCAGTCCCCTGAAGAGAATATTGTCGGGCAGGTAGTCCCTCCCGTACTTTGCTATGCCGTATCCGACGATGGATTTGGCAAGCGCGTTCATGCCGAGAAACGAGGCGTTGCCCAGATCCTGGAGGAATCCCAGCAGAAATCCCACGATGATCCCTGTGATCGGCCTCCTGTCGATCACCAGCACGACCAGCAGGACCATGATGAGATCGGGGGAAGCCCCGGCGACGGTCACGTTGTGGACCAGGGTGACCTGCAGTATAAAGACCAGGAACGAGACAAGTATGATCCTGAGCACGTAGGTCACTGCCCGTCACCTCCCCCTTCCTTCTCCGCCTTCTGAGTCTCCTTATTCGTGCTGTCCTTCTCGAGTTCGCGCCACCCCTCACCGCTCTCCCAGTCCCTGCCGCCCGTGACGATGAATACCTCCTCGAGCTTGTTCAGGTCGGTCATACAGACGATGCCTACCCTTCGGGAGAGCTCGGTCTTCTCCTCGGCGACCTGGAAGACCGTCCCGACGGGGAACCCCTCGGGAAAGACCCGGCCCAGACCGGATGTGACAAGCGTGTCTCCCGGCAGGACATCCTCCTCCTTGCCGACATAGTCGAGGCTGAAGAGGTTGCCCCTCTCCCACGCCAGAACGCCTACGACCCTGCTGCGCTTGACCAGGCAACTTACCGACATCGACTTGTTGTTGAGCAGAAGTATGCGTGACGAGGATGGAAACACCTGGGTGACCTTTCCGGCGAGTCCCCTGTAGCCGACGACCGGCATGCCGGGAAGCACGCCCGATTCAGACCCTCGGTCCACCGTTATGGAGTGATGGAACGTGCTCGACGACCTCGCTATCACGTCACACGGCATAAACTCGAAGAAAAAGTCGTTCCTGAAACCGAGCAGTTCCCTGAGCCTGTTTCTCTCGTCCCTGAACTGGGTCAGCCTCTCGTTCTCGAGACTGAGCGAGACGACGAGCACGCGGAGGCTGTCGTTCTCGGCGGTGAGTTCATCCACGCTGCTGAAGTAATCCCCGGCCATGTTGACGGGATAGAGGAGAAACGAGCTTATCGCCCGCGCCGAAGCGATCCTGCTGTCTTCCGTCCTTGTCAGCATGAATATCGATAGCGCTATCGCGGCGGCGAGAACCGTCTTCTCGAGATGACGGTCGAAAAGAAATGAAAAGATCTGCATGCCTACAACCGGGAGCTTTTCATTATGATGCCTTCGTACTGGTGGAGGTTTCCGAGCACCTTGCCGGTGCCGAGCACCACGCACGTCAACGGATCCTCGACGACATTGATCGGAAGATTCGTCTCTTCCTTGAGAAGTACGTCGATTCCTCTGAGCAGCGAACCGCCGCCCGTCATGACTATGCCCCTGTCGACTATGTCCGCCGCGAGCTCGGGCGGGGTCTGCTCGAGAGCGGTCTTGAGCGCGACCACTATCTGGCTCATCGGCTCGGCGAGCGCTTCGCGGATCTCGACGCTAGAGATGCGCAGGATCTTGGGAATCCCGGAGACGAGGTCCCTGCCTTTGATCTCCATCTCCTCTTCCTGTCCGAGGTTCGTCGCTGAGCCGATGACCTTCTTGACGTGTTCCGCGGTCTGGTCGCCGATCAGAAGGTTGTAAGCTTTCTTGATGTGCTGGACGATCACCTCATCCATCTTGTCTCCGCCGACTCGGATCGACATGTCGGTGACTATACCGTTCAGCGCGATTACAGCGATCTCCGTCGTGCCGCCCCCTATGTCTATGACCATGTTGCCCGAAGGCTTGTCGACGGGAAGGCCGACTCCGATCGCCGCGGCGATCGGCTCGGCGACAAGATAGACTTCTCTCGCGCCGGCGTTCTGAGCCGAATCTATGACCGCTCTGCGCTCCACCTCGGTGATGCCGGAGGGGACGCTTATCACTATACGAGGCCTAATGAAGAACCTCTTCTTCTGCGATTTGCGGATGAACTCGCGGAGCATCACCTCAGTAATCTCGAAATCGGCGATCACGCCGTCCTTCATAGGCCTTACGGCGGCGATGTGATCGGGCGTCTTGCCGAGCATCGCCTTCGCCTCGAGGCCTACCGCGTAGATCTTCTTCGTCCTCTGGTCGACCGCCACGACCGAAGGCTCGTTCAGGACGATGCCGCTGCCCTTCAGATAGACGAGCGTATTCGCGGTGCCGAGGTCTATCGCTATATCATTGGAGAAATATGTGGTGATTCGCCCTAACACTTACGTCCCTTCCTTTCAGGATGTGACAAGACCCCTCTCCCTCATGCTGACGAAACCGTCACCTCCGATGATGATGTGATCGACCAGGTCGATCCCCATCAGTTCCCCGCATCTCGCGAAACGCACTGTAAGATCAGTGTCCTCCCTGCTCGGCTCAGGATTTCCGGTAGGATGGTTGTGCACTATTATCACTCCCGCCGCGCTGGCGACAACGGCCTCCTTGAAGATCTCGCGCGGGTGCACGAGAGCCGCGTTCAGCGACCCGATCGCCACGGTGACTATCTTGAGAATACCGTTCTTGGTATTCAGAAGCACCGCCTTGAAATGCTCCCTGTCGAGGCCCTTCATCTCGGGGATCAGCAGAGACGCTACGTCCTCAGGGCACCGGACCCTTCGCACGGTCCGTTCCTTCAGATCGACGAGACCTCGCCTGCCGAGCTCGAACGAAGCCTTCAACCGGAAGGCGCCGGCCCTGCCGATCCCTGGAAAGGACAGCAGTTCCTCTATCCTCGCCTCTCCGAGCCCGGCCAGGTCGCCGTACCGATCGACAAGCTCCTGCGCGACCGAGATGCTCGACCTCGCCGCAAGCCTCCCTATTACAAGGGCGAGAAGCTCCGTATCGGCTATTCGCCCGAATCCTCTCAGATACCCTCTCGACCGGACAAGATCGAGAGTTTTGCTGCTTTCTTCCTTCACACCACACCACCACCCCTCATTCCCTGCTGCAAATTATCAGAACATCACCCGCCAATCAAGATTTTTCACTGACCCGGCCCCCTCCCAGCCTCCATATCTCGCCTTCGGCATATTCCGCCCAGCTGTCCTCAGGATAGTGCTTTACGAGCCTCTCGTAGCACTCCACCGCTCTCTCGGAGCGATCCATGCGCCTTTCCTGTATACCGGCCATCCTCAGCAGTATGAATGGGGTATCGGACGAAAACGGGTAACGCGCCGCGAAATTCCCGTAGGCCGCCAGCGCAAGGCCGTATTTCATCGACCTCTCCAGGCCGTAGGCTAGGTCCAGATGGAGCCTCTCGTCGAGGGTAAACCCGTCGATCGAGCGCATCGCCTCGGCCAGGACCTCCTCGGCCTCTCCCCTCTCCCCGGCGCTTATCAGCCCCGAAACGGCCTCGGAATAATGTCTGCCGGCGAGCCCCTGGTTCCCCCCGCAGATGCATGCCCTGGCCGTCTCAGCATGGACTCGCGCGTCGCCGGGCCTTCTCTCGAGGTACTCGAGGTACTCCGCCTGGGCGGCGAAGAACTGCGACCTCGAGAATGCCCGCCGGGCGCTTACGAGCCTTTTTTCCGCCCTGGCGGCGGGCAGTGACCCGAAGAGGACTGCCAGGAGTATACCAGTCCCGAATCCCCCCACATGGACGCCATAGGCGACACCGGCGCTGGCCATACCATACTGAATGGCCGCGTACGCCCCCTGGTAGGCAAACCAGCAGGCTACCGCGATCACGGCAGGGATATACGCCCGTCCCGCTCTGTTCATCGCCTGCAGGGGCATGAATACCCAGTAGGCGACCTCTATCCTGGCGTAGTAGAGCCTTACCATGAAGGCCCCGAGCAGCCCGGATGTTGCCCCGGAAGCCCCGATGACACCGTAAACAAGGAAGCGAGGCGCCAGCCAGGCGACGAGCCAGGTATGCACCCACGCCCCCGCAACGGCGGAAAGTGCGAAGATGGCGAAAAACCTTCCCGGCCCGAACCTGTCCTCCAGCGCGCGGCCGAATATCACCAGGTAAACCATGTTTCCGGCCAGGTGCAGCCATCCGGTGTGCAGAAAGACGTAGGTCAGAGATGTGGGCAGAGCCGGCGCGGCGGGGAGAAAGATCAGGTTGGAAAGGTTCCAGACCGTCCTGACTGGTCCGTATCTATATAATAGAAAGAGGATTACGCACATCGAGGCAAGGAAGTAGGTGATCACGGGCGTCCTTCGGGAACGGACATCGAGCCCTGTGGGGAAATAGTAGAAGAAATACAAACCGGCGCCTTTCTGCTTTTCAAGGTAGTAATGCAATTAGCAGACCACCGGAAGCGGCGGAAAGGCCAAAAAAAGGCGGGAGGCCTCTGGGGCCTCCCGCCTGTCATCTCAACGTATATCCTGACCCAGGACTAGAAGCTGTAGGTCAAGGATATCATGCCGATCGGTGCACCGACATCTTCGTCATCCCCGTACTGGCCGGGCTGGATACCGGTCAGCCAGTAACCCATCGAGAACGGGGCTTCCTTGTTTACAAGCAGATCGATGTCGAAATCACTTACGTGGAATCCCAGACCGAGGTACCATTCGAACGGCGCCCAGGTGTAGTTCTCTTCGCTGGAAACTCCTTCGGCATCCATCTTGTAGGTCGTCTTCAGCAGGGCCTTGTCGCAGCCCGCGCGGAAGGTCAGCCAATCCTTGATGTCGCTCTCGAGGCCGAATACCCATCCGGGGAAGACCGTCATCTGCTCTGACCCGGTGGTTGCGGCGCTTCCGCACTCGGAAGGCTCGCCCTTGTAGAGGCCGTAGGGCTCGACGCCGACGATGATCAGGTTGTCATCGTTGACCTTGAGGTTGGCAGCAAGGCCGAGGTCGAGCTGGTAGCCCTTGATGCCCCAGCAGTCGTCGTCAGCGTAGAAGCCCGACTCGTTCGACTTGAGGCTGAGGTTGCCCCACTTGTAGCTGACGTAAGGCACCCAGGTGATCATGTCGGTCCACTCGTAGAACATACGGCCCCTCAGGGCCATGATGTTCTTCGCGTCGGCCTCGATGACCTCGTCGCCGCCGTCCTGGTACTTGTAGCCGACGCTCGTGTAGTCAAACGCGAGGTCCACATAGGTCTCCTCGTTGAAGTCCCAGCGAAGGCCCAGGCCGAGCGTAGTGTAGCTGATATAGTCCTCGTACTTAGCGCCCTCGGTCTCGCCCTTGTACATCTCGTCGGCGCGCTCAAGACGGACACCGATGTCGACCGTCTCAAATGCCAGCGCCCACATGACGTTCCATTTGTTGTAAACGTTATCGCTGAAGTCTGTCCAGCCGTAGGGGCCGGCCCAGTCGCCCATGTAGTTCGGGCCGTACGTATGCTCCTGCCACCACATTCCGAGAACACCGTACTTGTTGTCTTCGCCAAGGCCGTAGGTCATGCCGAACATCGCCGTCATGTCGTCGTTATAGTAGCCCCTATCATCGTACCACTTGACTACGTCGTAGTAGCCGGCGGTGATGGTGACCAGGTTCGCATAGCTGGCCAGCGTGGCGGGCCACATGAATACGTTCGAGTTGTCCTCGATGAAGGGAGCCGTCATAGGGCCGAGAGCCCTTACTCGGGTCTCCGAGGCGAAAGCGGGCATAGCGACCGCTATCATCAGAATAGCCAGTACTAACTTCTTCATTTCAACCTCCTGCAGGATCCTCCCCGTGGGGAGATCTTCAGGAACCTGTGTTCTATCTTACCGCGCTCTTTGCGCGGATATGTTCCCTTATGATTCCGACCTATCGCCTAAAAGACGACTTCGAGTTTCTGATTCCTTACCTCCTCTCCTCCTCGCGTTCAAACTCCTACAGCCTGCGGCCATGCCCGCAGGCCAGCTTGAATACTAGGATCCAGGCGTTTTATAAATGCTCGAGCTGTTCGAAACTACCCCCTTTCAGAACCCCCGAACACACATTGCCGTATATTTGGGCGAAAACTAAACTACTTAAAAAAACCTTGTCAACAGGTTTTTTAGAAAAAATGATATTTATTCCACTGTCGGGCAGTGCGCATTTGGCCGTTTCGTGGCTCAGGCAGGCCTTTCAGGGCAATATGTCCCGGGCGAAAAGATAGATGCGCGCGAGCTTCTCCTCGTAGGCCGGATCGTCCTCCGACAGGCTGTTGACGCGCACATCGCCGTATGAATGGATGAACCTTCCGCCGCCTAGCGATATGGCTACGTGCGTGATCCGGCCGCCTTCGCCGAAGAAGAGGAGCGCCGCCTGCGGCAGGTTTCCGGGAGGAGAATCGACGGCGCGGCCGCAAGCCGACTGCTGGTCGGCGTCCCTCGCGGTCTCTACCCCCTCCATCCTGAAGACCCTCTTGACGAGTCCACTGCAATCGAATCCCTTGGCCGAAGTCCCCCCCCAGACGTAGGGTATCCCGAGAAATCCCCTCGACCTGCCCACAAGCGCCCCACTGTCCGGGGGACCCGCCGGCAGCTCCTCGAGCGAGCCAGATTCGATGTATCCAGATCTTCCCCCCGGAAGTTCCACTTCGACATGACTACCAGTGGTATCACCAGTCGCAATAATTGAACCCGCCGTTATATCGGAGACAGGAAGGCTCCCGGCCTTCGGCTCGGACAGCACGTACGCCACACTCTTTCCGACCATCGCGCAGGTTCGATGCCTGTATGCCTCGATCGTCTCCCTCGGAAACTCACCGACGTTCCAGGAGCGCACCCAGCCGTGATACCCGTCATCGAGCATCACGAGGTACCAGTCACCCCTCGAATCGAGGCGCACCATCGTCTCGCCCATGATCGCCTGGGTGAGCAGCTCGGATGAATGTTCCGGCTCCCGCCTCACGTCGACGACGCTTGAGACCGCCCAGAGGACTCCGGAGGAGGATGACCCCGCCAACTCTATCTCCACTCCCTCTGTCGGCACAAGCTTCTCGAAGACCTCGCTGCGACTGACCGTGATATGCAGCTTCCCGTGCGAGTCGGTAGCGACCTTCGACCACGATGTCCTCCAGTCAAGCCCGGCATTCCGGGCCGCCTTGGATATCTCCCCGCTGAGCTTTGCTGCTGAATCTCTCATATCATCCTTTCGCGTCCCTTGACGGGACGAGCCTGCGCGGATCAAAGGCATCGCGAAGGCCGTCGCCGACGAGGTTGATCGAACATATCACCACTGTCAGGACGAGGCCCGGAAGGATCGTAAGCCAAGGCGCCGTGCGCATGAACGGTATCCCCCTCGAGATCATCCCGCCCCAGCTGGGGTCCGGCGGCTGGATCCCGAGGCCGAGGAAGCTCAGGCTGGACTCGGCCATGATCGTCATCCCGAGGCCCAGTGTGAACACTATGACAAGAGGAGAGATACATTGCGGAAGTATATATTTTACAATAAGTTTAATGTGCCCGGCTCCGGCGGCCCTCGCCGCCTGGACATAATCGCGCTCCCTGACCGAGAGGACCTGGGCCCGCACGAGCCTTGCCATCGCCGCCCATCCGACAGCTCCGAGCGCCACACTGAGCGCCGGAGCGCCCGGAGTTACAACAGCCATTATCGCGATCAGGAGAAGGAGAGTCGGGAAGGCGAAGGTGATGTCAGCGAGCCTCATTACGAGGCTGTCCGTTCTTCCCCCGAAATACCCGGCCATCGTACCGGCAAGGAGGCCGAGGATCAGGGACAGAGTCCTCGCCGAAAGTCCCACCCCGAGTGAGACCCTCCCACCGTAAAGGGCCCTCGAAAGGACATCGCGCCCGAAAGGATCAGTGCCGAAGGGATGCTCCGCCGACGGGGCCAAGAGAGAGACCGACAGGTCCATCTCTACCGGATCGAACCGCGTGACAATGCCGGGAAGGATAGTCAGGACGACGATCACCGCGAGAACTAGCAATCCCACGGCAGCCGCCCGGTTAGAGAGGAACCTCGCCGCTGCCTTTTCAGTCTCCCTGCGGCGCCCGCGGACCTCCGCGGTCTTTCCTTTCTGCTCCGCGGCTGTCATCATCCCTTTGCCCCCTCTCCGCGGATACGGGGGTCTATGAACCCGTAACTTATATCTACAACTAGATTTACTAGAACGAAGAGGATGGCCATGAAGAGAACCGCGCCCTGGATCACGGGGAAGTCCCTCCTGAGTATCGACTGGACGATCAGTCTGCCGAGCCCCGGCCACCCGAAAATCGACTCTGTCAGGACCGAGCCTCCGAGGTAGCTCCCGAAGTCGGTCCCGACTATCGTCACGACGGGGATCAGGGCGTTCCTGAAGACATGCTTGCCCATCACGGCCCTCTCACCCAGCCCCTTGGCCCGCGCCGTCCTGACGAAATCCTCGGATCCGGCGTCCAGGAACCCGGCCCTGGTAACCCTCGCCACCGTCGCCATCGAGGCGAAAGAGAGCGTCAGGGCGGGCAGGATCAGGTACCTGACCGAACCTCCTCCGTAACCTGATGGAGGGAGGATGTCGAGCTTGATGGCGAAGAGCTGTATGAGCAGGAGCCCGAGCCAGAATACGGGGATCGAGACGCCTATGAGGGTCAGGGCCATCAGCGTCTTTCCCGCCCATGGCACTCGTCCAGAACCGGCGACCACGCCGGCCGCGAGCCCTCCCGCCACGGCGATGAACATCGCCGCCCCGGCGAGTGTCAGCGTCCGTGGAAACCTCTCCCTGATCGTCTCCATCACCGGCCTTCCCGTGACGAACGACCTGCCCAGGTCGAGCCTGGCGACCCTGCCGAGGTAATCGACGTACCGGATCGCCAGCGGCCTGTCGAGCCCGAGTTCCCCTCGCAGGCGATCGAGGGTCTCCTCGTCGTATCGCTCGCCTACCAGGGAGAGGACCGGATCGCCCGGGATCACGTACATTATCAGGAAAGTGACGGTTACGACCCCGAATAGGATCGGGATGAGCAGAAGCAGCCTTCTGGCTATGTACCTTCCCATGATGAGACTTCGCCGCCTATCTGAGGGTCACACCGGTGAATCTCTGACCGTTGAAGATAACGGGGATCTCATACCCCTCGAGCCGGTGAGACACGACTTCGTACCTGACGGGGAACCAGAGGAATATCCAGGGCGCGGCCTCCATCACCCTCTCCTCCGCCTCCTCGTAAAGCTTCCACCTTTGCGCCGGGTCGCCCTCCACCGAGGCCAGGTCGAGGATCGAATCGACGGCCGAGTCCGCGAACCCGGACCTGTTCCCCCCTCCACCCCGGTTGCCCGAGTGAAAGAGGGGGACGAGGAAGTTGCCCGCATCGGGATAATCTGCGTACCAGTCGAGATAGAACGCGTCCGGCGTCCCCCTGTCGACCGCCTGCTTGAACGCGCTCCATTCCCGCGTGACTATTCTGACCTCGACGCCGGCCCTCGCGAGGAAGGCCTGCACGCTTTCCAGGACCCGCCCCGACTCCGGGTTCTCACGCTGCCATATCTCCATCGAAAAGCCGTCAGGATAGCCCGCCTCCGCCAGAAGCCGCCTTGCCCCTTCCGGGTCGTACCGGTAGAGAGGCTCCGGCAGTGGGGACTGCCTCAGGCCCTCGGGCACGATCCCTGTCGCCCTCTGCGCCGCTCCGAAGAGAAGCTGCCCGATGATCATATCGACGTCTACCGCCATATTGAGAGCCCTTCGCACGCGCGGGTCGTCGAAAGGGGGTTTTCCGTTGTTCAGACCGATGTAAACTATCCTCAGCTCGGGGCTTCTGAGCAGCCGCACGCCCGCCGCACGCCAGAGTTCAAGCTCCGCAGGCGGTATCTCCAGTATGTCGAGATTCCCGACCTCGAATTCCGCTATCCTGGTCATCGTCTCCGGGATCAGCCTGATCTCTATCCTCGGCGGGCCCTGCCCCGCGCTTTTTGCGAAAGGGTTCCTCTCGAGGATCAGATCGTCCCCCGACGTCCAGGAGGCGAGCCGCCACGGCCCGCTGCCGACGGGCATTCTCCCGTAATCCCTGCCCAGGGAATCGGCCGCGCGGGGGGAGACTATTCCCGCCGCCGGCATGGCGAGCAGGCTGAGGAAATGCGCGGCCGGGCTCGAGAGCCTTATCACGAGCGTGGAATCGTCCCGCGCCTCTATCCCTGGGCGGCCGCCCCGGCCGGCATGCCAGGCCGGAGCTCCCACGACCGGCTCGAGGACCCACCATCTCGGAGAAGCGGTCGATGGATCTATAAGCCTCATCAGCGACCGCTCCACATCGACCGCCGTCACGGCGCTTCCGTCGCTGAAACGCGAACCGCCTACGCGGAATACATACTCCAGGCCGTCCCCCGATATCGACCATCCGCTCGCTGCATCGGGGACTAATGAGCCGTCAGGCTCGAACCTGACCAGGTTCGAATGTATCAGGGAGCTGACCCATCCGGATGAATAATCCACGGCGAATGCCGGGTCGAGGTTGGTGGGTTCCGTCTCAAGCGCGAGCCGGAGGGCATCAGGCCCTTTTCCGCCACCGCACGATAATATCAGCAGGGCGGAGATGAGAGGGGCTGTGATAGACAGAAGACGCCTTATCATCGGCCTGTCAGATACTCCTCGTATCGTATAGCCTGTAGAGCCCCGACCCCATCGGATCCTCGAATATGAAGGCGAGCCCCTTGGAATAATAATACCAGATCTTCAACCTGCTGCCGAGTGTCGGACCATCGCGGTCGACCGTGTTATCGGGCGCACCGTATCGTATATAGACCCTTCCCATGTCGCTTTTCCAGCCAGGGCCAAACTCGGAAAAGTTTTCGAGGGTGAATCTCACGCGGCGCAGAAACTCGCTGAGCTCCTCGTTCAGGCCGGTTGTCCTCGTAGGATCCTTCGACTTCCAGTACCGGTTCCATTCATCGACCCGCTGGTCGGGGGATATCGACCTGAGCCGCTCGACATCGCTGGCGTCCGCCACGTAGCTGAGAAGCTCGAGAGTATCGTCGAAATACATGTCGAACATCGCCCTGCCAAGCAGCATGGTGAATGTCCCGGCCCTGACGACCTTCTTGGTCGAGTTGGGGATGGATACAGCGGCGGATACCTCGTAGAAGCCCAGAGGCAGATCATCGACGTTCATATCGATGCAGAACATCCCCCGTCCCTCATCATCCACATCGAATGTCTGCCTCGTATAGCCTCTCAAATGCTTCTGCGGATCCTGCACCTTGACCGCCACTTCCATCCCTCTGCCCGTCCTGTTCTCCATCGGGGACAGGACCGTCCAGCTCATGTGGACCCATCCCTCGAAGCCGATGAAGATATCGCCGGCCAGATGCCTGTACCCTTCTGGGATATCGGTCGAACAGACGGAGAAGGAAAGCTCTCCCGGCGGAGGCTTCCTCACACCCTTGCCATCCTCCGGTGTGGAGAAGACCGGATCGGACATCTCGAAGAGCCCGTGTTCCCGTCCGTATATCCTCACTTTCGCCTTGCCCTCGTATTTCAGGGAGGTCTTGACCACCTCGATCGATACGTTCACGTCGTAATCCCCCGAGCCGATCGGGATCTTCTTAGTCACTTCCGAAAGCGTCCCGGCGTCGCGCGTCAAATCGTAATCGAGGACAGACACCGTCTTTTCGATGACCTCGCCCCTGACCCTGTTTCCCCCGCTGTCGCGAACCTCGATATATATCCTGTATTCGGCCACGTAGCCGGTCGGCTGGCGGAAGAATACGAGCCGCCTGTAGTCGATCGCTGTGCTGATGACCAGGAGTATGTTTCCCTCGGCATCTATGCTCTGCCTGACGTTAAGCTCGAAAGGCCTGCGGACCGACCTCGTGATCCCCTGGCCGGCGGCATCGGTGACACCTCCCTGCGCCGCGAGGACAGCCACGGAGGCCAGAAATAGGGTGACTGTCGCTTTAAGGCCGCTTCGCATCGATACCTCCTGATATCTGGATTATAGCCATCGCCGTGGTGCGCGGGCAAGTCATTAGAGAGAGGGGTGGCGGTGGGCGTCCTATTCGTAGTGCAGAGCCTTTATAGGATCCATCCTGGCCGCCCTGTTGGCTGGATACAGGCCGAATATGAGGCCTATCGAAGCCGAGAAGACGAACGCGATGATTATCCAGATAAACGGCACGGAGTAAGGGAAACTGATCAGCTTCGACACCCCCCTGGCGGCCAGCAGACCGAGGAATATCCCGATCATTCCCCCCGTCCCTGTAAGTGTAGCCGCCTCGATCAGGAACTGCTGCATGATGTCGTTCCTCCTGGCGCCCAGGGCCATGCGGATCCCGACCTCCCGCGTCCTCTCGGTGACCGATATGAGCATGATATTCATCACTCCGATCCCGCCCACCATCAGCCCGATCGATGAGATCACTATCAGGACGAGCCCGATATACCTGGTAATGCTGGCCAGCATCTCCCTGAAGCCTTCGGAAGTCGTGATATAGAAATCGCTCTCCTCCTCTGGACCGAGCTTCCTTGAGGCCCTCATCAGGGAATACACTTCGTCGACCGCCTCGTCCAGCTCATACTCCGGCTTTACCGTGACTGCCAGCTGGTAATCGTCGAAACGGTAACCGAGATCCTTCTCGTACGTAGTGAAGGGGACCACGGCATAGTTGTCGCTGATGCTCCCGAAGATATGCTTCCGTGACGCCATGGTTCCGACGACCTCGTACTGGTGGTTCGCGATCTTGATCCACTTGCCTATCGGGTCCCGGTTCGGAAAGAGGTCCTTCGCGGGGCCGTAACCGAGAACGATCACACGCCTGCTCCTGTCCGTCTCAAACTCGGTGAAGAACCTGCCGGACTCTATCGTGATGCTGTACATCTCCCCCATGTTGTGGGTCGCCCCGACGACCTGGATCAGGTTGGTCCGCTCGCCCTCGTACCTGAGCACCCGCATCCGTCCCTGCGGATCGATATTGAGATCGATGCGGTCACAGCTGACGCAATTCTCCTCGAGGAACCTCATGTCCCCGATGGTCAGCTGCTTGCGCCTGAGCAGGTCGCGCCTGTCCTGGCCACCGCCCATCGGGTCGAACCTCGAGATGAACAGATAAGGCCTGTTGGCCGAAACGATATCTTCCTCGACCCTCTTGCCGAGCCCCGACATCACGGTGACCATGGCCAGCACTGTCGTCACTCCGATCGCCACGCCGACGATAAGGAGCCATGAGCGCATCCTGTGCGTACGGATCACTTCCAGGGCCTGCCGGAAGTTCTCGTTCCAGATCTGCCCTTTACGCTCGTTGATCGTTTTCTGAGGCGCTGCAGCCATCACATCCGTCCTACTCGTAGTGCAGGGCGACGACGGGATCCAGGTTCGCCGCCTTGCTGGCGGGGTAGGTCCCGAAGATAAGCCCTATCATGAATGTCACTATCAGCCCCGCCGCTATCGACCATGGAGCTATTATATATGGGAGCGGCGAAAGGATCGAGATGATCGCGGCGATCGTGAACCCGATCATTATCCCGACTATGCCGCCGACGAGCGAGAGGGTGATCGACTCGACTATGAACTGCCATATGATGTTGGATTTCCTTGCCCCGAGGGCCTTTCTCAGGCCCACTTCCCTAGTACGCTCAGTGACCGAAACGAGCATCACGTTCATCAGCACTACACCGCCGACCACCAGCGCGATCGAGACTATGAATATCAGCGCGTTGAATATCGATGTCGATATCTTCTCCCACAGCGAGATGAGGTTCTCGGATGTCACGATCGCGAAATCGTCCTCCTCCGTAGGCCTGAGGCCGTGCCTTATCCTCATCGCCATGGTCGCCTCATCGACGGCCTGCTGGAGCAGGGTTATATCGGCTGCCGTTACCTTTATCTCGATCGACGTCCTCGTCCCGTATATCTTGAGAAAAGTGTTTACCGGTATGTATACGAAGCGGTTCTTAGATTCCCCAAGCACCGTGCCGAGGTCTTCTACGACCCCTATCACGGTGAAATGCTTCCTGTTTATCTTGACCCTCGAACCTATGGGATCGCCACCGTTCGGGAAGAGCCTGGTGTAGACCTCCCAGCCGAGGACCACAACGTCCGCCGACTTCTGGTCTTCGAGGCGCGAGATATGTCTGCCGGAATAAAGAGGAACGTCCTCGATCATCGGATACTCGTCCGACCTTCCCCTGACAGAGATCCGGTCGGCCCATTCGCTGCGGTAGCTTACCTGTTCTTCGCCGTCCGCGGCGGCGGCCACGTAGGAGGCCGAAGGTATCCTGTCCCGCACATACTCGACGTCACTGAGCTTTATCCTGGGGTTACGCACTATAGCCTCGAGGAAGGCGTCGAGGTCGGTGATCGCCTCGAAGAAATTGAACCGCTCTATCGTGAAGACGTTGCTCCCCTCCCCGGCGACCTCCACCTTGACGTAATCGTCTATTCCACCGATCAGCGACACCACGGCGATCACCGACATCGTGCCGACTATGTTGCCGAGAAGCGTGAGAAAGGTCCTGAGCTTGTTCTCACGGAGCGCCTTCAGGGCGATATTCATACCTTGAAATATCAGCATGGCCCGGTCACTTCTTTGCGGTCTTCTTCGTGATCTTGACCCTCTGTCCGTCCCGCAGGTCCCTGATCGCCCTGTAGTTTCCGCTCACGACCTGATCGCCCTCGGCAAGTCCCGAGAGGACCTCGAAATGAGTCTGCCCGGCTATTCCGACCCTTACGCGCCGGAACTCGGCCTTGCCGTCGACCACGACGAAGACTCCCTCGATCTCCTTACCGCCACTTTCCTTCCCTATGGCGGTCGAGTCGACAGACGAGGAATCGGCCTTGCCGGCAACGGCTTTCAGGTCCTTCTCCTGCCTGACTGTGAGGCTCTGGATCGGTATGGCGAGACAGTTCTCTGCCCTGGCGGCTATTATCTCCGCGTCGGCCGACAGCCCTGGCCTGACGTCGGGGATCGTATCTGTTACGGTGATGACCACCTTGAAATCGACGCCCTGCTGCCCTGAAACTGAGGAAGAGAGGATGGGGCTGTTGCCGACCTCAGTGACGACACCCGAATAAGAAGTGTCGGGGAAGGCGTCCAGCGTGATCTTGGCGGACTGCCCGGTCTTGATGCTGACCACCTCCGTCTCGTCGACTTCGACCTCCGCCTCGATGGTGGATAGATCCGCAATCGTCATCAGCACAGTGCCGGGATTGTTCAGCGTGCCCATGATGGCGATCTCTCCCTCCTCGACATTGAGGCGCGTGACGATGCCCGTCATCTCGGCTTCGATCGTGACTTCCTGGAGATTGTGCTTCGCGCTGGAAAGCTGCGCTTCCTGCTGCCTCACGAGCTGCCTGGCCGCGTCCAGGTTTGATATCCCGACGTCCCTGGCAGTCTTCGCGTCCTTGACCTCCCTGTCGGTAAGGTATCCCTGCGCGAACAGCCTCTCGGCCCTTGCCAGGTCGCTCTCGGCCTTATCAAGCTGGTACTTCGCCTGGCGCTCCCCGGCCTTCGCCGATTCCACTGCCGCCGCGAGCCGGTCGACGGTCGTCTCGAGCTGTATCGGATCGATCTGGATGAGGAACTGGCCCTGTTTGACGTAATCCCCTTCCTTCACCGCGACCCTCGTCACCTTTCCGATGTTCGACGCGCTGATGTCGATCTGCCTCTTCGGCTTGATACTGCCAGAGGCGGAAATGATCATCTCGAGGTTTTTTCTCGAGACCTCTTCGGTCTGGACAGCGAGCTCCTTGCCGCCCTTTGCCTTGAGATTGATCAGTACGAGCACTGCGACGACAACGACGACACCGATGGCTATCCAGTGTTTCCTGGTCATCTTTCCTCCCGGATTTTTCAGCCGCTTGTCCAACCGAAGCCCCGGTGATCAGAGCGGATCGGGACTTCAATGCGTCGGGGGCGCCCTTCGCCCCGAAGGACGGACCGTCAGGCAGTCCTGACGTCCGATTCTATCCTGCCGTCGAGAAGCCTTATCACGCGCTTGGCGTAATCAGCGATATGCTCCTCGTGAGTCACCATCACTATCGTATTGCCAGCCTGGTGGATCGTGTCGAATAGCGACATTATCTCGATGCCTGTCTTGCTGTCGAGGTTTCCCGTCGGCTCGTCGGCCAGGATGATCGACGGCCTGTTTACCATCGCCCTGGCGATCGCCACGCGCTGCCGCTGCCCACCTGACAGCTCGTTCGGCCGGTGCCTGGCCCTGTCGGTAAGCCCGACCGACTCGAGCACTTCTTCGGCCCTTCTGCGGCGTTCGTCGGCGGGTACGCCTCCATAGATCAGCGGGAGTTCCACGTTCTGCAGGGCGGTGGCTCTCGGCAGCAGATTGAATGTCTGGAAGACGAATCCGATCTCCCTGTTCCTGATCCTGGCCAGCTCATCGTCGCTGAGATTGCTGACCTCCTTGCCGTTGAGCCAGTAGTCCCCCTCTGACGGCGTATCGAGGCATCCGAGCAGGTTCATGAAGGTCGACTTTCCCGATCCTGACGGGCCCATTATCGCTACATATTCGTTCCTGTCGATCTCGAGGTCTATCCCTGCGACCGCCTCTATCTTCTGGATCCCGACCTCGTATATCTTCTTTACTCCGCTGACCTTTATCAGCATATCAGTCTCCCTCTTGGCCGGCCCTGAGCCTCGACTCCCTGCCTGTCGCCCTGTCGAGGTCGGCGACGGCCACGAGATAGTCGCACTTCGCTCCGATGACGTCCGCCTTGGCCTGCGTGAGCGAGACCTGCGCCGCGATCGTGTCCAGCATAGTCCCTGCACCGACCCTGTACCTTTCCTCCGCGAGCCTTACGTCTTCCTGTGCCTGTTCGACGGTCTCGGTGGCGACCGCCATACGCTCTATCGCCTCGTTGATTGCGATGATGAGGCTCTTGATCTCCTTTATCGCGTTGAGTCTGCTCTTCTCGAGCCGGTATTCGGATATCCTGTGGTCAGCTTTCGCCGTCTTCACATTGGAGCTCGTATAAAACCTGTCGAAGATGTTGAGCCGCATGTAGGCCGTTACATTCCAGGAATATTCTTCCTTGAAGAAGTTGAGATTCTCGGCCATCGCACGGTCGCTCCAGTAATACCCGAAGTTCGCACCGAACGTCGGAAGCCATCCTGACTTGGCCGCCCTCACACCCGCATCCGCGCCCTCGAGGTAGGCACGGAGCCCCCTGAGGTCGGACCTGTTCTCCAGCGCGAAATCGATCTCGCTGACAGGGTCCGGATTGGCCATCGTCATGGCGAGGGTCGTATCGACTTCGAGTTCCGAGTAATCCTCCATGTTCAGCACGGCGATCAGGTCTTCTTTCGCGATCTCGACCTGGTTTCTGGCCCTTATCAGATCGAGTTTCGTATTGGAGTGCTGCACCTTCGCCTTGAGCAGGTCCGCTCGCGTGGCCGAACCGACCTCGAGCAGCGCCTCCGTCTTGTCCAGGCTCTGCTTCGCCTGCTCGACGCTCTCCTCCGCCACGACCGTAAGTCTTTCGTACCTGACGAGGTTGTAGTAGGCCCTGATGACGGTGGCCGTTATCATGTCATAGTTGTACTGAAGCTCCTCTTTCGCTCCCTCCCGGTTACGCTTGGCCTGCCTGAGCCTCGCGTAGTTGGCTCCGCCGTCCCAAAGCACCACGTCGGAACCGATGTGGAAGGTATAATCCTCGTAATCAAATCCCTGCTGCTGGACGGGGCGGCCGGATTCATCGATCAGCACCGACGAAGGGCCGTAGTAGCGGTGCCCCGCGTAGAAATCAACCTGCAGGTTTGGAAGCAGGGTTCCATAGCCGTAGAGCACGTTACTCTCCGATTTCCTCAGGGATTGCCGCGCCATCCCCATGTCGGGATTGTTGGAGACCGCGATATCGATACATTCCCTCAGAGACAGGACCTTACCTGCGGAGAACGCCCCCGATACAGCCGTTGAGACAATGATAGCCGCGCTCACCGCTGACGCGGCGAGCGAAGATACTCTCTTTACTCGAAACATCTTTGAAGCCTTCCCTTGTGTCATGGACCTTTGAATCGGTTACTCTGTAAGACAATACACTTCTCTGTTACGAATATTCAGGTTTTTAGTTTCAACCATGGGCCGTCAGGTGTCAATATCTCGTTGATACCGGGTTCCCGGAGCGTGGCCGGAGGCATCAGCCGGGCAAAAAAAGGGCCCGGCAAGCAGCCCGGGCCCGGTATTCCATAATTCGGCAATACATCAGCTGCCGTGCAGTTTGAACCTGATGGGCACCGCCATGCTGGCCCGAACGGGGACCGTCCTCTGCTTCGCGGGCTTGAAGAGGAACTGGTTCGCGGCCGCGATGGCCGCTTTCTCCATCGCGGGCGTCACGTCGGACTGGATGACCGAGGCGTTCTCGACCTTTCCGTCCACGCCGACTACCACACGCAGCAGCACCGTCCCCTCGATGCCCGCCTGCCTCGCCAGCGCGGGATAGCTTGGCGGGACGTACCTGATAAGGACGGGTGGCTCATCGAAGGCGTAGAATTCCGAAGCGGATTCGGACGGAGGGGGAGGCGGCGGCGGCAGGTTCTCGATACGGTCGAAACTCGTAGGAGCGATCTCTGTCTCCTCGTCCACTTCCTCGCCCTCTTCAGCGGCGATCGGAACGACCGGCTGATCGATCTCCTTCGGAGGTGGCGGAAGCTCGAAGTCCTCGGCTGTCTCGATCGCTATAAACTCCTGCTCCTTCAGTACGTAGGGCTTGAATTCGAAAGGGGGTGAGAAATAGACACCCAGGAAATGGATCACAAGCGCCGCATAGAGCGAGTTCCGCAGGTATCTGTTATACCCCGCCTTGAATTTCTGGTTGGCAACAGCGGTAACGGCCACGAAGGCCCCCTTTTCCTGTTATCTACTCTTACTCTTTTTCGCCGACGGACACGAATGTCACGTTGACGGCGTTCGCTTCCTTGAGCTGGTCCATTATACGGGAGACCAGGTCATACTTGGTGCGCCTGTCGACGTTGAAGGCGACGATCAGGCCCCTGTTCTCCTCGAACCGCTTTGATACGACAGCGTCGATGAGCTCGACTGATACCAGCTTGTCATTGATGCTGACCCTGTTGAAACGGTCGGCCCAGATATTCATCAGTTTCTCCCGCTCCAGCTCCGAGCCGGTCTCGGCCCGCGGCAGGGATATAGGGAGACCCTCTTCCATCTTGAAGATCGTAGTGACCATGAAGAAGATGAGCAGAAGGAAGATGATATCAGCCATCGACCCGGTAGGGATCGTACTCTGAACACCCTGCTTTTTTGATATTTTCAAGGCGTCTCTCCTCTGTTAACTGCTCTTCATGGTCCTCAACGATATTCTCTCGGCGTTTGCCAGCCTCAATTCGTCGAGGATGTCGATCATCACCGAATATTCGGCGTCGGGGTGCGTCTCGATGACGACGACCAGCTTCGGATTGGCGATAAGCTTGTTCTCGATTATCTGCCTGAGATCCTGTACGCCGACCGGTCCCGTGCCCCTGATGACGATCGATCCGTTGGCGAACGCCTGTATCGTGAGAACGTTGTCCCGCTTCAACTTGACCGACTTGGACTGCTGCCCGGGAAGGGCCATCGGCAGCCCCTTCTCGACCGCGAACATCGTGCTCACCAGGAAGAAGATGAGCAGAAGGAAATTGATGTCCGACATCGAGGCGGTGTTGAATTCTGCAGAAATCTTACTTCTCTTCTTGATCATTTTTCATTACTCCGGACGGGTTACTGCCCCATACCCATCTCGATGAGCTCGTTGACGAGCTCGGCCGAGGCTTCCTCCATCTCCAGAACGAACCTGTCGATCTGGGAGACGAAGAACGAATGGCCGATACTCGCCGGGATAGCTATTATAAGACCGGTAGCGGTCGTGATAAGCGCCTCCTCGATACCGGATGCCACTACCTTCGCGCTTACCTGTTCGGCCGCCGCGATAGCGGCGAACGCGCTGATCATACCCGATACCGTCCCGAGGAACCCGAGCAGCGGCGCGACCTGCGCGACGGTGGCTATCGCGACCAGTCCCCTCTCGAGGAACGAGGTCTCGATGCTGCCCGCCGTCTCGATAGCTTCTTTCACAGCGTCAGGACCACGGCCCGCCCTCAGCAGGCCCGAGTGGAGCACCGCGGCGATAGGCCCCCTCGTCCTCTCGCAGACCCGCATGGCTCCGTCTATCCCTTCCGCGCGCATCGCCGAAAGGACATCGGACATGAGCTTTCTGATATTTACACGGGCGCGCGACAGAGTCACGAGTCTCTCGATGATAAAGACAAGCCCGATGATCGAAGCGAGAAGCAGTGCGTGCATGAAGACCCCGCCCTGGATGTACTTCTCACCGATACCACTGTGCTTGAGCTTGTAGATGACCGGGCCAAGCTTCTTTCTCTCAGCCATGTCTTCGACGGCTTTCGCGACCACCATCGAGTCATTCTTAGCCGTTGCCAGTGAATCGGTCTCGGCCTGTACGGTCCATACGGGCTCAACGGTCTGCCCGGTCTCCTGGGCCGCCACAGCGAACGAAGCGAGAACTACGAGGAGGACCGATACGAGAAGCATCGACCTGACCGAAGAGTTTGTCTTTACCATGCGACGCGCTCCTTTGGGGGTAAATAGTAAGTACTTATGACGTACTTTCATTCAGTTACGGATTTTCCGTTGAAAAGTCAGGAGGCTCGATCTCGGAGCCGGGCCGGAAGAACTGTCCTGGGAAACTCGCAAATCAGCCCGTATCAGCCTCTTAACTGGTGTAAAATACTTTATGCGGACCCCCTTGTCAACGAAAAATTCCCTGGGCCGGTCACGGCGCGTTCTCAGTTTCCGCCCTCGACGGCCGGTGCGCCAAAGCCCTCTATTTCCTCTGAAGTGCCTACCAGCACGTAGTTTCCAATCCCGTCCTTGTCCACAAACAGGAACCTCATCCCGGCCTCACCCATCATGACCCTGTCTTTTTCAAAAAGCGGGTCGCCCCTCATATGGTATATCCAGAGCTCGAACGCGCCGGTATCCATGCCGCCGCCTCGGTAAGGCCTGCTGATATTGCTCGTCGCTTCTCTCATCATCACGTAGTCGGTACCCAGTCCCTTGTACGGAGAATGTATTATGACCTTGTACTTGTCCTCGAGCTTGCCGAGCGTCTCGTTCAGGTCGAGCCTGTTGAACGGGACGCTTTCCGAGATTATCTCATCGGGAGGACCCAGCTTGATGTAGAGCAGCCCGCGCGGATTCAGCGCTCCGCGTACGGAGCCGCCGGTGAAATTCGCGTCGGCATATCTGACGCGGCTCTGGAATATATCGTAGAGTTCGTTGACGGCTGTATGCGGGGTCGGGTCGGCCTTCTTCCAGAAAGCGGTAAGTGTCCTTTCCTGCTCGCCTATGCTCATCTTCTGGAAATCGGCGAACTCCGACTCATTGAAGATCACCTTCGCTTCGACCAGTATGTCCCTGCGGGGCTTCTGCCAGTTTACCAGCTGCCAGGCGACGCTGAAATCCTTCACAGACGTGGCTTGAAGCGCGCCGCCATGAAGGACATCGACCCTGGCCGTATAGTTCCCCGCTGGCCACGTATTCACATCGAACGATCCAAAGATCAGGATCCTGCCGTCTATCACGGGAACAAGCCCATTTTTCCTGCCTACCGGATCGCCCTTTGAATCGAGTATTGTCAGGTAGACTTCGACCGAGTCGCCTGTGCCCGCGCCTGGGACAAGTCCGCTGCTGAAGAAGGAAAGCGTATCGTTCTTCAGTCCGTAGATCTGCATCGGATTCGGGACGTACCTTCCGCCGCTCTCGCGGCTCCAGATCAGCACCGGATCGCTCAGTGCGACGCGGTCGGATGAAAAGCCGGTGATCTCTATCTCGAGGTCCTCCACCTGCGAGTAATAGTGCCGCCGGTTGACAAGGCCCATCAGCGTCTTCTTCCTGCGCTGGAGATCCTCGACCCTGACAGTGACAGTGTAGCTCCCGGGGTCGACAGAGCTGGAATCAGACATGTATATGAACCCTGAAAGGTCCGTGACAAGGGGTTTCGCGTCGCGGGCGTCCCTGACCACAAGGCCCTTCTCGTGTATCTTCTCCTCGCCTCGCATGAGCACTAGAGAGATCTTCACCGCGGCCTCGTAAGAACCGTCCTTTTCCTTGTATTCGATCTCCTTGATGGGAACTGCGACCTGGAAGAGAGCGAGCGTCCTGCCACCTTCAAGGGGAAGGGCGGAGGTATCGAAGAAGAACTCGAAATCCCCTTCTCCCCTGGCGATCTGCCCTGCCGCTGCCGGCGCCAGCAGCAGCAGAGCTATCATTGTAATCAGTGTGATGTTTCGCGTTTCTTTCATAAAAGGCCCGATCTCGATCGGCCCGGCGCCTTTCCCCCGGCCTAGTAGCTGAAGTTGAGGGAGAAGCGGTGCGCCTGTCCGAGGAACCCGAGATCCTCCCAGGCGTAATCAAAACCGATATCGGAAGTCTGGCTCGTGTCGAACCTGAATCCGACACCCCACGCCAGGCCCTGCGTATCGTAGTCTATGTTGTAACCCGACCGCAGGTAGAAGAACTCGTTGAATCCGTACTCGAGACCGACGTTCATCCTCTCCTTGTTGTCGGAAGGGTGAGCGAACTCCCCGGCCGCCAGCAGCTCGTGCGCGCCTCGCCTGTACGCGTCGACGCTCAGGCCCACTTTGAAGAGAGTGGGCATCTTTGACGAACGGTCGTCGAAATCGACCTCGGAGCCGAGGCTCTGGATCATCATCCCGAGCTTCATGCCCTGGATGCCTATCCGGTATATGAGACCGAAGTCGAACGCCATCGTCTGAACGCTCTTGTCGGCAAGGCCCATGCTTATGAAATGGGCGGTGATGCCGGCAGAGAACTTGTCAGTGAACCACATGGCATACGACAGGCCGAATGACATGTCGCCGGCGTCGAAGTACCTGTTAGTCCCCTCGGGCATGTAGATCGTGCGCTCGAGTTGCGGATCCATCGTCAGTGCCCTCGCGCTGATCCCCCAGGTCCCCGGGAGATAAGGAGTGGAGAATGTGGCGGCCGCGAAATAGACGTCGATATCGGCGGGCCACGTGACTGTGTTGAGGGTCACCTGCGTCCTCTGCTGAGTGACCATGCCGGCCGGGTTCCAGTATATCGCGGTAGCGTCGTCTGCAGCCGCCGTGAAAGCGCTGCCCATCCCCGCCGCCCTCGCTGAAACGCCGACTTTCAGAAACTGGGCCGAGTACGTGCCCACCTTCTCGAACGGCTTGGTCCCGCCGTAAGCGATGCCGTGCGCCAGCACCATAATTGCGACCAACCCGAGAAACACCTTGCGAAACATCACCAGACCTCCTGAAATTGATCTCACTGTCATCTATCTGATAACCACGAACTTGCCGACAGTCCTGTTGAAACTATTGTCATCCGGCTCCACCGAGAAGAGGTAGACACCGCTTGTCACGTCCTGGCCGTTACGGGATACGAGATCCCATCTCAGGGTGCCCCTGCCCTCCGATCCGTCATGATACAGGACCTCGACGAGATCCCCGGCGAGAGTATAGATCCTCACCGTGGCGTAGCATGCGGGCAGGTTCCTGAACTCGACCTTTATCCCCGTGGGATCGTCCATGTTGGGCTCGAGCTCCCACGGCGCCATGGACTCGGTCGTAGCCGGGTTGGGGACGACGAACACCTTGTCGTCCTTGTAATCAGCCGCCTCCTGGGCATCGGAGAGAGGCACCGTGTACTGGAAGTTCGACGACGGATCGCCGAACTTGTTGGGCTTGGTCGGCTGACCGCTGACGATCAGGTGATCGTAGGCCGTGATACTGTAGAAATAGTGCATGCCGTTGTGCACGTCCCTGTCGTTGAACTGGTAGTACTGCAGGCCGCCCTCGAATCCAAGATTGTACCGAGCAAGAGCCTCTAGCGTATCGCACTGAAGGTTGCTCAACCCCGGCGGGCAGGGCACGGTGTCGAGCGGATAGTACCAGAGGTTTTCCTCGAAGTAGGAAAGGATCTCGTCTTTGTTGGAGAGATCCGACAGAGGTTCGTATTCCCATCCACCCTGTGATACGGGTTTCTTGAAATCGGTATCGGGAAGGACGCCGTTGACCAGATCCCTCTCCTCCAGGAGCTGCCAGAGCTCCCTGGCAGGCCCGCTGAGCACCGATGTGCCGAGCGGCCTTTTCCAGCCGTCGGCTCTCCATATCCTGTATCCCTCGAAATCGAATTCGAGCGTGGAGACATCGGGAGTGACTTCGCTGAAGTTGTCCCATAGCAGCACGATCTTGTGGTCGAACGGGAGTATCCTCATGTTCGGCGGAGGAGGCGCTGAACCGACCAGCCAGTTGACGTTTCTCTCCTTGCCGTTGACACCTGTCTGATAGTCCTCGAATACGGCATCGCCCTTGGAGCATCTCGTGTCTTCCCAGAGGGCCAGTTCCTCGCGACAATCGTTGTTAATCCAGAGGATCTCTCCCCTGGCCGCCGCGAGGAGCTCAAAATCGGAGTCGCAGGAATCCGGATCGATACTGCTTACCGGCCCGGGAAGCGGCGTCTCCCTCCCGAGAATGCCTGTCATGGGATTGCCGTCGATATCGAACCAGTTCCCCTGAAATGCCATAGTAGCGCTGGCCGCCGAGGAAAGCATGCCCTCGAGTCCCTCACCAGCCACAAACGCCACCTGGAGAAGCATCGTGCTGTCGGGAAGCAGTTCGCGGAACGGGCCTGTCGCCATCATCATCCTGTAATCACGCGGGACCTCGGCGTTACGGTCCTTACTGTCCTTGCTCATGAGCTCGTACCGCTGAAAATCGTTAGTCGGGTCGCCGCCGTTCTCGTAAGGCTGGTCACCCGAGAAGTTCTGGTATGAGGTGATGCCGACCTTCTTCGGCGCGTTGTCCCCCAGGGGGTCGACGTCATGGCCGAGGAAGATGATCCCCAGGTAGCCGGTCGTCTGTCCCTCGTCCCCGTCCTTGTCCCAGAAGTACGCTACGCTCATCCTTACCGGGACCTGCCTCTCGCCCTTTTGTGCGCAGCGGATACCTTCCCACAGGCCGGTGCAGTCATCCATCCAGTACTGCTCGCGGTCCCGGGGGCCGGCGTCTCCGTCGGCGAAGAAGCCGACATATACATCCTCTATGATATCCGTGCCGTAGTTCTTGACCTTGTATTCTACCCCGACGAAGTTGTAGAACTGCTCCTCTTCCCACTGGTAGCTTTCCTGCCTCACGAAAAGGTGGAGAGGAGTGTGCTCGGGGTAGATCTGAGTCGCGTTCGGCTCGTCATCGGTGAACCAGCATGTAAACATCTGCTTGCCGATCGCCCCGAAATCCTCGTCGATCTTCCCGTCACCGTCGTCATCCACCCCGTTCTGCCAGTCCTCGTCGGCGATCCCGTCCTTGTCGTCGTCATCGGGGCTGGGGAGCCTGGCTCCATTCTGGATACCCTCGAACGCGGTGTATATCTTGGCGTTCGGGTCCTCCGTGCCTGGGGGCCTGAACTCGATCTGGTATGCGGCGGTCGAAACGACGGGTATACCGCCTTTTCTCGCCCCGATCCAGAGCCCTGCGATATACAGATACTCGACACCCGAGTTGGCGGGCCACTGCGCCGATGGATATTCGGCTGTCGGCCAGTTAGAAGCCGGGTACGATCCGAAGCAGCCCCAGTTGCATACGTGCATCTGAAGGTTACCGACATTATGGATGCCGGTCCCGTCGTATACCCAGATCTGCTCGAGCTGCTTGAGCTTGTCGTTCCACTCCCTGTCTTCCTTCCTGGCTGAAGCCGGAGAGTGAAGCATGACGATCAGCATCGCAGCGAGAGCGACCAGCATGCATCCCTTGCGTATCATCTTAAGGACCTCCATTACCTCTCCACAGAGCTTCCTAAAACTCGAATCCGAAGCCGATGCGCCACTGTCTGTGCGCGGCCCAGATAGTAGGATCGTTCACCGGCGTGAAATCGTCGATGCCATCCTCGTCAAGATCCTGCAGGTAGGCTCCACCGAAGTTCCCGGTCTCGGTGAGATAGGAACCTCCGTCCATCCTGGCGTTGACCATGCCGGGAGAGGCTCCTGGAGCCACGCCGAAGGGCAGGAGCACGTCCTCGTTGAGCAGGTTCCTGCCCTCGAAGAAGAGCGTCAGCTCCTGTCCGTATATGTTGAACTTCTTTCTTCCCTGAAGGTTGATCACGTGTGTCGGGCTGAGCCTCATCGTGTTCTCCCACAGGGGGTCCTGGCGCCTGGCGAACCTGTCGACCGGCGTCCAGGGCAGTCCGCTTCCGAAGGAGTAGACTACGGTGGCTCCCCACTTGTTCTCGTCCTGCAGCCTCACCGTTACGTTCAGCGTATGGCGCTGATCCCAGTCGAGGGGCATCTCCTGCGTCGGCAGGTGGGACAGTCCCTCGGCAGTGACGCCGAAGTTCGCGTCCGAGGCGACGCCGTCGGCGAACGACCACGTGTAGGATATCTCGCCGCCTATGTGGTGGCTGAGCCGCTTGTTGATCGCGATCTCCATCCCTCGGGAGCTCGCGTAAGTCCTGTTGATGTAGCGGTATCCCTGAAGGCCGAGATCCTCGTCCGTCACCCT
This sequence comes from uncultured bacterium, assembly GCA_964599375.1. GTDB lineage: Bacteria > Krumholzibacteriota > Krumholzibacteriia > Krumholzibacteriales > Krumholzibacteriaceae > JAUWCL01. The sequence goes on from CAZREW010000012.1 coordinate 63,303, forward strand.
GGTCGAGGAGATCAGCCCGTAGATGTCCTTGTTGAACACCACGAAGTTGGCCGCGACCGTCTCGGTGAACTGGTGCGATACTCCGGCCTGGTAGGAGACGGTCAGCTCCTCGTCGAGGTCGGGATTGCCGAGAACGCCGGTGCCTGAGACCATGTCCTGCGTCCTGAACAGGTACGTCCTGCTCGGCCACTGGGTGAACCTTCCGTAATGGAAGTGGAACTTGTCCTTGTCGGTGATCGGGAAGGCGAAACCGAGACGCGGGCTTATCTGGAACTTGTACTTCTCGACGTTCGGGTCGATCTCGGACGAGTTGATCAGGATCTGGGTGTTGTTGCCCGGCGAGAAGAAATCGAACCTTACGCCAGCGTTGACCACCATTCCCTGATACTCCCACTTGTCCTGGACATAGTAGGAGGCCTCGGGGTTGTAGTTATGGAATATGTTCGCGCTCGTGCCGATCATGTAGCTGCCGTCCTCTAGGCGCCTCACGCTTCCCGGCGAGTTGATCGCCTTGTCATTGAGGTCGTTGTATATGAACTGCAGCCCGGTCTTGAAAACATGCCCGTACCACTGCTGGGAAGTGATGTCGCCCTTGAACGTGTATATGACAGAGGTCCGGTTCTGATAGTACGGGAAGTCGTAAGCGTCGACGAAATATGGATATTCCGGGTCGGTGTACCATATCGCGTTGCTCACTCCGCTGAGCATGAACACTCCGCTCGGCAGGACCGTAGGGGTCCCGGCCACGAGGAAGTCCTCGGGATCCTTCAGCTCGCCGGTCACGGGATCATTGACCGATACGACCCTGTCGAACTGCGAACGGCTCACGTTTATCGTGTACAGCAGGTTGTCGTTGATATTGTGGTTAAGCGACATCTTTATGTTGAGATTGTCGCTTACTCCGACATTAGTGCGCTCGGCCGAGTTGAAGTAGACATAACTCGAGTCGTCCCGGAAGTAGCTGAACTTCGAGTCGGGATTCTGGAACCCCTCGAAAAGCATCTTGTTCTGGTACTCCTCCTGGCCTTCGTTGTTCACGACCATCTCTTCCCAGATGATCTCGGTCTCCTCGCCGTATATGTTCTCGACCAGCCTGGCGTAGAAGTTGTCATACCTGATGATGAAGGCTCCGGCGTCCGGATTGTTCGGGTCACGCACCTTTGAGTAGACCGTAATAGGATAGATCGTTCGGCGGCGCTGCTCGAGTGTGCCCGGATAGACCGATGCCCTGGGGACATCCTGCTCTATCCACGGGCCGTGATAGACCGAGACGTAGGGGCCGAAGGCCCTCGCGTCGTCGGCAAGGCTCTCGCGGCTGGGCCGCAGCGTCGTGAACCTGTATATCTTCTGGACGTATCCCTCGATGTTCCAGTTGTGATCGTAACCGTGGTTCCGGTCGTGTGAATAGATCGCCTCGCCGATAAGCTTCATGCCCGGCTTGACCTGCCAAGCGAGTTTTCCCTGCAAGTTGTACGACTCGGATTGCCTCTGCGCGAAGCTCGCATAGTCCTGCAGAGGCGTACCCCTCATGTGGTCCGTCCTGTTCCAGATGGCCCAGTTCTCGCCGTCAGCGGCGGTAAACTCGCCCGAAACATAGAATGTAAGGTTGTTCAGCCCGGTAGGCCCGCCGAAACCGAGGCTGAACCTGTCATAGTTAGTGTATGTCTTGTCCTTGCGCCCGAAGTCATCGGTCATGTAGCGGACCTGTCCCTCGAAGGTCCGCCCGCCCTCTCTCGTACTTACATTCACGATGGCCGACTGCGCGTTTCCGTACTCTGCGTCCATTCCTCCCGTGATGACCTCGCTGTCGCTCGTGCCGAGCATGCCGACCGAGATCATCCCTCCGCCGAGGGGATCATCGACGGGTACGCCGTCGATCTGGAACTGGACCTCCCCGTCGCGCCCTCCTCGCACGTGGAGCTCGTCACCGGTCTTGATGATACCCGCCGAAAGGGCGATCGCCTCGACGACATCGTCCACGGGGAGCTCCTGCAGTTCCTGCTTCGACACCGACGCTGATACCTGAGAGCTCTTGACGTCGATCTGGACCTGCTCCGCCTCGACGACGATCTCCTGGGTCTTCCCCACGATCTGCTCTTCGAGCTTGAAGTCGACCCTGGTCGTCTGGCTGGCATCGACCCTTATGCCGGACTTCTCTTCGGGCTTGTATCCCATCATCATGACCTTAACGGTATACGTGCCGACGGCGACCCCGGTGATATTGAACGTCCCGTCGGTAAGGGTCATGCCTCCCATCGTCGTGCCGACAATGACAACATTGGCATAGGGAAGGGGGCTGCCGGTCGTCGCCTCCGTGACTCTGCCGCTGATCCTTCCCGACTGCGCGCTGGCGGGGTGCGCGGCCACGAGAACGATAAGCACGGGAAGCATCATGGCAAGCAGCCTGATTCGAGAGCGGGCTTTCATTTCAATCTCCTTGTACTTGCCTGTAGCATCTATGCCTGTATAAATGGACCCATCCCGGAACATGCGTGTAGAATGCCGGGGCGGGATCAGGTGTGGGGTCTCGATCTCTCCTCTAATTCCTCACGGATAATATAATTATCTCCGCGGGAGGTGTCAATCAATTTGCCCCCCATGTCGCAAAAAGGAGAGATAATTTGGGCCGCCGATCCGGCCACGCTCCAACTCCCTGAAAAAAGACAAAATACCCCCGACCTTTTCATCTTATTATCACGAACTTCCCTGTCGTCTTCGGAAAGGAGCCATCATCCGGGTCGACGGTGAACAGATAGACACCGCTTGTCACGTCCTGGTGGTTGCGCGAGACCAGGTCCCACGCGAGAGTCCCCGTCCCGTCGCTACCGTCATGGTAGAGCACCTGGACGATATCGCCGGACAACGTGAAGATCCTGACTGTCGCCCTGCAGGAAGGAAGGTTCCGGAACTCCACCTTGATCCCCGTAGGATCGTCCATGTTGGGCTCTAGCCGCCACGGGGCCATCGATGCCGACGTCGCCGGGTTGGGGACCACGTAGACCCGCTCCCTGTCGAATCCTTCGGCCGGCTGCGCGTCCGAGAGCGCCGTCACGTAATGGAAATTCGAAGCCGGCTCGCCGTACTTCCCCAGCCTCACCGGCTCGCCACCGAGGATCACGTGGTCGAAAGCGGTGATGCTGTAGAAGTAATGCATGCCGTTATGGACAGACCGGTCCGTAAATTTGTAGTACTGGGTCCCTCCCTCATATCCAAGATCGTACCTCGCCAGCGCCTCGAGCGTATCGCACTCGTCCTGCGTCAGGCCCGGCGGACACGGGACCGTATCGTTCGGAAGGTAGACCAGGTTCTCCTCGAAGTAAGCCATGACCGCTTCTCGGTCCTTCAGACCGACAAGCGGTTCGTACTCCCAGCCGCCTCTGGAGACCGGCATCTTGAATGCCCTGTCCGCCCCGATCCCGTTTACAAGATCCCTCTCGTCGAGGAGCTGCCACAGCTCCCGCGCCGGTCCGGTCTGCGCTGAGGTGCCGGCAGGCCTGTGCCATCCATCGGCGCGCCAGATCCGGTATCCCTCGAAGTCGTACTGCAGCGTGCTCGGGTCGGGGGTCGCCTCGCTGAAATTGTCCCATATGATCGTGATCTTCTGGTCGCCGGGAAGGATCCTCATCGAAGGAGGGGGCGGCGCGGTACCTACGAGCCACTTCACGTTCGTCTCCTTCCCCTCGGTTCCCGTCTGGAAATCGAGCCGCGTCACGTCCGCGGCCCCGCAGAGGATCCTGTTCTCGTACAGCTCCATCTCTTTGCCGCAATCAGCGTTGACCCAGATGATCTCCCCCCTCGCCGCGGACTCGAGCGAGAAATCGGCATCACAGGTGTCGGGATCGAGTTCGCTGACCGGCCCGTATACAGGGGTCTCGCGCCCGTCCACGCCGGTTAGCGGGTTGCCATCGACATTGAACCAGTTCCCCTCGAAGACCATCACGGCGCTGGCGGCCGCGTCGAGCATCCCTTCGAGGCCGTAGCCACAGACGAAGGCGACCTGCAAGACCATCTCACTGTCGGGGAGGAGCTCCCGGAAGGGCCCGGTGGCCATCAGCATCCTGTAATCCCGTGGCACCTCCGCGTTGCGGTCGAAGTTCTTTCTGCTCATCAGATCGTAGCGCTGGAAGTCGTCATTGGGGTCGCCGCCGTTCTCGAAAGGCTGGTCTCCGGAGAAGTTCTGGTAGGAAGTGATGCCGACCGTCGCAGGAGCGTTCTCACCGAGAGGGTCGATGTCGTGCCCGAGGAAGAGTATCCCGAAATATCCGGGCGTCATACCGTTGTCGCCGTCGCAGTCGTAGAAGTAGGCGACGCTGATATAGACCGGCACGGGAAGGTCTCCCCGCTGGGCGCACCTGTACCCCTGCCACAGGCCGGTGCAGTCGTCCTGAGCGTATTCATCGTCGGTCCTCAGCCCTACATCGCCGTCGGCGAAGAAACCGATATAGATGTCCTCTATGATGTCATGGCCGTAGTTGCGTATCCGGTACTCGACCCCCACGAAATCGTAGAACTGCTCGTCTTCCCACTGGTAGCTCTCCTGGCGGACAAACAGGTGCAGCGGAGTGTGCTCCGGATTGACTACGACTGACTGGGGATGATCGTCCGTGTACCAGCAGGTGAACATCTGCTGGCTGATTGCGGCGAAGTCCTCGTCGATCTCTCCGTCGCCGTCGTCGTCGACCCCGTTGCGCCAGTCCTCGTCGGCGCGGCCATCGTTGTCGTCGTCCGGTGGGGCAGGCAGGCGAGAACCGCCGGATATCCCTTCGAACGACTCGTAGATCCTAGCCAGAGGGTCCTCGTTGCCGGGCGGCCTGAATTCCCTATCGAACGCCGATGTCGAAACGACAGGGATGCCCGCCTTTCGCGCGCCGACCCAGAGCCCCGCGATCCACAGATACTCGACTCCGGAGTTCGCCGGCCATTGAGCCGAAGGGCAGTCGGCGGTCGGCTGGTTGGAATTCGGGTACGAGCCGAAGCATCCCCAGTTCGTCACGTTCATCTGGAGGTTGCCCACATTATGTATCGCCGAGCAGTCAAGGACCCAGATCCTCGAAGGATCCTTCAGCTTGTCGTAGAGATCGTGCTTCGAGTCCCTGGCAAGCGCACCGGATGGGATGATCAGCAGTATGGACGAGATGACAAGAAAGAAAAGCCCGGGGACCGCGGCCACCGGGATCCTGGGCGCCCCTTCCCGGGAATACTGAGGTCCGTTACCCATGACACGTCTCCTTCTGCGGGTGTGCCAGGCGGGTATTCCCTTCAGGTGGGTATGGGAAGAATCAGGCGGGGTCTCTGTCGAAGCTCAGCGGAGTGAGTATGTCCTAATATATCCAGGAAACGCGGGCCAGTCAAACCCTATTGGCGGGATTCTCTCGCCTCGACTATGTCCTTGATCTTCATCAGGCGGGTCTGAGTGCTTCGCTCCGCCTCGCTCAGCTTGCTCTCGATCGAGCGGATCTGCTCCTCCAGGTCGGGGATCAGGATGTATTCGAGGGCGTTGACCCTGCGGCGGGTCTTCTCGAGCTCGTCGGCCAGCTTGAAGAGGCCGTCTTCCGAGGCCGCCAGGTCGAGCAGCTCCTGGAAGTTCCCGCGAAGCATCCCGAAAGCTACATCAAGCTCGGGCGAAGTGGCGGCGAGGCTGTAGGCCGGGTCCGCCTCTGGGATCGTAAAGGTGAACTTCGGGTACCTGACGTTCATCTCGATCCGCATCTCCGTCTCAAGCGAGCCCTTCATCGTGTTCAGGGCCAGCGCGTCTTCGAGGGGCTGTCTGCCGGTGACGGAGCGGCCCCTGAGATAGTGCATCGATATCTCCATGAAGACGTCCTCGAGGCGCCGGCGCATTTCGGCCGTCTCACGGGCGAGCGCGATGAAGTTCTGCATCAGCTTCTCCTGCTTGTTCTTCAGGAGCTTGTGCCCGCGGCTGGCCAGCTCGAGCCGGCGCCGCATTCGAAGCAACATCATCCTGTTGGGATTTACCTTCCTCTTCACTCGGCGGTCTCCTCCGCGGGAGCGTCGGCGACTTCCCCGGCCTCGGCGGAGGGTGCTTTCTCCGCTTCAGCTGTCGCCGGCAGGTACTTGTCTATCATGTCGTCCTTGATACGCTTTATCTCGCCGCGCGGGATCATCGTCAGCAGATCCCAGCCTATCGAGAGCGTCTCCTCTATCGTGCGGTTCTCGTCGAGAGCCTGGCGCACGAAGCGGTCCTCGAACTGCTCGCCCATCCTCATGAAGGCCCTGTCGGTCTCTGTCAGGGCCGCCTCGCCGAGCACAACGGCGAGCTCCTCTATCTCCTTGCTCCTCGCGTAGGATGAGAAGAGCTGGTTCGCGAGCTGCGGATGGTCCTCGCGCGTGCGCCCCTCGCCGATCCCCTTATCCCTGAGCCTCGAGAGGCTCGGCAGGACGTTGATCGGCGGGTAGATCCCCTTGCGGTGAAGGACGCGGTCGAGGATGATCTGTCCCTCTGTGATGTACCCGGTGAGGTCAGGTATCGGATGCGTCTTGTCGTCGTCGGGCATCGAGAGAACCGGTATCTGCGTGATCGACCCGGGAAGCACCTCTCCCTCTTTCTCGCCCTTGAGCAGGCCGGCGCGCTCGTAGATCGTCGCAAGATCGGTGTAAAGATAACCGGGGTATCCCCTCCTGCCGGGTATCTCCTTCCTCGCGACCGAGACCTCGCGCAGCGCCTCGCAGTAGTTGGTCATGTCGGTCAGGATGACGAGCACGTGCATCCCCTTCTCGAAAGCCAGGTACTCGGCGGCCGTCAGCGCGGAGCGGGGTGTCGCGATACGTTCGATCGTCGGATCGTTCGCGAGGTTGATGAACAGCACCACTCTCTCCATCGCGCCGGTCTCCTGGAAATCGCGGATGAAGTAGTTCGCTTCCTCGAAGGTTATGCCCATTGCGGCGAAGACTATGGCGAACGCCGCCTCCCTGCCGGGGACGGTCGCCTGCCTGGCGATCTGCGCGGCGAGCTCCGAGTGAGGAAGGCCGAAGCCGGAGAAGATCGGGAGCTTCTGCCCGCGCACGAGGGTGTTGAGGCCGTCGATCGCCGAGATGCCGGTCTGGATGAACTCCTGCGGATACACCCGCGCGTATGGATTGATCGGGTCGCCATTGATGTCGAGCTTCTTCTCTGGTATTATCGCGGGGCCGTCGTCTATCGGCGTGCCGAGCCCATTGAAGATCCTTCCGAGGATATCGGGAGATACAGACAGCTCGAGGCTCTTTCCGAGGAAGCGGACCTTCGTCTTCGAGATATCCACGCCTCTTGTCCCCTCGAACACCTGGATGAGGACCCTGTTGCGGTTGATCTCGAGGACCTTGCCCCGGCGCTGGTCGCCGTTGGGGAGCTCGACTTCGACAAGCTCTTCGACAGTCGCCTGATCGACATCATCCAGGATGATCAGCGGGCCCGCGATCTCTTCGATAGTGTTGTATTCTGTTACCATGTCACTCGGCCTCCCCGACTCTGTTCTCGGTCATACTGTCGGCTACCTGAGCCGCGATATCGCCGAGGATCGAGTCGAACTCGGCGAGGTCGTCTTCCTTGACATATCGCATCTTCGTGATCTTCTCCCTGACGGGAAGGTCGAGCAGCTTTCGCAGCGGAGCCTTTTTCTCCAGGGCACGCTCGCACGCCCTGTGGAGCTCGATGATCACCTTGAGCATGAGGAACTGCTTTTTAAGCCTGGTATAGGCGTCGTCAGGGTCGAAGGCAGACTGGTGAAGGAAATCCTCCCTGATGTGCTTCGCGGTCTCGAGCACGATCCTGTCGCTCGATGAGAGCGAGTCGACGCCGACCAGGCGGACGAGCTCCTTGAGCTCGGCCTCTTTCTGCAGGAGGATCATTGACGATGTGCGGATATCGTCCCAGTCCTCGTCGACCTCGCTGCGGAAGTACTCCCGAAGGTTTTCGTGGTAGAGTGAATAGCTCGACAGCCACCCTATCGCCGGGAAGTGCCTCTCGAAGGCGAGCTGGTCGTCGAGCGACCAGAAGACCTTCACAACCTTCAGAGTCGCCTGGACGACCGGGTCGGAGAGGTCTCCGCCGGGAGGCGAGACGGCGCCTATCGTGCTGAGCGTTCCCTGGCGCCCGTCTTTCCCGAGGCAGACCACCTTGCCGGAGCGCTCGTAGAACTCGGCGAGCCTCGATGGAAGATACGCGGGATACCCTTCCTCGCCCGGCATCTCCTCGAGGCGCCCCGACATCTCCCTCATCGCCTCCGCCCATCTCGATGTCGAATCGGCGAGCACGGCGACGTCGAACCCCATGTCCCTGAAGTACTCGGCTATAGTTATTCCGGTATAGACCGACGCCTCACGCGCGGCGACCGGCATGTTGGACGTGTTGGCGATCAGCACCGTGCGCTCCATCAGCGGACGGCCCGTCTTGGGGTCCACCAGCTCGGGGAACTCCTGCAGAACGTCGGTCATCTCGTTGCCGCGCTCTCCGCATCCGACATAGACGATGATGTTCGCGTCGGACCATTTGGCGAGCTGATGCTGGACCACCGTCTTCCCCGCTCCGAACGGGCCTGGAACCGTCGCCGTCCCTCCCTGGCTGATAGGAAAGAACATGTCGATCACCCTCTGGCCGGTGACCAGGGGTTTGACTGGAAGGATCTTCTTCGCGATGGGGCGCGGAGTCCTGACCGGCCACCGGTGGGCCATCCTGACATCCTGCATCTCGCCGTCCGCCTCGATCACAGCGATGACGTCCTCGATGGTATAGGAACCCTTTTCGGGTTTTTTCCGCAGGGTGCCGCCCTTGAGCGTAGGAGGCACAAGGATCTTGTGCATCATCAGCTCGGTCTCCCTGACCTCGCCGAGGATGTCCCCGACCTCGACCTCGTCGCCCTCCTTGAGGCCGGAATCCGGGATCAGCTCGAACTTCCGGCCGCGGTCAAGGCCGGGCACGTTGATCCCGCGGGTAATGAAATGGCCCTCCTGCTTGTATATGACGTTGAGCGGCCTCTGGATGCCATCGTATATCGCCTCGAGGAGCCCGGGGCCGAGATCGATGCTCAGCGACTGGCCGGTCGATACGACCTTCTCTCCGGGTCCGAGCCCGGAAGTATCCTCGTAGACCTGGATGTACGCCTGGTCGCCGTGCAGCTCTATGATCTCCCCGATCAGCTCACGGTCGCTTACGCGGGCGACCTCGAACATCCTCGCTTCTCCCATCCCCTCGGCGACGATGAGGGGACCTGAGATCTTCACTATCTTTCCGTCGGCCATCTCGTGCATATCTCCTTGTTTAGTCTGATCCTGTCAGGTCCTGCCCCACGGCCTTGATCACCGCGCGACGTATCTCCTCCAGGGCGAGTCCCCCGGAGCCGGGCTTCCCGTCCTTCCAGACCGCTCCGTGGATCGCCGGGATGATGGTGATCACGGGGAAGATGCTCTGCGATCTTTCCCTGATCAGATTGCTGTACTTGTGAAAGGCTTCCTCGGTGACGAAGATGACTTTGTACTTCCTTTCGACGATCTCGAGGAACTTCTCCTCGGTCAGCTCGCCGTCGCGGGTCCCGTACGTGACGCATCCGAGAGCCCTGAAGTAGTCTATGGAATCCTCGTTCCCGATCACCGCGATGCTTGCGGCCATCGCTTCTCCCTTCGGACCAGCGTCAGGACAGGAGCGCCTCGACGCTGTCTACGATATCATCTTCCGGCAGTCCGTTTATCCTGCCCGTGAATATAGTCCTCAGCAGACGCGCGTTTCTCTCTCTCAGGCCGATGTGATGCAGCAGCGGCATAATGTCGAAGAAGCGCGACCGGCTGCCGGCCGTCAGCTCTAGCAGCTCGCCGTCGAGCGCCATATCGATCTTCCAGGCTTCCATGTCCCTCGAGAATCCCCTCGCCTGCAGTCCCTTCCACTCAGTCGATCCGAGGAAGGAGAGAAAATCCTCGAACGGCTCGGAGTGCAGGGACGCGAACCTTGAGGCCTCTATCGTCCCGCCCGCTATCCATACGTCGGATACGTCTTCCTTCCACAGGCCGCCGGGCCGGAGCCGCGCGAAACTCTTTATGTTCACCATATCTATCTTCAACCTGACCCACAGCCTGGCATCTTCGGTCGGCGCGGCGCCCAGCAGGAACTCCCACTTCGCGCGTTCCCCCTCGCGGTCCAGCGAGGCGGGCTGGCCCTTCTCGCGGGCCGAGGCCAGGAGATCGTGCAGTCTTTTAAGGTAGCCCGGCAGCATCACCGGGTCGCCACCGGCCGCGGCGGCTGCCACCTCATCGGTCCCCGTGAGGCCGAATGGGAGCAGTACCGGCTCCGCGCCCATCATGTCACCCTTGACCGCGAAGACGTAATTGTCGAAATCGGCGCCGGCCCTGAGGAACTCAGTCTCGGGCCCATCGCCGAGGATCGACGAGAAGAGATCGAAAAGCGAGGCGAGATCGGCCTCGATCCCTGTCTCGAAATCTTGGATCCCGTCGATCCCTTCGAATCCCTGGTAATACTCCCGCACTCCGGTCAGGAGCTGGCGGGCGGGGGAGCGTGCCATCCTGAGGAACCACGCCTTGTCCGGCATGGCCGCCTCCATGGCCCTGATCCTCGCGACGGCATATGTGTAGTCGACAGCCAACGGCCCTCACTTCCGTTACTGCTGAAACAGTATCCTGGAGATCTCCGGCTCTATCCTGTCTATCACCTGTTCGAACACCGTGCCGAGCGAAAGATCGACCGTGCGCCTCCCCTCCCTCAGCATCACTCCCCACTCGAAGGATCCCTCCTGCGCGGCGAGCTTGAACTTTCCGCCCCCGGGGTGATCCTTGTTCAGATTCGAGATAAAACCGGATGAGAGCAGTCCCGTCTGCCCCTTGGCGGGTACAATCTCCTCTTCGCCGGATACGGCCCTTGAGAGGACCAGGGAGCGGATGAGGGCCAGGTAGTCCCCGCCGGAAAGCGAGGCGATCCTCTTTTGCGCCTCGTCGTAGAGACCGGAAAGTATCTCCCTCTTCCTTATCAGGCCTGCCTTTCGCAGCTCGAGCTTCTCGCTTACGAGCAGCCTGTGTTTCTCCTCGGCGGCCTTCTTTTCGGCTCTCGAGCGAAGGCCGGCCTCGAGCTCCTCCGCCCGGCTGGCATACTGCGCAGACAGTGCGGCGGCCTCCTCTCTCGCGCGCCCGAGCGCAGCCTCGACGGCGGCGCGGGAGTCCTCGTCTATCTTGTTCAATATGTTCTCGATCGACATGACTCATCTTCCGTTCGTGTTTGCGCCGTCTTTCTACTAGCCCAAGGTGATCCGCTGAAGGAGCAGGATCGTGCCGAGAAGCCCGAGAACCGCGTAAGTCTCCACGATGACGGCGAATACCATGCCCTTGCCGACCTCTCCCGGGCGCTTGGCAACCAGGTTGCAGCCTGCCGCGCAGACCTTTCCCTGATAGACGCCCGACACGAGGCCGGTCAGGCCCACGGGCACGGCCGCTCCGAGTATCGCGAGGCCGGATGCCACACTTATTCCTCCGAGGCTGTCTAGCCCCGGCAGCTTGTTGACGATCATGAACAGGGCGACCAGGCCATAGATACCCTGCGTTCCCGGGAGCGCCTGCAGGACGAGCAGGCTTCCGAACTTCTCCGGGTCCTCGCTCACCACTCCCGCGGCGGCCTGGCCGGCGATCCCGGTGCCCATCGCCGAGCCGGTTCCGGCCAGGGCAGCCGCCAGCGCGGCTCCCAGAATGACCAGCATGAATCCGAGCATCTTCTCTCCTTCCTCGGGCCCTCAGTCGGGGTCCTTTAGTACTGAATACTTTCTTTCACTCCTGAAAGGTTTGAACTCCGCTCCTCCGCCGTGGAAGAACTTTCCGAAGAACTCCAGGTACTGGAGCCTCGCGGAATGGACGAAGGCGCCGAGAGTGTTCACGGCGAGGTTGAAAAGGTGGCCGCCGGCCAGGATGAGGACCATGAAGAGGTAGCCCGAATAGTAAGGCATCCCGATGACCATCCGTGAGATATTGTTCACGGCCATTGCGATCGCGCTTGTCGCGAGCCCCAGGGCGAGCAGGCGGGCGTACGAGAGGACGTCCCCGAAATAGCCTACGACATCATAGAACTTGACCAGCCCTCCAAGGACCTTCATCACCGGCGATCTCTGCTTCCTGCCGCCCGTGAGGAATATCACGGCGGCGCAGCCGAGCGCTGCCCACATCGCGGCGCGCATGACCACGGGCGGCACTTCCCCGCCCAGTATGCCGGCGAAGCCGAGCGGCGCGAGCGCCGCGATGAATATTATCCAGGCGAGGTCGTCGAAAAGCGCCTCGGCGGTAAGCCCGGCCCTGAGGTCGGCCCTCATCCTCAGCCCTATGCCGAAGAGTATATGCACGATCCCCATGAGGAACGCGATATTGAGCATCTTCATCGGCTCCCTGAGGGGATCGATCAGCACGAAAGGCTTGAGCCAGCCGGGGAACGAGTCCACCTCGATTCCGAATACGCCGCCGGCTACGATCCCTACCGCCGCCGTCATGAGCCCGCCGGCGAAGAGCAGGTTGAAGAGGTTCCTCACGGCGCCCTTCGGCTTGAACTTCCAGAGTATCAGGGCGGAGAGCGCAGCGAGCGTGAAACCGTAACCCGCGTCGGTGAGGCACAGGGCGAAGAACAGGACGAAGAAGGGCGCGAGCATCGGCGTCGGGTCGGCCTCCCTGTAGACTGGCCTGCCGTACAGGGTCGTAACGAACTCGTACGGCCTTGCAATCGCCCTGTTGTCGAGATGTATCGGCGGTTCCTCGTCAGGCAGCGGGTCCCTGAACGTGACCTCGACCTCGGCGAACCTGTCTCCGAGCCCCCTGATCAGCCAGGGCCTGTCCAGGGCCCTTACCCAGCCCTCCATAAGGAAGGTCGAATCGGTAGTCGACAGCCTGCCATCGACCTCTTCGAGTCCTATGGCCTCCCGGTAGTAATCGGAGATTATCCGTATATCGTCATTCGAGCCGGCCAGTTTTTTCGCCTCTTTCTCCGCCTCGGCGGCCGAGCGCTCGAATTCCGGCCAGCCTGCCGTTTCCTTTTCGATTATCTCAGCCGGCGTCCCCTCGAGCTCGTCGAAGGAACTCCTCGAGCCTCCCGCGAGCTTGAGCGTCTCGCCCAGGGAATCGGCATCTCCGCCGGATACGATCACTGCTACGAAGCTGCGCCCCGCAAGGGTGTTCACTGTCTCTAAAGCGGCGAGCGGAAAGGCGCCGGCAGCCTCATCGAGTATGCCGCCGGCTGTCTTCTCGGGAAGGGTCCAGAACTCCAGCGCATAGTCGCCCGCACTGAGGGATTCCATGCGGACGTCGAGCCCCTTCCAGGGCTCGAGCGCCGAGACCAGCTCCCTGCTCGCGGCAAGGCCGTCCCTTGAGCGGCGTACAGTGGCCTGAAGACGGGCGCACCTGTCGGCTATATCCGTAACGGATACCTTCGCGGCCAGGTCGGCCGATGACCTGTCCGTCGTCTCGAGCGGGCCCTCGGACACCTTCTGAAGGAACGACTTCGGGGTCTCGTGCCGCACCAGGTATTCGAGCGCGTTCTCGGCGCTCTCCAGCCCGGTCTCGAGTTCCCTCGGCTGCTCCTGAGAGGTGGAGTCGGTCTCAGACGTAGTGATCTCGACCACCCCGTGCGCGCGCAGGTATCTCTTCAGGTCATCCTTTATCGAGGAATGCCCCAGCAGCTGCATCTTCAACATGCGGCTGACAGCCAAACGAGTACCTCCCGGCCGGGGATCAGAGACCCTGCCTGAACGTGCGGATGATCAGCTCGAGCGCCTTCTCCCTGTTGAGTCCAGCCGTTTTCTCGAGCCCGGCCGAGGCCTTCGCGCTCCCGGCCCTGAGAGTCTCCATCTCTTTCTGGGCCTCCTGCTTAGCACCGGCGGCCATAGAGCGGATAAGCTCGTTCCCTTTGATCTTGGTATCCTCGATCAGCTTCTCGCCTTCGGCGCGGGCATCCTCCATGAGAAGCTCCGCCTCTTTCGCGGTCTCAGCGAGACGTTGGCGCGCCTCCTCTTCCTTCCCGCGGATGGCGTCGAGATGCTTTTCGACCATTATTCCGGCTCCCGTTTTCTTTCGATGGTTTTCCCGGGCCCGCAGCATGGACCCGGAGAAGCGTTCCCTCGCAGCGCGCTCACGCGCTGGAAATCAGGGACTGATATATTAATACAATCGGATTGCCGCCCCAAGCAAAATACGGTGGTCCCATGAAAAAAACGGGACGGACTGAAAGGTCGATCCAGGTGCCCGGCGCGGCCTTCAGCGGACCGCCGACGAATCATCCGGCACGAAATGAAACTCGAGATAGTTGGGACCGTCGATGAGCACGACCCTGCGGCTCATATGATAGATGTACCCGCCTTCCGAGGGAGGTGGTGTGGAGACCCTGATCGTCACAGTATCGCTGAACGAGAATGTGCCGAGATAGTCCTTCACCTCATCATACGCATTCTGGGGCGGGTGCCCCTGCAGCGACGGGAACAGGTCCAGATCGCGGATGGAGAAGAATCCGGTCGCGTCGGTAAGACCCATCTCCCGGCGATAGGGGTCCCTCAGGTCGAAAACGGTGCAGTCGATCACATCCGAGAATTCATATTCGGGGACATCCAGCGTATCGGTGAGCGTCAGCCGCAGTGCGTATACGCCGTTGATCATCCTTTCACCCGTAGATGACATCCCATCCCATTGCTCGGAGTAGAATCCAGCCGCCTGCCTTCCATCAAGGACCGTCCTGAGGTACATGTCGCGCCAGTCGAACACTTCGAGCAGAAGGGCCCTTGTTTCGGCAATCGAATATTCGATCGTCGTGGCACCGAAGAACGGGTTGGGATACGAGATCCCGAGACCGTCAGCAACAACCGCCGGGACCGGCGCCGAGATTGCCGGGGTGATGCCTTCCAGGCTGTTGAGCCTTGCCACACTCATCCCCACCATCGGCTGCCCGCCCGTGTCGATGACCATCACGGCGAGGATGAAATCCTCGTCCTTTTCGGGAGACGTGGCGTCATCACATCCCGAGGACGGGATAATCAGCGCCAGGACAGTCATCAAACTCAATATCGTCCTCATCGTCCGACCTCCCTGTACCTGAAGCAGTGGACGAGATGGTCGTTCACCATGCCGGCCGCCTGCATGAACGCGTAGCATATCACCGGGCCGCAGAACCTGAATCCACGTCTCTTCATGTCCATGCTCATCGCCCGCGACTCCTTCGATTCGGTCGGCATGTGCTCGAGGCTCCTCAGCCCGTTCATTATCGTCCTGCCGCCGGTGAACGACCATATATACGCCTCGAACGAGCCGAACTCCTTCCGCACGGCGAGCATCGCCCTCGCGTTTGTAACGGCCGACTCAACCTTCAACCTGTTTTTGATTATCCCCGGGTCTTTCATCAGCCTCTCGATATCCCGCCTGCCGAACCTGGCGACCTTTTCCGGATCGAACTGCTTGAACGCTCTGCGGTAGTTCTCCCGTTTCCTAAGGACGGTACGCCAGCTGAGCCCCGCCTGAGCTGCGTCGAGCACGAGGAACTCGAAAAGCTTCCGGTCTTCGTGGACAGGCACACCCCACTCGGTATCGTGGTACTCCGTCATCAGTGGATCGTCTGAAGGCCAGCCGCAGCTTCTCTTCATCACGTCGCTCCTTCCCTGCGGCTCCATTGTACACCATTCCCGGCGGTATTTAGAAAAAAATCGCGGGCAGCATAAATAACCCTTTACAAGACCCGGTTTCGCGGATATAATGTTTCTGTCAATAGAAACAGTTTCTATTGATAGTAACATACGCGGTGCCACCTGATATCTAAAACCGGGATATCGGAGTCACGATTCCGCAAAGGCTCACAGGGCCGGTCGCACCCCTCGGATAATCCGGCTCTCCCAGGTCCCGTCATATGCGAGTGCCTGCAGCGGAAGATGGCTCCGATTTCTCTTTACGCAAGGGCCATAGAGATGAGATCAACCGACAGGCTCGTCAGAGTCTTCTGCTCGATCGAAGATCCGCGCACGATGAAGAGGTTCATAAGGGAGATCTTCACCCCCTCAGAGGTAGAGGACATCTCGAAGCGATGGCAGGTCATGGAGATGCTGAGGCGGGGCCATTCCCAGCGCGACATAGCCACACGACTCGGCGTGAGCCTCTGTAAGATCACCAGGGGATCGAAAGTCCTCAGGAGCGGCGGATCGGTATCTAGGAGGATCCTCGACGGGCAGGATCCGATACGCTGACCTGAGCCGGCCTATCCCTCATGGAGCCAGCAGGCGACATGCCTTCCCGGCGAGACCTCCACCAGGCCGGGCGCATCCTCGCCGCAGCGCCCGAACGCCTTCGGGCATCTCGTCCTGAACGGACATCCGGCCGGAATATCGACGGGGCTGGGAACGTCACCCCTGATAGCCGCCCTGATCCTGCGGCCCGGCTGCGCCGTAGGGATCGACGCGATCAGGCCTTCCGTATATGGATGCAACGGAGCGGAGAACAGCTCCCCTGCATGTGCCGATTCGACTATCTTTCCCAGATACATCACCGAGATACGGTCGCTGACATGCTGGACCACGCCGAGATCGTGGGCCACGAAGAGGTAAGTCAGGCCGAGGTCCTTCTGAAGGTCTGCGAGCAGGTTTATTATCTGCGCCTGGACCGATACGTCGAGGGAGGATACGGGCTCGTCGGCGACTATTATGTCGGGCTCGACGGCCAGCGCCCTCGCGATCCCTATCCTCTGCCTCTGCCCTCCCGAGAACTCGTGCGGATATCTCGAGTACGCGGCGCGGGGCAGCCCGACCTTCCCGAGCAGCTCGCCGACTTTGCGCTCCACCTCTGCTCCGCGGGCCAGCCTGTGGATCCTGATCCCTTCTGCAATCGTGCTGCCGACGGTAAGCCTCGGGTTGAGGGAGGAATAGGGGTCCTGGAAGATCATCTGTATCATCCTTCGCGCCCTGCGAAGCTCCCCTCCCTTCAGTGAAAGGAAATCGGTCCCCTCTATCTCGAGAGTTCCCTCCGTCGGTTCCTCGAGCCGCATGAGCAGCCTGGCCAGCGTGCTCTTCCCGCACCCCGACTCCCCCACCAGGCCCAGTGTCTTTCCCTTCTCGAGATCGATGTCGACGCCATCGACCGCACGGACAAGCCTGCCACCGCGCAGGAACAGGCCACCTGAGCTCCTGTAGTATTTCTTCAGCCCTCTCGCCGCGAGTATGCTCATGCGTCCCTCCCGCACCGGAGCCAGCACCTCGCCCGACGACCGCCCGGGAGCTCGAACAGCGGTGGCTCGACCGCGCATCTATCGAACCTCTGTGGGCACCGGTCGCTGAACCTGCACCCCTGGGGAAGCTCGAGCGGATCGGGCACTGTGCCGGGGATCATCGGCAGCCTTTCGAGACCCTGGCCGAGCCTCGGAATCGAATCCATCAGCCCTTTCGTATAAGGGTGGGCCGGAGAGGCGAAGAGCTCCCTTACCGGAGACTCCTCGACCACCGCGCCGGCGTACATCACAACGACGCGCTCGGCCATCTGGGCGACGACGGCGAGATCGTGAGTGATAAGGAGGATCGCCATATCCATACTGTCGCGAAGCTCCGCGAGAAGCTCGATGATCTGTGCCTGGACCGATACGTCAAGCGCGGTCGACGGCTCGTCGGCGATGAGCAGCTTCGGCTGGCAGCTAAGCGCCATCGCGATCATCACCCTCTGTCTCATCCCGCCGCTCATCTGGTGCGGGTAGCTCCCGTAGCGCTTCTCCGGGTCGGGGATCCTTACGAGCCGCAGCATCTCGATCGCCCTCTCCCTGGATTCCCTGCGGCCGAGCTTCTGATGAAGAGCAATAGCCTCCCTGATCTGCTCTCCGCAGGTGAAGACCGGATTGAGGCTGCTGAGAGGTTCCTGGAAGACTATCGAGATCTCGTTTCCCCTTACCTTCCTCATCTCCTTCTCGCTGAGGGACAGCAGGTCCCTTCCCTCGAAGAAGATGCTGCCGCTCTCGATGCGCCCGGGCGGATCGGTGATCAGCCTCATTATCGAGAGAGCGGTCACGCTCTTGCCGCATCCCGACTCGCCCACGAGCCCGACGGTCTCTCCCCGCCCGACGGTGAAGCTCACGCCGTCGACGGCTCTGGCCGTCCCCGCCTCGGTGTGGAACACGGTCTTGAGCGAATCTATCCTCAGGAGCTCTTCCGGCATATCACCCTTCCGGCTTCTACGTGAACTGCATCGGATCGAACGAGTCTCTCAGGCCGTCACCCAGGAGATTGTACGCAACCACTGTAACAATAATGGCCAGCCCGGGGAAGGTGGAAACCCACCACGCGTCTAGAAGCACCTCGCGCCCCTCGAACACCATCATCCCCCAGCTCGGGGTCGGCGGCGGGACTCCGAGGCCGAGGAAGCTCAGGGATGCCTCGACGAGGATGATAAGCCCTATCTTGAGCGTCGCCGAGACGATTATCACCGTGAGGGTATTGGGGATCAGATGGCGCAGGACTATGCGCCCTCCCCTCGCTCCCAGCGCTTCGGCGGCGCTGACGAACTCACTGCTGCGCAACGAGAGGATCTGCCCGCGTACGAGCCTGGCAGTGCCCATCCATCCCGTCGCGCCGAGCAGGACGGTTACTAGCAGCAGGCTCCTCGAGAAGAGCGCTATGCAGGTAAGCATCAGGAAGAGCTTCGGGATCGACATCAGGGCGTCGACTATCCTCATCAGGACCGCGTCGACGATGCCGCCGGAATACCCGGCGACAGCACCCGTCAGCGAGCCGAGGAGAACGGACAACGCGACCGCGAGAAAGCTCACGGTCAGCGAGACCCTTGCTCCGTAGACTATCCTGGTGAGTACGTCGCGGCCGAACTTGTCGGTGCCGAGAGGATGCTGCCATGACGGCGGCTGGTGCCTCATCTCGGGCAGATGGCCGTGGGAAACCGGGTCGTACGGAGTCAGCAGCGGCGCGAATATGGCGGCGAGGTAGAGTATCAGGACGGCGACCGCGCCAGCCATCGCGAGCCGGTTTTTCCTGAACCTCAACCATCCCGCCGACCACAGCGACCTGCCCGCGCTCATCGCTTTCCCTCCTCTGCCCCGTAGGCTATCCTCGGATCGAGGAGCGCGTAGCCGAAGTCGGCGAGAAGATTGCCCATGATCACCATCACCGAGACGATGAAGTTGATCGCGAGTATGACAGGATAATCCCTCGTGAATATCGATTCGACCATCAGCAGGCCCATGCCCGGCCACGAGAATATCTTCTCGGTCACGACCGAGCCACCTAGCAGGAATGGGAGACTGAGGCCGACTATCGTGACTATCGGTATGGCGGCATTCCTGAACGCGTGCTTCATCATCACTGAGCCCTCCGAGAGTCCCTTGGCGCGAGCCGTGCGGATGTAGTCGCGGCGCATCTCATCGAGCATGCTCCCGCGCATATAGCGGGCCATGCCGGCCGCCGAGGCCACGCCGAGCACGAACGCGGGAAGAACTAGATGGGCCGCCCTGTCGCGCAGAAGGGCGAATGCGCCCATGCTCGAGGCGTCGATCGACTGCATGTGGGACGAAGGGAGCCATCCAAGCTTGAGCGAGAAGAGCATTATCAGCATCAGCGCGAGCCAGAATGACGGGACCGAATATACGACCAGGGCCGCGAGTGTCCCCGAGCGGTCGAAGATGGAATCCTTCCTCGCCGCCGACGTCACCCCGAGGGCCACGCCGAGAATGAGATAGACGGCAAGGGCCGCGACTGTCAGGCGCAGCGTGTTGGGGACCGCCGAGGCGAGAAGCTCGGAGACGGGCCTGTTGTACCTCAGGCTGATCCCGAAATCGCCGCGGGCGAAGCTGGCGAGCCACCTCGCGTACTGCTCTGGCACGCTGCGGTCGAGGCCGAACTGCCTGCGCATCATCTCGACAGTCCCGGGATCCATCTCAGGATCGTCGTACCTCGCCATCGGGTCACCCGGCGCGAGATGCAGCAGAAAAAAAGTGATTGTAAGGACAAGCCAGACCAGCAGCACCGACTGACCGAGCCTGCCCGCGAAATACTTCAGCATCACCTCGCCGCCTTTCCCGCCCGCAGCCCGGCTTTCTTCTCCGCCTCGGCGGCATCTATCGAGGCGAAGTCCGGGAAAGCCAGTGCCGAATCGCGCGACCGGGTCCCCATCATCGCGCCGAAAGCCTTTATTATATTGCCGCGAAGTTCCATGTCCTTGCCCGCGTCGCCCGTTTCAGCCTCTACGGTGGTAATAGCTTCAGCGAGCCCCTTCCACCCGCCCCGCAGGTACCGCTCGATCCTCTCGGAGCCCGGGCGCATGAGTATTGATCCGTGCTGTATGAACGCGCCGCCCGTCCTTCTCTGGGCGCTTCCGGATATCTTCTTTCCCCCGGCCGTTATCTCGTGCCTGCTCGTCGAGACCAGGCAGGGAGAGGACATCCGGCTTTCCGCGCCCGCGTGCCTCGCAGCCCCGAGCTCCGCTTCCACTCCTGCGGCACGTAGAGCCGAAACTATCACTCCGGCGATCGCGAGAAATGTCTCGCTCAGCCCCTGCCCGAAGGGAGGACCGATAGGCGCGGTCACAGAGTAGGTCAGCTCCCCGTCGTGCAGCAGGGCCCTGCCACCCGTTATCCTCCTGACGACGTCGATCCCGTCCGCTTCCGCCGCTGCGAGGTCTATCGCCTTCGCCGCATCCTGGTGCCAGCCGAGCGTAATAGCCGGCGGGGAGAAAGAATAAAGGCGGAGCACAGGGGCCCCGCCTTTCAGTCCGGCTCTCTTGAGGAGAAACTCATCAATGGCCATGTTCCTGGCGCCGCCGGCCGGCTCGTCGTCGATCAGGAACCATTCCGTCATCATTCCTCCATCGGCTGGCATTCTCCGCCCGACCAGGTGAGCTCCGGGCAGCGGGCCGCCGCGGCCTCGTCAAGGCGCCTCACCGGCGTCGTCACCGGGGCCTCGTGTAGGATATCGGGATCCTCTTCGGCCTCTTTCGCTATCCTCGCCATCACTTCGGCGAAATGGTCGAGCGCCTCCTTCTTCTCCGTCTCGACCGGCTCGATCATCAGGGCTTCCTCGACGATGAGGGGAAAATAGACCGTCGGAGCGTGAAGGCCGTAATCGAGGAGACGCTTGGCCACGTCTACCGTCTTGACCCCATACTGCTTGAGGTTCCTGCCGGAGGCGACGAACTCGTGCATGCACCTTCCCGGATATTTTATGTCGTAGTGCGGCGCGATCTTCTTCATCAGGTAATTGGCGTTTATGATCGCGTTCTCTGATACCTCTCGAAGCCCTTCGCCCCCGAGCGCCTTGATGTAGGCGTAGGCCTTGACGAATACATTGAAGTTCCCGAACCAGGGATGGACCCTGCCGATCGATCCTTCGATATCCTCCCTGAGCGTGAACCTCCCCTTCTCCTTCGCTACCCTCGGCACCGGCAGAAGATGCGCCAGGTGCTCCCGCACGCCGACGGGCCCAGAACCGGGACCACCGCCGCCGTGAGGGGTGGAGAATGTCTTGTGAAGGTTCACGTGCATGATATCCACGCCTATCGCGCCGGGCCTTACGATCCCCATCAGGGCGTTCATGTTCGCGCCGTCCATGTAGACCAGGGCTCCCGCGTCGTGGACGATCCTGATCACCTTCTCGATATCCCTCTCGAACAGGCCGAGAGTGTTGGGCAGAGTAAGCATGAGGACGGCCGTGTCGTCGCCCGCCTCCCTCGCGAGCACCTCGGGATCGATCAGACCCGCCTCGTTCGACGCGATCGTCCTGGGCGTAAAACCGCATATGACAACGCTCGCCGGGTTTGTGCCGTGAGCCGAGTCGGGGACCAGGACCGTCTTCCTCCCACCCTCTGCCCTGCCGCGCAGCCAGTCGCGCGCGATCATCATCCCGGTCAGCTCCCCATGGGCGCCGGCTACGGGCTGAAGGCTGAATGCGCTCATCCCGCATATCTCGCATAGGTCGGATTCGAGCTCCCAGATCAGCTCGAGCGCGCCCTGCACGTCGTCCTCGGACTGTAGGGGATGGAGGCCGGCGAAACCACTGAGCCTCGCCACTTCTTCGTTGATGACGGGGTTGTATTTCATCGTGCAGCTGCCGAGGGGATACATCCCCTTGTCGATGTGATAGTTCTTCGACGCCAGCTCGACGTAATGCCTGATCAGGTCCTGCTCGCCTATGCGGGGCAGGCCGATCTCTCCATTCCGCGGATGCGCGAACCCGAGGTCTCCGACGGGGCAGTCGCTGGCCGGTATGAAGCTCCCGCTCCGTCCGTTGGAGCCCTTCTCGAATATAGTAGTGCTCATGCCGCGCCCCCTTTCCCTGCCACCAGGTCGCGGAACAGTTCGAGGTCCCTCATGGTGCGCTTCTCGGTCACGGCGACGAGCAGAGCGCCGTCTCCGAGGGAGGGGAAGTCCTTCCCGAGCGGGATCCCGGCAAGCACGCCACGCTTTCTCGCCTTCGAGACGAACGCATCAGCTCCACCGGGAGCTGTCATCACGAATTCCTGGAAGAAGTTCTCGCCGAACGGCAGGCCGGCTCCGGCGTCCTTGAGCATCCTGTAGAGCGTCCTCGCCTTCGAGGCGCTCTGGACCGCCACCTCCCTGAAGCCGTCCTCGCCGAGCGTGGCGAGGTATACCGAAGCGGCAAGGGCCACGAGCCCCTCGTTCGTGCATATGTTCGATGTCGCCTTCTCCCTGCGAATATGCTGCTCGCGCGTCTGGAGGGTCATCGTGTATCCCCTTCTGCCGTCAACGTCGACCGTCGCGCTGATCAGGCGGCCCGGGCACTTCCTCAGGTAGGGGGTCTTCGCGGCGAGGAAACCGAGCAACGGGCCCCCGAAACTCTGGGCGATCCCGAGAGACTGCCCCTCGCCCACGACGATGTCGGCGTCGTACGCTCCGGGCGGCTCTATCAGGGCGAGCGAGACCGGGTCGGCGAGCACTATCAGCAGCGCCCCGGCCCCGTGCGCCATCTCTGAGACCATCCGCGCGTCCTCGATCAGGCCGAAGTAGTTAGGCTGGGCGAGCACAACCGCGGCGGCTTTTTCGGCGAGCATCTCTTCGAGCTTTCCCTTGTCGACCGTCCCGTCGCTGGAGAAAGGGGCCTCGTCGATAACGATATCCTTGCCGGCCGCGTAACTGTCGAGCACGGCCCGGACCCTCCGTGAGAGCGCCGCAGGGATTATGATCCTTCCCACACGCTTTATCCCTGAGGCCATCAGCATCGCCTCGGCGAGCGCCGTCGAGGCGTCGTACATCGAGGCGTTCGCCGCGTCCATCGCGGTGAGGCGGGCGATCATCGTCTGGTACTCGAAGACCGCCTGCAGCGTGCCCTGGCTGACCTCGGCCTGGTAGGGAGTGTAGGAGGTGTAGAACTCGCTTCTCGAGAGGACGTACCTCACGGTAGCGGGTATGTACCTGTCATAGATGCCGCCTCCGAGGAAACTGGCCATCTCCGAGGCGGGGCTGTTAGCCGCGGCGAGGGCGCCCAGCCTGGAGGCGACCTCGGACTCGCTCATCGCGGGACCGATGTCGAGGATTCCGTCGACGCGAAGCCTTTCATCTATCGGTTCGAGCAGCTCTTCGAAAGAGGAGACCCCCGTCTCCATGAGCATCTCGAGCCTGTCGCTGTCAGTGTTCTGAACGTAGCTCATCGGACTTCCTTGCTGTTATCCCTCAGTCATCCTGCTCACCGAGGAACTCTGAATACTCTTCGTAGCTGAACAGGTTATCGAGCTCTCCCGGATCGCTAATCTTTATCTTGAGGAACCATCCTTCCTCGAACGGGTCGCGGTTGATGATCTCGGGATGCTCGATGATCGCCTCGTTGACCTCGATGATCTCTCCGCTGACCGGCGAGAAGAGCTCCGCCACAGTTTTTACCGCCTCTATCGTGCCGATCGGATCCATCTGCTTGACATTCGAACCGGGCTCGGACAGCTCGACGAAGACGATGTCCCCCAGCTCGGTCGCGGCGTATTCGCTGATGCCTATGACCGCGACACCGCCCTCTTGGCATACCCACTCGTGCTCTTTGGTGTAAGTACATTCCTCAGGAACCATCGTGCACCTTCCTTTTGAATGGAGTCCCTGTCCCTATATTCTGTTCCTTGTCCGTCCAACCTTTACGATCAGTCGTTTACGCTCCCCTTGTAGAAGGGCAGCGTCGTCTGCACCGCTGCCGCGGCCCTGCCGCGGATGTCGATTGTAATGCCTTCCGCCTCCTTCGGTACAGACCTTTTGACCAGTGCCATGGCCAGCGGCTTCTGCAGAGTCGGCGAGAAGGTCCCGGATGTGACCTTCCCCACCGTCTCGCCGCCCTGGTGCACCGTGAATCCCTGCCTCGGGATACCCTTGCCGGTGACCTCCAGCCCGATAAGCTTGCGGGCGGGCCCCTTCTCCTTTTCCGCTGTCAGCGCTTCCCTGCCGATGAAGTCGCCCTTCTTCAGTTTGACCACCCACGAGAGGCCCGCCTCCAGGGGAGAAGTGTCCTCATCGAGCTCGTGGCCGTAGAGACAATAGCCTGGCTCGAACCTGAGCGTGTCCCTCGCCCCGAGGCCGATCGGAGCGGCCCCGTATTCGGCCCCCCCGTCGAGCAGCCTGTCCCAGACACCCTTCGCCATCTTCGCGGGTAGATATATCTCGTAGCCGAGCTCGCCGGTGTACCCTGTCCTCGACAGGAGGATCTCATAGCCGTCGTGCTCGAAGGTGAAGAACCTGTAGTACCGCAGTTCCCTGATCCCCGCCGCCATCCGCGAAAACAGCGGGTCGGAGATCAGAAGGTCTCTCGACGCCGGACCCTGGACGGCGATCTGCCCGATGCCCGCGGTAAAGTTCTCGACCTTCAGGGCGGCGGGGGCTATCGACTTGAGATGGCTGAATATCTTGTCGACGTTGACGGCGTTCACGACGAAGAGCACCCTCTCGTCGCCGAACCTGTAGACTAGCAGGTCGTCGAGCACGCGCCCCTTCGAGTTGCAGCACACCGTATAGCAGATCTGTCCCTCGTCGAGCCCGGCGACCGAGTTCGTGACCGCGTGATCCGCGAATTCGACCGCTCCGGGCCCCCTGACCGAGATCTCTCCCATGTGGCTGACGTCGAAGAGGCCGACCTTCGTGCGGACAGTCTCGTGCTCGGCCACGATCCCCTCGAAAGTGACCGGCATGAGGAATCCGGCGAACTCAACTAGCCTTCCGCCTCTTTCGACGTGCGAATCGTAAAGGGGTGTCTTCAGGGCCATCTGATCCTCTCTTTCCAGTGTGGTCAGGACTCTTTCCGTTTTTTCTTCTTTTTCCCGGTCCGGATATACTGCTTGAGCATCTCACCCGTATGCGAACCCGCGCAACCGGTGATGCCCGCCGGCGGGCCTTTATAAACGACCTCACCACCCCTCTCGCCGCCTTCGGGACCAAGGTCGATCAGGTGGTCGGCGAGCCTTATGATGTCGGGGTTGTGCTCGATCACAAGCACCGTGTTACCCCTCTCGACGAGCCTGTCCAGGACGCTCATCAGCATCTTGACGTCCTCGAAGTGCAGCCCCGTGCTCGGCTCGTCCAGTATGTACAGCGTCCTTCCCGTGCTCACCTTGGCGAGCTCCGACGAGAGCTTCACCCTCTGCGCCTCGCCTCCCGACAGGGTGGTCGCCGGCTGGCCCAGGCGGATGTAACCGAGGCCCACCTCCCTGAGCACCTTGAGCTTCCTCCTGACGGAGGGGATATTCTTAAAGAAATCGTAGGCTTCGTCAACGGTCATTTCGAGCACCTCGGCGATATTGAGGTTCTTGAACGTGACCTCGAGGGTCTCCCTGTTGTATCGCCTCCCCTTGCACTGCTGGCAGTGCACGTAGACGTCGGGCAGGAAATGCATCTCGACCTTTATCATCCCCTCGCCCCTGCACGTCTCGCATCTTCCACCCTTCACGTTGAAGCTGAACCTGCCTGGCTTATAGCCGCGCATCTGCGATTCGGGCAGGTTCGAGAAGAGGTTCCTGATCGGGCCGAACACTCCCGTGTAAGTCGCCGGGTTAGACCTGGGGGTCCTGCCTATCGGGGACTGGTCGATGTTTATCACCTTGTCGATATGCTCGATCCCGTCGATCCGGTCGTGGCTGCCGGCGAGCCTCGTGCTGCGGTGGAATATCCTGTGCAGCGCCCTGTACAGGATGTCCCCGACCAGCGTGCTCTTCCCCGAGCCCGAGACGCCGGTGACGCAGATCAGGCGGCCGAGCGGGAACTCGACGTCGATATTCTTGAGGTTATGCTCGCGCGCGCCCCGCAGGACGAGGGAATCGCCCGTGCCTCTGCCGTTTCCGTCCTTGAGCTCGAAATAACGCTCGCTGGCGAGGTACCTGCCCGTAAGGCTCTTGCTGGCCGCCGTCAGCTCGGCCGGGGTCCCCTCGGCGACCACCTCGCCCCCGTGCTCCCCGGCCCCCGGCCCGAGATCTATGACATGGTCGGCGGCGAGGATCGTGTCCCTGTCGTGCTCTATCACGATCACCGTGTTGCCCGCGTCTCGCAGTTCCTTGAGGGTCGCGATCAGTCTCGCGTTGTCTCTCTGGTGCAGGCCGATCGATGGCTCGTCGAGGATGTAGAGGACACCGACGAGTTTCGAGCCGATCTGAGTCGCGAGCCTTATCCTCTGAGCCTCTCCGCCGGCCAGCGTGCCGGCCGAGCGGTCGAGCGAGAGGTAGTCGAGCCCGACGTTGCGCAGGAACTGCAGCCTCGAAGTGATCTCGCGAAGGAGCGGGCCGCCTATGATGGCCCTGTTACCCTCGAGGCCGAGCGAGGCGAAGAACCCCGACGCCCTCTCGATCGTCATCGAGGAGATCTCGGCTATGTTCTTCCCCGCGAGAGTCACAGAGAGGCTCTCGGGCTTAAGGCGCGTGCCGCCACACTCGTGGCAGGGGCTCGACGTCATGAATGTCTCGATCCAGCGCCTTATCGCCTCGGAACGGGTCTGGTGGTACCTTCGGCGGAGGTTCGGGACGATGCCCTCCCACTTCGT
Source organism: uncultured bacterium (assembly GCA_964599375.1). Lineage (GTDB taxonomy): Bacteria > Krumholzibacteriota > Krumholzibacteriia > Krumholzibacteriales > Krumholzibacteriaceae > JAUWCL01. The sequence continues at coordinate 90,242 of CAZREW010000012.1, forward strand.
GTAGTACTCCCCCTTGCCCCGCTCGAAATCGTACTGGACCACGATTTCGTCGTCGGTCCCCTCGAGTATCATCATTCGCGCCGCTTTAGAGAGCTTGCCGAAAGGCTTGTTCAGCGAGAAACCGTGGAGCTCCGAGAGGGCCTCGAGCCTGAGCCTGAACCAGTTCGCTTTCGGCGAGCCGATCGAGGCGAGCGCTCCCTCGGCGACGCTCAGCCCCGGGTCGGGCACAAGCAGCTCCTCGGAGAAATCGTCAGTGGTGCCGAGGCCGTGGCATGTCGGACACGCCCCGTATGGAGAGTTGAACGAGAAGATCCTCGGGGAAATCTCGCCCAGCCCGCCCCCGCAATAAGGGCAGGAATACTCGAGGCTGTAGAGGGTCTCCTCCCCTCCCTGCTCGACGAGGATGACACCATCTCCCGCGTCAGCCGCCGTCTCGACAGAGTCTGCCAGACGCCTTTCGACGCCCTCCTTGACCGTCACGCGGTCGACTATTACCTCTATGTCGTGCTTGCGTTTCCTGTCGACCGCTATCTCACCGCCGAGATCGAGTGTCTTCCCGTCGACCCTCACACGCGTGAAGCCATCCTTCGCGAGCTTCGAGAGCAGCGCCTTGTGCTCGCCCTTGCGGCCCCTGACCACGGGGGCCATGATGACGAGCCTTTTCCCTTCTCCGGCCGCTGTGAGCCTGTCAACGATCTGGGCAACGGTCTGGCGGCTGATCGGCCTCCCGCACCCGGGACAGTGCGGCTCGCCGGCGCGGGCGAAGAGGACCCTGAGGTAGTCATGGATCTCGGTGATTGTCCCCACGGTCGAGCGCGGGTTCCGCGAAGTGGTCTTCTGGTCTATCGATATCGCCGGGGAGAGGCCCTCTATCGAGTCTACGTCCGGCTTCTCCATCTGCTCGAGGAACTGCCTCGCGTAGCTCGAAAGCGACTCTACGTAACGCCTCTGCCCCTCGGCGTAGATCGTGTCGAAAGCGAGGGAGGACTTGCCCGAACCGCTCAGGCCCGTTATGACGACGAGCCTGCCGCGTGGTACGGTCACAGTGATGTTCTTGAGATTGTGCTCCCTGGCGCCCCTGACGACGAGGTCTTCACGAGCCATTCGGCTGCCCTTCCTGCGCTTCACCCGATGTTCATTCTCCGCCGCTGTCCGGCTTCTGCTCTCCGGCCTCCAGCCTCTCGAGGGACTTCTTCGCCATCGAGCCCCAGTCGGAGGTTTCGCCGTGGGACGAGACCACCTGCGTATATATGGCCTTCGCCTCGTCAATCCTGCCCAGCTTCTCGTAGCAGAACGCCGCCTCGAGCTTCGACGTGACGCCCCACATCCCCCCCGTCTTCAGGTAGGGCACCCGGAGGAACTCGCGGATCGCCTCATCGTAACGACCGAGATACTTCAGCGATATACCGGCCCAGTAATGTGCCCTTCCCTGCTGCTCCTCGGTGAGCGCGACGGCCGGTATCCTGCTGTAGACGTCCCAGGCCAGTTCGAAATCGCCCGCCTGGCTGTAGCAGAACCCGAGGTTGAAGAACGTCTCGACTATGTCTTCCCTCTCGGGGAACTGCTCTGCGACGTTCTTCCAGACGTCTCCCGCCTTCTTCCACTCCTCCAGCTCCTGGTAAACGCGGGCCTGGTTCGCCAGAGCATTGTATTTCATGTCCCTGTCGGCAGTAGATTCGGCCGCGAGCGCGTAGTTCGCCGCCGCGAGGTTCCTGTTCCCGGAGGCGTAGTGCGAGGTGGCGAGCTTGAAATATACCTGGCCGGTCAGTGGGGACTCGGGTGACTCCCTCAGCAGCAGCCCGAGTCTCTCTATCGCCTCGGCGTACCCGCCCCTGCGGATGTCGCAGAGCGCGAGCTGGTAGAGCGCGCCCGCCGATGCCTCCGAGCCGGCGTACTGCTCGCGGATGTATTCGAACGTGGCGGCCGCTCCTTCGCAGTCGCCCGCCTTTACCGCAGCCTCGCCGCGCTCCAGAAGGGCAGACGGGATCCCCGGATGGCCGGGGCATATCCGTATCAGTTCGTCGAGATCGCGGCTTCCCTTCTTCACGTCGCCTGCAGCGTAATAGGCTCTCGACCGCCCGGAGAGCACCCTGCAGGTGTCGCCCCCCCCAAGCTTGAGAGCCTCGTCGAACCTGCTCGCAGCTTCCTTCGTATCGCCCAGTTCGAGCAGCGTCTCGCCCAGCAGGGTGAGTGAGCCTGGTGTCTTCTTAGCCGCGCAGAGCTCCTCGAAGACACCGCGGGCAGCCGTGTAGTCACCGCTGTCGGTCAGACGGCGGCCGGTGAGCTCGAGCACTCTCGCCCGGAGACCGGCCGGCAGGTCTGTCCGCTCGTAGAGCCCCTGCAGTATCCCGTCGGATTCGTCTCCACGGCCCGCCTGCCTCAGGGCGAGGGCCTGCCTGTAGGCCGCCTCGTCCTCCAGCCCTGTCGGGGGATCGCGCCTCGCGAGCGCCGCGTACCGCTGCGCCGCGCCCTGGTAGTCGTTCATATAATAGAGACAGTCGCCCGCGCGGAGCATGCAACGCCCCTCGATCTGCCTGGGAGGGCCCCTCCTGAGGCAGCCCTCGTAGGCCGCGAGCGCCCCGGCGTAATCCCTCGTCGAGAGCCTCGTCTCGCCGAGGTCATAGAGGACCGGGACAACCCTGTAGTCGTCGGGGTAAGCGCTCGCGAACGAGGCCAGCGACGTTCCGGCCCTCGCGGCGTCCCCCTTCATCCTGTAAAGATATCCGGATTTCAGGAGCGCATCCTTCTTCCCGCCGGCGGGAGAGGCATTGTCGAGGAAGATCCGCGCCACCGCGAGCGCGCTGTCGGCCGCCCAGTCGTCCTTCCCGGGAGCCGCACCGTACAGGGCGTCGAGCTTCTGCTCCTGCGCCCACCAGTAATGCCCCCCGTCCGAACCGTAGTAGCCGAGAAACTCGTCGAGCCTGGCGAGTTTGCCGTTTATATCCCACTCGCCCAGCCTGTACCCGAGCCAGGCGCGGTGCGCCCTGCCCCCCCATTCGGTCCCCGCAGCCTCGCGGGCCACCTTCCACCATTCGTCCATTGCGCTCTTCTTCAATCCGTCATCGGGCCTGCCCCTGGCGGCTGAGATCTCATACCCCAGAGCGCGCGCGTTACCGAGGTAGTACCTCGCCCTTGCCTTCTCCGTCTCTGGTATCTGTGACTGAAGCGCCCTCTCGAGATAGCCCGCCGCCTCACGGTATCTCCCGGCATCCTCGAGGAGTATCCTGCCCGTCTCGAGGTAGCGCATCCCGCCCGTGACCGATCCGTCGACGGCCAGCCTCGCCAGAGCTCCCTGCGCGTCCCCATCCGGCCCGGCGAGCAGTTCGAGCCTGCCGGCTCTCTCCGCCGCCTTATCGGAATATTTCCCGCCCTGGAACTCCCGTTCTATCCTGCGCAGGTCGGCCGCGGCACCCCTGTCGTCGCCCGCCGCCTCCCTCACCCCGGCCGAGAGCCAGAGGGCTTCCTCTCCCTTTTCCCCGCCGCGGTCGGCTGAGGCGATCATCGACCAGTACCTCAGCGCGGCCATCGTGTCGGCCATCTGGGCCACCGAGATCCCGGCCAGCCGGCCCAGGGTCTCGAGCTTCTCCTCGCCGGCCGCTCCCCCTGCCAGCGCTATATTGTACCTGAGCACTGCCTCTTCGTACCTTTTCGTCTTCTCGAGCAGGCTCCCCTCTAGAAGGAGCTCTTCGACAAGAAGCCCCGAGGCGGGATATGAACGCCTGAACCAGGCGAGCTCGGCAAGAGCGTCCGCTGTCTTTCCCTTTCCGTCGAGCAGAGAGGCCTTCAGAAGGCTCAGCCGGCCCTCGGGGTCGGAGTAGCCTTTTTCAGCGCGCCACGAATCTATCATCGAGACCGCCCTGTCGCGGTCGCCCGCTTCGGTTGCAGCATGGATACCCAGTTCCCAGGCTCGGGGGCGTCCGGGGCCCTCGGGGAAGAGCCTGAGATATTCTTCGGAGCTCCTGAGCACAATCTCTCTGTCGCCGGCCCCATCAGCAGCTTCGAGGAGCCTCGATATCGCCTTCTCCCGGAGGGGATCCTCCTGGAAGTCATCGGCCGCCTTCCGGAAATACCGGGCCGCTTCGGCGTAATCTCCCCTGGCCAGCGCCAGGTCGCCGATCTTCATCGTGGCCAGCGCAGCCACGGGTGATTTCGGGAACCTGTCGACCGTTTCTCTCAGTGTCTTTTCCGCTTCGAGGTCCCTGCCTGTGTACTCGAGCGCTACGGCGAGGCTGTATCCGGCCCTCGGTGCCTGTTCGGGGTACCTCGCCGGATCGGAGACACGCCTCAGGACGGTCACCGCCTCGCGCGGGTCTCCCGCGGCGATAAGACATTCCCCCGCTTCGAGCAGGGCCCTGCCCTCCAGGGGGCAGCTTCCCCGGATCTCGGGGATCATCATCAGCGCGTCGGCCGCTTCCCTGAAGCGCTTCAGCGCCTTGAGGATCGTCCCGCGGTAAAACTTCGCCTTGCAGGCATTCTCGTCATCGGGATAATCGGCGAGCTGCCGGTCGAAGGCGGCCATCGCGTCTTCTGCCCGGCCGGCCTGCATCCAGCATTCACCGGCCGAGAAGAGAGCCGCCGGTCGCATCGCGCCCGCGGGATACTTGTCCGCGAAACGGAGGAACTCTTCGGCCGCGGCGACGAACATCTTGTCGCTCTGAAGCCTCCTGGCGAACCGGAAATCCTCGCTCTCTCCCGCCAGGCCGGAACCCGATATGAGGATGATCACTGTAGCGGCCAGGGCGGCGGTGGAGACACATCTCCATCCCTTGTCACGAATATTCAAAGAAAATCCTCCCGGTATACATGGGAAGGCGGCAGTTTACGAAAACAGCATTAGGAAGTTAGCAGATGACCCTCTGCAGGTCAATATGGAAGGGGCGGCATGACGGGTGTAAAAACGCCCCGCCGAGGCTCTGTCAGCGCTCCAGGAAGACAGTCTTTATCGTTCCCCACGACGATTCGTCGATGGCGATCGCATCTAGCACGACGATCCTGGCCCGGCAGTCCGCGTCATGTACGATGCTCCGGTTCACCCCGTCCCTAAGCTCGGAGTAAGTGAATTCGAGCCACGCCGTGCCGGGCTGGAGGGCCTTCAGGTATATCGTGAAGAGTACCCCCGGGCCGTCTACGACCGTGCCGAGAACAGATCCGTTCACAGAGATCGAATCCGGGTCCCAGGGAGTGAGCCACCTGAAGAATGTGGGGTCTCCGTTGCTGCCGGGCAGAGTGCCCTCTATGATTCCCATTATCTTCACACACGGGTCCCCCGTCAGGGAGACCGCGATGTCCCATCCCATCAGGCTGTCGATATCGTCGACCGTTACATGGACGGGAAAGGGATCGAAGCTGAAGATCGCGCTGTCGTCAGGTGAGAAGCAGAGTTCATCCGCTGTGACTGGACCGCCCGAGGCTGTCAGGACGATCGCTGCTGCAAAAAGGACTTTGTATCTTGTGAATGTCATATTCTTCTCCCGATCCTAACGTATGAGTACCAGTTTTCTCTCGAGTCTCAGCTCTCTCGTCCGCGAGACCGCCACGTACAGCCCGGAACTGACGGCCGAGCCGCTTTCGCTCCTCCCGTCCCAGAGGAACTCGCTCCTGCCGGACGGGGCCACACCGCTGAAGAGTCTGCGCACTGTCTTGCCAGCCGCGTCGTAGATAGCAATCTCGGTCGGAATAAGGCCCTCCGGATCCCCCGGAAGCTCCAGCACGATAGTCGTCGCCGGATTGAACGGGTTGGGAAAGTTGGAGAGCCTTCCCTCCCCGGCCGGCGGCACGGTACCACCGGTCTGCGTGGTGACGATTATCCTCCCGGCCTGGCCGATCTCCTCGCCGAGCTGGACGCGATCTATGTCGAGCACCGAGATCCTGCCGATCTCCAGATCTGTGCTCCCGGCATCGATGGCCTCGAATCTCAACTCGAAGAGGTTCCCCGGCGGGATGATGAACGATCGGTACCCCAGTACGCACGCGGTCACAAGGACCGAATCCGCCGCGGGCTCGTCGAGGTCGAAGAACTTCGGGAAGGGCGACGCGGCATAGAGCTGCCCCTGCCTGGCGGAGACGAATGAGACGACCGAAGGATCGTACCCCAGGCAGCACTCCGCGCAGCTGATCGAATCGGCCTCGTCGCCGACATACACGAATAGCGTGCAGGCCTCGCCCGGCGCTACGCGTGTCTCGGCCGGCTCCACCCAGACGGATACGGCCTGAGCCGCCGCTCCCGCCGGAAGGAGCGGGAACAGGGCGAGGGCCGCCAGTGCGGCCCTGGCCCTTCCCGCTTTTATGAGATCAGATCCTTTCAATCTCTGTCTCCGTCAAGATGACCGATGCGGGAGGCGCAACGGCCGCCTCCCGCACCCGGGCTGACCCGCTACCTGAGCAGGATCATCTTCCTTGTGTCAGCGAAGCCCTCGGATGTCGTCATCCGGTAGAAGTACAGGCCGCTGGGAACGCTGATACCGGCGTTGCTGGTACCGTTCCAGCCGACCTCGTGACTTCCGGCCTCCATGCTCCTGTCGATAAGCGTCCTTACCAGGCGTCCCGAGACGTCGTAGATCCCGATCCTGACCTCAGCCGGCCTGGAGAGGTCGAAGGCGATGGTCGTCGCCGGATTGAACGGGTTCGGGAAGTTCTGGCCAAGGGCGTCGGCCACAGGGATGGCGGGGCCGTCGTAGCTTCCGGTCCCCTCGAGAAC
>CAZREW010000013.1:0-82211 GCA_964599375.1 uncultured bacterium
TTGGGGTTGTAGCTCAGCTGGGAGAGCACTTGTCTGGCAGACAAGAGGTCACGGGTTCGATCCCCGTCAACTCCACTTTTTTATATCCGGTACGACCCAGGAACCGGGTGCGATGACCGATAGCCCGCCATATTCCGAAAGGATGCGGAACGCCATGGAAGGTAGTGAGACCCTCAAGGCTCTATGCATCTTCGAGGATGACAGGTTCCCCAATTTCTTCCCGCTCTCGCTCAACAAACCGGTATTCGATCTTCTCATGGGGACGCAGACCCTGATGGAGCGTATCAGGGCTGATCTGGACCATCAGTCAGTCTGCATCGTCTGCCGCCCGTACCTCCAGGAAACGGTCAGGGAGAAACACTCGATCGAAGGGGACGATAGCAGCCCCGTGATCAACGGACCTGCCGGAGTGGACACTATTTTTATCAACGGAAGGCTTCTCGCCTACGCTGATGAGCTGACGAAGCTTTGTTCCGAGCTCGGGGAGAACGAGATCTTCAGCAAGAACGGCGTTCCGGTCGCCGCCAGGCTCGACGAGGAGAGATCCGCCGCATTCGTCGAATACCTTCTGTCGGCCCTGTCCGATGAAAGGGTCGACAGGGTCATCATCAGCCTGAAGAACATCTCTGGCGAAAACGGGCTGGAAGAAGTCGGATCGGGATACGACGAGGGACTCTATTCCTGGGCCGGCAGGAATGGTGTAGCTCTGAAGGATACGAACGTCAAGCTGCTCTCGTTCTACTGGCAGCTTATAGTGGAGAACGGGCCCTGCATAGAGGACGATTTCTCCAAGAATCCCTTCCGGGGGGCCGCTCCAGAATCAGCGCTGTACAGGGGAGTCGAACTGATAAACGAGGAAGACATACTGATAGGTGAGAGCGTAGAGGTAAGATCGGGTACGGTCCTGGATGCCTCATCGGGACCTATCATAATAGCCGATGGCGCTTTAATCGAACCCAACGCGATAATATATGGTCCATGCTCTATAGGAAAGCTCACGATCATCAGGGGAGGAGCGAAGGTCGGCAAGGGGACATCGATAGGGGAGCAGTGCAGGATCGGCGGCGAGGTAGGCGAGTCGGTGATCGCGGGCTACTCGAACAAGCAGCACGACGGATTCCTCGGGCATTCCTATATAGGGTCGTGGGTCAATATTGGAGCAGGTACAGCAAACAGCGACCTGAAGAACAATTACGGGATGATCAAAGCCTGGTGCGCCGGAGCGGTCAGGAATACGGGCAGGAGGTTCCTGGGGCTCGTGTGCGGCGACCATTCGAAGATAGCGATCAATACTCGGATCAATACAGGCTCTGTGATCGGATTCAATGCCAATGTCTTCGTTACAGGCTATCCCCCGAAGTTAGTGCCGAGCTTCACATGGAAGATAGAGCCGCAGTTCGAGCCATATCAACTCGAAAGGGCCCTGGAGACGGCGGGGATAATGATGGATCGGAGAGACGTTGAACTGACCGAGGCGGGTTCTGAGCTCTTCAGGATCCTCTTCAGATACACCAGGCTGGCAGAGTACAACCTCTAGAGGATGCGCTGGCTTCAGGACGGCACACATAATGAAATTCCACGAGACGATCATAATCGGGGAGAGGCTCAACAGCACGAACTCGAAGATCAGGAAGATCTTCGAGAGCCGCGACGCCGAAGCTCTGCTGGCGATAGCCTCCGCACAGGCGGAAGCGGGCGCATCCTGGATCGACGTCAATACTGCGATGCTTATGGACAGGGAGATGGACACGCTTCTCTGGGCCTGCAAGGCCATCCTGGAAGGTTCCGACAGGGGCGTCTCGGCAGACAGCCCGGACACTGCAGTGCTTGAAAGGTGCGCCGCCGAGTTCGGTGAGCGGTGTATCGTCAATTCGCTCACGGCCGACGGGGAGATCCTCGGCAGGATGCTGCCGATACTCTCCCAGTCCGGAGCGGGCATGATAGTAATGCTTAAGACTGCCGCAGGGATACCGCCGCGAGCCGATGAACGGCTTGAGCTGGCGAAGGAAGTGGCTTCGGCAGCCGCGGCAAGCGAAGTGCCACCGGAAAAGATATTCTTTGATCCCGTCTTTCAGCCGGTCGCAACAGGCAGCGAGGGCCTCGTGACGGCGCTCGAGACGCTTCTAGCCCTGACCGCTGAGCTGCCCCGTCATCACAGGATCGGGGGGCTGTCCAACGTCTCGTACGGGCTCCCGCTGAGGAAGACAGTCAACAGTGCTTTTCTCGCTATGGCCGTCTCACACGGGCTCGATTCTGTGATCTGCGATCCTACAGACAGCAGGCTTGTGGAACTGCTGAAAGCTTCAGAGGCCCTTGCCGGGACTGACCCGGGCTGCCTGAGATTCATGAAGCATTACAGGCGGGCGAGAAAAGAATGATAGTCCAGGTAATCCCCTATATTGCCTTGCCATTCCCTCATTTTGCTCTGTCGCTGCGAGATAACAGATCCTCCATCCAGTAAGGCACTCGATAGGAACAAGCCGTATTACATTGTCAATGAAGAAGTTATAGCATACCACGCAGCACGTGGCTGCGTGGCATGACTCTTGAATATGCAGGGAACTGCACGCGGAAAGTTCCCTGCGTGACCGTGGTTTGTCCCTGACGTATTTCTCATCCTCACGTGTTGTAGAAATCATCGGACAGGGGTACACGCTCGATGCGGGGAACTTTATTTTATTGTAGCACACACCTCCAGTCCCGTTCAACAAGTCATATTTCCTGGCAAGATCCTGCCGGCGGATTCAAGAAAAAATGTCTCGTACGGGGAATTTTCCTTTTGACAACGATTTGCCCGTGTGGTATCTATGGGGCGAAATATGGTTTTCAAGTGGGAAGAGACAGAAAAGCCGGAGGGATGCTTTTCTGAGGTCCACTTCAAGCAAACGGGGTGAAAGGCTATGACGAAGGCTGATCTCGTCGAGGAAATCGCCAGGGACACGGGCCTGAGCAAGAAGGACACAAGCGTAATCGTCAACCTGATCATCGACAACATCTGCAAGGCTCTGGCCGAAGGTGACAAGGTGGAATTACGCGGGTTCGGAAGCTTCAAGGTGAAGAGCCGCAATCCCAGGAAGGCTAGGAATCCCAGGACTGGAGATTCGGTCGAAGTACCCGCCAAGCTCGTTCCCTATTTCAAGGCGTCGAACGAGTTGAAGACAAAGGTAAACATCTGACTGGGCTGAACAGCTGCGAGATTTGACCAGAATCCGTTTGCAAACAGCGGACGGATCTTTATATATTGCACATTCGATATCGATAGGCACGGAAAAGGCGCCAGAGAACAGGAATCATTATGCCGAGTGGAAAGAAGCGGAAGAGAAAGAAGATCGCAACTCACAAGAGGAAAAAGCGGTTGCGCAAGGACCGTCACAAGAAGAAGAAACGCTGATAGTCCCAGCGCCGGCCGGCGTCCGGTGGGATCCCGGCCAATGAAAAAGCATCGCACTCATGTACAATCTGTCAGCGCCGATGTCAGCTGAAGCGCAAGGAAAGAACAGGAGCTGCAATGACTTCTCTCTCAGATAGACGAAAATCGCCGAGAGTCGCTGCCGAGCTGCCTATCGCCGTGGAGGGCGGTCCGGCGGAAGCGTCGGGCAAAACACTGAACATCAGCGAGAACGGCGTCTATTTCGAGGTTCCACATTTCATTGAACCCCTTACAAAAGTACGTATGGAACTCTTCATACCGACCGGGAAGGATTCGGACGGTAAAGGCATCCGGCTCGGCTTCGACGGTGTCGTAGTCAGGGTGGAGCCGGAGGAAGCGGACAAGCACAGCGGCCCCTTCAGAGTAGCTGTATTCTTTACTCATGTACCCGAGAAATCCCTGGCAGCGCTCACGGCGTTTATCGAGAGGAATGTGTCAGACTGACAGACACATCGTTTCTGCTTCGGTATCCCAAACAATATCAACATATATCTGTTTTTTCTGTCATGACAGGGAACTTGTAATGCTTGCGCTCGAGAGAGGCATATGATAATAATACCGGCGGGCCAGAGGCGTTGCCCGATCCGTGACCTGGAGCAGGAGGTGTCTTTTGGCGGGAAAAGGCTCTGTTCTCATCATAGATGACGAACAGTCAGTTCTCGAGATCCTCGAGCAGTACCTGATCGACAGGGGATACGAGGTCGGCGCCTCTGGAGACGGTAGCGGAGCCGAAGCGCTTCTCCTGAAGAGGCCATTTGATGTAGCCCTTGTAGACCTTAAACTTCCCGACTGCAGCGGATTGGACCTTATCTCGCGCTTCCAGAACGGACACCCCTCGATGAGATGCGTTGTCATGACCGCATACGCATCACTCGATTCCACGATAGACGCCATCAGACTCAACGTATTCGACTACATCCAGAAACCGTTCGATCTCGTCAAGATCGGGGAGGTCGTAGACGCCGCCTACGCCAGCAACTCGATGGATGCCAGGGAACGCGGCGATCCGGAAGAGCTGGAGGAGGTCCGAAGGAAACTGGAGGAGAGCAGGGACGACCTGACCAAGCGCGTTCAGAAGGCGAACCAGGATCTCGGACAGGCGAAAGATTCTCTCAACCGGCATGTTACGCGCCTGAAGATGCTTTTCCAGATGGGAAGGGACATAAGCTCCAACGAGAACTGGGGCGATGCTCTCGACCGGTTTCTCATGGCGCTCTGCAAGTATATGGAGGCCGACGGATCCGCGCTCCTGCTGTTCAGTTTCGGTGGTAAGGTCCTGCAGGTGAGGACCTCGTATAACATGGAGCTAAGCTATCTCCAGACAGCGGTAAATCTGCTGATAGATGCCCAGAAGAAGGATAGGCTGCAGCCGGAAATCTTCAGCCTCGAGAGCTTCACGGACGGGATCCCAGTCACTTGCCTCTCGGCCAGAAACAGCTGGAGCAATTCTGCGATACCTCTGCTTTACAAGGGGATGTGGCTGGGATTCCTTCTTCTCAGGAAGAAGTACGCGTCGAGGCGCGATTACATCGCTGATTATCACTTCCTGACCACCATCCAGACGATCCTCACCGAAGAGGTCGCCAATGCCGTCAATATCAGCCGCCTGAGAAACCTCAAGGATTTCAATGAGACGATACTGGAAAATATCAACAACGGGGTCCTGAAGACCGACAGGTCAGGCGAGATCGTCTTCGTCAACAGCAGGGCCCGCGAGATCCTGGGGGACTCGACCGACGGGAAACTGCGGTTCGATGATATGTTCCGCAACCCTTACGGGAGCGGCAGCCTTTTCGAGCATCTCCTCTCGGATGAAGGCAGAAATCATACTCTCGAGGGCGTCCTTTCGATCCCTTCGGGTGGGACGATCCCCGTGAGACTCAATTCCACTCTGGTCGAGAGTGACGAGTACAGCGGCAAATCGCTCGTCGTAGTATTCGAGGATCTTACCGCTCAGAAGGCTATGGAAGAGGAGCTGAGGAGAGCCGACAGGCTGCGTTCGCTCGGTGAGCTCTCCGCAGGTGTGGCTCACGAGATCCGCAATCCTCTCACAGGTATTGCCACCACGGCTCAGGTCCTCAGGGAAAAGCTGACCGCGGATCCGGACAAGGTAAAATACATAAACGTGATCCTCGAGGAGATCCGGAGACTCGACGGGATAATCACCAGCCTTCTCCAGTTTGCCCGGCCGCTTACGCCGCGGCCGGCGGAGCTTTCAATAAACGGCGTGATCGACGAGGCGGTAATGCTCGTCTCTGACAAGGCCAGGGAGGCAGGAGTGGACTTGAGGGTCGAGACGTCACTGAAGGACGATGGCTGTTTCCTGGACAGGGACCAGATAAAGCAGGTGGTGCTCAACCTCGTCATGAACGCTATCGAGGCGTGCGACGAGGGAGGCGGAGTGAACGTCAGGCTGGGCGTGGCGGAGGACCCGTCGAGCATAATCATGCTTTTCGAGGACGACGGGTGCGGGATCTCCGGTGACACGGCAGACAAGATCTACAATCCCTTCTTTACGACAAGGTCAGCCGGCACAGGTCTCGGCCTCTCAATAACGAGAAAGATAATCGAGAATCACGGTGGGAGCATATCGCACGAGGGAAGGGCGGGAAGAGGGACTACCTTTCTCGTCAGGCTTCCGAGGAAGATCGCATCCGCAATGCCGGAAGATGTGAGGGTAACAACATGAAAGGGCTGGTATGCCTGGAAGAGTTCTTATTGTAGACGATGAGAAGGCGATCAGGTGGTCGCTTGGAGAGGCGCTCAGAAACGAAGGCTACGACGTCGCTGAGGCCGAGAACGGGAAGACGGGCCTGAAGTCTTTTCAGGAAGACCCGGCTGATATCGTGATCCTCGACCTGAAACTTCCGGACAAGAGCGGGATAGATGTCCTCAAGGCGCTTAAGCAGGAAGACTCCGAGCTACCGGTCATAATGATGACCGCGTACGGTGAGGTCGAGACGGCCGTCGAAGCGCTCAAAAGCGGCGCCTATGATTTCATGCTTAAGCCCTTCCAGCTCGAGAAGATGAAGGTGTCGATCAGACATGCAATAGAGAACCGGCAGCTCAAGACGGAACTGGACGGGATTAGGAAAAAGGTCAGCGAGAACTACAATATAAAGAGTTTCATCGGCAAGAGCGAAGTAATGCAGGAGGTCTTCCAGACCATAAGAAAAATAGGCGAGAGCAGGGCCAGTACGATCCTTATCCAGGGGGAGAGTGGAACGGGCAAAGAGCTCGTCGCCAGAGCGATACACGAGGCCAGTGAGGGAGGCAAGACACGCCCGTTTCTGGAGATCAACTGTGCCGCGCTTCCGGAGACCCTTCTCGAGAGCGAACTTTTCGGGCACGAGAAGGGTGCTTTTACAGACGCCAAGATGCGGAAGAAGGGACTGTTCGAACTGGCCGAGGGAGGGACGATCTTCCTTGACGAGATCGGCGAGATGGGGATCACTCTTCAGAGCAGGTTGCTGCGTGTGCTCGAGAACAAGACATTCAGGCGTGTCGGCGGCGTCAAGGACCTGCGTGTCAATACCAGGATAATCTCCGCAACGAACAGGGATCTAAAGTCTTCCATAAAGCAGGGGGTGTTCAGGAATGACCTCTACTACAGGCTTCAGGTCATTCCGATAAACCTGCCGCCTCTGCGGGAGAGGAAAGAGGATATCCCGCTGCTTACCAACCATTTCATCTCGATGTTCAACAGGGAATTCAAGAAGAACATCAAGAAGGCCGGTAAAGATGTGCTGAAGATCCTTCAGGGATACTCATGGCCCGGCAATGTGAGAGAACTCAAGAACGTCATTGAGAGGGCGATCCTGCTCGACGCTGAAGAAGAGCTGCTTCCGGAACACATCCCGGCTGAGATCTCAGGGGAGTGTCTGGCGGACGGCGGGGACCAGGTGGCCGGGGTGCTGGCCGAAATAGGCCCGATGAGCATCAGGGATATGGAAAAGAAACTGATAATAAAGACTCTCGATGAAACGGGCGGGAACAAGTCGCAGGCAGCGAGGATCCTCGGCATCAGCAGGCAGACTCTCAGGGAGAAGACCAAATTGTACGAAGTGGAGTGACCTGTATGAACCCCCAGATTTGGGCGATAGTCGAAACGGGAGAAGTCAGCAGGGTCCTGGAGGACCTTTCTTCGGATCAGGATCTGCATCTCAGAAAGCTCGTTTCCGTTTCCGAAGCGCTGGGGCTGGAGGAGCCGCCCGGGGGGATAATCCTTGCGATAGAATCTTCGGGGGAAGGCTCCAGCTACCTCACGCTGATAAAAAGATTCACAAGGACCTTCATACAGTTCGATACGGTCGTCTTCGGCGCTCCCAAAGAGGAAGGAGCCGGAACATCCGACAGGCGGGCCGGTGTAGATCTTTATGTGCCTGTTCCAGTCGACCGTGACGATTTCTTCGTAAGGGTAGTCAACCTGATCTCCCTGAGGAGGCTCAAGAGCGCGACGGGTATCGTGGGAAGGTCGGAGCCCCTCAACGAGATGCTCGAAATGGCGATGCAGGTAGCTCCGACAGAGGTATCCGTGCTGATCGAGGGAGAGAGCGGTTCGGGAAAAGAGCTGACGGCTAAAGTCCTTCACATCATGAGCAGGCGAAGCTCTAGACCTTTTGAGGCGGTGAATGTCGGCGCCCTGGCCGAAGGTGTACTCGAGAGCGAACTGTTCGGGCATGAGAAAGGGGCTTTTACGGGAGCGGTTTCCAGGAGGCGCGGGTTGTTCGAACGGGCCGATACGGGAACCCTGCTGCTCGACGAAGTCGGCGAGATGTCACTGGGAATGCAGGTAAAGCTGCTGAGGGTGATCGAGACCGGAGAATTCCTGCGCGTCGGCGGGGTAGAGAAGCTCCACTCCGACGTAAGGCTTCTTGCCGCGACGAACAGAGAGCTGGAGACCGCCGTTGAGCAGGGAGCATTCAGGAAGGACCTCTATTACAGGCTGAAAGTGGTGCAGATCAGGATCCCTCCACTGAGGGCAAGACAGGAGGACATCCCATTCCTTGTCAGACATTTTCTACGGAAGTCATCGATGCGGCACGGGAAATCGATAAAGGGGATCGACGCGAAGGGCATGGAGATACTCGTAAGGTACCCCTGGCCCGGTAACGTGAGGGAACTGGCCAATATGATAGATAACCTGACGGTGCTCAGCCGCACTCAGGTCATAAGGGCGGATGAGATAGAGAAAAGACTGCAGGAAAGTCTTGGAAGAGATACCCGGGCTTTCCCCGACCTGCCCGTCCATGTCCACAAGACACGCGATGAGATGGAGAGGGAGCTGATCATGAACTCCCTTCTTTCGCTGCATAATGATGTCCGGGAGATACTTCACATGCTCAGGGATAGGCAGGGCCAGGGCTCTTCTCCTGGAAGATGGGGCACATGGGTAGAAGTCGAGGAGGCCGAGGACGAAAAACACCCGGACATGAACAGCATAGAGAAAGAGGCTATCAGGGAAGCTCTTACAAGGAACGGGGGGAACAGGAGGAGGGCCGCAAGGCAGCTAGGAATGTCGGAGAGGACCCTCTACAGGAGGCTCAAAGAATACGGGCTGGAATGACCAGATCGGCTTCGAGTGCTTTTTAAATATTTGTTTCGGCTTGCGGCGTCTGTTATAATCAATGTGGTAGAGGTGCCAGCCTGCAGTCGCTGCTTATGGATTGGGAGATCTGACAATATACCCCCTGGGAAATCGGAGACTTGAATGCGGTTCCGTCATTTTGCACTCTGCCTGATCATTCTGCCGGTAATGACTGCCGGTGCTTCGGCGGAGAAGTATGCCGGTGAATTCATGGCCCTTGGCGGAGGAGCGAGAGCCATGGCTATGGGAGGAGCCTTCGCGGCTGTCGCGAACGACGCTACGACCACCTACTGGAACCCGGCCGGGATCGCGGATTTCTCATCTTTTCTAACAGTTCCAGGAAGCTTGGAGATGTCGTTGATGCATTCCGAGCGTTTCGGTGATCTCATCGACTACAATTATTTCTCCTCCGCGTTTCCGCTCAACAACGGGAAGTCGGGATGGGGTGTATCCCTTATTCACATGGGAATAGATGATATCCGTATCGTACCTTTGAACGACGGCATGATCGATAACTCGGACGGAGACGACAGGTTCGAGCCATGGAACGGCGAAAGTCTGAATTTCGACTACAGAGACTACCCGCTTGAAAGCGTCAACGACCTGGCTGTTTTTCTTTCCTACGGCCAGATGATGGGCTGGGGCGACGTCGGAGCTACCCTGAAATTCATAAGGAACGACCAGGTCACCGGGGTCTCGAGCTTCGGGCTCGGGATAGACCTCGGGTTTCTGAGGCGCGGCCTCTGGCGCGACCTGGCGCTGGGCCTCAAGCTGCAGGACGCCACTGGGACTTTTATAAGCTGGAGCACAGGGAAACGCGAGTTTATATATCCGGCGCTGAAAGCGGGTCTCGCGTGGCCGCTCCAGATCAGGAGCATGAACAGCGTGCTCATCCTTGCGGCGGACGGCGATTTTCGCTTCGAGAACAGGAAATGGGTCTCACAGTACTGGATCGGCAGAACCAGTGCCGATTTCCATTTCGGCGCGGAGCTCCTTATCCGTGACCTTGTCGCGTTGAGAGGAGGCAACGACATGGGGAGATGGACCGCTGGCGCTGGATTCCTCCTGCGGGACTTCACCTCCTGGAATTTCAACCTCGGTATAGATTACGCCTTTCTCATGCATGACGTTCTCGACACGACTCATCGCGTCTCGCTGCTTGTATCATACTGACAGGGCCTGATGAGGCCCGGGGGTGTTACGGCCGGTTGAAGATCCTCACGATGATACTGGCTGGCGGGACCGACGAAAGCCTGTCCGTCCTGACAAGGTACAGGGCAAGGACGGCCGTCCCTTTCGGTGGCCGTTACCGTGTTATAGACTTCTGTATCAGTAACTGCGTTCATTCCGGCCTGACTGAAATAAACATTCTCGCGCAATACAACCCGAAATCACTCATAGAGCATATAAGGATGGGCAAGCCCTGGGACCTGGACAGAAAACACGGCGGGGTGACGGTGCTTCAGCCTTCGTATCACGGAGAAGCGGCCCACTGGTACCTCGGTACCGCCGACGCGCTCTATCAGAATATCGATATTATCAGGAATTCCAGATGCGATCTGGTACTGGTCCTCTCTGGCGATCAGGTCTATATCGCCGATTATGGAGAAATGATCGCTTTCCATCTCTCGCACGGTGGACCCGTGACGATCGCAAGCAAGAAGGTCGCTTCAAAAGACAGTTCGAGATTCGGCATGGTCAGATGTGGAAGGGACTGGATCGTCAGGCAGTTCAGGGAGAAACCCGCCAGATCCAGGGCAAGCGACCGGGCCTCTCTTGGGATATACCTCTTCGATGCGAAACTCCTCACGAGGCTTCTTAAGGACAGCAGGGTCGATATAGTCTTCGACATGCTCCTTCCCCTTATAGAGAACGGCAGTGTCTATGCCTTTCCTTTCGAGTCCTACTGGGAGGATATCGGATCGATACACGCGTACTACGGAGCCTCCATGAAGCTCCTTAAAGGGCCGTCGCTGATCTCCAGGAAGAGCTGGCCTATCTATACGAGGGGTGACGATCTTCCACCGGCTCGTTTCTGCGCCGGTTCTGATGTATCCGGATCCATCATCGCCAGTGGTTGCAGGATCGAGGGAAGGATCAGCGGAAGTATCCTCTTTCCTGGCGTGATCGTGGAGAAAGGGGCGGATATCCTTGACAGTATAATCTTCTCCGGGACAAGGATCCGCCGGGGTGCGACAGTCTGCAGATCGATCCTGGACAAGAATGTGACAGTAGGGAGTAACGCAACGGTCGGAGGCGGGACATCCGCCGCCGGGGAGATCACCATTATAGGTAAAGGCGCCGCGATAAGGAGATCTCTCTGCGTCAGCCAGGGGAGGATCATCGAACCGGGGGAGAATGTGAGGGACGCGGGATGATCAAGAGTATGCCTGCTTTCATCCTGGCCGGCGGTGCCGGAACACGCCTGAGCCTTCTTACGTCGCACAGGGCTAAACCGGCGGTCCCGTTCGCAGGAAAGTACAGGATAATCGATTTTACACTCACAAATTGCGTGAGATCCGGTATCGGAGAGGTATACGTGCTGGCTCAGTACATCTCACGTTCCCTGGAGCGTCACCTGGGCATCGGAAAGCCATGGGACCTGGACAGGGCCACCGGCGGCCTCCACATACTGCACCCGCATCTGGGGTTCCGGGCCGCCGACTGGTACAGGGGAACCGCTGACGCCCTGTACCAGAACATATCCTTGATGGAATCTCTTGATTACGATCATGTCCTGATCCTGTCCGGAGATCATGTGTACAATATGGACTATGGGGATTTTCTAGAATATCACATTCGTTCCGGAAGGCCCGCGACAGTGGCAGTCACCAGGGTCCCCGCAAACATGACCAGGCATTTCGGGATCGCGACCGTCAATTCAGGGGGGCAGGTCGTCCGTTTCGATGAAAAACCGGTGAAGGCCAGGAGCACGCTCGCGTCCATGGGGATATACATATTCGACCGCCGTTTCCTGATGAACTCGATGGAGAGGCTTAAAAAGACATACGGAGACCTTGATTTCGGGAAACATCTGCTGCCCTACCTCGTGGAGAAAGGGAAGGTCTCAGCATTCAGGTACGGTGGATTCTGGCTCGATATCGGGACCCTCAAGTCCTACTACACCGCAAACATATCGCTGCTGTCGCAGAGACCGAGGTTGCCCCTTTCCGGCGACGGACAAGGTGTCATGACCATTCCGGACGATCTTCCGCCCATGCAGATGATGGAAGGAGCGAAGATAGAGAGATCTATGATCTGCAGCGGTTCAGTGATATCTGGAACGGTCCGTTCCTCTGTCCTTTCTCCCGGAGTGATCGTCGAAAAGGGAGCGATCGTCGAAAGTTCAGTGATCCTCCAGGATTGTGTGATAGGCAAGGGCGCTAAGGTGGTACGGACCATCCTGGACAAGGAAGTTCGAGTGGGCAGGGATGTGATCCTCGGTCTCGGGGACGCCAGGAAGCCGAACGACATCCAACCCGAATACCTGGACTTCGGGATCACGCTCGTCGACAAGGGATCGAGGATACCGCCAGGGATCCATGTCGGCACAAACTGCCTTATCGCAGGTTCCGTTCCGAAAACAGATATTCCTGATGGGAGAAGCTCTGCCGGGGTGAAAGGCTAGTTTGAGTCGACCCAGATCATCAACCTGTCGCCGGGATATACGAGGTCTTTCTTGATATTGCTGTTCCATACAAGGATGTCGGAGACCTTCGTTCTGTAACGCCTGCTGATAGCGCTGAGTGTCTCGCCTTTTCGCACGGTATGGTAGACCTTTTTCTTTCCCTGCATTCGATCCGGGTCCGATTCATCACCGCCAGACCGTGCTGCCAGAGCATCCGCTCCGGGAGGGAGGTAGATAACGAGGCTCTGCCCGGGATGGATCATGGAACTGTACGCAAGATTGTTCCATCTCCTCACTTTGCTCAGGCCCACATTATAACGTTCGGCTATCTCGCTGAGCGTATCGCCGTCCTTTACCCTGTAGACCACCTTGGTATGCCCCGCCGGCGGTGTATACTTCTTAACGCTTATCTGGGAGGGAAGATTTGGCGCTTCCATGTATCCGGGCTTGCTTGTGTATGAAGCGACCTGGCCGCTGTCCTTCACCGGTATCAGAAGTATCTTGCCTTCCCTGATCTTGTGAGCGTTCTGTATCTCGTTTATCCTCTTTAGCTCTATTTGCGAGATCTCATATTTAGAAGCTATGCGTGAAAGCGTCTCACCTTTGCGCACCCTGTGCCTGAGCCATGATACGCGTTCCTCGGCCGGTATGTCGGCCAGTTCCGCCAGCACCGCTTCCCCTTTCCCGGCCGGTACCTTCAAGTCGATCTGCATATCCGGGGGTGTAGCCCATCTTTTCAGAGCGGGATTGAGCTTCTTCAGCGTGGTGATCGTGCAGTTGGCTCCCCTGGCGACATGCTTCAGGTCGGTCGAACGGTCGATAGTCACCATATCAAAGTCAAGAGGTTCGACATTCCCGATATTGAATCCGTAAGATGCCGGATCGCGGCCGATCATGAGCGCAGCCATGAATTTCGGAACGAACCATTGCGTCTGGCTGGGAAGCCTTAGCTGCCAGTAGTCTTCCGTCTTCTGCCTGGAGATGGCGGCGGCGACTCTGTATTCACCGGCGTTGTATCCGGCCAGAGCAAGGTCCCAACTGCCGAAGAGACTGTATAGATATTTCAGGTAATTAGCGGCTGCATACGTCGAGGCTACTATATCCTTCCGTTCATCGATCCACCAGTTCGTCCTCAGGCCGAAGATACGTCCGGTCCCCGCCATGAACTGCCATGGTCCGGTGGCCTTGACGCTTGATCTCGCGTGAAGATTTAGGCCGCTTTCGATGACGGCGAGAAACATGAGGTCCCTGGGGACTTCCTGTTCGACCAGGATAGGTTCGATTATATCGCGGTACATCTCGACCCGTTCGAGCCACCTCGTGAAGTTCCTGCGCCCCTTGCCCTGGAAGTAACGCATCCAGTGTTCGGTGCGCCAGTTCATCACGACCTCTATCTCTTCCTCGACGACATGGTTCTGCCCGATTGAATCGATGAACGAGGTCATCAGGTCGCGCCACTCATTATTCGTCTGTTCACAATCTATCCGGTCGTTCAGTACGATGGCCCTGTGTTCGAGTGTATCAAGATAGTTACAGACGAATAAATCGGGTCCTGTCGACTTGAAATCCCTGACGTCTCTGATCAGGGATTCACTGAGGGAATACGAGTAATTCAGGTCTCCGAGACTGTAGTAAGCCTCCGCCTCGTCGAGTTTGCTGCTGAGAAGCATAAGCTGGGGGTAAAGGAGGTATATCTCCTCCTCGGAGACAGATGCCTCAAATCCATCCTGACCGGCCGGTTTTCCGCTCTTACCGGCAGGAATGCAGGCAGACAGGGAAATCGTCGTCAGAACGGCCAAAAGAGGCATCAAGAGGCGTCTCATCAAGCATAACCTCCAGGATTGGCGTAATATATAGAAATCCCGGGAGACTTTCAAGGGAAGAACTCACCCCGGATCGAGCCGTGTCAAGCAGGTCTTATGCATTAATAGTGCCCTCCTGTCTTTCCTAACCCCTTTAAATCGATGAGCTGTTCGTGTATAATTGTTATGGAGTATATCGTGTATACCATACTCAAGACCCGGCTTAAGCAGGACGAATCATGCACCATGGGTTTAAAAAAGACTACAGGTTTCTCCTGTCCAGACTTATCCCCAGACATCTCCTGTCTTCCAAGAGGGTAGAGGGCATCGGTGACGCGCTTGCATCCGGGACCCGTGCCGAACTGGTCAGGGAAGCATGGCTGGCGATGGAGGAACTCGTCTCACTGCGGGTATACGACCGCGGTAAGCCGGAGAACAGGGGGGGCGAGGTCCATGTCCAGTTTGCCGAGCGTTCCGGACCGTCGAGGATCACGCTCGAGATGCCGGTGGCGGAGTATAATTCCGTATCAGGTTCTCAGGAGACTCAGGCAGGTATAGTGCCATCCGTTCTAGCCGGTATCATCTCGGCCCTTTCCCTGGACGACTCGCCGGTGAATATCACAGACAGGCTCGAGAGCCTTCTCGATCTTGCAGGGAACATAGAACCAGGGGCTTCGGCCTTTCTGGTACTTTTCAGTGAATTCGAAGCTCAGAATATCAGGAGGACGGAAAGGATAGGGGAATCAACCATCGCCGAGGTTGAATCAGGAGGATTCTACGGACCATCCATGGGCTCTGACGAGCCCTTCACGATCCTCGCCCACAACGGATTCAGAGGCGGAGTCTTTTCGGTCGATGGAAGGACACGGTCGATCCTGCTCTTCCCGCTGCGAAGCGCCGGACTTGTCTACGGGCTGCTCGAGATACACTCTGTGACGAAGGGAATACAGACGGCTGATCGTCTGTTGAACTATAATATGGTAGCAAGGGGGATCATAAGGGTCCTTGACAACAACCGTCAGCTGGAACGCATGGTATCGATCGACAGGCTCACCGGAGTCAATAACAGGAACAACTACGATATACAGCTGCCGCTGGAGATGGAGAGAGCCAACCGAAACAGGAAATCCCTCGCTTTCCTCATCATGGATATCGATGATTTCAAGTTCTTCAACGACAGGTACGGCCACGATACCGGCGACAGAGTGTTGAAACTGGTGGCCGATACTGTCAGAAAACACCTCAGAAAGATCGACCAGCTCTTCAGGTTTGGTGGTGAGGAATTCATCGCGTTGCTTCCGGGGGCTGGGCGTGACGCCGCGGAAAGGACCGCCGAGAGGATACGAGAGGTCGTGGCGGGCACAAGGCTGACTATCGACGGTGAAAGCTCTATCGGTGTGACCGTGAGCATCGGAGGATGCATCTTCCCGGCTGATGCAGGTGACGAGGAAGAACTCTTCCGCAAGGCTGATCAGGCGATGTACAAAGCGAAGAGGGAGGGCAAAAACAGGGTTTCCTTCTTCAATGGCTAGACTGGACATGATGCGGCAGGGAGGTAGAGGATGTTTGTGTGGTGGGCCGCCTTTTTCTTTGCAGGCGTTCTTTTTCCCAGTAGCGGAGCGAATGCCGGAGTGGCGCTCGGAGTGGCTTCGGTCATCTTCTTCTATCTTCCGGATGAATACGGGCAGGCTGTCAGGTCAAGGGCCTTCCTCACGGCAGCGACCGGCCTCTTTGTATTCCATATGGCTTCCCTGTCACCGATCGACACAGGGATCCTGAACGGTTCATCGGGAGCGGTCTTATCACGGCAGTCCGGATTCCCAGGCCCAGCCAGATATGTAAGAGAAAGGATAATAAGCCTTACTGAGGAAAAAAGGATGACGGATAGAACGAGGGGCCTTCTCAGGGCGCTTCTCATAGCTGACAAAAAGGCTCTTCCCGTCAGCGTGAGGGATGAATGGAGAAAGACGGGGACCGCTCACTATCTCGCTCTCAGCGGATTGCATCTCGGCCTGATCGCAGTCCCGCTCTTCGGCATACTGACACTGGCCGGCGCAAGGGGGGGCTTGCGAGACCTTTCGGCCGTCTTCGTCCTCTCGTTCTACGCAGCGGTAGCGGGTCGCCCCGGATCGCTTCTAAGAGCGTTGTCGATGATAACGGTCATAAGGGCATCAAGACTCGCCGGGATCAGGACTGGCCCTGGCCGATGCGTTCTCGCGGGGGCATTCCTCGTCTGCATGCTTGATCCGCTTTCACTTTGTGATACGGGATTCCTTCTTTCTTTCAACGCCGCGGCCGGGGTGGCACTGCTCGGTGTGCCTGTATGCCGCTCTTTCAAGAGATGTATTGCGCGCGTCAGGGGTTGGAAGTCACTCCAGTTTCCACTGATCGCTCTCCTCATGTCTGTCTGCGTGCAGGCTTCAATGCTGCCCCTGACCGTAAGGATATTCGGGACCGCGCCTCTTTCCGGCCCGCTGATGAGCGTGATAATGGCTCTTCCCGTGACATTGCTCCTGTACGGAGGATTCTTCCATATCATCGCCGGGCACCTGCTCCCATCAGTAACGGTGCCGGTCCTGAACATGTTATCGGACCTCTCCTCAGGCATTGTCTCCCGCGGCGCACGCCTGCCCGCGGCTGGAGTGCTGATGACTGATTTCGACATAAGGCCATATATTATAGGACTGTCGATCATCGCTTCTGTTCACTGGGTGTCCGCAAGGAAAAGAGCCATCTTGACGGCAGGTCTGATTCTTTTACTGCTCTCGTTCGGACCGCTCTTAAGCGGCCGCTGGAAAACGTCTGACCGTGAGATAAGATTTACCTCCGGAGGCGCAGTCCTGTACGGTGGAGAAGGAGGCATCCTTGTCCTCGAAAGACATATTTCATCTCGTTCGGCGGGATTCCTTGTTAGAGACCTGCGACGGAAGGGAGTGCGCCGGGTGAAGACGATCATTATCCTCAATCCAGCCGGCCGCTTCACTGGATCCTTATCCTCCCTCATCCTGGACTTCGGCCCGGAATTCATGATGCACAGCCCGTGGGATCCCGCAGAGACCGCCGGGGGATCGGAGTCTGTTCCTGTACGGTCCGATACGCTCGTTGAGACGGGCGGCATCCGCCTCTTGATCAGGGCTCCACTGGTCCTCCCCGGTACCGGTGCGCGAGCGGACAGTGGAGAGGCGGCACTCGCCATATCACCGCTTGACTGAAATAGCGATGACAGATAATATCCTCGATCATCGGGTCCGCCGCGGGAGAAGGCTGCGGGCTTTCGAACGGCCGCTACGCCAGTCGGTCAGATCCAGCCACACTTGACCCCGTGGTTCGGCCCTCTCAATCTGGGAGTGATGATGGAAGAGAAGATGAAGATCGCGGTGATCGCCTCGGGAAGGGGAAGCAATTTTATAGCTCTCGCGAAGGCATGCCGTGAGGATGGCTACCCGGCGGAGATAGCCCTGCTCATAACCGACAACCCCGAAGCCGGGGCCCTCGCGTTCGCCCGTGATAATGGCATAGAAAGTTTCGTCGTGGATTGCGGTTCCAGGCGCGGCTCGATGTCGCCCGAATCGAGCGAGAAGATGCGCCGTCTCTGCACTGAAAGGGGAGTAGAGCTCGTCTGCCTGGCGGGTTTCATGAGGATAGTCAAAGGGAGTCTTCTCGACGAATATGCCGGCCGTATGCTCAATATCCATCCAGCCCTGCTTCCAAGCTTCAAGGGCCTGCACGGGCAGAAGCAGGCTCTCGATTACGGAGTCAAGGTTTCCGGCTGCACGGTCCATTTTGTGGATGCCGGCGTAGACACAGGCCCGATTATAATCCAGAAAGTCGTACCGGTGATGCGGGACGACACCGAAGAATCTCTCAGCGCAAGGATTCTTGTCGAGGAGCACAAGGCATATCCGGAAGCGGTCAGGCTGTATGCCGGCGGAAAGATCAATATCGAGGGAAGGAGAGTCCTGATTAGTGATGAGCATTGATAAAAACATATTGCCGGGGATCGTCCCCGACTACAGCGGCAAGGTCAGGGATATCTACGATCTGGGAGAGATGCTTCTCATCGTCGCATCTGACCGCCTTTCCGCTTTCGATTCAGTCATCCCAACACCGATACCTGGCAAGGGAATAGTCCTTAATACTCTATCCGCAGCCTGGTTCGACAAGTTCGATACAGTGCCCAACCACATGATCTCAATCGAGGTCGATGACTTCCCCGATCCGTTCAACAAGTTTCCCGATCAGCTCGCGGGCAGGTCGATGCTGGTAAAGAAAGCGGACAGGCTGGACATAGAATGCATAGTAAGGGGTTATATATCTGGATCCGGATGGAAGGAATACCAGAAGACCGGATCCGTCTGTGGGATCAAGCTTCCGGGCGGGCTGAGGAACTCGGACAAACTTGAAAGGCCGATATTCACCCCGTCGACAAAGGCTGATTCGGGGCACGATGAGAATATATCGATCGAGGAGGCTGCGAGGATCGTAGGGAAGAATACCGCCTCGGAACTTGAGAGGATAAGCCTTGAACTTTATACCAGGGCGAGCGAGTTCGCACTGACCAAGGGGATCATCATCGCCGACACCAAATTCGAATTCGGGGTCACAGAGGGAGGGATCATAGTGATAGATGAGGTCCTGACCCCCGATTCCTCGAGGTTCTGGCTTGTCGACGAATACTCGCCCGGCCGTCAGCAGAAGAGCCTCGACAAGCAGTACGTCAGGGATTTTCTTGACCGGAGCGGCTGGAATCACGAACCGCCGGCACCAGAACTTCCCGCTGATGTAGTCAAGAAGACCAGGGAGCGCTACGCTCTCGCTGTAAAGATGTTGTTTCCTGAGCTCGACATCGAAAGGTATTTGTGATGAACAGGAGGATCGAAAGGGCGCTGATCAGCGTTACGGACAAGGATGGAGTCGTGGATTTCGCGAGCGGGCTTGCCGGCAGGGGAGTGGAGATAATAGCGTCAGGCGGCACCGCCAGGGCAATAAAAGAAGCCGGGATAGAAGTGACGGAGATCAGCGAGGTGACGGGATTCCCCGAGTGCATGGACGGAAGAGTGAAGACGCTGCATCCGAAAGTGCATGGAGGGATACTCGCCGACCGCGGCAAGAAGAAACACCTCGAACAGGCTGCCGAGCTTGGGATAGATCTCATTGACCTGGTAGCAGTCAATCTTTACCGGTTCAGGGAAGCCGCGTCAGACTCTTCGCTTTCCGAGAAGGAGATCGTCGAGCAGATCGACATAGGCGGGCCTACGCTCATAAGGTCGGCGGCGAAGAATCACGCTTCGGTGACGATCGTGACCGACCCAACGGATTACGCGTCCATCCTCGGTGAAATGGACGAAAACGATGGATGCGTCACGGACGGGACCAGGCGTAAGCTCGCCTCGAAGGCTTTCCACCATACCGCATCCTACGATGCCGCCATATCCGTGTGGTTCGAAAGCATAGAGGCGCCAGGGGAGCTGCCCGAAGAGATTATAACGGCCTATAGAAGATTCCGCTCCCTTCGGTACGGTGAAAACCCTCACCAGAAGGCGGCCCTGTATATCGAGGAATCTCCCGCCGGTTCCTTCCACAGGTTTATCCAGCACCAGGGGAAGGAACTGTCCTTCAACAATATCCAGGATATGTGGGCTGCCTGGCTTCTCGCCCGTGATCTCGGGGAGAATGCCTGCGCCATACTGAAACATATGAATCCGTGCGGAGCTGCTGTCTGCCCGACTGTCGCAGAGAGCTTCATCAGGGCGCGAAAGACCGATCCCGTCTCGGCATTCGGCAGCGTCATATCCATAAACGGGATCGTGGACGAGGAACTCGCGGCCGCCTCCAGGGACGGATTCGTCGAGGTGATCCTCGCGAGAGGATTTACAGACGGCGCCCTGGATGCACTGAAGAAGAAAAAGAACCTCAGACTCATAACCATACCCGAAGAGGAATGGGAAAGAGAGATCTCCGGTCTCATCAGGAGAGAGGCCGGACCGATGCTCCTGGTCCAGGAACAGGACACCGGGTTTCCGGAGATCGAGAAACTCGAGATCGTCACATCCAGGAAACCCTCCCAGGAGGAGGAGAAGGCGATGCGCCTTTCCTGGAAAGTCGTAAAACATATGAAATCGAACGGGATAGTCATCTGCGACTCCCTCGGGACCATCGGCGTCGGAGCGGGACAGATGAGCAGGGTCGATTCCTGCAGGATCGCTGTGGACAAGGCACGCATGGAGAATATGAAGATAGAGGGCGCTTCAGCGGGTTCCGATGCGTACTTCCCCTTTCCGGACGGAGTCGAGACTCTCGCTGAAGCCGGCGTGAAATGCATAATCCAGCCCGGCGGATCTATAAGGGATGACGAGGTGTTCGCTGCGGCAGAGAAACTCGGTATCACAATGGCTATAACCGGCAGAAGGCATTTCAGACACTAGGAGGAGCATCAGCTCATGATGAGGGAGTGGGAAGGCGAATCCATCGTGATCCTCGATTTCGGATCGCAGTACACGCAGCTGATCGCCCGAAGGATAAGGGCGGAGAGCGTCTTCTCGGTCATACTGCCGAATTCCGCATCCCTCTCGGAAATAATCGCGGAAAAGCCGAAGGGGCTCGTTCTTTCGGGCGGTCCGGCCGACCTTACCGAGGAAAGCGCACCAGGGCTGGCTGCGGACATTTTTACACTCGGAATCCCTGTTCTTGGAATATGTTACGGGATGCAGTTAATATCCAGAATGAAGGGTGCCGAACTGGAGAAGGCCGACAACCGGGAGTTCGGGCACACCAAAATCGAGGTTGATACGGACGCGGTCCTTTTCAGGGGCACTCCGCATGAGCAGAAGGTCTGGATGAGCCACGGAGTGCGCCTCAAGTCGATGCCTGAAGGATTCGATGTGATCGCGTCATCGACAGGATGCCCGATTGCAGCGATGAGCAATGACATGGAGCGTATTTACGGCCTCCAGTTCCACCCTGAGGTGTTCCATACCGAGAACGGCAACGAGATACTGCAGAACTTTCTTTTCGAGATATGCGGGTGTGACAGGACGTGGAGCTCGAGGTCATTCGTCGAACTGGAAGTCTCAAGGATAAGGAAAAGGGTCGCAGACGCGAGAGTCCTGTGCGCAGTGAGCGGCGGCGTGGATAGCTCGGTCATGGCGGCCCTCGTCGACCGTGCCATCGGCAGACAGCTCGTACCGGTATTCGTCGACAACGGGCTGCTGAGGGAGGACGAGGCCGATGAGGTCCGTGAAATACTTGCCGGGTGCCTCACAACAGAGCTTGTATTCGTTGACGCCTCAGATGAGTTCCTCTCGAGGCTTGATGGAGTCAGCGATCCTGAGACGAAGAGGAAGATCATCGGCAAGACATTCATCGATGTATTCGAGAGAGAGAGCGAGAGGCACGGGCCTTTCGCGTTCCTCGCGCAGGGGACGCTCTATCCCGATGTCATTGAGAGCCGGTCTACGGTCGGGCCGTCCGACACGATCAAGTCCCATCATAACGTGGGAGGCCTTCCGGAAGAGATGAGCTTCGAACTGATAGAGCCACTCTCGCTCCTCTTCAAGGACGAGGTAAGGGAGGTAGGCAGGTTCCTCGATCTGCCTGCCGAACAGATCGAACGTCACCCCTTCCCCGGGCCGGGCCTTGCTGTCAGGGTCCCTGGCGCTATAACCAGGGCGGACCTCGATCTGCTTCGCAGGGTAGACCGGATATTCATAGACGGGCTCAAGCGCACGGGGCTCTATAAGGAGGTCTGGCAGGCGTTCGCCGTTCTCCTTCCCGTCAGAAGCGTAGGCGTTATGGGAGACGAGCGCACCTATCAGAAAGCCGCGGCCCTGCGGGCAGTCACCAGCACGGACGGGATGACCGCGGACTGGGCCAGGCTCCCGTATGATTTCCTGCAGGGTATATCCAACGAGATAATCAACAGGGTGGACGGCGTGAACAGGGTCGTTTACGACATCAGCTCCAAGCCGCCAAGCACGATCGAATGGGAATGACGACGGGCCGGCGGAAATGAACCCTCTGGTTCTCCTGATATCATGATAACTGGAAAAGGACTTCTCATCATCTTGAGCGCCGCGCTGCTCCGCATGCCCGCGGACGCATGCGGCGAGGAGTCCCTTTCCGGAGCGATGCGGGCGGTCAAGGCGGACAGTTTCGCCGCAGCCCTTGAAATCTCATACGCGCGTGATTCCAATCCCTGGCTGGAGGTTTTCAGGCTGGAAACGAGGGCGCAGGCCTTCCTGGGATTGGGCGACAGCATCCGCGCCGCCCAGCGGGCCTTCTCCGCACTTCGTCTCATATCCAGCGGCCAAGCTGAAGGTCATCCGGAAGAAGACCACCTGATCGATCTAGCAGCCATGTGCGGAGGACCAGAACTTGCGTTTCCATTTGTAACCGATGACAATTCTTCCAGGCTGCGCCCGAGGACGCTTCTCCTTCTGGCGCGTATCAGTCTCGAGTCTGGCGATACTTCCGGTGCTGCCGGATACATCTCACTCGCAGCTGAACGGAGACCGGGCGCCTGCGAGGTAGTTCTTCTCAGGGAGATGGCCGCCATGGGAGCGCTGGATCTGCCTGAAGTCTCCCGGGAAACGGTCGCGTCCCTGGCGACTTCCGCCATATCAGCAAGGGACCTTGAGACTTCACGACTCCTGATCGACCTCGTCAGATCGACGGCGCAGTACACCTGGTTGGCCGACATCCTGGACGCCGACCTTTCAGTCGCCTCAGGCAGGGGAGCGAAAGCTATCGCACGCTACCGTTCGGTCTTCCACGCTGAAGAATGCCCGGTCGAAGGTAAAAAGCTGGCCCTCCAAAAGCTTGCGGACCTTCAATACAGGATGAAGAGATATCGCGACGCATTAGAAAGCTACCGGACATTCAGGCTCTATTTTCCGGACGATCCTTTCGCAGAGATATCCACGGACTGGTCCGCACGGATAGATGCCGCCGCCGGAAGACTCAAAGCGGCTGCGGAAACATGGCGGATGATATCGGATAAGGGGGCCGTTACCAGTGCGGGACGCGAGGCTCTCCTCGCCATGGCCGCAGTCCTCGAGAAACTCGGAAGAAAGGACGAGGCATACTCCATCCTCGTGGAGAATCTACCCCGTGCCGATGGAAGATTACGGGCCGCGTACCTATACTGGATCGTAAGGACCTGCGGCGACGAGCGACTTCGTTCAGACCATGCACTGTCGCTTCGAGGAGAAGCCGCGGGATCGTTCTATGCACGGGCCATCGAGGACGGCTCCGGATTCCTAAACGCGGACGAAGAACGGGACATCGTGCCGCGGATCAGCTTGCTGGAGACGGAGACCAGAAACACCGCCTTCCCCGCAGCAGGCCCGCCGGTCGACCTTCCGTCATTAGAAGCATTCAGGTACTTTGCGGCTGAAAAGATGAAAAGCGAGGCCTCGGACTGCGCCAGGAGCTACTTGGCAGCACTCGGATCGGACGAAAGGGGATCTAGTATCCCGACCCTTTACAATGAAGCAAGGGCGGCAGGCCTGGAGAACCTCTGCCTCGAACTGGCGGCGGCCGATCCAGGACTTTTTCCCGGAATGAAGGATCATCTGAAATATCTCTACCCCTTCACATTTGGTTCCGAGATCGACAGGGGCTCGAAGGAAAGAAATCTTCCGCCGGAGCTTGTCCTCGCGGTCATAAGAGAGGAGAGCAGGTTCGACGAAGAGATCATTTCTCCGGCCGGCGCCTGCGGTCTCATGCAGATAATGCCGTCGACCGGAGAATGGATAGGGAAAAAGATCGGCCGTAAACACATCGTCATGCAGGACCTGCGTGATCCCGGGTTTAATATCGAGGCCGGCTGCTGGTATCTCAGATTCCTGCTCGACAGGTCGGATGAATCGATAGTTGCCGCCCTTGCCGCCTACAATGCCGGGCACGGCCGGATGGAGTCCTGGAAGAAGAGATACCGCCCTCACGATGACCCGCTTGCCGCTCTAGAACTCATAGGCCCGTCGGAGACAAGGCAGTATGTCCGGCGGGTCCTTGAATCGATGGCCACGTACACCCGATTGGCGGCAGGCGTCCGCGAATGACCCGCCGCGCCCAACGCTCCCTGAATGAATCCTTTACAGAAGTCGTGCGCCAGGTTTCTCATCAAAGAGGCATTTATCCTGCCGGTACTGAGGCCCTTCATGCCTCATTTTTCAGAACACCCTTTTTCAGCCATGCGTAACTCATTGATAATATTTCCCATGCGCTGCATCAGAATGGGGGGCGGATGATCTCCTATTTGGCCTGTGACTTGCTAATAGTCCCACGAGGGGTGTCCTGATGACATAGAAATGGTCAAAGGCAAGGAAGGTCGTATATCATGTTCGTTGAAACATTCCTCAGGTTTATCCCTAAAAACAATCTTAAGAAGGCTATAGCCTTCTTTAACAAGGGTGATTACAGGAAAGCCTGCAAGGAATTCGAGGAATACATCGATCACTCAGGCGAAATGAACGCCGGGAAGGACCAGGAGCTTCTCCGGATGTATATGGTCGAGTCGTACACTGAGTACTCGAAAAAGCTCGATGGCGACGGAGACACTTCAGGAGCCGTCAAGCAGCTGGAGAAAGCGATCGAACTTCAGCCGAAGTATGCTGACGTCCATTTCGGACTGGGAAAACTCTATGAAAAAGCCGGTAACAGGGTGAATTCGAGAGAGAGCCTCAAGAGGGCCCTGTCGATCAACCCGAATTACTTCAAGGCGCGCGTGATGCTGGCCAGGAGTTACTGGCTCGATGGTAATCACGCCCGCAGCGCCGAGGAACTCGTTTCGAGCCTTTCTTCTTCGCCGGCATTCTTTATCGAACATGTCCAGGAACTCACAGGTATGATCAACAACGATCCCGCGAACGAGGATATAACCGACCTCTTCAGGAAGCTCCTCGAGGAGAGGCCGTCTTCCTCGCAGGTCAGTAAGCAGCTGGCCCTGGAATCGATCCAGAACGGTGATTACGACTTCGCTCTTGCCGAGTTGAAAAAGGCGCTTTCCCTTCATCCTGATTATCCCGATCTGCATAACATGCTCGGAATAGCATACGCCAACACCGGTATGACCGATGACGCCATAATGGAATTTGAGACGGCCCTAAAGATAAATCCAGAATACCTTAAGGCGAGGCTGAACCTCGCTCTCTCGCTCTATGAGAAGGGTGCCCGGGTGGAGTCCAGGAAGAACCTCGACATAGTCCTGAGGCTGGACCCTGAAAACGAACTTGCGCAGAATCTCATGAATGAACTGTCACCTGTTGGGAGCGAGAGGTAGATGGCCGTGAAGAATACCAAGACAGAATACTATTCAATACTCGAAGTATGGCCTAAATCCTCCGCGGAGGAGATCAAGAAGAATTACTTCAGGCTTGCCAAGCTTTACCACCCGGACGTCGCGGGTGACAAGCCTGAGAACAGGGAGCGGTTCAAGCTTATCAACGAGGCGTTCGGCATACTGAGCGACCCGCAGAAGCGCCGAGATTACGATGAGTCTATCCGTGTAAAGGGTGGCGCCACAACGGCCGGCAAGGAGATGCGCGAGCAGGACAGCAGGGGCGCCTCCATGGCGTTCAGACAGGCCCGCGACTCCATGAGAGCCGGACGGTACGACAAGGCGATAATGCTTCTCAGGACAGCGATACGGTTCGATCCATCGGATCCCGCGTATCACAGCTGGTATGGATTCTGCCTCGCGATGACCAATTCCGACCTCCACGAAGCGAGGGACGCCTGCAGAAAGGCGATCGAGATCGAGTTCTACAGCGCCGACTTCCACGCCAACCTGGGATTCGTCTACTTCAAGGCCGGCCTCAAGAACCTGGCTGTAAAGCATTTTACCGACGCGCTTAAATGGGATCCTGATCATAACCTGGCCAAAAAGGTCATGGCCCAGCTCGACGGCGGCAGCTCCCCTTATGGCGGGGCCGGACCGATCGACAAGATGATATCAGGATTCAAGAAGATATTCTCAGGTTGACGCAGGGCGCAGAATATATTCGATTAATTGTTGATTTTTCAAGCTCCTCTGGCTAACCTCTCTTCCGAGGTGATTGCCATGAGAAGGACCTGCTTTGTCTGTTACGGCGCCGACGGCAAAAAATACTCTCTCACCTATCATGAGATCTCACGAAAATCCGGGGGAGACGAATTCTTCCTCTTCCTCTATCATTCAAGGCCTGAAGACGAGAAGCCGCTGAGGGACCTGTACAGGCGCGTCGTTTCTTCCTCGAGGCTGGGACATCCGGCCAGGTTCTTCAGGGAACTGGCCGAATCGGTCGGAACCTCAGGGGAATACGGACAGGACGATCTCTGGCTCGAGGAATCGGCGATACTCGCGATCTGGAGGAAAGGCGGGGAGGCGTTCCTGTTCAGGAACAGGCGGATCGAGCCGGTTCATTTCGATCCAGAAACGGGGATCGAGGGGACGGTCCATTCGCTCAAAAACAGGGTCGAGATCGGTCTCCAGAGAGACGGGAGCCAGACCGACATGTTTGAGAAGAAGTACGGGGACCGTTTCACTCTTGAAAAGTTCAGTGTCTCTGACGGAGGCAATACGCTCCTTTTCGCTCCATCGAAGGATTTCATCCGCAGGAACCGCGCGGCGTTGCTCGACAGCGTCTTTTTCCCTGCGTTCGAAGTGCCGGAGAGCGGGGAGCTGGAGGTGGATACGGACATGTCCCTCGGGGCCATGCACTGGGGAAGTGCGGTGGCTGCAGGTGATGTTCGGGAACGAAAGAAACGGGGTGTGGAGATCATGAAATCTTCCGTACCGATGGCGGCTGGCGCTATAGCGCTTATCCTCGCCATCCTGCTGATATTCAAGCCTTTCGGAAACCGGGACCGGTCTGAGGAAGGCGACCGCGTGCTTCTCGCCCCGGCAGGGAATACCGATAATGCCGGGACGGGAGCTGATGAGGACAGCGCTGAAGAGGTCTCGGCCGACCCGACGGGAGGAACGCCTTCAGAGCCTGCGTCTCACGACAGGATCGCGCCAGCCGGAACGGTCAGCATAACCGACGGATGGAAGAAGAAATTCGGGGCCGCTGTTACCTCTTCGCCCGTGATATGCGGCGATAATGTCGTATTCGGGTGCAGGGACGGCAATCTCTACTGCTTCACGCTCGACGGTGCCATCAAGTGGAAATACGAAGCCTCTACAGGCATCGGAGCCACTCCCGCGTGCGATGGTGACCGTGTCATCGGGGCAGATTACGAGGGAAACGTCTTCTGCCTTTCGACTGCTACCGGGAAACGGATATGGAACTATAAAGGCGGGGCGAAGATTGTCTCCAGCCCGGTCATATCGGATAAGTGCGTGATCGTCTCCACAATGGACGGACGTATCGTATCACTCGACAGGGAGACCGGCGGGAGGAACTGGAGCCAGAAGATAGGCGATCAGGTCTGGGGGACGCCCTCCGTGGGCAAGGATTACATCGTTGCTGCCAGCACCGACGGCTCACTTGTAAGGATGACCCTCGACGGCAGGATATCATGGAGGGTCGCTCCGGGCGGGGAGATACATTCATCACCGCTATGCCTCGCAGAGAAGGATCTTGTGATCGTAGGCACCGGTGACAGGTATCTGATAGGCTATTCGCTTTCCGGCGGCTTGCTTATGTGGAGATACGGCGCTGGAAGCGATGTAAGGAGCTCTCCCGTATCCTCCGGAGGGACTATCATCGCCGGGACAGAGGACGGGCTGGTCCTGGCCCTTGACACCGACGGGCAGCTGATCTGGAAGAAGGACCTCGGAGGGGCGATAAGGTCCAGGCCTTTGATCCTGGGCGGGATGGTCGCCGTAACCTCTTATAATTCTAAACTGACCATCCTGTCCTTATCGGATGGTTCGATTGCGGCAGAGTACAGGGCAGACGCGCCTATCTACTCTTCTCCGGCCTATTACGACGGCAGGGTCTTTTTCGGTTCGAACGGGGGATTCCTCCATGCTCCGGCTCTCTCGATGACAGGAGTATGATCCCGGAACCGGAAAGAAAGCCAGACAAACGCCTCCGCCGCTCAGTCAGGGGACGACCTTGATTGACCGGAGGCGTTGTATTATCTTGCTGTACGAATGGAGGACCGCTTCTTGTTAAAGGGACTGATACATAAGTTCGTCGGCGACAGGAAGTCGAGGCTTATGAAGCGCCTCGCGCCTAGCATAGAGGAAGTAAAAGCCTGGGGCGACCGGTTCGCCGGGTTGGGCGACGAGGAGTTTCCCGCCAAGACCGCCGAATTCACCGAAAGGCTCAGGAACGGCGAGACCGCCGATGGTATCATGGCGGAAGCCTACGGGCTCGTTTACGAAGCTTGCAGAAGGCACGTCGGCCGTTCCTGGACCGTCGTCGGTCATGAAGTCACATGGGAGATGGTGCCTTTCGATGTCCAGATCGCCGGCGCCATAGTCCTGAACGAGGGATCGATCTCGGAGATGGCCACCGGAGAAGGCAAGACCCTGGTGGCCGTGATGCCCCTCTATCTCAACGCCCTCGAGAAGAAGGGCGCACATCTTATTACGGTCAACGATTACCTCGCCAGGCGCGACGCTGAGTGGATGGGGAGGATATACGAGTTTCTGGGCCTGACTGTCGGGTATCTCCAGAACGATATGGGGCCTGAAGAGCGCAAGAGGGTCTACGGCAGCGATATCACGTACGGGACGAACAACGAGTTCGGGTTCGACTACCTCAGGGACAACATGAAGCTCAGCGGGGAATACCAGGTACAGAGGGTGCATCACTACGCCATCGTCGACGAAGTCGACTCGGTGCTCATCGATGAGGCGAGGACTCCGCTCATAATATCAGGCCCAGTGCAGGGTTCATCGAAAGACGAGAACTTCTCCTTTCTCAGGGCCAGGATCGACGGCCTCGTCCGGAAGCAGAAGAGGATGGTAAACGACCTGATGAGCGAAGTTGAAAGGGCCGCCGGCTCCGAAGACATGGAACGGGCGCCTGATGGAGACGACATCGGGGTAAAGCTTCTGCTCGCCCGGCGCGGGGACCCGAAGAACAAGAAGTTCATGAAGCTTCGTAAGATGCCGGGGCTCGAGAAGGAGATGCTGGCCGCCGAAGCGGGATTCATGAGGGACAAGACGCTGCACGAGCTCGATGAGGAGCTCTTCTTTGTCGTTGACGAAAAGGCGAATACGGTCGACCTGACTGAGAAGGGACGAAACACCCTCTCGAAAGAGGACAGGGAGATGTTCGTCCTTCCAGACCTGAGCATCGAGATCAAGGAGATCGATTCAGATGACTCAATCGATGCGGCGGAAAAGATCAGGAGGAAGGACACCGCTTACAGAAGATACGCCGAGAAAAGCGAAATCATTCATAATTTCTCCCAACTTATGAAGGCATATTCCCTCTTTGAGAAGGATGTCGACTACGTGGTCCAGGACGGGAAGGTCATGATAGTCGATGAGTTCACAGGCCGGCTCATGCCAGGAAGGCGTTTCAGCGACGGGCTTCACCAGGCCCTTGAAGCAAAGGAGAACGTACGCATCGAGGGGGAGACCCAGACTTTCGCGACTATAACCCTCCAGAACTACTTCAGGATGTACGAAAAACTCGCAGGGATGACTGGAACGGCCGAGACAGAGGAAGAGGAGTTTCACAAGATCTACAAGCTCAATGTAGACGTCATCCCCACCAACAGGCCGGTCCGCAGAATCGACTATGACGACATAATCTTCCGGACAAAGCGTGAGAAATACGCCGCAATCATAAAGGAGACCAGGAGACTGCATGAAGCCGGGCTGCCCGTGCTGGTCGGCACAGTCACCGTAGAGGTCTCCGAGACTCTGAGCAGGATGCTTAAGAGAGAGGGCATACCTCACAACGTGCTCAACGCGAAGCAGCACCAGAGCGAGGCGGAGATAGTCGCCTGGGCAGGTAAAAAAGGGGCCGTCACGATCGCCACAAACATGGCAGGGAGAGGGACCGATATCAAGCTGGAAAAGGGAGTAGTGAAGTGCGCCAGATGCTGCATCCTCTGTGAGACTCCCGACGGATGCGCTGACTGTCCTAACGAAGCGAAGAAGACGGATTGTATCGAGGACGTTCCCTGCGGCCTGCAGATAATCGGTACCGAGAGGCACGAGAGCCGCAGGATCGACAGGCAGCTTCGCGGAAGATCGGGAAGGCAGGGCGATCCCGGAGCTTCGCGGTTCTTTATCTCCCTCGAGGACGACCTCATGCGGCTTTTCGGTTCCGAGAGGATATCCGGCGTGATGGACAGGCTTGGCGCCGAAGAGGGAGAAGTGATAACCCACCCCTTCATAACTAGAGCGATCGAGAAATCGCAGAAGAAGGTGGAGCTTTACAACTTCGGCATACGGAAACGGCTGCTCGAGTATGACGACGTCATGAACAAGCAACGCGAGGTCATATACGGAAGGCGTAACAGCATACTTGACACTGAAGACCTCGACGGCATGGTACACGGACTCATCGATGATGTAATCGATCAGGTCATGGAAGGATTCATGCCCCCGGACACGCTTCCCGATGAATGGGACATCGATGGCGCGGCTGGCGAGCTCGAAACGATATTCCTGTTCAAGTTCGACCTGTCCGTCCTCTCAGAACAGGACAGGAAGGAAGAGCGGACGGTTATCGATCACTTACGCGCCGAGGCGAGAAAAGCCTTCGAGCTGAGAAAATCGATGATCCCCGCCGATATAATGCTTCAGCTCGAGAAGATGATCATGCTGCAGAGCATCGACGAGAAGTGGATGGATCATCTGAGGGAGCTCGACAATCTTCGCGAAGGCATACATTTCAGGTCTTACGCGCAGAAGGACCCCCTTGTCGAGTACAAGCAGGAGGCCTTCCAGATGTTCTCAGACATGGTGGACGACATAGACAAGACGGTCCTGTGGGGCCTGTTCCACGCGAGGATAGATTCCCCTGACAGGGCCGAACGCAAGCGGCCTCACCGTGAAGTCGCGATGCACAGGACTGTCGACGCTTACGCATCGACGCAACCCCCACGCGAAGCGCAGCCCCGGGCGGGAACCCCCGGCGCGGACATCGGGCCGGCGGCGCCGGTGGCCTCAGCCAGACCGGTACAGAGGGAAGAGCCAAAGGTGGGAAGAAACGACCCGTGTCCCTGCGGTAGCGGCAAAAAGTATAAAAAGTGTTGCGGCCAGGGTTCCTGAGGGACATTATACATGTTTTCCGATATCAGGCAGGGAAAGGACAGCACCGGTGACCGGCAGAAACGACGATGAACGCATCAGGGAGATCATCTCCTGGATAATCGATAACGAACAGGACGACCCCTACGACTCAGGAAACCTTTACACGAGGCTGGAGGACATGGGTTACTCCTACGAGGAGATTCGCCGGGCGATGCTCCTTCTTGACGCTGACTCTGTCAAGGGCGGGATCCTTGCCGGAGACGGGTTCGGAGCCGGCACACGCGTCCTGTCGCCGGCCGAGAGAAGTATGCTCAGCCTCGAGGCACAGGGCTGGCTCCTGTGGTTGCGAAGCGCAGGCTGGATTTCCGAGACTCATATGAGTCTGATAATCGAGAGCGCCGGCCTGGAATTCAGGGCCCCGGCTTCGCTCGAGGAAGTGATGGAGATAGCGTACAGGTATGAACCCTCGATACCTGAAAGGTCCGAAGACGAAGGTTACACGGATATCAACTAAGGAAAGATGAAAGTGGAGAAAGTTCTCGTCATAGTCGAATCGCCAGCGAAGGCGCGGACTATAAAGAAGTATCTCGGAAAGGGATACGACGTAAAGGCGTCAGTAGGGCACATACGCGATCTGCCGAAAAGGGAACTCGGCATCGATGTGGAGAAAGATTTTACGCCGAAATATGTGAGCCTTCGCGCCAAAAGCAAGGTCCTCAAGGAACTGCGCGACAAGGCATCTGCAAGCACGAGGATCCTTCTGGCCACAGACATGGACCGCGAGGGCGAGGCGATAGCCTGGCATCTAGAAGAGCTTCTGAAGAAGTCCGACAAGCCCACAAAGAGGATCATATTCAACGAGATAACAAAGACCGCGATCAAGGAAGCCGTAGATCATCCCAGAGACATAGACATGGACAAGGTCAACGCCCAGCAGGCGCGGCGGATACTGGACCGTCTCGTGGGCTATCTCGTAAGCCCTGTCCTGTGGAAGATATTCTACCGCGGGCTTTCAGCCGGGCGCGTTCAGACAGTAGGTCTCAGGCTGATATGCGAGCGCGAGAAGGAGATCAGGGCGTTTGTCCCGGTAGAGTACTGGACCGTTGAAGGAAGCCTCTGCTGCGGGGGAGACAGGCAGTTTGAGGCGAAGCTCCTGAAGATCGACGGCGAGAAACCTGAGATCGGATCGG
Source organism: uncultured bacterium (assembly GCA_964599375.1). Classification (GTDB taxonomy): domain Bacteria; phylum Krumholzibacteriota; class Krumholzibacteriia; order Krumholzibacteriales; family Krumholzibacteriaceae; genus JAUWCL01. The sequence goes on from CAZREW010000013.1 coordinate 32,787, forward strand.
AAAAAGAGGCACGAAGGATCGTAGAGGAGATAAAGGCCTCTGAGATCATAATAGCCTCCGTCAAGGATAGACAGAAGAAGAGGAATCCCCAGCCGCCTTTCATCACAAGCACTCTTCAGCGGGAGGCTGCCGGAAGGCTCGGCTTCTCAGCCAAGAGGACGATGGCGGTTGCTCAGCAGCTTTACGAAGGCGTAGTTCTCGGTGACGAGGGCTCAGTCGGTCTGATAAGCTATATGAGGACTGATTCCACGCGCGTCAGCAAGGAAGCCTACGCGCAGGGAAAATCCTGGATAGAGCAGAACCTCGGCAAGGACCATGTCGGCTCAGGGCGGAGCTATGGGAAAAGCAAGCTGGCCCAAGACGCGCACGAGGCGATCAGACCGACAGATTCCTACAGAAAGCCCGAGGCGCTGGTGCAGTTCCTCACAAAGGACCAGATGGCGCTTTACGGGCTGATCTGGAGGAGGTTCCTCGCTTCACTGGCTTCTCCCGCCGTTTATGACGTACGGGAGGTGGATATCACGGCCGGCGATAAATATCTTCTTCGCGCGGGCGGGAGGAAACTGGTGCACCAGGGGTTCCTCGCTCTGTACCCCGACAAGCAGGACGAGGAGGAGAGCTGGATGCCGGACCTCTCTGAGGGCGAGATGGTCGAGATAAGGTCCATCGACGCGTCGCAGCATTTTACCGAACCCCCTCCGAGATTCAGCGAGGCATCGCTCATAAAGGAGCTCGAGGACAAGGGCATCGGGCGCCCTAGCACATATGCCAGCATAATCAGCATAATCCAGGATCGCGGCTATGTCGAAAAGGAAGGGCGGGCCATGCTGCCTACCGACCTCGGCGAGAAGGTATGGGAATCCCTCTCCGAACTCTTCAACGATATTTTCGAAGTGGATTTCACGGCTCGCATGGAGACAGAACTGGATAAAGTCGAAGGGGCGGAAGAAAAGTGGCAGGATGTCGTAAAGTTCTTCTACGGACCGCTGCATGTCGACCTTGAGCGTTCAGGCGAGCGAACAGCCGAACTCAAAAAGCTCGCCCAGGAGGAAACGGACGAGGACTGTCCCAAGTGCGGCAGGAAGCTGATCAGGAAATGGAGCAGGAACGGCCAGTTCCTGGCATGTCCGGGATTCCCCGACTGCCGGTACTCGAAATCGATAGGGGAGGAGGAAGCTCTCGATAGGAAATGCCCTGAATGCGGCGGAGAGCTCCACTACAAGTCGGGAAGGTTCGGCAGGTTCATCGCATGCGGGAACTACCCGGAATGCAAGTACACCGAGGCGGTCTCCCTGGGCGTCCCATGTCCGGAAGAAGGGTGCGACGGAAAGATCTCGGAAAAGAAGACGCGCAGGGGAAAGATCTTCTATGGCTGCACAAGGTATCCCAAGTGCAAATTCGCGAGTTGGGACAAGCCGGTAGGACAGGAATGCCCATCGTGTGGAAACTCGTGGATGGTGGAAAAAAGCTCGAGCAAGAAGGGGAAATTCCTCCGCTGCCCGTCATGCAAGCATGAGGTCGCTTCCGAATGAACCGGGTGACGGTCATCGGCGGAGGCCTCGCAGGCTGCGAAGCCGCCCTCCAGCTGGCGTCCCGCGGGATCCCTGTTAAAATGGTCGAGATGAGGCCAGGCATCGAGACGCCCGCCCACCGTACGCCCCTGCTCGCCGAACTCGTCTGCAGCAATTCCCTCAAATCGGTAGATCCTCTCACTGCATCGGGCCTTCTGAAGTCAGAACTGAAGGCACTCGGATGCATTCTTCTCGAGGCCGCGACGAGGTGCTCGGTCCCTGCCGGACATGCCCTCGCGGTCGACAGGGAGCTGTTCGCCTCGGAAGTCACGTCCATGGTGAAACGCTCACCGCAGATCGAGCTGCAGCATGTGGAGGCTGAAACGCTTCCGGCGCAGGGGTGCGTCATAACCGCTACGGGTCCGCTTACTTCCGATTCCATGTCCTTTTCGATCCAAGAGCACTTCGAGGGAGGAAGACTGTACTTTTACGATGCCATATCGATATCGGTCGAGTCCGACAGTATCGACGAGTCCCGCACTTTCCGCGGATCCCGTTATGGAAAAGGAGGGGACGATTACATCAATGTCCCTGTTACGGAAGATCGCTATTCGGCCATCGTGAGATTCCTTGTAGAGGCTCCAAAGACTGAAAAGCGCGGCTTCGAATCGGGCCATTGTTTCGAGGCGTGCCTTCCGGTCGAGGTAATAGCCTCACGAGGGGTTGAATCGCTAAGGTACGGCCCCCTAAAACCGAGAGGCCTGGTCGACCCGTCGACAGGAGAGGAACCGTACGCAGTTCTGCAACTAAGGCAGGAGAAGAGAGACGGGTCCCTGCTTGGCCTGGTCGGGTTCCAGACCCGCCTCACACGTCCGGCCCAGAAACAGCTCCTGAAGCTATTCCCCGGCCTCGAGGGAGCAAATATAGCAAGATGGGGGGCGATCCACAGGAACACATATCTCGATTCGCCACGGTTGCTGGATGAACGTCAGATGTCCTTCAGGAGGAAGGGGCTCTTTTTCGCTGGACAGATAACAGGAGTCGAAGGGTATGTCGAATCGATAGCACACGGTCTTCTGACCGCGTTGAACGCGGCCGCGTACCTCGAGGCGAAAGTCCTTCCACTGCTTCCGCCCGATTCGATGTGCGGGGCGCTCCAGAGACACCTGTCCTGCGCGGAGGGAGCCTTTCAGCCGATGAACGCGAACATGGGGCTTCTGCCCCCCGCAAAAGGCGGCAGACGCGAGCGCAAGTCCGTAAAGGCGCAGCGGGCTATGATTTCGCTGGAACGATATCTGGCCGAAAACAGATTTGTGCGGGAATGACACGTTTTCGCATACCATTCTTGATGCCTTGCCGCCCACTGTGCTAATATCGCTCACTATGACAGACAAGACATTGAAGAGATACCTGATCCATCTCGGAATCGAGAAAGGAGTCTCGGAAGCGACCCTGCGGGCTTACGAGGGGGACGTCCTGCAGTTCTTCGAATATCTCAGGGGATCCGGGGGAAGCGACGATCCAGCCTCTACAGCCCCATCGCATATAAAAAGCTGGCTGGGTTATCTTTCGAGAGGTGGCTATACGGCCCGGAGCATATCGAGAAAAGTAGCGTCGCTGCGGAGCTTCTTCGGATGGCTCACAAGACACGGCGAGATCGAAAGGGACCCGACACTGGGCATCTCCACCCCCAAGAAGGGACAGGATCTACCCATCTTCGCGGGCAGGGAGGCTGTCAGCAGGATGATGCAACTCCCGCTCTGCGATACGAGGAAGGGTATCCGTGACAGAGCCGTCCTCGAGCTCCTTTACGGCACCGGAATGCGCCTGGCGGAACTTGTCGACTGCACCGTTTCGAGGTGCGACTTCACAAAAGGCACTATACGGGTCATCGGGAAGCGGGACAAGGAAAGGATACTGCCTCTCAGCGGTGAAGCCGCGTCCGGTCTCGAAGCATGGATGAAGGAGATTTTCGGGGCGCCGGACGAGGCCTTCCGGGACAAGGCCCGTTACACCTCCTTTTTCGCAGACAGGGCTGACTCGCCCCTCTTTCCCGGCAGGAACGGAAAAAGCATAAGCAGGCGTACCGTCCAGCGTATAGTCAGAAGATACCTCGAGCAAGTCGCTACCCTGACAAGGATGAGCCCTCACGTGATAAGGCATACATTCGCAACTCATCTTCTTGACGCAGGAGCAGATCTAAGAGCTGTCCAGGAACTTCTCGGGCACGTAAACCTGACTACGACCCAGATATACACTCATGTGACCATGGAAAGGCTCCGGGAGATATTCGACCGGTCCCATCCCAGGGCGTGACGGGACAGGCGTCTGAAAGGTTTGAATATGGCTGCTCGGCGATTATATTGATGGTCTGATACCTATACGGAGGACGATATGTTCAGGGGAACTACGATAATCGGAGTCACAACAGGAAGCGGGGCGGCACTTGGAGGAGATGGCCAGGTAACGTTCGGGGAAACCGTGGTAAAGCACGGCGCCAGGAAGATAAGAAGCCTCAGGGAGGGAAAGGTCCTGGCTGGATTCGCCGGGAGCACCGCCGATGCCATGACGCTCTTTTCAAAATTCGAAGGCAAACTCGACGAACACGCCGGCAATATCGTCAAGGGCGCGGTCGAGCTTGCCAGGGAATGGCGCAGCGACAAGGTCCTTCGCCATCTCGAGGCGCTGCTGGCTGTGGTGAGCAGGGAGCACTGCCTCATAATATCGGGCAAAGGCGACGTCGTAGAGCCTGATGACGGTATTGTCGCGATAGGGTCCGGCGGTCCGTACGCCCTTGCGGCCGCAAGGGCTTTCATCGCCAGCGGCAGGGATGACGCGGCAGGCATCGTCAAGGGGGCTCTGGAGATAGCCTCGCGGATCTGCATATATACCAACGACCAAATAACGGTCGAATCGATTTGACCTTGAGGAACGTGATGTACGAGCTAACACCGAGACAGATCGTAAGCGAGCTGGACAAATACATCATCGGACAGGACGATGCAAAGCGCTCTGTGGCTATCGCCCTGAGGAACAGATGGAGAAGAAAGAATGTGGAGGACGCGATCCGCGAGGAGATCCTGCCGAACAACATCATCATGATCGGTCCTACAGGAGTGGGGAAGACAGAGATAGCGAGAAGACTCGCAAGGCTTGCCCAGGCTCCGTTCATAAAGGTCGAGGCGACAAAGTTCACTGAAGTCGGGTACGTCGGACGGGATGTCGAATCGATGATAAGGGACCTCGTGGAGATCGGCATCAATATGGAGAAGGAGAAGGTCTATGAGGAAGTGGCGGACAGGGCCACCCGGCTCGCTTCCGACCGGCTTCTCGACCTTCTTCTGCCCCCGGCCCCCCGGGAGGGTACGGATTCTCCTGAAGTCGAGGAGAGAAGACAGCGTACCAGGGAGAAGCTGAAGAAAAAACTCGATGAAGGAGCGCTCGATACCAGGGAAGTCACGGTCGAGACAGTCGAGAGGCCTTCGAACTGGATAGAGATAATCTCCGGTTCCGGGCTCGAGGAGATGGGAGTCAAACTGCCAGAAAACCTCGGAAACATGATGCCGAGGAAAAAGGGAAGGCGGGTGACCGTCGAAGAAGCCAGGAAGATCCTTCTCGCGGAGGAAAAGGAGAAGCTTGTCGATCAGGATAAGGTGACTTCGAGAGCGCTTAAAGCGGTTGAAGAGACGGGGATAGTCTTTATCGACGAGATAGACAAGATCGCCGCTACGGGACCCAAGCACGGACCGGACGTGTCGAGAGAGGGTGTGCAGAGGGATATCCTGCCGATAGTCGAAGGTTCTTCCGTAAACACAAAGTATGGGGTCGTAAAGACGGACCACATCCTTTTCATCGCGGCGGGAGCATTCCATATGTCGAAACCATCAGACCTGGTCCCCGAGCTGCAGGGCCGCTTCCCTATACGGGTCGAACTCGACTCGCTCACTGCCTCAGATTTCGAAAGGATACTGCTGGAGCCGGAAAACGCTCTCCTGAAGCAGTACACAGCGATCATCCAGACTGAAGGATGCAGGGTCAGATTCACTGATGAAGCGGTAAAGGAGATCGCGCGCGTCGCTTTCCTCGTCAACCAGAAGATGGAGAACATAGGGGCCCGCAGGCTGCACACGGTGATGACGACCCTTCTCGAAGATATACTCTTTGATCTTCCGGACTCTGGAATCGCCGATATCAGGATCGACGAGAAGACAGTGAAAGACAAGCTGGAAAAGATAATAGAGGACGAGGATCTCGCCAGATATATATTGTAGGAAGGAGAATTCATGGAACTCGGGAAGAAGGATTTTCTGCGTATCACGGACTTCACAAGAGAAGAACTCCAGGGAATCCTCGATCTCGCCATCAGGCAGAAGCCTCTCGCTCGTAATTTCACTCTGGAACATTCTCACCCTGGCCGCGTTCTAGGCTGTATTTTTCACAAGCCGAGCCTGCGGACGAGGATCAGCTTCGAAGTGGCTATCAGGCAGCTGGGCGGCTCAAGCCTGTACATCACCGACAGGGAGATCGGCATCGGCAGCCGGGAAGCGCCTAAGGACGTCGCCGAAGTCCTGTCAAGGTATGTCGACGGGATCATGATCCGCACCTTCGACCAGAGGATGGTCGAGGAACTGGCCTCGAATGCGTCCGTTCCAGTAATCAACGGCCTGACAGACCTTCTGCATCCGTGCCAGATCATGGGCGATATGCAGACGATAATAGAGCACCGGGGACCGATGGAGGGAAAGAAGCTCGTTTTCATAGGCGATGGAAACAATGTGGCAAGAAGCTGGCTGAACGCGGCGTCGAGGTTCCCGTTCAAGTTCGTACTGACCTCTCCGGCGGGATATCAGATATCCGACAAGTATGTCGAAGAAGTTCGGAAGGCTGGAGATCCCGATTACGCATGGATAGAAGACCCGAAGGAAGCTGTTCTTGGAGCCGATGTGGTCTATTCCGATGTATGGGCCAGCATGGGGCAGGAAGCGGAAAAGGCCGAGCGGCTGAGGATCTTCAGGCCCTACCAAGTCAACGAGGAACTGATGGCCCTGGCTACGAAAGACGCCGTTTTCATGCACTGCCTCCCGGCTCACAGGGGAGAAGAAGTGACAGACGCGGTCATCGACGGAAAGAACTCGATCGTATTCGATGAAGCAGAGAACCGGCTGCACATCCAGCGGGCCATAATCGCACTTCTGCTTAAGTGACACGGGGGTGTGGAATTGAACAAGGCCCTGTTACTGGTGATTGCGCTCACGCTTGTCTCCTGTGCGGTCATGGAGGCTCCCTCCGGAGGACCGAAGGACGAGACCCCGCCCAAGCCGACCGGGATACTGCCGGTCCCGGGTAGCGTGGGGGTCGACAGGGCCTCTTCGATACGGATTTCATTCTCCGAGAAGATAGACGGGGACAGCTTCAAGAATCTCGTACAGGTCTACCCTCCGCTCGAATTCGAAAGGATAGGAGCGAAGGGCGAGATATTTGAGATCAAGTTCCGCGACGAACTACCTGAGACGACTATCTGCGTCGTGATCAGGAAAGGGTATGAGGATTATCATGGCGTTAAGGGGATCCGGCCGATCGCTTTCTGCTTCTCGACCGCCGATTCGCTGGATAAAGGGAAGATCTCCGGACGGATACTTTTCAAGATGTCGCCTGATTCGACGGGACTCGCTGAACTGACGGCTGTCTCGGCGGTCGATTCCACAGGCGACGTTACACATGCTCCGGCGTCGAGATTAGCATTCTGCGGCAGGGACGGATCGTTCGACTTTGAAGCGCTTCCGACCGACGGAACAATGTTCAGGCTCTGGGCCTTTACCGACAGGAACGGGGACCTCCGCTTCTCGCCCGGGGATGAATTCTCGGGGATCCTTGAAGACTCACTCGCCCTCACTTCGGAATCACCGACTATATCCGGGCTTCAGATCAACATCATCGATCCGAACGAGCCGGGAAAGATCGAAGGAGTGATCTACGATCTAACGGACCTGGGCGTGCCTCCGACTGCAAGGTTCGAGCCAGCCTTCGAAGAAGGCTCCCCTATGGTCATCAGGGCCGATACAACCGGACAGTACAGAGTACCAGCCATCCCGCCGGGCGCTTATGTCTTCACGGCGTTCATAGACATTCTCCCTGACAGCCTCCAAGGATACTTCCCCGATCCGTCAGATTCGACGAGGATGCTTCCGGAACCGTTCGCCGCCTATCCGGATACTGTGATCGTACCGCCCGGGGCGCTGATTACACTCGATCCTCTATATATAAAGAAGGAGCCGAAGAGAGATGAGTGATCTTGAATTCACCAAGATGCACGGGGCCGGGAACGATTTCATAATGATTGATGATATGGCGCGCCTATTTGATGAAGATCCCGGTCTGATCTCGGCTCTCTGCGAGTCACACCGTGGCATCGGCGCGGATGGCATGATAATCCTTAGGCCGGCCGAAAGAGCCGACTTCGAGATGAGATACTTCAACAGCGACGGCAGCTGGGCGGAGATGTGCGGCAACGGAGCGCGATGCGCGGCCATGTTCGCGCTCGAGCGCGGCATAGCCGCGCGCAAGATGACCTTTTCGACAGGAGCTGGTCCGGTCTCGGCCGAGGTGCTCGGGGACAGGGTGAAGATCGGCCTTGGCCCCGTGACCGGCCTCAGGCTGGGACTGGGACTTCCGGAAGGCGTTACGGCTGGATTCGCCGTAAGCGGCGTGCCACACGCGGCGATATCGGTCGGCGATGCAAGGGACTGGGTCAGGGAGAGGTTCGTCAAGACAGCCAGGGCCGTCAGGTATGATCCGATCTTCGGGCCCGCGGGAACGAACGTCAACATATTCACAGTCGGATCCGAGCATGGGCTCTTATACAGGACGTACGAGCGGGGAGTCGAGGATGAGACACTGGCCTGCGGTACGGGCGCGCTGGGCGTTTCTGTTATAGCGGCGCACATGGGACTCGTGTCTCCCCCTGTGACCTGCGAGACATCGGGCGGTGATCTGCTGGAGACCTTTTTCGAACTTACGCCGGACGGCGCCAAGCTCTGTACTCTGACGGGGCCGGTCGATACAGCATTCAAAGGCAGCGCCGACACATCGTCGTATCTTTCCCGCTGATATTCCGGCAATAATCCTTGATATCCTTCCATTTCGCCAGCAAATTACATATATGGGCACAAGGAAGGAATACCTGAGGTGAGACTGTCTCTTCCTGTCATAACATCAGCCGTGCTGATCCTGCTGACCACGGGCTCATCTGCCCAGTACCCATTCGGCAAGAACAAAATCACATACTACCCCAAGAAATGGAAGGTAATCGAGACCGCGCATTACGATATCTACTACTATGAAGAGGAGATAGAGATAGCCGAGTTCGTAACCGCGATGGCCGAAGACATCTACAAAGAGTACTCGGTATTCTTCGATCTGGAATTCGAACGGCGTGTCCCTGTCGTACTCTATGGCACGCACCACGACTTCCAGGAGAACAACATCGTCCCGTACATCGTCTCAGAGGGCACTGGAGGGTTCACCGAATTCATCAAGGGAAGAGTAGCCGTTCCGTTTCTCGGATCCTACGCCGAAATGAAAGGCGTATTCAGGCATGAGATGGTACACGCATTCATGCTGGAGAAACTCCGTGTGACGATGAGCGGGCGAAGGATGTTCAACTATTCACATCCTCCTTTATGGTTCACCGAGGGACTAGCTGAATTCCTCGCTCACGGCGGGCCCGACTCTGAGGCCGATATGTTCATGCGGGACGCAGTGACAGACGGCAAGATCGTTCCACTCCAGGACCTCTGGAAGATAGAGGGCACTTATCTCATGTACAAGGAGGGCGAGAGTGCCCTTCACTACATTGCGGTCGAATACGGAGACGCATCGATACGGCTCATCCTGGAGAATTGGTGGAAAGGTGACAAATTCGACCTGGTCCTAGAAAAGACGATCGGTGTAACGGTCGATGAACTCGATGACGGCTGGATGGAGTACCTGAGGAAAAAGTTCTATCCTTCAGTGCTGAAGCAGAGAAGGATTAACGAGATCGCCGACGGCATGTACAGGCGGGAAAAATGGTCGTTCGAGAACCACCCAGTGTGCGTCAGGGGAGAGGATGGACAGGACCGGATATTCTGTCTCGGATTCGGCCTCGGATCGGTCGACCTCCTCGAACTGAAACCAGACGGCAGAAAAGGATGGAAGAGGAGCACCGTCATCGAAGGGGGTCGAAACAACACCTTCGAATCTATTCCTCTCCTGAGGAGCAGAGTCTCGTCAAAGGGAGATACCCTTGTCTTTGTCTCCAAATCGGGAGCAGGAGACGTCATATACCTGCTGGATGTGACAAAAAAAAGAGTACTCAGAAAGATCCGTTACGCTGAGACCAAGATGATAAACTCCCCGGCTCTCTCCAGTGACGGCAGACGCGTGGCGTTTTCGGGGATAGACAACAGCGGGCGGACGGATATCTTCATATATGATCTCGACAGTTGCGAATTCAGAAGGCTTACCGAGGACTATTACGAGGACAATCATCCGGACTGGCACCCCGGAGGGGACAGGATCGTCTTCACCTCGGACAGGTGCGGTGGAGAGCCGGGTAGATCCACCAGCCTGTTCACCATAGACCCTGCCAGCATGCAGATGATCCAGCTCACGAGCGGAAGCTGGAAGGATACAGATCCCCGCTACCTTCCAAGCGGGGATCTTCTGTTCTCCTCCGACAGGGCCGGCACATACGATATCTATATCATGTGGAAGAATGGACGGATATCGAAGCAGACCAATGTCCTGGGAGGAGCTTTCGCGCCTTCGCCCTGCAGTGACGGCGAGTCTTTCGTGACGGCGGTATACAGCGGAGGCACGTATCACGCGTACAGGGTCCGGATAGACAGTGATGCGCCGGGCATCCCCCAGGAACACGAAGTCTGCAGAGGATACGACTGGGAACCTGACCTCCCCGATTCAGGGCTCGCCTACGAGCAGAAGCAGTACCGACCCAAATTCGGCCTCGATCTCATCGCTGCTACCTTCGCTGTCGACCCTGATTTCGGTTATATGGGCAACGGGGCACAACTCTTCTTCACGGATATGCTCGGCGACCATCAGATATCCCTGCTTTTCGGCACATCCTCGAATGATTTTTCCGATTTCATGGACAACATAAACATCGCGGTCACTTATTACAACCGAACCAGGCGGCTGAACTACGGATTCGGTGTCTTCAACCTGGCCAGCTATATCGGCTCTGTCTACGATGTCCTGAGGTTCGAGCGCAGATACGGGGTCATAGGCGGGATGAGCTATCCGTTCTCCAGATTCATGCGTGTCGATTTTCAGACGATCTTCAAGAAGATGTCGAGGGACGACGACGTGACGGCGCTGGGCATCTTTCACGGCGAGACAAACATGGTCACCAATTTCATCTCGCTGACCAGGGACAACATCCTGTGGGGGATCGGCGGCCCGGTCACCGGTCACAGGGCCAACCTCTCGCTGGGCAGGTCCTGGGATCTCGATGGGAGCCGCTATGAACTGACGACAGCGATCTTTGATCTTAGATTCTATGTCAATCTCGGTGCACGCGTCGTCCTGGCCCAACGGTTCGTTTCAAGAAACTCCTGGGGTAGCGACATCCAGCTGTTCTACCTTGGTGGATCCTGGGACCTGAGAGGATACGACTACCGTGCTTTCGCCGGGAAGAAGATGATGCTGTACAACGCTGAGATCAGATTCCCTCTTCTCGACAGACTGCTGATCGACTTCCCGGTAGGACATATCGATTTCCCGATGTTCAGGGGAGCGCTTTTCCTGGACGCGGGAACCGTAAGCGGATTCATATACGATCCCGGGTGGATAGGCAGTATCGGGGTCGGTGTGGAGATGAATCTGGGTTACATGCCGGTGATGCGCATAAACTTCAGCCGCAGGACCGATTTCGACCGGATAGAAAACGGGACCAGGATAGATTTCTTCATCGGATATAACTTCTAGCTCTCCATCACCCGGAGGGCGAGCCTGTACCGGTTGAAGGGCGCGCTCACCTGGACACCGGCGACTATGGGGCAGACCATTTCCAGGATCTCCGATGCGATCTTCACGCCTGCGTTCATGGCTTCTTCGCCGCCTCCCGAATCTTCCATCCTCTTCATTATCCAGTCCGGTACCGAGACCCCTGGAAGTTCGTTGTTCATGAACTCTGCATTTTTGAGGCTTGTCAGGGGCCAGATCCCAGCTATGACCGGTATATGCATGGATCTCGATTCCATATGCTCTATGAACAGTTCCAGAAGAGCAGGATCGAAGACCGGCTGCGTGACGGCGAATTCCGCTCCCGCGTCTACTTTCCAGAAAAACCTGTTCATCTCCTCCTCGAAATCGACTGCGCCCGGATTGACCCCGACGCCTATCAGGAAGGAGGTAGGCTCGTCCAGGCTCCTGCCTCCAATGTCGGTGCCTCTGTTAAGATGGTGTATCACGTTCGTCAGGCCTATCGAGTCGATATCGAACACGGCCGTAGCATCAGGATAGTCTCCGGTTTTGATAGGGTCACCCGTGATGACAAGGATGTTACGCAGGCCCAGTGCGTGCGCTCCAAGGAGATCAGACTGCATTCCCAGGATGTTCCTGTCCCTGCAGCAGTAATGAAGCACGGACTCTATCCTGGCTTCCCGCTCGATAAGGACGGCAAGCGCCAGGGGACTCATTCTCGAGGACGCCCTCGGGCTGTCGGGGATATTTATCGCGTCTATGCCGGATTCCGCGAGGAGCGATGCAGCCGCGAGGATCTTGCCTGGATTGCCGCCGCGGGGGGGGACCATCTCGACCATCCGCACGAATTCACCCCCGGCGATCTTACGCGCGAGGGAGGATTTCTCAGCCATCGGGACTACGCGCAGGACATCGCTTCTCTCCCGGGGCTTGAGGCGGACCTCAGAGCCCGGCCTGACCGGCTTTACAGTCTTGAGGGCATCCGAGATAGCCTTTATATGAGCAGGTGTAGTGCCGCAGCAGCCCCCGACGATCCGTGCTCCCGCTTTGACGAACCTGCGGGCGTATTCGGCCATATATTCCGGAGATGTCATGTATATATTCCTGCCATCGACGTTCTGGGGGATACCTGCGTTGGGTTGGGCGGATATCCATTTATGCACCACGCCGGCGATCTTTTCTATGGCTTCCAGCATCACCCTGGGACCGACAGAGCAGTTTACGCCCACGGCTTCGACGTCCCAGCCGTCCAGCCTTGAGGCGAATTCGGCCGGTTCGGTGCCGTACAGCCCCAGGCCATCCTGCTGGAGTGTCATCTGTGCGACGATGGGCAGAGCTGTAACCGACCGGACTCCATTGATAGCCTGATGTATCTCGTTCAGATCCGCGAAGGTCTCAAGGACGAATATATCGACCCCGCCTTCGAGAAGCGCGGCGGCCTGTTCAGCGAACGCCGCTTCAGCCTCCTCGTTCGATGTGGGGCCCCAGGGCTCGATGCGTATGCCGAGAGGGCCGATCGCTCCCGCGACGACCACCCGGCCACCCGAAGCGCGGCAAGCCAGCGCGGCGCCGGCCGAGTTTATCTCTTTGAGCCTGCCCTCAAGACCATGAAGAGAGAGCTTGAACCTGTTGGCGCCGAAGGTGTTGGTCTCTATGACACCGGCCCCGGCGCCGATGTACTCCTCGTGGATCTGCTCGACAAGTCCGGGATTGCTGAGATTAGTCTCATCGAAGCACCTGTTTATGAAAACTCCCCTGTCGTAGAGCATGGTGCCCATCGCACCATCAAAGAGCACGACACCCTCGGACAGCATATCCAGGAACCTGGAACCCACAGGAAATCACCTCCCAGTCGCTGCAGTTCAATCTTGCACAGGTTTAACCTTACGTAGTATATACTGATTGCGTGAGGATTCAATCGATTATCCCCGGCCCGCGGGCGGGGGAGGAAGAAGAGGGATAATGCGCTGGTCCGAGAGCCTGATACCGACACTGAAGGAAAACCCCAGGGAAGCAGAGATACCGAGCCACATGCTTATGCTCAGGGCCGGACTGATCAAGAAGCTTACTTCCGGCGTCTATACGTTCCTGCCGGTCGGCCTGAGGGTGCTTAAAAAGATCGAACAGATCATACGCGAGGAGATGGATGCGTCGGGATGCCAGGAACTTCTCATGCCCATCCTGCATCCGGAGGAGATATACGGTGAGAGCGGGAGGCTTAAGAGCTTCGGCCCGGAACTCTTCAAGCTGAAGGACGGAAGGGGCAGGGTCTTCGCTCTCGGACCTACGCACGAAGAAGTCATAACCATGATAGCCCGCGACGAGATGCGTAGCTACAGGGACCTTCCGCAGACCCTTTACCAGATCTTGACCAAGTTCAGGGACGAGATAAGGCCGAGATACGGGGTCATGCGCGCCCGCGAATTCATAATGAAGGACGCGTACTCCTTCCACGCCGACGAGGAGTGCCTAGACAGGACATACAGGCGTATCGAAGCGGCATATCGCAGGATCATCGAGAGATGCGGTCTCGAATATGTCATCGTGGAGGCAGAATCGGGCTACATAGGGGGGAACGAGTCGCACGAATTCATGGTCCTCGCTGAGAACGGGGAGGACCTTCTGCTCTCGTGCCAATGCGGATACGCGGTCAATCTCGAAAAAGCCACGGCGAGAGGCGGGCAGGGAAGAAGAGGCGAGCCGCAGGACAGGTACGAGGAGATAGACACCCCCGGCGCTTCGACGATCGAACAGGTCTCGGAGTTTCTCGGAGTCCCGTCTGAGGGGATCGTAAAGACTCTCCTTTACAGGACGGGAGACAGGAACGTGGCTGTCCTTGTCCCGGGAGACCGTGAAGTCAACGATATAAAACTCGTCAGGGTCTTCGGCGACACCGATATCCGTTTCCTCGAACCAGACGAGATCGAAGAGGTCACAGGCGGACCGGTGGGCTTCTCCGGTCCTGTGGGGCTTCCCGCCAGCGTCGAAGTAGTGGCCGACACGCTAATAGGAGATTTTGAGGGGATGGTCGTGGGGGCTAACAGGGCCGACACCCATTTCAAGGGAGTTGTAGTCGGCCGGGACTTCGAGATAGGCAGGTTCGAGGACCTGGTATACGCCCGCGAGGGTGACCTCTGTCCGCGATGCGGCAAGGGCCTTTCCTCGAGCCGCGGGATAGAGGTAGGACACATATTCAAACTGGGTACGAAATACTCATCCGCGATGAACGCCACTTTCCTCGATGAGAAAGGGGAGAGTCACCCCTTCATAATGGGGTGCTACGGATTCGGCGTTAGCAGGATGGTCGCCGCGGCCATCGAGCAGAACTTCGACAAGGACGGTATCGTCTGGCCGATGGCGATAGCGCCGTTCCAGGTCCTGCTTCTCCCGCTGAACACCGCGGATGAAGCGGTTATGAAAGCTGCCATCCGGCTGGAAGAAAGACTGGCAGGAGCAGGCCTGGAAGTCCTGATGGATGACAGGGACTTGAGCCCGGGAGTCAAGTTCAAGGACGCGGACCTGATCGGCGTACCACTGCGGATCACAATCGGCAGAAAGATAAAGGATGAGGTAGTCGAGCTCTTTTACAGGAAGACTGGGCAGGTCGAGGACCTGGCCGTCGATGAAGCCGCCGGTAAGGTTATCGGGATAGCTGGGATCGGTGGCTAGAGAGTCTTTTTCGAGAGCCTGGACTTGATACGCGCGGCGGTCCTGTGATGGATGATACCCATCTTGGCCGACTTGTCTACCCTGGAAGCGAGAGCGGAATAGCTCTCCCTGGCCTTGGCGCTGTCCTCGATGGCCTTGAATTCCTTGATCTCCTTGCGGAGAAGGCTCCTGTGCTTCTTGTTCGTCATGCGCCTATTCTCGTTCTGGCGCATCCTCTTCTCTGCAGACTTATGATTCGGCATCCGGTATACACCTCCAAGTGATTCGATAACATAACGGAAGGCCCCTGCTTTGTCAAGTAGTCAGAAAAACAAAATCCGCGAAAAGGTGGACCGGATGCCCGACTCTCCCGGGGTATATTTCTTCAAGAATCGGCGAGGCCGGATCATTTACGTCGGGAAGGCGAAAAATCTCGTCAACAGGGTGCGCAGCTACTTGCAGGGACCTGAGCGGCTCGATCCCAAGACCAGGGCTCTGATGGAAGCAGCCGGATCCGTGGACTATATAGCCACTGAGAACGAGGTGGAAGCCCTTGTGCTTGAAGCAAGCATGATAAGGGAATACCGCCCTCGGTATAATATCCGGCTGAAGGATGATAAGCGATATCCTTACTTGAAGATAACGGCGAACGAAGAATTTCCGAGGCTCCTGCTTGTGCGCAGGGTCCTCGACGATGGAGCCGAGTACTACGGGCCTTACACAGACGCCGGCGCCGTAAGGAGGACCCTGAAGACGATAAAGACGATCTTTCCCCTGAGAGACTGCAAGGGTACCTTCAGAAAACGCAGCAGGGAGTGTCTCAATTTCCAGATCGGGAGGTGCCTCGGCCCTTGTACCGGCAGAACCGATCCAGAGGAGTACGGAAAGGTAGTCAGACAGCTCAGGATGTTCCTTCGCGGGCAGAACGAGGCGCTGGTCGAACAACTGCGCAGGTCGATGGAATCTCACTCGGCGGCAAGACGCTACGAAGAGGCCTCAGTCGCGAGAGACCAGATCGCTTCGATCACGAAGATAAGCGGGAGACAGCACGTAGTCGACCCCGGTGACGTGGACGAGGACGCCGTGGCTATGGCCCGGGAAGGAGGGAACGCATGCGGAGTCGTGATGAGGATACGCGAAGGCAGGATCCTCAGCTCCGAGACCTTCATGATACCAGTTAACGTAAATGATGATATTACTGTGCTGTACGAGGAATTTATCAAGTTGTACTATAACAGCGCGCTCGATATACCGCCTGGTATACTGGCTCAGCACAAGCTCCCGGAGCAGAAACTTATTTCGCGCTGGCTCAGCGGGAAGACCGGCAGACGCGTGTCTATCTCAGTTCCAGTGCGGGGGCACAGGCGAAAACTGGTCGGCCTTGCCGAAAAAAACGCGGCTTCGCGACTTCTCACGCTGAGAGGCAGAAAAGCGTCAGCAGACAGGGAGCTCAGAGAACTCAAGAAAGCCCTCGGGCTTATCTCCACCCCATCCCGGATAGAGGCTTTCGACATATCGAATGTCCAGGGGACTGGCGCCGTAGGTTCCATGGTGACCTTCCTGGACGGCCAGCCACTGAGATCCGGGTACAGGCATTTCAGGATCAGGAATGTAGAGGGGCAGGATGATTTCGCGATGCTCAGGGAGGTCCTGCTGAGAAGGCTTGAACGCCTGAAGGAGGGAAGAAGCAGGCGTCCCGATCTTCTTCTGGTGGATGGCGGAAGGGGACAGGTCTCCGCGGCTGTGGAAGCAATGCGCGAAAGCGGCCTCTCGCCTATTGCCGTGGCGGGTCTGGCCAAGAAGAACGAGGAGATATTCCTGCCGGGAATAAAAGCCCCTATATCGCTCCCCCGGAGAAATCCAGGTCTGAAGCTGCTCCAGAAGGCACGTGACGAGGCTCACAGATTCGCTGTATCCTATCACAGGAAGATCCGGAGCCGGGGGCTGGTCGAATCGGCACTTGATGGGATCCCTGGAGTGGGAGAGTACAGGAAGACGCTGCTGCTTGTCCGTTTCGGCAGCATCGCCGGGCTGAGCAAAGCTGATGAATCCGAGATAGCGGCCGTGATGGGCATCGGCCCTGTGACCGCAAGGAAGATCCATGAATACCTCCACGGGAAATAAGGGCCTTGGCTTGTTCGAGGCTCTCGCTGAAGCCTACATCGATCATCTTTCGGTCGAGAAGGGACTCAGCCAGCTGACGATAGACGCTTACAGGAGTGACCTGCGGGAATACTTCTCGTGGCTTGCCGGCGCGGGAATCGAATCACCGGATATGATCGATCTTGATTCGAGTCTCCGTTTCACGGCGAGCCTCGAGGGCGTGAGGAGCCGATCCTCGAGGTCAAGGATCCTCAGCGCCGTAAAAGGCTTCCACAGGTTTCTGTACCGAGAGGAAGAGCTGGACGATCTCGATATAATATCCATAACGGCCCCGAAGATCAGGAGGCATGTCCCCTTCGTGCTCTCCCAGGAGGAAACGGCAAGACTCCTCGACCAGCCCGACGGCTCCCGGACAGGGATAAGAGACAGGGCGATGCTCGAGATGGCTTACTCGACAGGCATGAGGGTATCCGAGGTCTGCGGATTGCTGTTCGAATCGCTCGATCTCGACTCGAGACTTGTCCGCATCAAAGGGAAGGGAGGAAAGGAGAGGATCGTCCCGGCAGGTTCTCTGGCGCTCAAAGCGCTTGAGAGGTACATCTCGGAATCGAGGCCCCTGCTGCTTGGGGACAGACCCGTACCTTTCGTATTCCTCAATTATCGGGGTGGGCCTATCTCCAGGGTCACCTTCTGGAAGCTCCTGAAGAAATACGCAGCCATGGCCGGCCTGCCAGGGGACGTGACCCCTCACACGCTCAGGCACTCATTCGCGACCCACCTGGTAGAGGGAGGAGCGGACCTCAGGGCCGTACAGGAGCTGCTCGGCCATTCCAGCATAGCGACCACCCAGATCTACACGCGCCTCGACGTCGATTATCTTCTCGAAGTGCACAAGACTTTCCACCCAAGGGGCTGAATGCGCCGTTTCAAACATCTTGTTGACACAAACCTGTGCATCACTTAGCATTCCGTTTGATCCACATCATCCGGAGAAGCCTCCGGCAGAGTGTTTTTACGATCGTTAAGGAACGGACCGTCCATGAGTTATCATGTGCGCCTGACCCAGTTCGAGGGACCCCTCGACCTTCTGCTGCACCTTATCCGCAGGGATAAGATAAACATATACGACATACCCATCTCTCACATAACAAGGGAGTATCTTTCTTACATAGAGATCATGCAGGAGCTGAGACTCGAGGTGGCCGGAGAGTTTTTCGTCATGGCGGCGACTCTGATGCGGATAAAGGTCCAGATGCTGCTGCCCCGCAGGCCCGAGGATGAGGAAGAGGAAGACCCGAGGGAAGAGCTCGTCAGAAACCTCCTCGAATACCGCAAGTTCAAGGAAGCGGCCAGTCACTTCGCCGAGAAGGAAAACGACAGGAGAAAGGTATTCACCCGGCCGGCAGCAAGGCCGACCGCTGGCGGCGAAGAGCCCGTACTGATGGAGGTCTCCATATTCGACCTTGTGGACGCTTTCAAGAAGGTCATGGATGACCTGAAGAAGCAGATCAGTTACAGGATCGAGAAGGAATCATGTACCGTCGAGGAGAAGATCGGTCATATCCGAGGCAGATTGAATGGCAGATCGGAAATCCTTTTCACCGAACTCTTTTCCGGGAAGACGGACCGGGTAGAGATCATCGTCACATTCCTTGCCATCCTGGAGATGGTCAGGCTCGGTGAACTCTCCGCCAGGCAGATGAAATCAGGCGGCGACGTCTGGCTATACAGGCCTGGGCGCGCACCAGAGGAAGGACTTAAGGAGTTACCCGATGGAGTCAGGCAACAGGGTTGAGACCGGCAGGCTCGCCTCGGAGATAGAAGCGCTGCTTTTCGCATCGGATACTCCGATAAGTGTCGGCAGGCTCTCATCCATTACAGGCGAATCGTCTGCGAAGACCATCAAGGAAGCGATCGGAGAGCTGGAAGAGTTCTACCGTTCCTGCGGCCGGAGCTTCGGGATCGTCGAAGTCGCCGGGGGGTACCAGATCGCGACTCTGCCCGAATTCGCTCCCACAGTCTCGCTCCTTTTCAAGAGCAGGAGAAAGTCCAGGCTCACGCAGGCCGCGCTCGAGACTCTCGCGATCATAGCCTACAGGCAGCCGATCAGCAGAGCCGGCGTAGAGGCTATCAGGGGAGTCAACTGCGATGGCGTACTCGCAACGCTCACTGAACGGGAACTTGTCGCTATCAGCGGGAGGGGAGAGGGTCTCGGAAGGCCGTTCCTCTATTCTACTACATCGACATTCCTGGAATACCTCGGCCTGAAAGACATCAGGGACATCCCGGATATGGCGGAACTCGAGAAGAGCCTTGAGACTCTCGAACTCATTCCGCCGCCGGCGCATCCGGATGAAGACGTCGAGAAACCCACAGACACGGATGGACCCGGGTACGGCAACGCAGAAGAAGACGACGGGACAGATGAGCCCTAAAATGAGGATCAACCGGTTCCTGGCATCTGCCGGAATCGGATCCAGGAGAAAATGCGAGGACCTGATAAGGGAGGGGAGAGTCCGTATAAACGGCGAAATGCTCACGGCGCTCGCCAGATTCATAGACACTGATTCCGACTCTGTGACCATCGACGGCAGAACCGTCGAATCCGTCAGACACAGGATGATACTTGTGCTCAATAAGCCTCTCGGTGTCCTGAGTACGGCGAGCGACGACAGAGGCAGAAAGACCGTCGTCGGGCTTGCTCGCGATATGGGATATAGTGAGAGGCTTTTTCCGGTAGGACGTCTGGATCGCGATACCACCGGTCTGCTGCTCCTGACGAACGACGGCGACCTTGCCTACAGGCTCACTCATCCCAGGTACAAGATCGAGAAAAGATATCTGGTCAGGGTCGAGGGTCTGATCGATGATCGGACGGTTGAATCTATCGCTTCCGGTGTCGATCTCGGGGATTATATCACGAGGCCATGCGCTGTAAGGATAGTTGCGAGGTCCTCGGGATCATCGACTCTCGAGATCAGTCTTAAAGAGGGGAAGAAAAGACAGATAAGAAGGATGTTCTCGGAATCGGGGCACAAGGTGCTTGAACTGCGGAGAGTCGCGCTGGGAGACCTCGAGTTCGCGGACCTCGAACCTGGCGATATCCGCCCACTCACAGAAGAAGAGGATATCAAGCTCCGGGAGCTGACAGGCTTATCATGAAGGAGAATACCGAATGGATTTCAAGAAGCTGATGCAGCCTCATCTCGCGACCGTCAAACCTTACGTGCCGGGAAAACCGATCGAGGAGCTGCGCAGGGAACGCAATATTGACGGAGAGATCATCAAGCTGGCCTCGAACGAGAATCCGCATCAGCCTCTCGAAGAGATAAAAAAAGCTGTCATTGATGAACTTGACAACGTCAACCGCTACCCGAACTCCGGCAGCCATTATCTATCTCTCGAACTTTCGCAGAAGCACGGCCTAGAACAGGATCATATCTTCGTCGGCAACGGTTCGAACGAGATCATCGACCTTCTCGTCAGGGCATTCGTCAGGCCGGACGAGAACGTTATGTACCCGTACCCAAGCTTCATAGCATACCCCCTCATCATCCACCAGTGCGGGGTGGGAGAGTTGAAAGTCCCCCTGGTGGATTATGCACTGGATCTTACCGCCATGAAAAATGCAGTCACCAGAAAGACAAAGATGGTCTTCATCTGCAATCCAAACAATCCTACCGCGACCTATGTCACCGAAACCGATGTGAAGGAGTTTCTGGAAGGGATCAGCAGTGATATCATCGTCGTCTTCGATGAGGCCTATTACGAGTACGTGACGGCCGTCGACTTTCCGGATTCGACGAAGCTTCTTGAAAAGTTTCCCAACATCGTGATCCTCCGGACCTTTTCTAAGGCCCATTCGCTTTCCGGCGTCAGGGTAGGTTATGCCATGGCTGATCCCGGCCTCGTGACGGTCCTGCACATGGTAAGGCAGCCCTTCAACGTCAACAGGCTGGCACAGGCCGCAGCCAGAGCGGCTTTGAGGTACTCCGACGCCCTGCAATCCAGGATCGCGGAAAACAATTCTGAGAGAGCCAGGCTGGGTGAAGCTCTGCGCGCACTGGGCTTCACCGTCCCCGAATCCCAGACGAATTTCCTCCTCGCTGTCCCGGAAGTCCCGGATACCGGTATCGTGGACAGACTGATGGACCTGGGGATAATCGTCAGAAGCGCCGCTCCATGGGGGCTCGGCGAGGAATCGTTCCGCGTCTCTATAGGCACACCGGCTGAAAACGACAGATTTCTCGAGGGGCTGCGGGAAGTCCTGTCCCGGTAATCCTCGTGCGGCCCATGAGCAGGAACGGCAACTCAATGGATTTCCTGAGAGACATGATCGTGACCGTCGATGGTCCGGCAGGCTCGGGAAAGAGCACCACCGCTCAGACCCTCTCCAGACGTCTGTCCCTTACCTACCTTGATACAGGCGCGATGTATCGGGCCGTGACCTGGAAGGTCCTTCGTTCCGGTATCGATCCCGAGGACGGTGGATCCGTGACTAGGCTCGCCGAGGAGACCTCGATCGAGATCGACGCCAGTGAAGCAGCCCCGGTGATGCTGATCGACGGAACGCCCGCCGGAAGCGAGATACGCGGCCCTGAGGTGTCCGAAGCTGTCTCTCCGGTCAGCAGGCATCAGGGTGTCCGCCGGGCCATGGTGAGAATCCAGCGCAGGATCGGGAACAGGGGAGGCATCGTCGCGGAGGGAAGAGACACGGGCAGCACCGTATTCCCTTTCGCGCACGTCAAGATATTCCTGACTGCCGATATTGAAGCACGGATCGAACGCCGCGTAAAGCAGCTGCGCCAGATGGGCATAGAGCAGACCGGCGAGGAGATACGCCGCAACCTCACGAGAAGGGACGAGATCGACTCCGGGCGCGAGCACAGCCCCCTGGTCAGGCCTGTCGGAGCGTTCACCGTCGATACCTCCGGGATCACGATCGGAGAGCAGGTGGCCATAATTGAAGAGATCGTAAGAAAAGAGGCTTCACGTCTGGCGGAGATATACCGCCCCCACGGAAGAACGAACCGGTACAAGAAACAGAGAAACGCTTACTACTCGGTGGCTCAGGCCATGATAAGGTTCTTCTGCAGGCTGCTGTTCGGCCTCAGGATCCACGGCGCGGAAAACCTCAGGTTCGCCGAGAGCTTCTTTTTCGCCTCGAACCATATCTCGTGGTATGACCCGCCGCTGGTAGGCTCCACTCTGGAACGTGAGATCTGGTTTGTCGCGAAGAAAGAACTCTTCAGGAACTGGCTCTTCTCCAAGCTTATCAGAAAGTACCACGCGATCCCGATAGACAGGGAAGGATTTGACAAATCCACGATAAAGACGATCGATAAGGCGTTCGAACGCGGAGACTCTGTCCTGATGTTTCCGGAAGGTACACGTTCGAAGACGGGAAAGCTCAAGGATTTCAAGCCCGGGATAGGGATGATAGCCTACCGTTCCGGAAAGTCGATCGTACCCGTTTATATCAGGGGGTCGAACATTCTCGGGGACTGCCTCCTCAGGAGGACCCGGCTTGAGGTGCGGATCGGAAGAGCAATACGGATACCCCGTTCCTATGAAAACGATGACAGGAAGAAGGATTACGCAGTCCTTTCAAATATGATCCATGAGGCCATAAAGATGCTCGAGGACGAGACATATGCTTGAAGTAGTCGTATCCCCGATAACGGGATTCTGCTTCGGAGTCAAGAGAGCTATGAGGCTTATCGATGAGGGGCTCGGTGACGGGGGCAGGACCATCTATTCCATAGGGGACGTGATCCATAACAAGCAGGCCGTCGAGGACCTGAAGTCGAGGGGAGTGGTCCCGGTCGCGTCCATGGATGAACTTTCCGAGGGGGACACCCTGATAATAAGGGCCCACGGAGTTATGCCGGATGTCATAGAGCAGGCGCGAGGCAGAGGTATCGAGCTTATTGATACGACGTGTCCGTTCGTCCAGAAAAGCCAGAAATACGTCCGAAGGATGTCTGAAGAGGGCAGGAAAGTCATAATCATTGGGGACAGCACTCACCCCGAGGTGCGCGCCATATCAGGTCAGGCCGGCACCGATCCGATCATAATATCAAGTCTGGAGGAGGCCGGATCGGTGTGCGGGATAGACAGGGCGGGAGTGGTCATCCAGACGACTTTCTCTCGTGAAAGGGCCATGCGGATAGTCGGAGAGCTCGAAAAGCACATAGCGGACCTGAGGGTCCATGACACGATCTGCCAAGCGACCATCCTGAGACGGGAGGCGACTCTCGAGCTGTCCCGTAACGTGGATATGGTGCTCGTAGTCGGCGGAAAGGGGAGCTCGAACACGAAGAGGCTCTTCCAGATGTGCGTCGATGAGGGAATAACCTCCAGGTTCATCGAAACGGCCGACGATATAGACCCCTCCTGGTTTGAGGACGGGGACAGGATAGGGGTCACGACAGGCACATCGACACCGGGCTGGGTGATCGAGGACGTCCTGGTCCGCCTCAAAGAGATATCTGACTGCTGAAACCCCACTCCGCCACCCCCAGAATTCCCTTGCGAACTGCCCGCAAACCGCATATCATAATCCATTAAATCCACTATGAAAGGGGAGATAGCTGAATGCAGGAAGAAACATTCGAGTCAACACAGCATGACCCCGGGTTACCCGGGAAAGAAGAGAAAAAGGGGGGTGTAAACCCTGCCGGCAGGAGCAACCTGTCGTACTTGAGGATCTTCGATGAAGTCTCTGCGGAGGAGCTCGAGAACAGGGGCGCTACAGAGGAAGACTGGATTGCGCTGGTCGAGAACGTACCGTCCGAGGGCGAGGAGCTCAGAGAAGGCAGGATCGTCAAGGGGACCGTCTACTCCGTAAGCGAGAAGGAAGTCATACTCGACGTTGGATTCAAGAGCGAGGGGACCATTCCTATCGCCGAGTTCGCCAATGTCACCGAGGTAAAGCACGGCGATACGTTCGATGTTTTCCTCGAGAAGATGGAGAATCAGGACGGCCTTATTGTACTCTCGAAGATCAAGGCCGATTTCCTCAAGGCCTGGGACGAGATCAAGGACGCCTACGACGGCGGCAATGTAGTCACGGCGACCGTCGATAGAAGGATCAAGGGCGGCCTGGTAGTCAAGCTCATGGGCGTAGACGCGTTCCTTCCGGGGTCGCAGATAGCCCTGAGGCAGGTTCCCAACCTCGATGAGATGCTGGGCGAGAACCTGGACTGCAAGATCATCAAGTTGAACAAGAGGCGCCGCAATATCGTCGTCTCCCGCAGGGTAGTGCTTGAAGAGGAACGCGAAGAAAAAAAGACGGCTCTTCTCGCCGAACTCGAAGTCGGCCAGGAAAGAGAAGGAGTCGTCAAGAACATCACCGATTTCGGCGCTTTCGTCGATCTCGGAGGCATCGACGGTCTTCTTCACCTCACCGACCTGACATGGGGCCGCGTGAGCCATCCTTCGGAGGTAGTAGCGATCGGGGACAAGCTCAAGATCAAGATCCTCGATTTTGACCGCGAAAGGGAAAGGATCTCCCTCGGCCTCAAGCAGCTCACGCCCTACCCGTGGGAAGGCGTCGATGAACGCTATCCGATAGGCAAGAAGATGCGCGGCAAAGTCGTCTCAATCACCGACTACGGCGCGTTCGTCGAGCTGGAGAAGGGCATCGAGGGCCTTATTCATATCTCCGAGATGTCCTGGACCAGACACGTCAAACACCCTTCAAAGGTCGTTGCTATAGGCGATACAGTCGAGGCCGTCGTGCTCAACGTCGACAAAGAACACGAAAAGATCTCGCTGGGCCTCAAGCAACTCGAGCCAGATCCATGGAAGGCTCTCGAGAACAAGTATCCTCCAGGCACTAGGCTCAGGGGCAAGGTCAGAAACCTTACGAACTTCGGAGCCTTCGTGGAAATAGAGGACGGCATCGACGGGCTGGTCCATATCTCTGACATGTCATGGGCCAAGAGGATCCGTCACCCGTCAGAGATGGTAAAGAAGGGCGACGACTTGGAAGTGGTCGTTCTCGAGATCGACAGCGACAAGAGGCGGATCAGTCTCGGCATGAAGCAGACGCGGGAAAATCCTTGGACCGAGCTCGCGACCGAGTTCAACATCGGCACCGAGACGAAGGGCGTCATCACCCGTATTCTCGACAGGGGAGCGGTGGTCGAGTTGAGAGACGATGTCGAGGGATTTGTGCCGCTGTCCCACCTTGGCATCGAAGGTATGAAACAGCCCTCTGAGTTCTTCGAGAACAACATGGAGCTTCCGCTCAAGGTCATAAAGGTCGATCCGCAGAACAAGCGTATCGTACTCAGCGTTAATGCCTTCTTCGAAGGTAAGGGCGCGGACGAGCTGGCTTCTTACAGGGATTCACATCCCCGAAAAGCCGCCGCCGAGCCAGTTCCTTCCGAAGAGAAGAAGGCCTCCAATGAGGATTTCGACGAGGCTGGCGCAGATGACTACGACGATATCGATGATATCGAGCTAAAAGCCGTAGAGACGAAACCGGAAGACGAGACTGCGAAGACCGAGGAGGCCGCAGTCGAGGAAAAGGCGGCGGAAGAGCCCGCTGATGGCGTCCCGCCAGCCGATCCGGCATCACCGGTCAACGAGGAACCGGAAGCGTCTGCTGAGCTTGAAGATGAAAAGGGAACCGAATAGGGACCCTGACCGTCCATGAAGTCCGATAAACCGAGATGAGGGTGGTACGCCACCCTCATTTCTTTTTCAGCGTCACGGAGACAATCCTTGAATGGATCGCTTAAAAATGTGGGGCCTTCATTCGCGATAACTACGCTGGGGTGCAAGCTTAACCAGTACGAATCGGAATGCATACGGCAGGCGCTCGTCGGCAGGGATTGGAAATTCAGGACATTCGGGGAAAACGCCGATTACTATATCATAAATACCTGTTCAGTCACGGGCAGAACAGACTCACGCTGCAGGAATGCAGTCAGAAGGGCCAGAAAGGCCGCCCCGGATTCCAAGATAATCGTCACCGGCTGCTATGCCGAGACCCAGCCTGAGAGCCTCGAAAAGATGGACGAGACCGATCTGGTCCTGGGCAACAGGGATAAGTATTCGATCGTTGATATACTCGAGAATATGGCCGGCCGCTCGAATGCTGGAGAAGCAGGGGCGAAGAGCGTGGATTTCGATATAGCCGAATTTCATGAGCATTCCAGAGCTTTCATCAAAATACAGGAGGGATGCGACTCGGCCTGCACATATTGTATCATCCCCAGGGCCAGGGGAAGGAGCCGCAGCGTGCCGGCCGATCAAGTCCTGGGCCAGGTCAGGAAACTCGAGAACAATGGGATCGAGGAGATCGTCCTGACCGGTATCCATATAGGCAGATACGGGAAGGACCTTGACGGAGGGAGTTCTCTGGAGCGCCTGGTCGGAAGGATACTGGACGAGACCTCGTTGCCGCGGGTAAGGCTGAGCAGCATCGAAGTGAACGAGGTGACCGACGGGCTTCTTTCAATGATATCATCCACAGACAGGCTTGCTTCTCATCTCCATATACCGCTGCAGAGCGGTGACGATACGATCCTCGAGGCGATGAGGAGACCGTATGACACATCCTTCTTCAGAGAGAGGATCGAAGCCGTAAGAGTCCTGTCGGACGGCATCGGAATAGGAACGGACATCATCACCGGATTCCCCGGCGAAGATGACCGGAGCTTCAGGAAGACTTTCGAATTCGTCAGATCTCTGCCACTGACATATTTTCATGTTTTCTCGTTCTCCAGACGCCCTGGTACTCCGGCGGAGAATATGGCCGGGCAAGTCGATCCTGACGCGAAGAAACGCCGAAGCAGGAGACTGATCCGGCTGGGGAGATCCAAGAAGAAAGATTTCATGAGATCCCGGACCGGAAGCCGGGAAATGGCCGTGATACAGGGAAAGGCCGGGCGTTACTCCCGCTTTTCTAAGGCACTTACGGGCAGCTACTGCGAAGTCAGCGTCGAATGCCCCGAATCTCTCAACGGAAGGCTTCTTCCCGTGGAGATAACCCACTATTCAATGGGAAGGCTTTATGGGAGGACAGGGTGATGAAGGTCGGCAAAGTCTATCTCGAATGTTTCGGCTGTCAGATGAACGCCTTCGACTCGGAAGTGCTGGAATCGATGCTCGAGGGCGAGGGATTCGTCATGACCCCAGACCCTTCAATGGCCGATGTAATCGTTGTAAACACATGCAGCGTAAGGGAACATGCCGAGAGAAGGGCGTTAGGCAGGTTGAACGACCTGTCCAGGCATGACAACGCAGTCCTTGCCGTATGCGGGTGCATGGCGCAGAGACTCGGCGACAGGCTTTTTGAACTCGTTCCTTCGCTCGATATCGTCGCAGGGCCGGACAGCTACTCAGCGCTGCCTTCGGCTATCTCCTCCGCTCTTTCGGGAGAGAGCGGAAAGGTCCTGGTTGAAAAAGACGCATCTGTGACCTACAGGCTCCAGAATGTCTCAGGTTCCTCGCCGTCCAGGTATCTGTCTATAACACGCGGTTGCGAAAACTACTGTTCGTACTGCATCGTGCCATATGTCAGGGGCGCGGTCCGGAGCAAGGATACAGCCGCTGTCATTGTGGATCTGCGGCTGCTGGCTGCATCGGGCGCAAAAGAAGTCACGCTCCTCGGACAGAATGTCATGGCTTATCGTTCAGGTGATTGCGGTTTCGTCGATCTGCTGTACAGGATCCTCGATGAGACGGAGATCAAGAGGATCAGGTTCCTTACCACTCACCCCAGGGATGTGGATGAGCGGATATTCGCATTGATGTCGGAAGACGGCAGGATATGCCCTCACATACACCTTCCATTCCAGGCAGGCAGCGACCGCGTCCTTTCATGGATGAACAGGGGATACACACGGTCTGACTACCTGCATATAACCGACGTGGCAAGAAAGCACCTGCCGGACATCTCCTTTACCACTGACATAATCGTCGGCTTTCCCGGAGAGACTTCCGGTGACTTCGAAGAGACACTCGATATAGTTGAAAAGGTGAGATTCGATGCCGCTTTCACCTTCAAGTATTCCCCGAGAGAGGGGACCAGGGCCGCGGAACTGGAGGATGACGTCCCTCTCGATGTGAAGAAGGAGAGGCTCGAGACCCTGAACTCCACAGTACGTCGTATCAGGAAGGAGATTATGGCTTCACGGCTTGGGTGCAGTGAGGAAATCCTCCTTGACGCTCGTGTAAAAAAAGGAGAATATCAGTTTCTGAAAGGCAGGACTCCGCATTTCAGGAACGTGCTGATCCGGTCTGAAGACCGGAACCCCGGGGATATCTTGGGTGTAGTCCTTAAAGAATTGAATAATTTCACTTTTATAGGGGAAGAGATTACGGGGAGGTAACCAAGGTGTGGATCTTGAGAGGGATAATCCTTCTGTTAGGTGTCGTCGCCCTAGTGTGGCTGGGCATGCTCAATGCCGACCAGAAGGTCGCAGAGTTTCATCTGTTCAAATGGACGTTCTATGGACTTCCGGTCAACATAATACTTGTGGTCACTTTCCTCGTTGGAATGCTCGTATGGGCGATAGGCGCCTGGGTACGGGAAGCCCAGTTGCTCCTCCGGGTCAGCCGGGAGAAGAAGGGCCGTCGCAGGTTGCAGGACGAGATCGAGGCTCTTAGAAACCTGCCCCTGGAGGAAGGCTCATCCGACAGCCTGCCGGATGATATGCCATGACGGGGAGCATCTTCACATGGATACGATCAATATGAGATTTGTTCTGATCCTGGTCCTGGCTTTCGCGGTCTTGATCTTCTCCCTGGTCGTCCTCCTGCAGAGGAGAAAAAGGAGCGCAGCCAGGCGCAGCAGGTATATCGATGCCCTCTACGCTCTGATCAGCGGAAAGAAGGAAGAAGCCTACTCCCTTCTGGCGTCTGCCGTACGTAACGGCGAGGACGCTGTCGACGCGTATATTCAGCTGGGAGACCTGATGCGCGAGAGAGGGCAGGCGGATAAAGCGCTCCAGCTGCACCGCGGCCTGACAGTCAGGTCCGGCCTCAGTTTCGATGACGAGAAAGCCATTCAGCTTTCGATCGCGGAGGACCTGGCGGCACTTGGCAGGACGGACAGGGCCGTGACGGCGCTCGAAACCGTGCGCAGGAAGCGAAAAGACGCGGATGTGCTTTCCGCTCTGCACAGGCTTTACCATGCCCAGGGCGATTTTGAGAGCGCCTACGGCGCCATGAAAGAACTCTCCCGTATGGAAGGTTCGATCACGCCTCGCATGAGAGCGTCCTACCTTACGGCGATAGCGTTCTCCCTTATGGAAGCGGGCGATGACGATGAAGCGGGCAAATACCTCGATAAGGCGAGAAAGGAAGACCCGGATTGTCCCGGCGCGCTGTATCTTAGCGCCAGCCTCGCCATGGACAAGGGCAACCTCGACAAGGCCGTCCGCATGTGGGAAAAACTGCTGATGCTCGAAATGGGATATTTCCCAGAAGTCGCCGCCCTGCTTGAGAAGGCACTGTTCGAATCAGGAAGGTTCGACGAACTAGAGGGGATCTTGTCGAGGCTGCTCCAGAAATATCCATCTGATCCGCTTCTCCTGTCTTCTCTTGCCCGTTTCTACGCCAAGAAGGGCGAGATATTACGAGGTATAGACCTTCTTGAAGGAGAAGGAGAGAGGGTCTCCAGAAATAAAAACCTCACAGTCTCCCTTGCTTCGCTGTATATCAAGAGCGGAAGGACCGACGAAGGACTCAGCGTGCTTGAAGAGAATGACAGAGTGCCTACAGCGTCTGGCACGTGGAGATGTGGAAGCTGCGGGGAGGCATACGGGACCAGCCTTGGATTCTGCAGAGCCTGCTGCAGTTTCGATTCCATAAAAAAAGATGAGATTATCCAGTAAGGCATTTATGATCGCAGCCGCAATGGCGGCCATGCCGGTGTTATCCCCCGAGGATGCTGGAGGGGCAGGACTGAGGTCTGTCAGAGGCCAGTTCAACCGCAAGGAATACGGGAAGGCGGAAAAGAGCCTCATGGAG
This sequence comes from uncultured bacterium, assembly GCA_964599375.1. Lineage (GTDB taxonomy): Bacteria > Krumholzibacteriota > Krumholzibacteriia > Krumholzibacteriales > Krumholzibacteriaceae > JAUWCL01. The sequence continues at coordinate 63,023 of CAZREW010000013.1, forward strand.
GAACTGCCGGGAATGCGTGGAAGGACACGTGACCAGGCGATGCTCCTTCTCGCTGAACTGAAAACGGATACAGGAGGCGCCACTTCGGCGCTTGAAGAAGTCATGAGGACTGGCGATGAGCGGGAAGCCCTTGTAGCACGCGTAGAGCTGGCAAAGATATACTACTCTACCGGTGAGTACGACCAGGCCGTAAGTCTGCTCGAAGGAATAAGGGCCGAGGGCAGGGGCGGGGACAAATATGAGGCGGTCTATTTCAGAGGACTCGCCAGGAAACAGCTCGGAGATCTCGAGGGAGCCAGGAGGGACTTCGGGCAGATCGACAGAGGAGACTACCTGCACTGGAGCTATATCGCGCTTGCCGAGCTGGATATCCGTTCAGGCAGGATAAACGACGCCGTGGACAGGTACGAGACTATCGCCGCCGCCTATTCCAGCCCGATCGCCGGGTTCCGCCTGGGCGAATGTTACGAGATGACCGGAGAAAGAGAAAAAGCCCTGCAGACGTACAGGAACGTCGAGAGGAACTTCCCGGCCTCACCCGAGGCGCCTAAGGCCAGAGAAAAGGTCCTGATGATAGACTCCGCGCTTAATCGCACGGGGCCTGAACCGAAGGTGAAGGGGGGTGAAGGGGGAGAGACGGTTTCATCAGGGATGGCTTCGCAGGCCGACGGTTCGCAAGGGTATACACTTCAGTTCGGCGCGTTCAGCGAGAAAAAGAATGCTCATGCGTTCATCTCCGATCTCAACTCGATGATAGATGATCTGCACATTGAGGTTGCTGAGAGCGGTGGACACCTCTGGTACAGGGTCCGTGCCGGAAAATACCGCTCGCGCGAGGAGGCGGAAGAAGCGGCCATCAAGGTCATGGAACGCACCGGGTATTCCAGCAAGGTCCTCCCTGTCGAATAGATGCCCCCATCAAGGCTTACACCGCTGATGTCCCAGTACAGGGAGATCAAGGACCGTTATGGTGACGGTATCCTCTTCTTTCAGGTCGGAGATTTCTATGAGACTTTCTACGATGACGCGCGCGAGGTCTCCAGGATCCTTAACATAGCCCTTACATCGAGAGACAAGAAGAATCCCATCCCGCTTGCAGGAGTGCCAGTCCACGCTGCGGACGCGTATATAAGCCGCCTCCTGTCCGCGGGCAAGAAGGTCGTCGTCTGCGATCAGATCGAGAAACCGGGCGAGGGCAGGAATGTCGTGCGCAGGCAGGTTACAGATGTAATCACCCCTGGGACGTCACTTTCTCCCGCAATGCTCGCGGAGAACGAGAACAACTTCATACTTTCAGTCAAATCTGGCGATGGCCGGATCGGCTTCGCTTTCATGGATCTTTCCACAGGAGAGTTCAGCGCCGGAACTGACGTGCCCGAGTCAGTCGAGAGCATGATCGCCGGCCTTCCGGTCCGCGAAGCTATCGCTCCTGAAGGTTCGACCTCGGCATCCGAGTTCATCCGGGGGCTGTTCCCTGGTTGCCCGATCGATACGCCGCCGGGTTTCGAATTCTCTGAGACGGAGGCGAGGCGGGCGCTGACCGGTCACTTCGGTGTCCCGGACCTGACATGCTTCGGACTGGAACAGGAACCGCTGGGCCTTTCTGCCTCGGGCGCCCTCCTCACGCATGTGAAACAGCTGCGCAGGAGTGGACTGGAGCACGTGACTTCGATACGGCGGATAGTTTCGATGGACACGCTGTTTCTCGACCAGGAGACGCTGCGGAACCTCGAGCTGTTCGAACCGCTGCGCGGTAACACAGACGAAACGACACTCATACATCATATCGACAGGACCAGGACCGCAGCCGGGGGAAGAGAGCTGCGCGATTGGCTCATGAGACCATCAAGAGATTTGCATGTGATCGAGGAGAGGCTTGACTCCATCGAGGCGTTCACGGACAGCAAATCATCTCTCATGCGCTTGCGAGGCGCTCTCACCGGGATGCCAGACATCGAAAGGATACTCTCCAGAATCGTGACGGGAAAGGCTTTCCCCAGGGAGCTTCTGTCACTGGCTTCGGCTCTAGAAAGAATGCCCGGTATAGCCGCTCTCTGCGGGACCATCAGCGCCGATGCGGTGAAAATGGCAGTTGAGGAAATGACCACTCATATCGAGGCTTCCGGGCTTATCGAGAGAAGCATCGAACCTGACTGCCCCGCCCACATGAGAGACGGCGGGTTTATCCGCCGCGGATTCGACCCCGATCTGGACTGCCTGATAGACGATTCCGAGGGCGGAAAGAGCTGGATCGCCTCTCTTCAGGAAACGGAGAGGGAACGCACGGGAATACCGACGCTCAAGGTAGGATACAACAAGGTGTTCGGCTACTATATCGAGGTCTCCCGGATCCACCAGGACAAGGTGCCCGATGACTATACTGCGAAACAGACGCTTGTGAACTCACAGCGATACATCACGGGCGCACTGAAAGAACGGGAAAACATGATCCTCACCGCTGAATCGCGAAGGATCGAGATGGAACGCGCGATCTTTTCCCGGATATGCGCCGATATCGCGGCGGAAAGCGCGAGCCTGAAAAATATCGCCTCCGCTGTCGCTCGCGTGGACACCCTCTCTTCGCTGGCGGATCTGGCCCTTGAAAAGGATTACTGCCGGCCGGTGATGGACGGCTCTGTGGATCTCGTCATAACAGGCGGGAGGCATCCCGTAGTAGAAAGCCTGTCCGGAACGAATTTCATACCGAACGATCTCATACTGAGGCCTGAAGAGAGGCAGCTCCTCATAATCACCGGTCCCAATATGGGCGGGAAATCCACATACATAAGGCAGGCGGCGCTTATATCGATCATGGCGCATATGGGCGGCTTTGTCCCGGCGGCAAGGGCCGAAATAGGGGTTATGGACCGGATATTCACCAGGGTCGGCTCCAGCGACAATCTCGCGAGGGGCCAGAGCACATTCCTCGTCGAGATGGCGGAGACCGCGCGTATTCTTCATGGCTGCACATCGAGGAGTCTGGTCCTTCTCGACGAGATCGGTCGGGGCACAAGTACGCTCGACGGCCTCAGCATAGCATGGGCGGTCACCGAGTTCCTGGTCGAGGAGGAGGGAAGGCGGCCGAAGACCCTCTTCGCCACCCATTACCATGAGCTCACCGATCTTGCCGACAGGTTCGTGCGGATCCATAATGTAAGGATCGCCGTCAAGGAATGGGGGGATACTATCGTATTCCTTTATCATGTCGAGGAGGGAAAGAGCGACAAGAGCTATGGTATACATGTAGCTCGACTTGCGGGACTTCCTTCGAGTGTTGTGTCAAGAGCCTCTGAAATCCTGCAGATGCTTGAAAAGGACACATCGGGGCCTGATACATCGTCGATTTCCCTCGAGAGGCAGATGAGCCTTTTTGATACTGGCGACGAGGTGCGCGATAGGCTTAACTCGTTGGTAACAGATAATATGACTCCTATTCAGGCCCTCGAATTCCTGGCCGGGCTCAAGGACATCCTGTCGAAGGGCCTGGATAAGGGCTGAATGGCCCCTTTCTTGCTCATTTATCCCGACGGAATACCGCATTCCAGGGTTCATTCCGAAGGGAAAAGTGAAGATGGCTAAGATCGCCATTCTTGGCGGCGGCGAGGACGAGCTCAACATCCTCAGCGAATATCACAGAGACCCGGGATTCGAGATCCTGGGGATCTATGACCGCGATCCCAGGGCTGTAGCCATGGAGGTCGCCGAGATAATCGGCGTCCACGTCTTCACCGACAGGTCCTTTCTTAAAGCATTCGAAAAAGCCGATTATGTCGTCGTCTCGGGAAAGAGTGGTGTCTATAGCTCTGAACTCGGGATGCTGTCCCAGGCGGGGGTAAGGATACTCAATCCATCGGAAGCCGCTTCCAGCATGGCTGACAGCGCCACTGCAGGCGAGATCAAGATGCCCGAAAAGCCTCCCTGGCCGAGGCACCTGGAACAGGCGCTCCAGTATATCAACAGGATCACTGACCGTGACCGTCTTCTGAAATGGCTCCTCGAGATTTCCGTACGGGCGGTCGAAGCATCGACAGGCTCGATCATGCTCCACTCCGAAAATGCCGGAGAGCTTTATATAGGCTACGCGATGGGTCTCAGCGACGAAGTTGTATCGAGCACGAGACAGAAGATCGGTTCCGGGATTGCCGGCAAGGTGGCTGAGAGCAGAGGGGCTATGCTCGTTCATGACCTCGTCGAGAACCCGCTTTATAGAAACGGCAGGGAGAGGGAGGATATCAGCAGCTCGGTGTCCGCTCCGTTGTTGTCGGGCAACTCGCTGATCGGAGTCCTCAATGTGTCGACCAGTGAAGGGGAGCGCCGTCTGGACGAGAATGATCGCGACACGATAGACCTTCTGGCTTCGAAGATCGCCCCGATCCTGGCCCAGCATCTGAGGATCGACACGGAGAAGATACGCGAAACGGAATTCAAGATAAGGAACTATATCGAATCCCTGTTCCAGAGGGACATCGATTTCCACGATAAGTTCCTGTTCCTCTGTCGCGCGCTGGCGGAGATACTCTCGGCAGACACGGTAACGATCTACACGGCGACCGATGAGGGCGACTGGCTCATACTTGGAGGAAGCGACCAGCAGGTCCAGGACGGTGGCAGGGCACCGCGCATACACTGCATAAAGGGAAGTCTCGCCCGCTCTTATATGAACAGGGAAGAAGTCATGATGACCGAGGCCGACCACGATGCCGGCCTCAGGATCTCCGGCCGCAGGGATGCTCTGACTTCGATATACTTGCCCCTCGAGCATGAGGACCCTCTTGGTGTCGCGCTCTTCGAGTTCTCCAGCCTCGATTCACTGGAAAGCTTTATCAAGATCAAGGACGTATTGAGGTTCCAGCTCGGCTTCTTCGTATACACCCAGCTAAGAGAGCTCCGGCAGGCTCGTAAGATGATCAGCCTCGAGGAGCTCTCCAGCCTCACTCCAGCGCTGATGGGTACTTCCGGACTTGTGGACAAGATCAAGATGCTGCCGGGACTGATCTCTCCGATAATCGGCGCGAGCAGAGGCAGTTTCCATTACATCAGCTCCAGAAAAGAAGAAACCGCCTACCATGCTTTTCCGGAGGACGAAAAGGAACGGGCTTTCCTTAGGTCTACTGACGAGCAGATGCTGATGCGAGTCCTGGAGAAGGGCAAACCTGAGTGTATAAGTTTCCTCTCAAGGAATATCGGAACGTACGATAGCCCACCGCCATACAGGTCATTAGTGAACTATCCCTTCATCGGCGGAAAGGATTTCGAGGCATACTACATAGGATACGACCGCGTTCCAGGATCACCTCTCGACCCGTCTATCTTCGGTACTCATGAGCTTGAACTCCTCTCCAGGATATCGGAGATAGTGCTGCCGATCCTCCACGAAAGCGGGACTGGGAAGAGGGAAAGCAAAGCGGCATCGTTTGACGACCTTCTGCGCTCCAACCAGAAGATCCTGCTCGAAAGGATAAACGAGGAGATCGAGCGTGCCGAAAGGTATCACCACGGCTTCATAGTCACACTTTACAAGATCATCGGGCTCAAAGAGATCCTCAAGACAGACTACAATTCGACCCTCGAGCTTATCAACGAATTGAGTATCGGAGTACGCAAGCAGGTGAGAAAGACCGATTATTTCTCTTGGATCGAACCCGACATCTTCGCGGTGATCTCCCTGGAGAGCCATCAGCGGATCGAGTACCTCGAGAGGCGCCTCCTTGATTTCATAACGACGGTACTGAAAAGGAGGAAAATGTTCGTCGAGGAAAGAGTGTACCCATCCAGCTCTTTCGCTGTGTTCCCCGGAGGAGCCGAGACATCCGCCGAACTCATCACCGAGGCGAAAAACCGGTTCTGAGACTCCCTCCCAGAGGCCTCATTCTCCGTTGCCATCAGATAAAATACTGTGCTATCTTCACTTCTCGGATGGTCCCCATTAAGGGCGCCTGATCCGCAATATGGTCTTAAAAGCTTTAATGACATGGTGTTGATGTGGCCCGGATACAGAAACTCGCTCCCGAGACCACGGGAAAGATAGCTGCCGGCGAGGTCGTCGAGAGACCTTTCAATGTCGTAAAGGAACTCGTCGAGAACGCTCTGGACGCCTCCGCCACCAGGATCGTCCTTGAGATAGAAGGAGGAGGAAAGCGCTCGATCAGGATCGACGACGACGGGACAGGAATCGCTGCCGGGGATATACCGATGGCTGTCGAAAACTACTCCACCAGCAAGATATCGAAGATCGAGGATATATTCAGGGTACGCTCACTCGGGTTCAGGGGTGAGGCTCTTGCGAGCATCAACGCTGTTTCCAGGATGACTATCCGGTCCATGGAAGAAGGAATGGAAGTCGGACGGGAGGTCCGCTGGGCAGGAGGGGAACAGCGAGAGGACCGTCCGCTCGTACGGAAGGTCGGTACGGAGATAATCGTAGAGGACCTTTTCTTCAATCTTCCCGCGAGAAGGAAATTTCTTTCGTCGGATGCTTCCGAGACACGAAGGATCGTCTCTGCCATACAGGGGTTTGCGCTCGCATGGCCGGGTACAGCCTTCGTGATGAGAAGCAACGGCAGGGAGTTGCTTTCCTTTCCAGCTGGCACTCTCGAAGAGCGTGTTGAGATGGTCCTCGGTCCTTCAGTATTTCCTCACTTGAAACCTTTCAGCAAGTCGGACGGCAGTCTCGAGGTAAGCGGATACGTATCGATGCCCTCGCTGACAAAGGGAAACCGTTCCTCACAGTTCATGTTCGTCAACGGCAGGTATGTCAGGGACAAGCTTATCGGGCACGCCGTCCGTCAAGCGTATCAGTCAATAATACCAGGTGACAGATTCCCGGTCGTGGTCCTGATGCTCGAGACACCTCCCGAGATGCTGGACGTGAACGTGCATCCTTCCAAGGCCGAAGTGCGTTTCGAAAACGAGAGAGATGTCCACCGGCTCGTATCCTCGGCGGTCAGAGAGGCTCTCGAGGACAGGACAATATCGTTCAGGGACAAGGTCGAATCGGTATACAGATCGATCTTTCCAGAAGACAATTCTTCCGACACACCTGCGGGAAAAGACCCTCAGGGCATATCCAGGACGGCCGAGCCGGGCCGGTCGGACTGGCTCTTTCAGGAATCGCCACGGCCGCTCTTCGAAAAGGATGGCGGCGGGGCACATGGGCAGACATCGACCGGTCTCTACTGGCAGCTCCACGACAGTTACATAATGATCGAGATCAGGGGCGGTATGGTGATAATCGATCAGCATGCCGCGCATGAGAGGATCCTGTACGACAAGGCAAGACGCAACCTGGAAGGAGAGAAGGCGATCGTCCAATCCCTTCTCTTCCCGGCGACCATAGAGCTCTCTCCCGATGAGTATGACAGTTTCGAGAAGATCGTCGATACTCTGCCCGGCCTCGGTTTCGAGGCAGAACCTTTCGGGATGAGGACCATCATCGTACGCGGTATACCGGCGGGAGTAAGAAACTGGGATGACGGGCGACTGCTTCGCACCATCCTTGCAGATCTCGGACGTGGCCTCCCGGCCACAGATTCGATACTGAGGTCATTCGCCTGCCATTCAGCTGTGCGGGCGGGCGAGCGGCTGACTCTCGAGGAGATGGAAAGCCTGACCGATCAGCTCTTCGCGACAGAATTCCCTTTTACCTGTCCCCATGGAAGACCGACGATGCTTCGTGTCGAGATGCGTGAACTCGAGAAGAGATTTCAGCGTACCCCCGGAACGGAGGGGTAGATGAAGGGCATTGTAATAGTCGGGCCCACGGCCGTGGGAAAGAGCTCCCTCGGGATGAGACTCGCCGAGAAGATCGGAGGCGAGATAGTCTCGATAGACTCCAGACAGATATATCGCGGGCTGGACATCGGCACCGCAAAGCCTACCAGCGAAGAACAGGCGCGCGTAAAGCATCACTGCATCGATATCCTTGACATAACGGAAAAGAGCAACGCAGGCTGGTTCACGGATCGAGCTCATGAGGCAATGGAAAAGATCAGAGGAGCGGGAAAGATCCCTTTGCTGGTCGGTGGTTCCGGCCTCTATCTTCGCTCCGTTACGCGAGGCCTGTTCGATGTCGAGCTCGACCCCTCCGAAAGGGAGGGATTCGAGAAGGGAATCGAAGGCATAGCCACCGAAGAACTTTATTCCAGGCTTCGGTCCTCAGACCAGGGCAGCGTAAGCAGGATACATGAGAACGACAGGTACAGGATCGTCAGGGCCCTGGAGGTCCTCGAACTGACAGGGATAAGCCTTAGCGACCACTTCCGCAGGCAGAGAGAAGACGGTTCAGCCGGGATGGCCGGCCTCGTCTGGATCGGCCTGGATATGGACAGGGAGCAGCTCAGGGCACGTATAGCCCGGCGGACCGAGGAGATGTACAAAGCGGGCTGGCCTGAAGAAGTATCGAGTATCCTCTCCCGTGGAGCCGATCCTTCATGTCCGGGGCTTCAGGCACTCGGATATCCTGAAACCGTCCGCTTCGTAAGGGGAGATGTGGACGTCCGTTCAGCGACCGGAAGAATTGCTCTTTTGACAGGGCAGTACGCCAAGCGGCAGATGACATGGTTCCGCAAGGAGCCGGAAGTGAAGTGGCTGGATGCCGAGCAGGAAGACCTGCTTGGTACGGCCCTCAACGTGCTTGACAGAGGCCATGGCACCTGATAACTTCGAGGAAACCGGAATTGTATGCGGGCATAACTCAGCTGGTAGAGTATCAGCTTCCCAAGCTGAGGGTCGCGGGTTCGAATCCCGTTGCCCGCTCTTTTAAACAGAGCGCGCAACCTTTTATTGCAAAACGGGTTGCGCGCTTCTTTCAATTCTTATGCCTGTAAAGATCATCGATATACGCGGCGATGCAGGATTCTTCCGCAGGGGAGACAGCATAACGGCGATTGACGGGAAAAAAGTAGGTGATCAACTCGATCTCTATTATATCCTCTCGGGTATCGATTCTGCATTATTCAGCGTGCAGAGGGATAACGGCAGAGTCATCGAGAGAAGGTTAAAGGTCGAGACACTCGAGAAGGCGGCGCCGGTCTTCGAGGAGATGCGCTTCATCCGCTGCTCTTCCCGATGCATCTTCTGCTTCGTCGACCAGATGCCTCCGGGGATGAGGGATACGCTGTATTTCAAGGACGACGATTACAGGCTCAGCTTCCTCTTCGGCAACTACATAACCCTGAACGATATCTCGAGGCAGCAGCTGAAAAGGATAATAGACTATAACCTCTCCCCGCTCTACGTATCGGTCCATGCCACTTCCGCGGATGTGCGCAAAAAAATCTTCGGCCGCCCGATAAAGAGCGACATCATGTCTGTCCTGAAGGAACTGGCCGATGGAGGGGTGTCGATACACGCCCAGATAGTGGTCATCCCGGGAGTAAATGACGGCCGGGTACTCGCGAAGACGATCCGTGACCTCTTCTCGCTCTATCCGTCCTGCGCAACGCTGGCTGTAGTGCCTGTAGGCCTGACGGGACACAGGGAGGGGCTGGCGGGGCTCAGGAAGATCACCCCTGCGGAGGCCAGGGGGATGATAGACCTTGCTGGTGATCTCAACGGCGGCTTCAGGGAAAAGAGCGGAGGGCATGATTTCGTCTTCATGTCGGACGAGTTCTACCTTCTCGCCGGAAGGGTCCTGCCGGACGCGTCAAGATATGGAGGGTTCGAACAGCTGTCAAACGGAGTCGGCATGAGCAGGCTGTTCATAGACCGGATCAAGGACAGGATAGATCACCTTAGGAGAAGGAAGCCCATGCCGTCAGGTACCATGACCCTTGTCACCGGACGTCTCGGAGGCAGATTGCTCCGAAGATACATCCTTCCCCTCGTTAAAAGGGATCTGCCCGGAATCTCCATCGATCTCGTCCCGGTCGTAAATTCCACCTTCGGTAGGTCAGTGACCGTATCCGGCCTGCTCTCCGGAGCTGATGTCGCTGATGCGCTTCGGCGGCACGGCGGCCCCAGAGGGATGATCGTACTCCCTCCCAACACTGTCAATCACGAGGGAAGGATGCTCGACGACACACGTCCAGGAGATCTCGGCAAGCTGTTCGGGACAAAAGTGCTTGTCCCGGAAGAGGATTTTCTCGAGGACAGGGTTCTGAAGGCGATCAGGAGGCATCAAGGATGAAAAGACCTCCAACAGTGGCCATTATAGGCAAGACCAATTCGGGCAAATCCACCCTGTTCAACCGGATCCTGGGATCGCGGAAGGCGATCACTCATGAAACACCCGGCGTCACCAGGGATACGATGGAAGGAACGACATCATGGAACGGCAGGGAATTCATCGTGATCGATACGGGCGGATTCGGCTTCGATTCTGACGACCATCTTCAGAAGAGCATAACTGAGCGGATTGCGAGGACCGTCCAGGACGCCCGTTCCATAATCCTGCTGGTAGACGTGGATACCGGTCCTACCGATGAGGACGAGAAGCTCCTGAGAAGATTCCGCGATCACAGGGAACGGATGTTTCTTGTCGTCAACAAGGTCGAGAACGAGCAAGACGAGATCGAGGCAAGCATCTTCTATAGATTAGGCTTCGAAAGGCTCTTCTTGGTCAGCGCTCTCCAGGGCAGGGGAGTGGGCGATCTTCTTGATGCTGTCACGGAGGGATTGCCCGACGGCGTAGCCGAAACCGACGGGCCTGAAGACCTTATGATAGCCGTCACGGGCAGGCCCAATGTCGGAAAGAGCTCTCTGATAAATGCGCTGGTCGGAGAGGAAAGGCATATCGTCTCTGAAGTCCCAGGCACTACCAGGGACACGATTGACATCAGGATAAAATACCATGGGCGGGATATAGTGCTGGTCGATACAGCCGGGGTCAAGCGAAAGGCGAGGACGGAGAGGGGGCTGGACTCGATAAGCAGTATGATGAGTATAAGGAGCGTTGAACGCGCCGATATAGTACTTGTAATGCTCGACGCGTCGACAGGCGAGATCTCGAACCAGGACACCCGTATGGCCTCCCTTGCGCACAAGTCGAGGAAGGGAGCGATGATCCTTCTGAACAAATGGGATCTCGTCGACCGTGAGACCGACACGTTCAAGCTGTTCGAGCGAAAGATAAGAGAGGAAATGCAGTTTCTCTCGTACGCACCCGTTCTCTCGGTATCGGCGGCCACCGGGACCCGCCTTTCGAAGATAATCCCCGCATGTCTGAGGATACAGGAAGAGCGGAACAGGCAGATTGCGACATCAGAACTGAACAGGATCTTCGAGGATGCCGGCAGAAGAAACCCCCCGAAATACCACGCCGGAGGCACGGGGAAGATCTACTACGCCACCCAGACCGGAGTGGAACCGCCGACCTTCACGCTGTTTGTAAATAAAGCTGCCTATTTCCCTCGTTCTTATATACGTTATCTGAACAATCAAGTAAGAAAAGTATTTACGTTCGAGGGGACCGCGGTTAGAATCTCCCTGAGGTCCAAAGGAGAGACTTGATGGAGACCGCGTGGAGAATCACGCTTCTGATAATGGCCAGCTATTTACTGGGCGCCGTCCCTTTCAGCTACATCGCTGGAAGATTACTCAGGGGCATCGACCTCAGGGAGCACGGCAGCGGGAATCTCGGTGCGGCCAACACCTTCCGCGTGCTTGGAAGGGGAGCGGCGATCCCGGTCCTGCTCGCGGATATCGGCAAGGGGTACCTCGCCGTCAGGCTTGTACCGATCTACGGGCTGGAGGGATATCAGTACGTGTTATTAGCCGCTCTTATCGTCATCATCGGACATAACTACTCCGCTTTTGTAAGATTCGCGGGCGGGAAGGGAGTAGGGACCACAGCCGGCACTTTCCTGGCCATGGCGCCGATTGCCGTCCTGGCATGCATAGTCATATGGATCGTGGTACTGCTTATCTCAAGGATAGTCTCCCTGGCCAGCATTGTTTCAGCGGCCTGTCTCCCCGCCGCGGTGGCGATTACGGACAGGTCTACGCATGTCTCGGTCCTGTACCTTTCGATCGTCGTGGCGCTTTTCGTAATCTATAAACACCGGTCAAACATCCGCAGGCTACGTGAGGGGACTGAGAAAAGGATATTCTGAATCGATGATGAAGAAGAAGAAACCGGCTCGTATTGCGGTCCTGGGAGCAGGAAGCTGGGGGACCACGCTTGCTCTACTGCTGAACGGCAACGGGCATGATGTCGTCCTTTGGGAGTTCTTCAGCGACCAGGTGGAAGCCATAGTGAGAGACAGAGAGAACAAAAAATTTCTTCCTGGTGTGATGATCCCACATTCAGTGGCTATCACTGGAGATCTCGAAAGCGCTCTCGAGGGCTGTTCATACGTTCTCTTTGTGACTCCGAGCCACACCGTAAGGAACGTGGCTCGGATGGTTCGGGCGACGTCCTCGTTCAGGAAATCGATGGTCATAGTGAACGCCTCCAAAGGGCTCGAGGAAAAGACGCTCTGCAGGATGAGCGAGGTGCTCGGTCAGGAACTGCCGCAGACGAAAGGCAGGATAGTCGGTATTCTCGGTCCAAGCCATGCAGAGGAGGTAAGCAGGAAGATGCCTACCTCCGTGGTGGTCGCCGGCTCGAACATGGAGATCCTGGAGAGGACCCAGCAGTTTTTCATGAACAGTTACTTCAGGATATACACTAATACCGATCTGACAGGAGTCGAACTTGGTGTATCACTGAAGAACACGATCGCCATCGCGGCCGGCATATGCGACGGGCTGGGTTTCGGGGACAATACGAAAGCCGCCCTGCTCACGCGCGGCCTCGCTGAGATCAAGCGCCTCGCTTCCCGCCTCGGTGGCAGGGAGGAGACACTCAGTGGTCTCGCCGGCGTCGGTGATCTCATCGTGACTTGCATGAGCAGACACAGCAGAAACCGGTATGTCGGGGAGCAGATCGGGCGCGGCCATAGCCTTCAGGAGGTCCTTGCCGGGATGGTCATGGTCGCTGAAGGCGTCAAGACGACAAAAGCCACCGTGGCTCTTTCACGCAAGACACATGTCGAGATGCCGATCGCGGAACAGGTGTACCGTGTCCTTTTCTATGGGAAAGACCCGAATAAAGCGATAAAGGACCTGATGGTCAGAAAAGCGAAGAAAGAGATGTACCGCTGAAACGGAAAGGTCTCACAATATGAAAAAGGTGCAGAAACTCTACTACTCGATCGGAGAGGTCAGTGAACTTCTTGGCGTCAAGGCTCATGTCCTGAGGTACTGGGAAACTCAGTTTCCGATGCTCAAGCCGAAGAAGAACAGGGCCGGAAACAGGACATACAAGGTCAGGGATATCAAGTTCCTGATGACGATCAAGGATCTGCTCTACGAACGTGGCTATACAATAGCCGGAGCGCGTCAGAAGCTCAGAGAATCGAACAACAACCCGGACATCCTGATCGAACAGCTGTCGATCCCGTTTGCAGACCCGCACCGTAGAGAGAGTCTGCTTTCCTTGAAGCAGGATCTTCTCGAACTGAAAGAGATGGTCAACGCTCTCTAGAAGGCCGGAAATTCAACCTTGTAAATCGAACGGTGGCCGATATATATTATGGTCTGGTCGGGGCGTGGCGCAGCCAGGTAGCGCACTTGCATGGGGGGCAAGTGGTCGCTGGTTCAAATCCAGTCGCCCCGACCATTCTTCATTTCCGGGGCTCCTGTCGTTTCGACGCTCCCCGGCACCCTGAAACGGAGGATGGCCCTTGGATGAGGAATTCGGAGCCCTGATCCCCGCTTTCAATGAAGCCGGCCATATCGATGATGTCATCAGGGGCGTAGCCCGGCATATACCTATTTCGAACATAATGGTCATCGACGACGGATCATCTGACAGTACCGTTTCCGAGGCAGAAGCAACAGGGGTCGCAGTAGTCCGCAATCCGGCAAACCTAGGAAAGGGCGCGACCCTCCTTAAGGGCTTTGAGCTTTTCGCGAAAATGGGTGGGATTGAGGCCGTTTTCACGCTGGACGCAGACGGGCAGCATGATCCCGTGGAGATGCCCTCCTTCATCGATGCCTTCCGAGAAAAAAGGGCTGATATAGTCATCGGAAGCAGGATGGCTGATCTTGAGGGAATGCCGGCACTGAGGAGGCTCACCAATCGGCTGACTTCGGCTGTCATCAGCATGAGGGCTGGTGTCAGGATCGACGACAGCCAGTCAGGATACAGGCTCGTCAGGCTGGCTATGATGAAGAAGCTTCATCTTGTGACCCGCAGATTCGATCTCGAGAGTGAGATCCTGATCAAGGCGGCTCGGCTCGGAGCAGTTATCGTATCCGTTCCGATAACAACGATCTACGGAGAGGAAAAAAGCAAGATCGACCCCCTGGTCGATTCGTGGCGGTTCCTTAAACTGGTATTCCGGAGTCTTCTCTGGTGAAGGCCACCTGCATATGGAAAAGACCATACTGATAACAAACGACGATGGGATCAGGGCATCGGGGCTCAAAACACTCGGAAGCGCTCTTTCTGGACTGGGCCGTATCATACTGGTCGCTCCCGAAAACGAGCAGAGCGCCACCAGCCATGCTATAACGCTTGATAGGCCCCTTCGTATCAAGAAGTACTCTGAAAACAGATATAGCGTGTCCGGGACCCCGACAGACTGTGTGCTGCTAGCGGTACACGGGATCCTCGACAGAAGACCCGACATGGTGGTATCAGGGATAAATCACGGCCCCAACATGGGTGAGGACGTGACATATTCGGGCACTGTCGCCGCGGCGATAGAAGGAAACATCCTGGGCATCGATGCAATTGCATTATCGATCACATCATGGGACCCCGACTCGTTCGAAGCCGCCGGGAGGGTATCACGCTACCTTGTCTCGCGCATGTTGGACAGGGACGGGAAAGGGGAGGTCTTCCTGTGGAATGTGAACATACCACCTCTGCCAGAGGAGGGTCTCAAGGGGATACGTGTAACCAAACTCGGCTCACGCGTATACAACGACTCGATCGTCAGAAAGACCGATCCGAGAGGCAAGGACTATTTCTGGATAGGAGGAGGGGAGCCGGGCTGGAACGTAGACGAGAAAGCTGACTTCGCTGCTGTCAACGAAGGTTTCGTGAGCGTGACGCCTCTCAAGGTCGACATGACTGATTATAAGAGTGTAATAGAGCTGGAGCAGTGGAGGCTCGACTGGAGAATATGACCGATTACGGGATAGCCAGAAGACGCATGGTGGAAGAACAACTCGTGGCCCGTGGGATAAGGGACGAACGGATAATCGACGCGTTCCTGATGGTCCCTCGCCATCTTTTCCTTGACCCGGCGGTCCGATCAAGGGCTTATGACGGATGCTCGTTCCCAATAGGTTTTAACCAGACGATCTCACAGCCTTTCATACAGGCGGTCATGATGCAGTACCTGGATATCAGGAGCACAGACAGGGTTCTGGAGATAGGAACCGGCTCAGGCTACCAGACTGCCATACTCTCCCTGATCGCGAGGGAAGTCTGCTCTATTGAGCGGATCGAAGCGCTCAGCGAAGCGGCGGAAGCCGTCCTCAAGGAGATACCGACCGGCAGGATAAGGCTCAGGGCCGGTGACGGATCTTCCGGCTGGCCATACTACGCGCCCTACGACAGGATCATCGTATCCGCCGCCATGAGTGAGTACCCGGATAAGCTTCTTTCGCAACTTGTCGATGAAGGGTGCCTCATAGCGCCCGTGCAGGACGTTGAAGAGCAGCTTGTGCTATACAGGAAGAAGGGGAGCGCGATCAATGAGCAGAAACTTTCCAGATGCTCCTTCGTACCTCTCCTGAAAGGAGTTGGCTGATTTGCCCCCAGTTTTCGCCCTTGCCATGGACCTCTCGCCCAGGGTAATGACATTTCTGATATCGATGCTGCCGATCTCCGAGCTCCGGGGAGCGATACCCTATGCTATCTGGGTGGGAAAACTGGGGTGGAAAGAGGCTTACGTGATTGCTGTCATCGGTAACTTCGTGCCGGTGATCCCCCTGCTGATCTTCATGGAAAGAGCTTCGGAATGGCTCATGAAATACCCTCTCGGCGAAAGGTTCTTCACCTGGTTCTTCAACAGGACGAGGAGAAAAGGCCGGATCGTCGAGAAGTTCGAGGCCTTAGGGCTGACCATGTTCGTGGCCATACCGCTACCGGTTACCGGAGCCTGGACAGGTTGCGCGGCTGCGATAATATTCGGAATCCCAAGAAAACTGGCCATACCGGCAATTTTCCTGGGCGTGATGATAGCCGGGGGCATCGTCACCCTGGCCAGCCTGGGAGTGATTTCCTTCTGGGGAATACGCGGGCAGGGGTGACCGAAATAGTTTGTGTCGGGACGAAATAAATGATATTTTACCGTCTGGCGTCGGGGTGTAGCGCAGTCCGGTTAGCGCGCCTGCTTCGGGAGCAGGAGGTCGCTGGTTCAATTCCAGTCACCCCGACCATTTTTATTATGACACGCCGACTCTTACGATACACAACCTCGATATTCATCACCCTTTACTGTATCATGGCCGTGTCATGCACCCCTTCGCCCAGGTATAGAGGGGGGACCGGGAACCGGTCATCTGGGACCGGAACTCAGGACAGACCTTCCGGACCGGCTCCGGCTGAAGTGGACATCGTGCTGAGATATCCACTGGGAGGAACAGGAGGAGGCAGGATCAGCAGCCCCTTCGGCATGAGGACCCATCCCTCATACGGGACGCAGGAGTTTCATCAGGGTGTTGATTTCGAGGCGGAAACAGGAGATGATGTCTTTGCCGCCGCGGCCGGCAGGGTCAGTTACGCGGGAAGACAGAAGGGGTATGGGAAGGTCGTGATCATCGATCACGGAAGAGATATCTCTTCTGTATATGCGCACCTGTCATCGACGGCTGTACACAGAGGCGACACGGTCGAATCGGGGCAGCGGATAGGCAAGGTCGGAGTAAGCGGCAATGCTACCGGGGCTCATCTGCATTTTGAGCTGAGGGTTTCCGGAAATGCGGTCGATCCGCTAGATTACATGGAGATAAGATGACCCTAAAACACGCGGACGACGATATCCAGAGGCAGTATTTCGATGATATCAGCAGGTACCCCGTACTGTCCGCGGAAGAGGAGAGGGATCTAGCAAGGAAGGCCCGTGACGGGGACGAGAATGCCAGAAGGAAGCTCATAGTAAGCAACCTCAAGCTGGTGATCACGATAGCCAAATCATACGCGTCTTACGGAGTCCCTTTCCTGGATCTGATAGAAGAAGGAAACCTCGGCCTGATAAAGGCGGTGAGCAGGTTCGATCCCGAGAAGGGTTTCAGGTTCAGCACCTATTCCTCATGGTGGATACGGCAGGCCATCGTTAGGGCGATATCGAACTATTCAAGGACTATCAGGATCCCCATACATATCTTTCAGCTTATGTCCAAATACGTCGCGATCGAAAGGTCAGAAGAATACACCACCTCGGAGGAAAGGGCTTCCGCGCTCGGAGTGTCTAAAAAACGCTTCAAGATGCTTGAGCAGCTCGTCCGTAATATCCGGGCTCTGGATCTTTCCAGTTCCATAGACACATACAGCCAGCTGGCGACCAACCTCGAGGCTGTCGATCCATCCGACCCCGAGACGATCGTACTGAGCCAGATCGAACACGAGGAACTCTCTGCGCTTCTGGACAGACTGTCAGACAGGGAGAAGCTTATCGTAAAGGTCAGGTATGGATTCGAGGACGGAGTGCCCAAGACTCTGGCAGAGACCGGTAAACTGATACACGTATCGAGGGAGAGGGTAAGGCAGCTCGAGATGCGCGCGTTGAAAAAACTGAAGTTCCTGGTGGAGCCTGACAGGACTGGCAGCGGTGAATAAAGGAGATCGGATGGATCTGGACATCAAGGGATGGATACGGGATATACCCGATTTCCCGGAGAAGGGGATCCTTTTCAGGGACATAACACCTGCTCTCATCGACCCGATCCCTTTCAGAGGCATCTGCGACAGCCTTATCGGGAGATACAGGGGAAGGCAGATAGACAAGATCGCCGGCATCGAGGCCAGAGGTTTCTTCTTCGCCTCAGTACTCTCTTACTCCCTGGGAATAGGTATGATTCCGCTCAGAAAACCAGGAAAGCTTCCATGGAAGACCGTATCGAGGAGCTACAGCCTTGAGTACGGCAAGGCCACAGTTGAGATGCATGAGGATGCTGTCTCAGAAGGCGAAAGGATCCTACTTGTCGACGACCTGCTAGCAACCGGCGGAACGGCTGCGGCTGCGGCCTCCCTTATAGAGAGCAGGGGGGGAGTGATAGATGAGATAGCCTTCGTTATCGAGCTATCAGATCTAGGCGGACGCGGAAAGCTTGAGGGAAGGCCTGTATTCTCCCTTGTCACATATTGAGATGACCGAACAAACTGTTTGCCTTTCGAGTCACATATACATAATATACCCGTTGAGAATATTCCGCCCCCGTAGCTCAGGCGGATAGAGCACCGGTTTCCTAAACCGGGTGTCACATGTTCGAGTCATGTCGGGGGCGCCATTAAATACAAAGGGGTCAGCCGGTTCGGCCGATCCCTTTCTCTTTTTGAAACAGGTTCTTCGCTACTGATCAAAGCACGTGCTTTACAAGCAGGGGGCACAGGTTCGAGTCCCGTATCGCCCTCAATTTATTCTTTTACATCGGCGGTTACACAACCAGGAATAATCCCAGGAAGGCGATTAGTCCTGTCGTAAGCAGTTTGTAAGCGAAAATCCTCTCCCTTATTGAGGAATGAGGGGGTGATGGGTGGGTCTGATCTCTTCAATGGTGAATGGACCGATTTGTTCATGGGTAGTGGTGTAACTTTATGATTGTATAAGAATTATAATTATGATACGATTGCGGATCAAAAATAACGTATGTCCAATATCTGAGCCGGGTACATTCCTGACATAGGTAAAATCATCTCGAGGAGGATCTGCTATGAGAGGATCAATGCGTCTTGTTACCGTTACTACATTTCTCGCAGTTTTTATTCTTTCCGCCCTTCCCAGTCTAGCCATCGCACAAGAGTACATTGAAGATTTCACAACGACACAATTCAAAGACATACTTAACACGACGGCCCTGTGGGATACAGTTACTGGGGAACTGAAGCTCTTTCCGTTCGTGCCCACGCTCCTGGGCAACTACGACACACCGGAGCTTGCCAGGGGCGTTGCCGTTTCGGGGGATTACGCCTTTGTAGCGGATTTTGGTTCCGGACTCCAGGTGATCGATATCTCAGATCCCACCGATCCCA
>CAZREW010000014.1:0-80132 GCA_964599375.1 uncultured bacterium
AGCCGCACTTGGAGAAGCCGCACTCGCGGCAGACGGCGCAGCCGCCCTCGTGCTCCATCACGCCGCCGCAGTCGGGGCAGAAGCCCGCGACCTTGTCGAGGTACCCGGCGGACATCTTGGCGACCTTGTGGCCGGCCGGGGTCTTCTCCTCGAGGAAGTACCTCTCTATGGCCCGGGCGATCGCGTCACTGCATGAGAGGATCATGCCGCCCTTCTCCCACCCGGGATTGGGGCACCTGATCCCTCGGAGCTGCTTGATGATCTGCTTGGGGTCGAGCCCGGCGCGAAGGGCCAGCGATATCAGGCGGCTTATCGCCTCCGACTGGGACGCGGAACATCCGCCCGCCTTGCCCATCTGGGTGAAGACCTCGAACGGGCCATGCTCGTCCTCGTTGATCGTCACGTACAGGTTGCCGCACCCGGTCGTCATCTTGTGCGTCTTGCCGGTAGTGACCTCTGGGCGGGGCCTCGGCTTGAGAAGCCCGCCCAGGTCGTCGCTCAGCTCGACTTCGCCGTCCTCGGCCTCGCGGTTGACCGAGCCTATGTTGAGGACCTGTTCCTGACGGCTTCCGTCACGGTATATCGTCACGCCCTTGCAGCCCATCTCGTATGCCTTGATGTATACCTCTTCAACGTCTTCCTTCGTGGCGGACTTCGGGAAGTTCACCGTCTTGGAAACAGCGTTATCGGTGTATTTCTGAAAGGCTGCCTGGATCCTGATGTGCCACTCGGGCGTGATATCATGCGCGGTCACGAAGATACGCCGCCAGTGCTCGGGTATCTCCTGTATCCCCTGTACGGTCCCCTCCTCGGCGATCTTTTTCATCAGGTCTTCGCTGAAGAATCCCTCCCGGCGGGCGATCTCCTCGAAGACCGGGTTGACCTCTACGAGTTCGTCGTTGTCCATGACGTGCCTGATGAAGGCCACCGCGAACAGAGGCTCGACGCCGCTCGAGCATGCTGCGATGATGCTCAGCGTGCCGGTCGGCGCTATCGTTGTCGTCGTAGCGTTGCGGCGCTTGGGGGCGCCGTCCTTGTCGAACCTGCTCCCCTTGAAGTTGGGAAAGGCTCCCCTCTCCTCTGCGAGCTTTACGCTGGTGGCGGTGGACTCGCGCTGGATGAACCCCATTATCTCCTCGGCGACCTCGAGGGCCTCCTCCGAGTCGTAGGGGATCTCCATCCTTACGAGCGCGTCGGCGAACCCCATCACACCGAGGCCGATCTTCCTGTTCGCGAGCGTCTGTTCCTTGATCTGGCTGAGCGGGTAGCGGTTGACGTCGATCACGTCGTCGAGAAACCGCGTAGCCATGCGGACCGTCGCTCCGAGCTTGTCGAAATCGATCTTCGCCTTGGTGACGGTATTCGTGACCATGTGCGAAAGGTTGATCGAGCCGAGATTGCACGATTCGTAGGGAAGGAGCGGCTGCTCGCCGCAGGGGTTCGTGCTCTCTATCTTCCCCGCGTTGGGAGTCGGGTTGTCCTCGTTGAGCCTGTCTATGAAGACGATCCCGGGCTCGCCGTTCTTCCACGCGAGCTCTACGATCATCTGGTACACTTTCTTCGCCGATATCTTGTCTACTACGTCGCCGCCGTGCGGGTTGATCAGCTCGTAATCGCGGTCCTCCTTGACCGCTTTCATGAACTCCTCCGTGACCGCGACCGAGATGTTGAAGTTGTTGAGCTTCCTGTTGTCCTTCTTCGCCGTGATGAAATCGAGTATGTCGGGATGGTCGACCCTGAGGATCGCCATGTTGGCGCCACGTCTGGTGCCCCCCTGCTTGACCGTCTCAGTGGCCGCGTCGAAGACTGTCATGAAAGAGATCGGCCCGCTCGATATCCCCTTGGTCGTCTTGACCCGGTCGTTCTTCGGGCGGATGCGCGAGAAGGAGAACCCGGTGCCGCCCCCGCTCTTGTGTATCAGCGCGGTGTTCTTGATCGTCTCGAATATGCTCTCCATCGAGTCGTCTATCGGCAGAACGAAGCAGGCGGAGAGCTGCTGGAGCTCGGCGCCGGCGTTCATCAGGGTGGGCGAGTTTGGAAGGAAATCTAGGCTCGCCATCATGTTGTAGTAGGAGTCCTCCCAGGAGAGGCGGTTCTTGTTGTCGCCGTAGCGCCTCTCTGCCGAGGCGATGTTCGCGGCCACCCGCTGGAACAGTTCCTCCGGCGTCTCCGTCAGATTTCCGTTTACGTCCTTGCGCAGATACCTTCTCTCAAGCACCCTGAGAGCGTTGTTGGAGATCCGTGGTTCGAGACGGCCGGAAGACATGACAACCCCCTGTCTTATAACAATTTACCTATGTTGAAGCGACATATCCCTTGTGCCCCGCACAGTGCTATATCTTGGGGCAAGTGCAAATATCGCATACTACATTTTGGGCGTCAACAGGTTTTTCCCCGCGTGGAATTTTATGTGGCACAGGATCTTTAATATTTGTATCTTGTTAAATACTAGTGTGTTATGGATGAGTGTCCGCGGCGGTCCGGGGCATGAAAGTGCTCGCCCGCGAAGAAAAACCGTGCTATCATCCGCCGGGGCAGAAGGACAGAGACGAGGTGGAAAAGATGATCGTTCGGAAGGCTGTTTTCAGGACCGGCAGAGATCACAGGGATGCGGGAAGGCTTATCGCTGTGGCCCTCCTCGCGGTTGCTTTGTCCGCGTGGCTGTTTCCGCACGCGGCGGATGCGCAGATATTCGGGCAGTACACCACGGCGGCGATCGCCCCGCTGGGAGAGGGTGCTGCATTCGTCTCGGCGGGCGACTCGAGGCTGCGCGCCGGTATCGCGCCGAGGTTCCTTATCACGCCCCGCAGCGACCTCGGCCTGCAGTTCGGGTACTCCCGCACCGAGGAGATCGACAACTACGGGCTAGGAGCGGACTACAAGTTCTACATCGTGAACGAGCACCCGACCACCGGTATCGACCTCTCTGCCGACATCTCGCTCGGCTGGCTCGGCGGCTCGGGTTACAGCAGGGGGATCGTTACGGCGGCCTTCATGGTCAGCGGCATGATCGATCCTGAGGCGAAGATAAGGTTCGAGCCCTATGGATCGGTCGGTTTTATCGGGCAGTACTTCTTCAGCAAGGGGAGCTGCGGCGAGACCAGGCCGGGCTCGTGGCCGTGCGACCGCGACGACTGGTCGGCCGATTCGGACCTGCTCCTCCGGGGCGGGACGAAGATCTGGCTGACGGACGAATACCAGGTCTATGTCGAGCTTGATTATGACCGGAACGCCGTCATAGGCGCGGCGATGAACGTGGTGTTTTAGATGTTCGCCGGCGCCGCCTGCCCTTGGGTCACTTGTCCTTCTGAATGACGACCGCCGTGATGTTGTCGTCGCCGCCGTACGAGTTCGCCGCCTCGATAAGCCTCTCGCACGCCTTCTTCGGATCTTCGCGCCGGACTATCTCCCGTATCTCGTCTTCGGGGACCATAGAGAAAAGCCCGTCCGAACAGAGCAGGATCTTGTCGCCGTCCCTGAACGCTATCCCCTCGTAGATGTCAGGGGACACCTCGTGCCGCAGCCCGACCGCGCGAGTAAGAACGTTGCGCCTCGGGTGCCTGACCGCCTCGTCCCTGTCGAGAAGCCCCTTCTGCACCATCTCGCCGACCAGGCTGTGGTCCTCGGTGAGCTGGTCCATCTCCCCATCGCGGATCAGGTACGCACGCGAGTCGCCTGCGTGCGCTATGTTGTAATGATCGTCGAAGAGGGCGACCGATGTGCATGTCGTTCCGGCGGTGCCGCTCCTGCCGTTGCCGACGTGGTCGAAGACGCGCCTGTTCGCCTCCCTGAACGCGGTATCGAGCATCTCGACGGCGTCCCTCTCCTTTTCAGCTTCCGAGTAGTAGATGTCGCCCATCACCTCGACGACCATCCTGCTCGCTTCCTCGCCGGAGAAATGCCCTCCCATCCCGTCGGTCACAACGACCAGGACGCCTCTCGACCTGCGCACCTCGTCGGTCTCGGGATCGAAGACCCCGTAGTAGTCCTCGTTCCTCTCCCTGACCTTGCCGCGGTCGCTCGCCGCCGAGATCATGAAGGTCCAGCTGCTGTATTCG
This sequence comes from uncultured bacterium, assembly GCA_964599375.1. Classification (GTDB taxonomy): domain Bacteria; phylum Krumholzibacteriota; class Krumholzibacteriia; order Krumholzibacteriales; family Krumholzibacteriaceae; genus JAUWCL01. Next base: position 4,059 of record CAZREW010000014.1, read on the forward strand.
TCGATCATCGTCAAGTTCTCTGTTCCTTGTTTCTCTGTTTCTTTTTCATATCGACTGCCAGCTTTCCGGCAGCCTCAATCTCATCACCCTGGTCGAGGCGATCTCGACGCCCGAGAGATCCTGCGAGTCCCTGATCCTGCCGGGCAGCCTGTCGGTCGTCGCGGCCTCGAACCCGAACCTCTCGAAATACCTCTCCGTCCCCGGGACCGCCAGGAGCCAGATGCTAGTGCACCTTCCGGAAGCGGTTGCGAGGACCCTGCTTACCAGCGCGGTCCCCTTACCCTCACCCCTTTCGTCTTCCCTTACCGCCACGAAGTGCAAGAGGCATTCCGTTTTGAACTCCCTCGATCCGGCTATCCCGGCCAGAGCGCCGCCAGAGTCGAATATACCGAAGAGATCACACCCTGGAAAGTACCTTCTGGAGAGGCGTTCCGATCCGAGCAGTCCGGAGATCTCCATCTCGAGTGTCGGGTTGAGCTCTGTTATCCTGAAGACCTGGCCGCTCATCTTCTCCCGTGGATCCTGCGCGCGGCCCGCGGCCGCTGCAGTGGCGACTTGTATCCGGGGCCGCCTGATGCTACATTACCGCGAGAGATTAATATCTGGTGATTTCGAGGTCAAGCCCTGATATCCGGTGACGGGGAGGTCACATTGCCTGGCAGCGACATCGCGTCGTTCCTCAGTATCGTAGACGGCGCCGCCGCGGCGATCTTCGATTTCGACAACGTGATCGTCGATTCGGAGCCGTTCCATTTCAAGGCGTACTCGAAGGTGTTCGCGGAAAAGGGCCATCTCCTCGACCGCGACGAGTACTGGGCGGAGTGGACTTCGAAGGGCGGAGGCGCCGAGGGCGAGATAGCGCGTTACGGGCTCGGCCTCGACCCCGCCGATATACGCGCCGAGAAGGACCCCGTCTACTCCTCTTACTGCGAAAGCGGCGAGATACCTCTCTTTCCAGAGGCAGTGAAGATAGTGGAGCTTTTCAGAAGCTCGGGGCTCCGGACCGCGATCGCGTCCGGGTCGTACAGTCACGACGTCATCGCGCTGCTCGAGGCCCACCGCATCGCCCACCTCTTCGAGACTGTCGTCGGCAAGGATGACTCGGTGAGGATCAAGCCGTTCCCCGAGCCTTACCTCATCGCGGCGCGAAGGCTCGATCTGAAGCCGGCGAGGTGCTTCGCGGTCGAGGACGCCGAGAAGGGCGTGATCAGCGCCCACGCCGCCGGCATGAAAGTCATCGTCGTCGATACGGCGGTGACAGCGGCGGTCACGATCGATGGCGCGGACCTGCGCCTCGGCAGCCTCGAGAGGCTGTACGAGGTAATGGTGGCCTCGGGATTGGGGCGCGGCAGAGGGGACCGAAAGGGCTGACCCGGGCGGCAGGCATAAAAAAACGGCCGAGGAGGGCTTCGGCCGTTTATCAGGATATGAGGAGTGCGTGTTCTCTTCAGGCGAGGCGGCTTCCCGTACTCTGCCTGCTGATCTTCCTATCTGTTCATCTTCTTGATCGCTCCCCAGCTCGATTCCTCAGTCGCGATGAAACCGTGCGTGAAGGTCGTATCGGTCGCCGCGCACTCGACGAACGAGTCATCGATCACCGCTCCTGAGAGGTCCCTCGTGAGCGAGAATGCCTTGTAATATACGATCGCTCCCTGCGGGGCGACGGTGTCGTAGAAATACTGGCTCATTCCCGGCGTGCTCGGCATCTGCACCACGAGCCGCCCGTCGGAATAACCGGTCGGGTACCCGTCGGTCCTCGCCCTTATCACCGTCCAGTTGCCGTCACCGGCGGTCCACGTGAGCTTTACAGCGAGGCCGTACCCGGCTGTCGCCTCGAGATCGGCCACCGGCAGGTTCGGCTCCTCACAGATCGGCTTCTGGCAGGTGTAGAGATAGCTCGAGCCGACGTACCCGCCGTGATTCGGCGAGAACATGTAATGCTCGTTATATAACCAGTCGGTCGCGAACATCCTCGCCGTGTGCTGGTTGGGGCCGAGGTCGATCCATGTGACCTCGGAGGACGCCGCCGGCTTTATGAGGATGTATCCGGCGAGCCCCGGGCCGCAGAGCGGCTGGCAGGCGTCGAGCTTGAGGTTGTACACGTATATCTGCTTGAGCTTCCATGTCGACTGGTGCCGGATGCTGACGCACCCGGCCGGCGTGAACCCGACTATGCTGTCGTTGGACTCCACTCCGAACTCGAGGTAGGTCACGCCCTCATGGACGTTGTAGAACCAGATCGGGACCTCGATGATCTCCTCGCCCGGCAGCCTTCCCCTGCCGCAGATGATATCTTCGGGGATGTCCTCGGCGCTCCCGAAATGCACGGCGAGCCTTACGAGATAGTCGAATTCGAAGAACCCCGGGGAGAGCATCAGCGAGCCGAAGCACTGGGCATTCGCCCCCCCTGAAGGAATGATTACAGATAGCGCCAGTATTGATACTGCAGTGAGGAATAGGGGCTTCCTGAACATATCGCTGTCGCTCCTCCGAAGAAGTCTGCCCCATTCACGAACCGATATTTAGAAAAACGCACTCCAACAGACCAAATTATGACATATGGAAGGAGAAAAGTCAAGATTGTACATTAATAAGGACATTAGTTTTACGTTCGTAAATTTTTTTAACATCCGGCGGGTTCCGCAGCAATATGCCATGAAAGTGGCGTGGGCTTGGCGTAGGGGCTTTTACCTATATTTTATAGATTATTTACTCCCCTTTCTTTTTTTCCCTGAGGCGTCTCCAATATTCGAGCCGCCTGATCATCTCCCTCTCGAACCCGCGCTCGACCGGCTCATAGTACCTCCGTCCCGCTATCGCGGCCGGGAAATACTCCTGCGCGACGACCGCCTCTGGGTCCTCGTGCGGATAGATGTACCCGTCGCCGTAACCGAGGTCCTTCATCAGCCTCGTCGGGGCGTTCCTTATCCACAGCGGGACGGGCAGAGGGCCGTGCTCCTCGACGTCGGCCGCCGCCGCTATGTACGCCCTCTCCAGCGCGTTGCTCTTCGGCGCCAGCGCGAGGTAGGTCACCGCCTGTGCCAGCGCGAGCTTCCCCTCGGGGAGCCCGATGAACCTGACCGCCTCCATAGCGGCGAGAGTCACCTGCAGGGCCTGCGGGTCGGCGTTGCCGACATCCTCGGAGGCGAACCGCACGAGGCGCCGCGCGACGTAGAGCGGGTCCTCGCCGGCCTCTATCATACGGGCGAGCCAGTAGAGCCCCGCGTCGGGGTCCCCGCCTCTCAGGCTCTTGTGAAGGGCCGATATGATGTTGAAATGCTCCTCTCCCTTCTTGTCGTAGAGGATGCTCCTTCGCTGCACCGCCTCCTCGACAGCCTCACGTGTCAGCGTCACCGGGCCCGCGCCGGGATAAGACGCGACCGCCATCTCGAGCGCGTTGAGCGCGATCCTCGCGTCGCCGCCGGCGAGGTGGGCGAGGTACCCGAGGACCTCAGGAGCCGCGTCGATCTTCCTTCGGCCGAGGCCGCGCTCGCTGTCATCTAGGGCGGCTCGCAGGATCGCCGCGATGTCGTCCTCCTCGAGCATCCTGAGGACGAATACCCTGCACCGCGAAAGAAGGGGAGAGATCACCTCGAAGCTCGGGTTCTCCGTGGTGGCGCCTATGAGGATTATCGTCCCGTTCTCTATGTGCGGGAGGAAGGCGTCCTGCTGCGCCTTGTTGAACCTGTGGATCTCGTCCACGAAGAGGATCGTGCGGCGTCCGTTGTAGTCGAGCCTCTGCCCCGCCTCGCCGACTATCCTTCGCACATCCGCGATCCCCGAGGTGACGGCCGAGAAGAACACGAAATGCGCGTCGACCTTCTCCGCGATGATGTGTGCGAGCGTCGTCTTGCCGCAGCCCGGCGGGCCCCAGAATATAATTGAAGACTCGAGGACGCCCTGCTCGACCATCCTTCGCAGTATCCTGCCCTCGCCGACGACATCGCTCTGGCCGAAGAACTCCTCGAGCCTCTTCGGCCTCATCCTTTCGGCGAGCGGGTGCGGCCTGTCTGCTGAGAAAAGGTCGTCCATAGGATTGTCCGGGGCCGGTCGATCCGCAGTTCGTGCCGGCCTTATCAGGTGTAGTCCGGTTCCTTGTCGAAGAAATGCTCGGTTCGGAGGAATCTCACGGTGCCGCTCTTGCTGCGCAGCACGATGCTGTGAGTGACGGCGCCGCCAGGGCGGAAGTTCACGCCCTCGAGAAAGGCGCTTCTCGATACCCCGGTCACGGCGAACATGATGTTGCTCCCGCCGGCGAGGTCGCTGATGCCGAAGGTCCTTCCGTAGTCCCCGTCGGCGTCAGACGGTCCGCCTTCCTCCCTGACAAGCTCTCCCTGGAACCCCCCGCCGAGGCAGGACAGGGCGGCGGCGGCGATCACCCCCTGGCGGGTATCCCCCGTCCCCAGGGCCACGTCGATCCCGGTGCCCGGGAGCGCGGCGGCGAACGCGGCCGCCAGATCCCCGTCGCGGACGAGCTCGATCCTCGCTCCTGCCCGCCGGACCTCTTCGATAAGGGTGCTGTGTCTCTCCCTGTTGAGGATCGCCACTGTTAGGTCCTCGACATAGACGCGCTTCGCCTCCGCTATCCTTACCAGCTGATCGAAGACGGGGCTCGTCAGGTCGATGCATTCGGCGGCTTCCCTGCCGACGGCGATCTTCCTCATGTGTCGCGAGTTGAAATGCCTGAATGACCCCCTCGGAGCGATGGCTATGGCCGAGATGGCGTTGCCTTGGCCGTCGGCAAGCGAGTCCATCCCCTCGAGGGGATCGAGGACGATGTCGACCTCGGGCTCCTCGCCCGAGCCGACCACTTCGCCGCGGCGAAGCACCGCGTCGGGGATCTCGTCCCTCTCGCCGATGATGACATGTCCTGTGATCTTTACGCCCCTGATAGCGAGGGCCATCCCCGCGGCCGCCGCCCTGTCGGCGCCGATCGGGTCGCCCTTTCCGAGCAGCCGGGCGGAGGCGAGCGCCGCCGCCTCGGTAGCCCGCACCAGCTCAAGGGCCAGATTGCGATCCAAATCTCATCCTCTCCTCATTCCTCCCTGCCCGCAGGCATGCCTTCGTCGAGACCTTCCCGCCCCGCTTCCGTCGCGGCGGCGGCCATCTCGTTGAGCTCCTTCGCCATCTGGTACTGATGTATGGCGAGTATCACCGGAAGGAGGATGTACGCCACTCCCGCGGTGAGCGGGATGGCGAAGATCTGGATCACGAAGGTAAGCCAGAACCAGTTCCACTGGCCGAGATAGATGTAGCCCACCGGCCCGAGCAGTATCCAGCCGAGGAAGAAACCGATCGACGCCGCGACACCGGGGTTCTTCGTCTCCCCTGGCACGGTCAGGCGAGTCAGCTCGTAGGCGTACAGTCTGCCCTTGCCGGCAGGCGCCTTCTCGAGGGGCCTGCCGCAGTTCTGGCAGTACGCGCTTCCTTCCCTTGCTTCTTCACCGCAATGCTGGCAGTACATGATGTCTACCTCCGCTTTTTGGAATCCTCACTTCATCCTACGTCAGCCGGAGGAGGATTGTTCCCCTGTAAGTATTGCATTCTATAGAACGGGAGCTTCGAATACCAAAGGTTTTTTACCGGTCAGCCCGCGCGCAGCGGCTGCAAAGGGCCATCGGGCTCTTATCGCCGCAGCGCGGCGCAGGGCGCGTGGAGCGAAGAATGAGTGCTTCTACTCATGAGCGGATCGTGCCTTTCCGTAGCGCTTTTTCCCGGATTCTACCGGCCGGCGGCGTCTCTCGCCCTCCGGAGGCTTTCGAGATTGACTGTGGCGGTGACGTTCTCCGGGTCGAGCTCGAGAGCTCTGGTCAGGAGTCTCTCCGATTCGTCGAGCTCACCTCTGGAGGCGAGCATCACGGCGAGGTTGATCAGGCCGGTGGGCCAGTCAGGCTCCGACGCCACGACCGACCGCTCGATCGCGATCGCCTCGTCGGTGCGCGTGAGCATGTGAAGGCACATCGCCACGCGGTCGAGGTTCTCGTGGGTCGTGGGCAGAGCGCGGAACATGTCGAGGGCCTCGGCGTAATCGCCCCTCTGGTATATCAGCCGGCCCAGGCGTGAGGCAGCCCTCTGATCGTACTCGCCGCCGAGCATCTCCCGCAGGACCGCCTCCGCTTCCTGCGACCTTCCCGACCTCGCGAGGGCCTCGGCATAGTTGTACTTTATCTCTAGGTCTCCCGGTTCGGCTGAGAGGGCTTCGCCGAGCGGCTTGACCGCTCGCGAGGGCTGGCTGCTCCTTAGCATCAGCAGGCCGAGCTGGTAGAGGAAATCGGTGGTCATGCCGCCGGCCCTCTCCGATCTGACAAAGAGCGTCTCGGCCATGACCGGGTTCGCCTCGGCGACAAGCATCGCCTTGAGCCCCAGGAGGTAGGAATCGCCCGGGGCGTAGTCGAGCCCCTCGTCCACGACCTCGAGCGCCTGGTCCTCCTGCCCCATCTTTATCCTTACTACCGCGAGGTTCCTGCTTATGACCGCCGTGTTCTCGATCCCGCAGAACAACTTCGCCTCGTTGAGCTCGGTCAGCGCCCTGCCCGTCTTTCCGGTCTCGAGCAGAAGCACGGCGAAATTGAGATGTGTCTCGCAAACGGCGTAGTCGGCGAGAAGCGACTCCTCGAAGAGGGAGATCGCCTCATCGACACGGCCGGTCCTCCAGAGGGCCTCCGCCTTCTGCCCCTTAAGCCTCGGATCGGTACCGCCGTCGGCCTCGAGACTGTCGGCGATCTCGATCACCTCCGCGTACCTGCCCTGGCCAAGGAGGGTCAATATGCGCGTGTCCGCGTCCCCCCTGGCCCCGTCCCACCCCGAGTCTAGCACGTCCCTTACCGTGCCGCCGCCCGCGCACGAGCAGATGAGGGCCGGCGCCAGGATACACGCGGCTGTGAGCATAGCCCGGGCGTATGCCGGATGATGAGTATCCATATATGGAGATGATAAAGTCGCAGGGCCCGGTGGTGCCAGGGAATTCTCGTACCGCGGCTTGAGGCTATTTCTTCAGCCCCCCGGCGCGCTTCTCCATGAGCTGGTGCCTCAACTTCCCGATGTACTTGTTCAGCGGGTTGTTACGGCCGAGGAAGGGGATGACCGGCCTCTTCCTGACGCCCATGCGGGAAAGCTCGAGCGCGGCCGGGGAATTTGTGTTGTCCATCCTGTACGCCCTGGTGAAGTACTCGCGCGCCTTGCCACGCTGGCCCATCTCGAGCACCACGCGGCCGAGGTTCACATAGAGCATCGGGTCGCGTTCGTGGCCGGCGATCTGCAGGGCGGCGCGGCACATCTTCTCTCCCTTTTCGGGATCTCCCAGCATAGATTCGCACAGCCCCATCGTCGAGAGATAGACGGGGTTCTCAGGCGATATCTTGAGCGCCTGTTCGAGAAGCTTGAGGGCGTCGCCGTAGTTGTTCCTTCTGATATTCGCTTCAGCCTTGACGTAGAATTCCCTCGACTCGAAGGTGTCCCTCGGTTCAAGCATCAGTTTTTCGTTCAAATTCGCATCCTCCGGTTGCAAAATCCAACCGGGCCGGCGAGATAAAAAATTCCGAACCCGTTGCGTGACTTGAAGTTAAACAATACTCGCGGGCCGCTCGGCCATCCTGCCCGGATTTTTGCAAAAAACGTTCCTTAAAACCGGTCCTGAGACGGCATGGAAAGGCGTCCCGGGGAAGCGGGCCACAGATAGTCATCATTGACAAAAACGGCTTGTTGCGCTATAATTTACCTACATTAGGGACGCATTCCTTCTGGACTGGGAACGCGCGCTTTGCATCACAAGGAAGTGTGGAATTGAGAACGACTCTTCTCACAGGCGTGCTGCTCGCCGGCAGCCTTTTTCTATCAATAGACGGCGCCGGCGCCCAGGATTTCGGCTCGATACAGCTCGTCGGCAACTTCGCCGGGATCACGTGCGAGCCGGATGACGCGGCGAACAACATGGAACCGGTGGGCGGGAACGTCTGGCGCAAGCTCAAGCTTATCAACGAGCCGGGCGATCCCGACACGATATACTTCAAGTTCACCGCTGACGGATCATACATGCCCATGCACTGGGGATGGTCGTTCGCGCACGGCTGGGGGATCGCCGACTACGACTGGAGCCCTCCATCGATCGCCGCGGTCATGCCCGACAGCGGATACTGGTATTTCTTCTTCGATGATTCGACATACGAGTACTGGCTCGGCAGGCCTGACGCCGTGATCGAGGGGACCCTCGAATCCGACCAGCCGGGCGTTCCATCCGGTACGGTGGTAAATCTTACCAGCTCGATTGACGGCCATGTGCTTTCTCGCACGCAGTTCAACGGCAAGACGTTCGATTTCCCGAACCTGCCTGAGGGAGAATTCACCGTCCAGGCCAGCGCTCCCGGGTACAGGAGCGCCGAAGTGACCGGGATCATGACCTCTTCAGGCGTCCCCAGCGAGATAACGATCGAGCTCGTTCCGATCACCGCCGTCCAGGTGACGACCGCGCAGTGTGACAGGGTGGCCGGCGGAGTGGTCATCACATGGCTCGCCTACTGTTGCGGCGAGATGACCGGTTTCGACATATACCGCGCCGATATCCCCGACTTCTCCTGCGCGATGCGCAGAAACACCGAGCCGATCTATGGCATATCGAGCTTCAGCTGGTTCGACCAGTGCGATGACGCGCAGATCGACAGGTACTACTGGCTCGTCGAGCTCGGCTCCGCCGACCCGGCTGTCGTCGGGCCGCTGATGGCACCCGGTCTGCCGGGCTTGCCCAGCTCACTGGGCCAGAACTATCCCAACCCCTTCAACCCGGCTACTACGATCCCGTTTACCGTGGGATCGGCCGAAGCGGGGAGCAGGGTCACCATGGTGTTCTACGATGTGTCTGGCAGGACCGTTTCCAGTCACGATCTCGGGATCAGCTCAGCCGGTGACCATACATTCGTCTGGAACCCGGCTCTTTCCTCCGGAAGGTCGATACCTTCAGGTGTCTACTACTGCAGGATACAGATCGGCAAGGAACTCTTCACACGCAAGATGATCCTGCTGAGGTAACGTACAGGAAAATCATCAGGGACATGATAGTCCCACAGACCCGGGTCCGCCATGCCCAGACCCGGGTCACCTTTTAATCAGGATGCCGTACATGCTGAGACCGTCCGCCAGAAAAGCCGCTGTCCTTCTAGCGGCGTCATTCCTGATACCTGGCTTACCCGCCGTGGCTCAGGAGAACGCGCGGGACCGCGAGAAGATCCATCCGTCCGGATCCGCAGGAAACAGGATCTATGTCCCTGGCGATCCGGGGGCTATGGCGCACTTCGATTTCGAAGGCCCGGTCCTCTACAACCCCGCCCAGAACGTAAAGGACCACTCGATCGTGATCGTCGACGGCGTCTTTCATATCTTCTACATCGTCGCCAACGAGAGAAACTTCGGGCATGCCACCTCGACGGACCTCGTGCACTGGACCTTCCACGAGCCCGTGCTCGAAAGGGGAGAGCCGGGAGCCTTCGACTCGAAGGATATATGGGCGCCTTGCGTCGTGCCTCTCGAGGGTCCCGACGGATACTACCTGATGTTCTATACGGGCGTGAACTCCTCGTCCGCCCAGCAGACAGGGCTCGCCTATTCCACCGGTGACCTCAGCGTCTGGACCAAGGCCTCGGCGGAGCTTATAGAGCCGTTTGCCTGCGATTCCTCGTGGTGCAACTGGGCCGTTGACAAGTACTGCCATTTCCGGGATCCATCATTCTTCGAGGACGAGAGTGGATGCTATATCACGCAGACTACGAGGACGAAGGACGACTACGGCGCCGTCGCTCTCACCAGCGGTGACGGCAGGTTCTCATGGAGCGACGCCGGACCGATGTACGTCCATGACAACTGGCACCTTCTCGAGAGCACCAGAGTCATCAAGCACGAAGGCAAGTACCACCTCTTCTTCACCGAAGAGGGAGTCGGCGGGACCTCGCACATGTTCTCCGACTCGCTCAGAAGCGGATGGGACCCTGTATACAGGACGATAATCGATTTCGGCCACGCTCCCGAGATCACCGTGACGCCGTCGGGAGCCGAGATCTTCTCGAGACACACTTCGTACGTCGACTACGCAGGGAAAAACGTCTATTCGATCAGGTTCGACACACTCACGTGGAACGGGGACTACGCCGTTGTCGACCTCGAGCCGCCGCTGGGAGAATGGACGATCATCGATGGAGACGCCTTCGATCACCAGCCCGTGTTCGGAAACGCGTTCGCTTTCCGCGGGGATGACTCGACGAAGGTGGGATTCGAGGGCAACTGGTGGATAGGGACCGCGGAGAGGTTCGACGGGCCGATCTTCGGGTACAGGCCCGGGTCCAGGCAGGGCGACGGCCCCAGGGGCGCCATCCGCTCGGTGACCTTTACCGTAACGGGGCGTTCGATGAGCCTTCTGGTCGGCGGGGGTCACTTCCCCGACTCATGCTTCGTGGCGCTCAAGGACGCAGCCACCGGAAAGACGATCTACCGCGAGACCGGCCGCGGCGTCGAGGAGATGGACAGGAGGATCTGGGATCTCGAGCCGTTTATGGGCCGGGAGTTCTACATCGAGATCGTAGACCACTGCTCGCTGCCGATGGGGCATATCAACGTCGATCTGATAAGGGAGCTCCCTAATCCACCGCCGCCGGGTTCGATTCCTCCCTTTTCCGGAGACACGGTACTGGTAAAGGACGCCGGAAGCGTTGCGGCTCCAGCCGCTGCGCCCGCAGCCGAGACCGGCGCCTCGCCGGTCCCGGCGGGAGAGGTGTCCTGCTCTCCCAACCCGTTCAATCCGGCGACCACCATCTCCTTCAAGGCATCCCCACGCAGCCCGATAGAGGTCGTCGTCTTCTCGATCGCCGGCAGGAGGATATACGCCGAGACTGTCATTTCGTCCGACGACGGGACCGGCTCGATCTCGTGGACCGGCAGGAGCGACAGCGGGCGGGAGGTCGCCTCAGGCGTCTATGCAGCAGCTGTCTTCGACGGCGGCAGGATGGTCGGCATGACAAAGCTCGTCCTGCTCAGGTAAGCCGCCAGCCGGGCCTTTTTCTCTCGCCCGTCCGCCTTCCGGATGCTATCTTGGAAACATGAGACTTGTCACATTTACAGCATGCGCGCTCGCCGTCCTGCTCGCGGCCGGCCCTCCCGCGCGGGGTGGGGAGAGCATAAAGAGCCGCGAGATCCTGGGCGTGAGGATAGGCGGCATCCACGGCACTTCTGGCCTCGACAAGGCGTTCGGCTCGGGAAGCGAGCTCGAGATCTATTTCTATCACGGGATCTCCCCGTCGGCGGCGTTCGGGATCTCGCTTTCAGGTCACGATTTCGGAAGATCGAAGCTCCCGGAAAAGGACCTCGAGTACCTCGGCATCCCCCAGACCATAGACTTCATGGTATACTCGCTGACCGGGTGTCTGATGACCAAAGCCGACCTCTCGAAAAAACTCAGGATCAGCGGCGAGCTGGGCGGAGGGCTCTATACGAGCACATCCTCCATTCCTGTCGGCGTCATGCTGGAGGGGCGCCTCACGTACAACCAGCCGGGAGTATACGCCGGAGGCGAGATCTGGTGGAGGCTCTCGAAGGGCGGGATACATCTCGGCCTGGGCGGCAAGTGGCACTACATGTGGACGGGCACCGACTACAGGCAGCCCGTCTGGACCTACACGGACAAGGACTACGCTCACTTTTTCCAGGTGACCCTGGGGATCTCATTCTACACTGACGATTGAGCCGGCCCGCAGCGGCCGTGTTCACAACCGACGGAGGCTGCATTGAGCGACAGGGAAGAACTCAGGAAGATCCTTATCGAGCGATCGATACTAAAGGGTGACTTCACCCTGGTCTCGGGCAAGAAGAGCACCTACTACATCAACGGCAAGATGACCACCCTTCACTCGAGGGGCCTGTATCTCTCGGCGAAGCTTCTGCTCGACAGCCTCAGCGACATCCCCTACGACGCGTTCGCCGGGCCCGTGATCGGAGCGGACCCGATCATCGGGGCGCTTCTCGCGCTCTCGGCCGAGCGCGGCGATGAGAGGGAGGGCTTCCTGATAAGGAAAGAAGCGAAGGGCCACGGCACGCAGAAACTCGTCGAGGGAAAGCTCGAGAAAGGCATGAGGATCATAATCGTCGAGGACGTCGTCACCACGGGCGGTTCGCTGCTGCGGGCTGCCGAGGCGATAGAGACCGGCGGTGGCGAGATTGCGGCCGTGCACGTCCTTGTTGACAGGGAAGAGGGCGCCGTAGAGAGGATCGCCGGCGCAGGATATGAATTCAGGTCACTTTTCAGGGTCAGCGAGCTTCTCTGATACCTGCCGGGCCGCCGCGCGCGATCTCTCCGTCCTGCGGGCCGCCGCCAGCGGCCGCCTGTGAGGACTCGGGTCCGTCTGCCAGTATGCCGGTCGCCACTACCGCTCCTCCGCCGAGCGGCCCTTTCCATCTGACACGCACCGAGACCCTGCTGGCCTCGCCTGAGGGCCCGCGCTCGACCCTGGTATCCAGATCGTATACGGCGCCGCGGCCGTCTCCGCAGCAGATCGTCCTTCCTTCTGCCGAGCAGTTACCCGTGCTTCTAATCTCCCCCATCGCCCTGTCGAGGTGCCTCTCGGCCAGAATCGACGCCTCCGAGGCCGGATCGCCGTTCCTCGAAGCGGCGCTGATGAAGATCACCGGCGAGGTGACCACGCAGGCCAGAAGAAGGCATGATACAGCCGTGAGTATTACTATGTGAGACGATCGAAACCGCTTTTCCACCGGTGTTCTCCCCGACGATGTATTCACGGAAAAGCCCCGATCCCCGCAAATCCCCCTGAAAGGGGCGAAAGCGCGCAAAGCGCTGCACCGCAACATGTAACATGCATTTTATATGCCAAAGAAGACCCTGCTCGCCTGGCCGGCGGGCAGGGCTTTTGAGGACATGTGTCAGCGGCCGCCAGTGCAGCCTGCGAATCACTGCAGCTCTACCGCCGCCGTATCGCTCTCTGTCAGCCTGAAGGCGTCGTCGGCGAATTCGACGCCGAAACTGACTACCGGAACGAGGAACTCGTAATAGATGAAGTCCTTGTAGTACCCGGTGAACCTGTCGGGAAACCAGATGCCGTCCGTCTTTACGTATTCGCCGTACTCCTCCTTGAACGAGAAGCTCGTATCAGCGGAGCTCGATATCGTCACCTGCCTGACGAGGAAGGACTTCTCGTCGAGACCCACGTTGACGATATTGTCTCTCTCCTCGAACATGACGTGATACTGGCCGTCCCAGTAGGGGCTCTCGACAAGCTCGAGCTTCAGGTCCCCTGCGCCGAGGCGCTCGAGTATCATCGGGAACCTGTAGCCGATCATCTCGACTTCCCATTCGGGGACCACTCCCCTGCCCGTCGAGCGCGACCACGAGAAGTGCTCTTCCCCGTTCACTACGAGGACCTGCACATCGGCGACCTCGCCGTCGACGATCCTGTAAGTCTTCGTCTTGTAATCCATCTTCCGCTGGAAGATGTCGAACGGGTAGTTCGTTGCGACGTGTCCCGCGGGAAGCTGTTTCCTGAATCCCCTGCCCACGTAGCTGGTGAGCAGCTGCACGTTCTTCTCTCCGCCGTAGGCCTTCAGCATCCTGCTGACGACGTCTTCCGGCTTCTTCACGCTCCCCGAGCACGAAGCGACCAGCGCGGCCAGGGCGGCCAGCGCCAGCGCCCGCCGGAGCAATCCTCCCGATCCTTTCTTGGAAGCCACTTTCTCCCCTTTCAGTATGTCTCCGCCGTCACTGGAGATGCCCCGCCGTGAGCAGCTCGTTCTTACCGTCCCTCGCAAGAGCGTATGTGAACCCGTCCGCGAGCGAGTACGCCCCCGTCTCTCCCTTTTTGTTGACCGCGATGTATCCTACCTGGAAATCGGCCTTTCCCCCGTGCCTGGCCGATATCCTCTCGAGGGCCGCCCTGCATGCCTTCTCGGGGCTCATCCCGCTTCGCATGTTCTCGACGACGAGGAAGCTGCCGCACGTCTTTATGACCGCCTCTCCCCTCCCTGTCGCCGCGGCCGCGCCGACCTCGTTATCGACGTACATCCCCGCTCCTATTATCGGCGAATCCCCGATCCTGCCGTGTATCTTCCATGCCAGCCCGGATGTGGTGCAGGCGCCGGCGAGGCTGCCCGCCGCGTCGAGCGCTACCATCCCGATCGTGTCGTGGTTCTTCTCGCCGCCTGGGAACCAGTCGTCCCCATCCCCCAGGCCGGCCTTCCATTTCATCCAGGCCCTGCGCGCTTCCTCGGTCAGCAGGTCCTCGCGCCGGAACCCTGTCTTCCTGGCAAACTCCTCGGCTCCCGCTCCGACTATCATCACATGGTCGGTATCTTCCATGACCCTGCGGGCTATCGATATCGGATGCATGTAACCTTCGACGAACGCGGTCGAGCCGCAGTTTCCGTCCGGCCCCATGATGCAGGCGTCCAGTGTCACATGGCAGTCCTCGTCAGGGAGGCCGCCGTACCCTACGCTCCTGACCTCGGGGTCCGCCTCGGGGACCTGCACGCCGGTCTCGACGGCGTCGAGCGCGGTCCCTCCCGACGAGAGGACTCTCCACGCGGCGTCGTTGGCAGGTAGCCCGTGCGGCCATGTCGATATCACGACCGGCCCGCCTTTCCCGCTCCCGGCGGTCGTTCCCGCGAAAAGCCGGTCCAGGGGTATCAGCCCTCCAGCGGCGCCCAGGGCCGCGGACATCTTCAGAAAGGTTCTACGCGTGAAATCAGGCATCGGTTCCTCCTTTTGCGGGCCCTGGCGCCGGCCCCGGCTGCCGCGATCCTGGACGTTCGTTTCGGGGATTATATTTCAACGGGCCGGAAGGTTCCACATCGAAATATACCTTCCGGACGGCACGAAAAAGGACGGCGGCATCCGACCGCCGTCCATCTGTCTTCTCCGCCGAAGCTCTGGCGACGCCTTCCTCTTCTAGCCCAGCCTGCGCTTTACGAGCTCCTTCTTGAGCTCGGAGATCGCCTTGGTCGGGTTAAGGTCCTTGGGGCACGCCTCGACGCAGTTGAAGATCGTGTGGCAGCGCCACAGGCCGTGCCTGTCGTCACACGCCTCGAGATGCGCGGCGCTCCCCTCGTCCCTGCTGTCCGCGATGAACCGATACGCCTTCAGGAAGGCGTGCGGGCCGAGGTACTCCTTGTCGGCCCAGAAGGACGGGCACGAGGAGGTGCAGGCACCGCAGAGTATGCACTCGTAGAGCCCGTCGAGCCTGGCCCTTTCCTCGGGGGACTGGAGCCTCTCCTGATCGCTCGGTGGAGCCGAGTGCGTTATGAGGTACGGCTTGACCGCGAGGATGCCCCTGACCAGTGGATCGAGCGAGACGACCAGGTCCTTGACGACCGGGTAGCCGCGCATCGGCTCCACGGTGATCGTCGATCCTCCGAGCCTGAGCACCTGCGTCTCGCAGGCGAGGTTGTTCACCCCGTTTATCGTCATCGCGCACGAGCCGCAGATCCCGCTGCGGCACGAGCGCCTGAATGTCAGCGTGCCGTCCTGCTTCCACTTTATCTCGTTGAGAGCGTCGAGGAGCGTCGTGCCCTTCTGAACATCGAGCTGATACTCCTGCACGTAGTGGCCCCGGCGCTCGTCATCCGGATTGAACCGGTTGATCCTGAAAGTGATCATTGCCATAACGGGGCCTCCTTTAATACGTCCGCTCTTTAGGCTGGAAACGGGTTATCGAGACAGGCTTGTAGTCGAAGTCGATCTTTCCTCCGTGCTTCCAGGCGAGCGTGTGCTTGAGCCATCTGTCGTCGTCTCGTTTCGGGAAATCGGTGCGGCTGTGAGCGCCCCTGCTCTCCTCGCGCTTCAGGGCTCCGGCTACGATCAGTTCGGCGAAATCGAGCATGTGCCCGAGCTCGATCGCCTCGAGAAGGTCGTAGTTGAACCTGTCGCTGCGGTCGTCGATACCGATATTCTCGAACCGTTTCTCCAGTTCCCTCAGCTCGCCGGTGATCTTCTCGAGCTTTTTCGCGTCGCGGAAGATGCCGCACTCGGTCATCATCTTCTCCTGTAGTTCCTCCCTTATCGCTCCGACCTTCTCTGTGCCATCGGAGGAGAATATCCTCTTCACCTCGCCGATCGCGTCCCTGGCCGCGTCTGGAGGAAGCTCGGGGAATTCGCGCGTCTGGCGCAGGAACCTGACTATCGACTTGCCGGCCCTTCGCCCGAAGAGCGACGCCTCGAGAAGCGAGTTGGTGCCGAGCCTGTTCCCCCCGTGGACGCTGACGCATGCGCATTCCCCCGCGGCGTAGAACCCGGTGACCGGTTTCTTCTTCCCGTCGGCCAGCACCTGGCAATCGATGTCGACCGGGATGCCTCCCATCGAGTAATGCGCGGTCGGCTGTATCGGGATCGGCTCCCTGACGCAGTCGACGTGCATGAACTTCCAGGCCAGCTCGTGTATCTGCGGGAGCTGTTTCATTATCTTCTCTTCGCCGAGATGCCTCAGATCGGCGTAGACGTGGTCGCCCTTCTCGCCGCATCCCCTGCCCTCGTTGATCTCGGTCTGTATCGACCGTGACACGAGGTCCCTCGGCGCGAGCTCCATCTTCTCCGGAGCGTATCTCTGCATGAAACGCTCGCCGTCCTTGTTGATCAGGTATCCGCCCTCGCCTCGGACCGCCTCGCTCACCAGGATCCCCTGCTTGTAAAGGCCGGTCGGATGGAATTGCACGAACTCCATGTCCTCGAGCGGAAGGCCGGCGCGAAGCACGAGGCTGAGCCCGTCGCCCGTGTTGGCCAGCGCGTTCGAGGTGATCGAGAACACCTTGCCGTAGCCGCCCGTGCCGAACATCACCGCCTTGGCGTGGAAGACGTGGACGCCCCCGTTTATGATGTCCCAGGCGACTATACCGCGGCACACCCCGTCGCGCACGATCAGGGAGAGCGCGTAGAACTCGGGGTAGAAACGGACCTCGTTCTTGACGCACTGCTCATACAGCGTGTGAAGAAGGACATGGCCCGTGCGGTCGACGGCGTAGCAGGCGCGCAGCACAGGCCCGCCCTTGCCGAAGTCCTTCGTGTGCCCGCCGAACATCCTCTGGGCTATGCGCCCCTCGGGAGTCCTCGAGAAGGGGCAGCCCATGTGCTCGAACTCGCGCACTACGACCGGGGCCTCCTTCACGAGGATCTCGATCGCGTCCTGGTCGCCCAGGTAATCGCTCCCCTTCACCGTATCGAACATGTGCCATTCCCAGTGGTCCTCTTCCTCATTGGCCAGCGATGCGGCTATGCCTCCCTGCGCCGCGCCGCTGTGGGACCTGGTGGGAAATACCTTGCTGATTACCGCCACGTCGAACTCCGACGACGCCTCGTAGGCGGCTCTCATCCCGGCCAGGCCGGCTCCCACGATGACCACGTCGTGGCGGTGCACACTATGGATCGGCACGCCCTCGACGTCGTGGATCGTTTCGGGATCGAAATTCGTCATGTCAGGTCAACCTCCGTACTCGAACGAGATCATCGTCAGGGCGCCGTATATGATGAATACGAGAGCTATGACGGCGATGCCGCACCAGATCAAGATCCTCATCCACTCCCTGTGGATGTAATCGCCGAGAACGATCCAGAGGCCGTAGAGGCCGTGCATCAGCGCGACGACGAGGAATGAGATGTTGATCGTCTTCCACAGCGGTGTGGAGACGCGTTCGGCGATCGCGCCGAAAGAGAGATCTTCCTTCATCAGCACATGCAGCAGCAGCACGTGTGTGAAGAGGACGGCGGCGAGATAGAGCCCGCTCAGGCGGTGGAAGAACCACCAGAGGGCGCCGCCCGACCTTACGGTCTCGTTGTACCTGTAAATCATCACGGCCTCCCTTCTAGCCTGCCGCGGAGATCATCCGCGATATCATTACCGCAGCGGCCCCGCCCCAGCAGGCGAGCCATACCGTCACGGAGATGGCGAAAAGCGCCTTCTGCTTCTCGACCATCACGCCCACGTCTATCAGTGTGATCCTGAGCCCGTTGAACATGTGGTAGAAGATCACCCCTACCAGCCCGATCTCCATCAGCTTGAAGAATGGGCTGCCGAAGAAACGCATGATCCCGTCGAAGGATTCCTCGCCGCCGGACAGGTGGCTGATCACCCATATGTGCAGGAGCAGGTAGAAGATCAGCCCCAGTCCCGAAAGGCGGTGAAGTATCCAGGCAAACGTGCCCGCATGGATGCGGTAACGCTTGATAACCCTCATCGGGGGTCCTCCCGGTTTAAAGAAAGTCAAGGGTTCCGGGGCGGTCCCGCCGGGGAACCCTGTCGACCTTGCTCGATGATCGGTTAAATAACCAGCACCGGTGCAATATAGCACAGGCGGTTTTTGCAGTCAACGCTCCGCCGGAAAAAGCTCCGGTCCGGCAGCGCCTCGCCGCCGTTTCACGGCCTGCGTCCGCGCTCGCCGCCTCGCGCAAGGGTCCTGCGCAACTTGTTCTCCAGTTCTACCGGCAGAGGCCTGCCCTCGGGCCTCTCCGCGGCCCCGGCGCCCTCCTCCTCCAGCGGGGCGGGCTCGTAAGCCTCCATCTCGAGCAGGAGATGCAGTATCACGAGCGCCGCCTCCTTATCGGGGATCATCCCGCGCCCGCCGGTGTCGGGATCGAGCTGGGAGAATGGCGGTATCGGCGAGCCCACGCACGAGGGACATCCCTTCCTGCACGGGCAGGTCTGTATCAGCTCGAGGCAGGCCCGCATGACCTCCTCGATCATGTCGTACGTCTTGAGCGCGAACCCGAGGCCGCCGGGGTACTTGTCGTACACGAAAAGGGCCGGACCGCCCGTCGAGCGCGAGTTCACCGTCGTGCCTATGTCGAGCGGGTCGGACATCACAAAGAGCGGCACTACCTCACGCAGCACGTTGGAGAGGCCGAGCAGCCCCTCGGACGGGACCCTCCCCCACTTTCGCACGGCGGCCAGAGCGTCGCCGGGGGGCTCGATCCACATCCCGGCCGTCTCAAGGACCTGAGGAGGGAGGTCGCACTTGCCGTACCCGATCGAGTCGCGGCTGCCGAACTTTATCTTCCTGAACATGAATGTAAGGTCGGTCACCGAGACGTCGCCGAATGCGATCGGGCTTATCCTCCACATACCGCTCTTCTCCTCGCGGTCGACCTTCACCTGCGTCTCGGTTATCGACTGCGTGTAATAATCGACGTTCGTCTTCTCTATGAAGGCGATCTTCTTCGTGACATCTAGGTCGCGGACAAAATAGGTCTCCGCCTCGTGGAGGTATATCGCCTGAGGGTGCACCTGCTGGAAGGCGCTCGCCTCGTCGATAGTGCCTATGACCCTGTTGCCGTCCGACTCGTCGACTATCGTGTATATGTTCGGAGAGATGTTGCGCAGGTTGACATCGGCGCTCGGGTAGCCGTGCCCCCGCCAGAACCAGCTCCCCTTGACGAAGTTCAGGTCCCTCTCCTCTTCGAGCAGCCGCGCTATCGCGGGCGCGTATTCGCCCATCTCCTCGACTTCCTTCGCTGTGAGCGGAAGCTCGAATGCGGCGGCGCGCATCTGGCCGAGCAGGACGTGCGGGTTCTCGGGATCTATTATCGCGTTCTCGGGGGAGCGCCCGAAGAAGTAGTCGGGATTACGGACGAGGTACTGGTCGAGCGGGGCGTTGTGCGGGATGAATATCACCAGCGAGTCCTCCATGCCGCGGCCCGCCCTGCCGGCCTGCTGCCAGGTCGAGGCGATGCTCCCCGGGTAGCCGACGATCACCGAGGCATGCAGCGCCCCGACGTCTATGCCGAGCTCGAGGGCGTTAGTGCTGATGACGGCCTTGAGCTCTCCCTCGAAAAGCCTCCGCTCTATCTCCCTGCGCTCCTCGGGGAGATAGCCGCCGCGGTACGGATGGACCGTATCGGCCATCGAGGCGCGGTGCCTCGAGAGCATCTCGCGCACGTACCTCGTGATGACCTCGCTCACCACGCGCGCCCTTACGAACGCTATGGTCTGGACGTCGTCGAGGACGAGGCGTGTGACAAGCTCCGCCGCCTCGGCGTTCGAGCTTCGCCTCTCCATCCCGGCGGCGTCGAGGTTCGGCGGGTTCCACATCAGGAATGTCCTGCGCCCCCTCGGCGAGCCGTCCCTGGTTACGACCTTCATCTCGCGCCCGAGCAGGCGGCCGGCGTGCTCGCCGGGATTGGCTATCGTGGCCGAGCTCGCCGCGAAGACCGGCCTTGAGCCGTAATGGTCGCATATCCGCGAGAGCCGCCTCATCACGTTGGCGACGTGCGAGCCGAAGACGCCGCGGTAGCTGTGTATCTCGTCGACGACGACGAAGCGCAGCCTTGTCAGGAACGGGGCCCACTTGGCGTGATTCGGCAGTATCCCCGAGTGAAGCATGTCCGGGTTGGTAAGAAGTATGTTCGCCTCGTCGCGCAGCTTCCTTCGCAGCGGGCCCGGCGTGTCGCCGTCGTAGGTACCCGCCTCGAAAGCGATCCCCCCCTCCCTGTATCTTTTGAGCACCCTGAGCTGGTCCTGCGCGAGAGCCTTGGTCGGGTAGAGGTAGAGTGCCCTGCTCAGGGGATCCTTTATGAGCGATTCGAGGACCGGTATGTTGTAGCAGAGGGTCTTCCCGCTCGCGGTCGATGTCACTATGACCGTGTCCGTCCCCGCGCGAAGCGCCTCGACCGCCTCGACCTGGTGGGTATAGAGGTGTTCGATCCCCGAGCCGGCGAGAACGCTGACGAGGCTCTCCGGCAGAGGCTCCTTGAGCTCCCCGAAGCGGGCGTCGCGCAGTGGTATCCTGTGGCTGTGTACGATCTGCCCGTCGTAAATGTCGTCGACCTTGACCCTGGAGAGAAACTTCTTTACGTCCAAGGCTTTTATCTCCTTTGAGCGGCGGCCGCCGCCGCGAAAAGGTTCCGGGATCGGAAGAAGTATTTTACATGTACACCGGGGTTCGTTGCAACGATAAGTAACAGTGTTCCCGTCCCCGGCGGCCGTTGCGCGCGTGGAGATCCGCGGGAGGCTCTTAAATATTAGTCAAATAAACAGTGATCAGCTCCATCATCGACAGCAGGTCGAGCCGGTTGTGGTGGATCACGGCGGCCATCCGCCGCGCGTCCCTCGTTCGGACGTAATCGTGGTAAGCCCCGGGGATCTCGCTGCCGGGGATGTCGCCGGTCCTCTTCCTCCCGAGGACGAACCTCTCGAGCGTCTGGAGCCTGTGGTCGGGAGTGCGCCCCTTCATCAGCGCCCTCGATACCGGGAGAAGATCGACGTGAGAGCGGGGCATCCCCATCGGCAGGCCGTGAAAGGTCATCCTGTCGGCGATGAACGGGACATCGAAGGTGTTCCCGTTGAAGGTGACTAGCACCTCGCGCGAGGCGAGCATCCGCGAGACGGATGATAATACGGCGCGCTCCTCCGTATAGTCCCTCGCGAAGAGCTGGTCTATGATCAGGTCCTCACCCTCGCTGTACATAAGACCGACGAGGAACAGAGGCGTGCTGCGAAGTCCGGTGGTCTCGATGTCGAGGTATAATATTCCCGCCGGCGAAGTGGCCAGCGCCTGCAGGGAACTGCATCCAGCGGGCAGCTCCACTGGAGAGGACGCGAGAGCATCGATGTATTCGGCATGCGTAGCCCTCCCCCTCTCCCATATCTCCCCGGCGCTCCTTCGGACCCTCCAGAACACCCCCTCGGCGTTCTTAACGGCCTCTCCCGGGACGGTCATCTCGATCGTGCCCCCGGCCGGCTCCGTGAATGGCTCTTCGTCCGCCAGGGCCTCCGGGCCAATTACGGGGACGCTCGGCTTCCCGGGCTTTGCCGCGGGCGGACCTTCGCCAGGGGCCGGCGCCCGTGGAACGGGAGGCGCGGCGCGCGCCCCGTCTCCGCCAAAAACCCCTCTGGCGCGCTCCTTGAGCCTCTGGAGCTCGCTTTTCAGATCGTGTCCCTCATTGCCGCTCACGCCTCTCTTACCCTCTTTCTCCCGCTGAATGGCTTCAGACATGATAAAGGCTTCGGCCGCGGCGTTCAAGCGGTCCGTATCTTGCAACCTTGATGAAATATCCACTTTTGCTTGACGCCCCGGCGGATATGGGGATATTTTACACCGAGCAGGCATGGAGGATAATGAGCAGTGAAAAGAAGATAACGATATTCGTGGTGATCGCAGCGGTGGTCGCGGCGGTTATCATCACCACCTACGACAGGGAAGCCGTCAGGGACGATCCCGCTTCAACCCCCGCTTCCATGATGGCAGAGGCGGTTCCCGGCGACTTCGAGACGGTTCCCGCGCCTCCCCCCGTGCCCGACCATTCGGGGGCGATAAAGAGCAACTCGAGCTTCTCCGACGTGATGACCGCCTGCGGCGCAACGCATCAACTGGTACACGACATCGTAAAGGCGGCAAAGCCGGTCTGCGACCTGGGCAGGGTCCGGGCGGGCCAGAAGTACGAGGTCTTCAACGGCAGCGACGGCCAGATCGAAAGGGTCCTTCTGTCGACGCCGGACGAAGCTGGGTACCTCGAGATCGCCTGCTCCCCGGAAGGGGTCGATGTTGAACAGAAGGAATACCCTTACGAGGTCACGGTCAGGGAGGCCTCGGGCCTTATAACCCAGTCTCTCTTCATGTCGATAACCGAGCAGGAGCTCCCACAGGAGCTCGGTGCGAAACTCGTCGACATCTACGCCTGGGACATCGATTTCTTCACCGAGATAAGGAAGAACGACTTCTTCAGGGTGGTATACGAGGAACGCAGGATGCTCGACGGCCCTGACCACGAGGAAAAGACGGCCGTCGGGAGGATCATCGCCGCCGAGTTCAACACGAGCGGCGAAAGCCACTATTGCTTCCTCTTCGACAACGAAGAGGATTTCCCCGACTTTTTCGACTACGACGGCAAGTCGCTCCGCAAGCAGCTGCTCCGCGCGCCCCTGTCGTACACGCGTATAAGCTCCGGGTTCAGCAAGAGGCGCTTCCACCCGGTCCTTAACCACTACGCTCCGCATCTCGGTATCGACTACGCCGCCCCGACCGGCACCCCGGTCATGTCCACCGGAGACGGAACGGTGATGACCGCATCGAGGACTAAGGCTAACGGTAACTACATCAAGATCAGGCACAACAACAGCTATATATCCTACTACCTCCATCTCAGCAGGTTCGGCGCGGGGATCAAGTCGGGAGTGAAGGTAAAGCAGGGTCAGGTGATAGGATACGTCGGAGCCACCGGATACGCTACCGGGCCCCACCTCGACTACCGCGTCAAGAAGAACGGCACGTTCGTAAACCCGCGCACGCTGAAGTTACCGCCCGCAAAACCTGTCAGCAGCGAGAACATGGCGTTTTTTACGGCCAGGCGCGACTCGCTGATCTCAGTATTAAGGGCCGTTCCGGTCCGCGACCCCAGGGGCGAGTACTTCGCCGAGGGGGGCGGCGGGCTCGGCTCCGAGTCGCCGGGCAGGCCGGGAGACAGCGGCGGTTCACCCCTTCCCCACTGAGCCATGGGACACCCTGGACGCATCCTGGTCCACGCGTGCTGCGCATCCTGCTCGAGTTACGTCCTCGAGTATCTCCAGCGTGTGTACGACGTCACTGCCTATTACTACAATCCGAACATCCAGCCCGAGGCCGAGTATCTCCTCAGGCTCGGCGAGATGGGGACCCTCTGCGGTCGCCTCGGGATAACGCTTATCGAGGGGCCGCGCGACTTCGAAGGATGGGACCGTGCGATAGCCCCCTATTCGCACCTTCCTGAGAAGAGCGAGCGCTGCCGGATCTGCTACCGACTCAGGCTCGAGGAGACGGCGAGGAAAACGGCGGCAGACGGGTTCGGGCTCTTCACCACTACTCTCTCTGTCAGCCCGCACAAGATCCACCCGTGGATAGTCGAGGAGGGGGCTGATGCCGGCGGTAGGCACGGCGTGGAATTCCTCGGAGAGGACTTCAAGAAGAAGGGCGGATTCCAGGAGAGCTGCAGAAAGAGCAGGGAACTCGGCCTTACCAGGCAGGACTACTGTGGATGCCTTTTTTCACTCAGTGAAGCGCGGGAGAGACGCAGGTAACGGCCCGCACCTCAGCCCCTGACGACGATCGGCTTGTCCCCGCGGGGAAGGACCTCCCCGATGACGGCGGCGTATGCGGCCCCCGAGCCCCTCACCGAATCGACCAGGCCCGCGGCCCTGCCGGCGGTCATCGATATGAGCAGGCCTCCCGAGGTCTGCGGGTCGTGAAGGACCATCTTCTGCTCCCTCGTGACCCTGCCCTCGTAGGATACCGACGCGGAGACGAACTCTACGTTAGAAGCTCCGCCGCCGGTGAGGACTCCATAAGACGCGAATTCGACCGCCTTCGGCAGGAAGGGCACGGCGCCGAGGTCTATCGCGAGAGTGACTCCTGATTGATCCGCCATCTCGAGGGCATGCCCCGCCAGCCCGAACCCGGTCACATCGGTGCAGGCGTGCGCTCCCGCGGCGACCATGGCCCTGGCCGCCGCGGCGTTCAGGGCCGTCATCTGATCGATGAAGAGCTTCTCCTGGTCCCCGCCGAGGACCCCGTTCTTCATCGCCGTCGAGTATATACCGGTGCCGAGCGGCTTTGTCAGCACGAGCTCATCGCCCGGCCTCGCTCCGGCCGTGAGCACGATATGGTCGGGGTGAATAATCCCGACCACCGAGAGCCCGTACTTGAGCTCGCTGTCCTGCAGGGTATGCCCTCCGACTATGACTGCGCCGGCCTCGTTCACCTTGTCGGCACCGCCGCGCATCAGGAGCTCGAGCGCCTCGATCTCGAGCTTTCCCTCGGGGAACCCGATGATGTTGAGAGCCGAGAGAGGCTCGCCGCCCATCGCGTAGATGTCGCTCATCGCGTTGGCCGCGGCGACCTGCCCGAAGACGTATGGATCGTCTACGATGGCGGGGAAGAAATCGACGGTGAGGATGATCGCCTTGTCGTCGCTTACGCGCAGTACTCCGCTGTCATCCGCCTGGCCCGTTCCGACTATCAGGTCGGGATGGTTCTGGGGAGGAAGCTTTCTTAAGACTGGCCACAACTCCGTCGGGCTGAGCTTGGACGCTCAGCCCGAACAGGAAGCCATGGCCGTAAGACGGTACTTCTTCGACATTCTCACCTTTCTAAGGCGGCGGGGCTGCCGATCAACCCGGGGTGATAGCATCAACCGGGCATACATCGACGCAGGCACCACAGTCGGTGCAGGTCTCAGCGTCGATCACGTACTTGTCGTCGCCTTCCGAAATCGCCTCTACCGGGCACTCTGACATACAGGCGCCACAGGCGATGCACTCGTCACTGATTACGTGAGCCATCTTTTCCTCCGTTGAGGTGGTCCGATCTACAAAAACCGTTCCTATTAAATATAAAAATACCGGGGTCCGGTCAACGATTATCGTCCCATCATGCCCGGAGGCATCGATTTTTTTTCTTCCGGCTCTCCGGACGGCAGAAGCCGCACGAGAAGGGCGCCTTCGAGCCGCAGGCGGCCCACCGCTTCGAGAACGGACTCCAGGGGAGCTGCCGCGATTAGCTCCAGGCCGTCCTTATCCCCCCTGAAGAGTTGGTCCAGGCCGATCCCGAGAGCCTCCCCGGCGCTGGAAAGCTCCCTTCTCGAGAGCCTCGAGACGAGCCGGCTCCTGGCGGCATCGGCTTCGGCCGCCATTATCGGATCGGCCGAGAGCCCCTCTATATCATCCCGGAGGGCCTTTTCGGCCTCTTCAACGTTCTCAGCCCTGGTGCCGAGGCTCGCCGTGACCACGGCGTACCCGCCGACCTGCGTCATCGAGCAACCGGTCGAGTACGCGAGCCCCCTTGTCTCCCTTATGTCGAGCTGCATACGGCGGCTCAGTGCCTCTGCGGCAACCGAGAGGGCCGCGATCTCCCCGGGGAAGAGGCTGTCAAGGCGCCAGGCGGCGGCGAGCTGAGCGCCGCTACCACCTGATTCTCCCTCGACCCTGCCCGGCTCGTAGGGGCCGGGGGCTTCCCGGCAGGGCCTGCCTTTCGAGACCGGCGTATCACCGAAGATCGAGCCGAGGAGCCCGATCCCCGCCTCCTCACCCATAGCCGAGACAAGCGTCACAGCAGTGCCCTCGCCTCCGGTGAGCTCCTTGAGCACGTCCCGCACCGCGGCCGAGTCCGGACCCGCCCACCAGCCCGGGGACCTGTACATATCCTCCCCATACCTGTGGCCGGGGAAAAGGCCCCCGTAGATCGCCTTTCTCATCGCCGATGAGGACTGGCCGAGGCGGGCGCCGATCGCCGCCGGTATCGAGGACGCCGCTGCCTCGATCTCCGCCAGTGGCATCCTGTACTCCCACAGGAGGCCCCGGAGCTTAAGGGCCGCCTCCCTCATCCTTCCGGGCGGAGTCTCCAGCCTGACGCAGATCCAAGAGGGGTTTATCAGGTAGTCGTCCATCGGGATGTACGGGTTGTCGCCCCACTGGATCCTCGCCCCTATCGAGGCGAGTTCGAGCTCGAGACCTTTCCCGGCCTGAGAGCGCTCGAGGATGTCGAACACCGCCGTGGCGGCGTCCGCCTGCGGACCGGCGCAGGCCCTGCCGGGAAAGAGGAGGCACAGAGCCTCGACGGGCGATCCCTCCCTCATCCGCGCGCCTACGGCCATTCCTCCTTCCAGCATCTGGAACCGCGCTTCCCGCCTTTCCATCCTTATGCCGGGCATGGACGGCGCCGCATAAAAACCATTGTACATCGGTGTTGCGAGGTATCCTTCTACCAGCCTGGAGATGTCCGACGGCTTCACCCTTCCGGCCGCCTCGATGGACGACGCCCAGAGAGCTCCCGTCACGCCCATCGCCTCGCCGTTGAGCATCACGTAGAAGTGGTACCGTTCACGGTCAAAGATATCGGATGAGGCGAAGGATGTCTTCGCCGTCTCCAGCTCTTTCGCGCCGGGAGACCACGCCGAAAGGGAGGTGACCGCGCCGACAAGCAGCCCCGGATCGACTGGGCCGCCGTCTTTTCCCTCGACACTTATGCGCAGAGCCGAGAAGTCCTCGTGCACCTCCAGCCCCGCTGACGGCTCCTCGAGTCCGGCCTTCTTCGCCGCCTCCCTCAGTGGCGACGACGGAGACTCGAGCATACTGGAGAGCAGCATCGCGGCCGGAAAGAGCCTGTCGCCCGCAGCGGGCATCCTGACAAGAAGATCCACCCTGCTTCTGGCTTCTTCGACCACGCGGGTCGTCACTTCCCCGCTCCACCTCGGCTCGAGTCGCGGCGCCTTCGCACCGGCGACGCCGGCTCCGCCCGCCGCTCCAGGCAGCGTGAAGTAGTCATCGAGCCAGCCGAGCGTCCTGCCCCTGTCAAAATCCCCCGTGATGAATATCCTCATCCTTCCCGGGGTGTACATCGCCCTGTAGTACTCTATTATCCTCTCCCTCGAGACGCTCTCCATCGTCGACTGGTACCCGATCACGGGCTCCGTCAGCGACGAGCCCCTGTAGAGGAACCTGTCGGCCTCCCTCGAGACCGCTTCGCCGGGATCATCCTGCCCGTGAGCCATCTCCTCGAGCACGACCTTGCGCTCCTTCTCGATCTCGTCCGGGGAGAAGACCGGGTGAAGAAGCATCTGCGAGAGTATCTCGATCGATTCCTCGAGCAGGTCGGCTCTGGCAAGAAGGAAATAGACAGTCACTTCCTTGCGCGTGAACGCGTTGAGGAAGGCGCCGTTGTCGTCGGCCCATCCGCTTATCTCCTCGCGCGTGAACCTCTCCGAGCCGTCAAAGAGGAGATGCTCGAGCAGGTGTGTCACGCCCCGCGTCTCCGGGGCCTCCCAGGCCGAGCCGGACCTTACCGCCACGGCCACGAGTACCGAGCCAGAGCCGGGGCAGCGGTCGAGCACGATCTCGGCCCCGCCCGCCCCCGTAACCTTCTCGGGAAGGAGCCGGTCCGCGCGGGCCGGCGTCGTAAGCGCGGTGGCCGTCAGAAGGGCCGCGGCGAAGAAGGTGAAATAGTGACTGGAACTGGTCCTGCGGCTGAGCGCCGAGCAGATCGATCGGATCATCCGGCCGTACCTCCGGTAAGTCTGTGGGGCTTTCCGATGCTCGATCTCGGGGACTGAGTATCAGAGTATATCTATCGCCCTTCCCTCGATCGCCTCGGCCGCCTCCGCCAGGGCCTCCGAAAGGGTCGGGTGGGGGAACATCGATTCGGTGAACTCGCGGGCGGTCAGCTTTCCGCCGAGCGCCACTATACCGGCTGCGAGGAGCTCGGTAGCCTGGGGGCCTATGATGTGGAGCCCGAGAAGCCTGCCGTCCTTCTTCGAGGCGATCCATTTGACGAACCCTTCCTCCTCGCGAAGCCCCTTAGCCTTCCCGCTGGCGGCGAACGGGAACCTGCCCGTTGAGATATCGATGCCCTTTTCCTTAGCCTCCTGCTCGGTCATGCCGACTCGCGAGACCTCGGGAAGGGTGTATATCGTGGCAGGCACCGCGCTGTAATCGACACTCGAGGGATGCCCTAGGGCGTTCGCGGCGGCGACCGTCCCCTCACGCGTAGCCACGTGGGCCAGCAGCCATCCGCCGATGACGTCGCCGGCTGCGAAGACCCCGTCGACGTTCGTGCGCATCGATGAGTCGACGGTGATCCCGGCCCTCGACGACCCGATCCCCGCCTCCGCAAGGCCGATCCCCCCGGTGCGGGGCCTGCGCCCCACCGAGACCAGGGCGATCTCAGCCGATATCTCCTCTCCACCACCAAGAAGGGCGGTTACTCCGCCGTCGCCCTTCCTCAGGGACGAGACCTTAGTGCCTAGGTGTAGGGTGATCCCCTTCTTCTTCATGTATGCCTGCAGGAACCTTATCACGTGGATATCCTCTGTCGCGATTATCGACGGGAGCATCTCGACGATCGTGACCTTCGTGCCGAACGCGTTGAAGATAGAGGCGAACTCACATCCTATCACTCCGCCGCCGACTATGATCATACTCTCCGGGACGCGCCCGATGTCCAGGAGGTCGGTCGAGCTCAGGACCGACCTGCCGTCGAACTCCATCCCCGGCAGCTCGATCTCCGAGGACCCGGTCGCTACGATCACCGACCTGCCCTCGACCGTGCCGTGGCCTTCGATCTCGACGGCTCCAGGCGATACGAGGCGGCCGCGCCCACTGATCACGTCGACCTTGCGCCCCTTGAGGATCTTCGCCACGCCGCCAACAAGGCTGTCGACGACGCTTTCCTTATGAGCGAACAACGCGGCCGGATCTACGGACAGCGCGCCGGAGAAACCGCCCCCCTGCCCCGAGGCGGCAAGCTCGATCAGGTGCGCGGCTCCATGAAGGGTCTTCGTAGGGATGCAGCCCCTGTTGAGGCACACGCCGCCGAGCCTGTCCTCCTCTATCAGGCACGCCTTCGCGCCGAGCTGCGCGGCCCTTATCGCAGCCGGGTACCCGGCCGGGCCACCCCCGAGCACGACGATATCATATGCGGATGACAAGATCGGACCTCCCCTATCTGCCCTCTGCCTTGTTCTTGATTATCTGCGCCTGCGTCCTCGTGAGCTTAATCTCCGTCGACTGGCTGTCGTCGAGCGTCATGACGAAATTGCCTCCCGACCAGGGGACTATCTCGCCTATCTTCCCGACGTTGACGATACCGACCGAGCCGAGCCGCAGAAAGACCGCCGGGTCGAGCTGGACCTCGAGTTCGTCGAGGTCGGAGTAGTTCGTGATGAAATCTCCGTCTTCCGTATGGGCTATCACCTCGGGGCCGCGCTTTTCGAGCATCGCGACCCTTCCCGAGTCGACGAGGTCAATCCCGCCCCTGGTTTTCACTACTATCCTGGGAAGAAACTTCCTGCCGACATGTATCGCTCCGGCAAGCTTCCTGAGCTTCTCGACGAACTCGCCCCTCGATGGCATAGCCGCCTTCGCCCTCTCGACCGCTTCGGCCAGGCGGTCCTTGTCGACCGGCTTGAGCAGGTAGTCGACTGCGTTGATCTCGAACGCCTTTATCGCGTACTGGTCGTAGGCCGTGGTGAAGACTATCAGCGGGACGTCCCCCGAGTCGACCAGCTTCCTCACGACGCCGAATCCGTCGAGGACCGGCATCTGGATGTCCAGGAATATCATGTCGGGGGCGAGCCGGGCCGCCATCTCGACCGCTTCCTCTCCGCCAGAGGCCTCGCCTGCGACCTCGATGCCGCCGACCTGCTCGAGCAGGTATCTCATCTCGTCACGCGCCAGCTTCTCGTCATCAACGATCAGTGCACGTACCGGCAATTGCCTTCCCCCTTCCGGCGGATCCGGGGATGAAAAGCCTGACGACCGCTCCCCCTCCGGGTCGCGCATCGATCTTGATCCTTCCCTCTCCGCACGAGTATATATCGAGTCTCTCGGCGACGTTTCGCAGGCCAACGCCCTTCGGAAAGAGCGAGGCCGCATCGAGCGGTCCCGTCTCGGGACCATCGTTCTCTATCGTTATCTCGGTGCCTCCCCTGACCTCCGCGGAGCTTATGCGGACGGTCCCGCCCTGCGTCCTGCAGGCTATGCCGTGCTTGACCGCGTTCTCGACGAGCGGCTGGAGAAGAAGCGACGGCACCTGGACGCCGAGTGTCCTCTCGTCGAGCTCCTTGACGACCCTGAACCTGTCGTCCCCGAAACGTACGCTCTCTATCGAGAGGTAATCGTCGAGGAAATCGATCTCGCTCGCGAGTGTGTGGGTATCCCCCGTATCGTCGAGGGACTTCCTGAATATCGACGAAAGCCTTCTGGTCATCTCCCTTGCACGCTCCGAGTCGGTCCTGATAAGAGACGTTATCGAATTGAGCGTGTTGAACAGGAAGTGCGGGTTTATCTGGCTCCGCAGCGTAGTCAGTCTTGCGTGCACGAGCTGCTTCTCCTCCTCGCGGTATATCAGCTCGTTTCGCGCGTTGGAGGCAAGCTTCAGCGCCAGCCCGACGGTGTAGACGAGCACGGCCAGGTCTATCGTTATGAAGAGCCAGTCCCTCGTCGGATATCCGTATATCAGCCCCGCCATGCCGTACCTCTCGAGAAGCGCGTAGCGCAGGAGCGCGAACCCGATGCACAGCACGACCGGGATGAAGTTCCTGTCGATAGAGACGTGGAAGAGCCGCTCGAAGAAATTGTAGACGGCGAGGAAGGGATTGAGCGAATAGCTCCATACCTCGCCCCCCCTGCCGAGCCTCGAGTAGGTGAATCCCGAGACAAGGCCGGCCGCCGTGTAGAGCGGCAGGGATACCGTCTCCCCGATCAGGAAGCATGTCATCCCTATGGCGAATCCCGTCCCCGCTCCTACCCATGTACCTCCTATGAGCCCGGCGAAGACCGCCCCCTCCAGAGACAGGTCCATCGCCGCCTGCGCCGACATCTTCCTTATAAGGACGCCGATAGAGAAGATCACCGCGAGCAGCACGGTCAGCTTTACCTTCTCCACTGCGGGAACGGACACCTTTACCAGTATCTCCCCGGTGAAGCGGAACCCCAGCACGAGGCTCGTTATCCCCGCCATGACGGCAAGCCTGAGCAGAAGGTTTATAAGGGCGAGCTGGTCCTGTGTGAAAGCAAGCGGCATCCGTGTCTCCAGACCGCGGCGCCGTCACATGCGCCGTCGGTACATCGCCAGTATCATATCCTCGTACTTGTCGGCCCGGAAGAGGCCCGCGAATGTAGTCAGCAGGTAGTCATCCCTCGTTACGATGTGCGATGTCGGCAGCTTCCTCGGACGGCCGAACCTGCCAGGGTCCCCTCCAGGCAGGAGCACCTCGAACTTCACATCGTTCGTCTTTATGAAGGAGTTCACCCGCGCGGAGTCTTTCAGGTCCGTGAGCACGCCTATGACGGTCACGTTAAGGTGGAACTTGCGCTGGACCTCGTTCATTATCGGCACCAGCTTCCGCGAATCCTCGTTCCAGGTGGCCATGTAGTTGACCACGAGTATCTTTCGGCCATAATCGGAGATCTTCTTCTCTCTGCCGTCGAGCGTCCTGAATGTGACGTCGGCGACGCTTCCCTTGTATGTGTCCCCGGCGGTCGAATCCGTTGCCGCCGCGGTCCCGGTCTCCCCCGCGCCTGCGGCCTTCCCGGCATCGCCTCCCTCTTTGCCGCCGGAACATGAAAGAGCGAGGAGGACCAGCGCCGCGGCCGCTGTACCTGTGAACCTTTTCCCGTACAGCCTCATCAGCGCTCCTTGATAAGCTGGCCCGCGATCGTGTTCTTCTGGATCTCCTTGGTGCCCTCGTAGATCTCGGCTATCTTCGCGTCGCGGTAGTAACGCTCCACCTCGTACTCGGTCATGTATCCGTACCCGCCTAGGATCTGTATCGCCTCGTCGGCGACCATCACGGCCGTCTTCGCGGCGACGTACTTCGCCATCGAGGTCAACTTCGGGTCGATCCTTCCCTTGTCGAAGTTCCACGCCGCCTTGTAGGTCAGCAGCCTGGCGTACTCGATCGCGGTCGCCATGTCGGCGAGCTTGTGCTGGGTGACCTGGAACTTCGCCAGCGGCCTGCCGAACTGCTCGCGCTCGAGCGCGTAGTCGATCGCCCTGTCAAACGCCCCCTGCGCGATACCGAGCGCGGTCGCGGCTATCTCAATGCGGCTCTCGTCGAAGAACTCGAGGACCTGGTAGAAACCCTTGCCCTCCTTGCCGATGATGCTGCTCTCCGGGACGCGGACGTTGTCGAAGATCACCTCTGCAGTAGAGGTCATCTTGATCCCCATCTTGGCGCCAACGTCCTCTGTCGAGAGCCCTTCGGAATCCTTAGGCACAAGGATCGTCGTCATCCCCCTGTACGAGGGCTCGGCCTTGTCGTCTGTCTGGCAGAGCACGATGTAGAAATCTGCGATCTGCCCGTTAGTGATGAACATCTTATTGCCGTTTATCACCCACGATCCGCCTTCCTTCACGGCTCTCGTGTCCATGCGCGTTATGTCGCTCCCGTGGTTCGCCTCGGTAAAAGCGCCGGCCGATATCATCTCTCCCTTCGCCACGGCGGCGAGATACTTCTTTCTCTGCTCATCCGTACCGTTGCGCATGATAATCTCGGAGGCGAAATCGGAGAGGGCCAGGGCCGTCCCGAGACCCGAATCGCGCCTGCAGAACGCCTCGACCACGAGTACGTTCTCAATTACACCGAGTCCCGATCCGCCCGCGTCGTCCGGGAAATGGAGCCCGATGAACCCGAGCTCGCTTGCCTTCTTCCAGAGCTCCCTCGGGAAGGAATGCTCCTCCTCGTGCCTGAGCGCCAGTTCCCTTGTGAATTCACCTTTTGCAAAGCTGCTTGCCGCTTCCTGGATGTCCTTCTGTTCGGTGGTGAGCTCGAAATCCATCTTCTCCTCCCGGCGGCCGTGTCGAACGGCTTGAAAAATAACCCGATATGATATCTTAACCCTTGAAATTGCTGTAAGTTCCGAGAGTCTACCAGATGCCATGCGGGTAAATCAACAGATAGTTAGAACCCGCTCCGGGGTATGGAACGGTTTTTGCGAAATACTTACCCGGAGTGTGATAAATGAGAGTCTTTGTTGTGATTTCGGCCGTTTTTCTGGTGGCGGGCCTGCTCGCCCCGCCTCTGCATGCCCAGTCCTTGTCCAGGATAGAGGCCGAACGCCTCTTCGTCGAGGCCCAGAAATCCCTCGCGCGCGGAGACGACGTGAAGGCCGAGGACTACCTGATGAAGGCACTCAAGTACGACGACTCGTTCACCTCGGCGGTCTGGCAGCTCTCGCAGATATACGAGAAGCGCGGCCAGCTCGAGTACTCCCGCGAGCTACTGCTGAGGGGGCTCCAGCAGGAGCCGGACGCGACCTGGGCGAGAGACAAGCTGGCCCGGATGGAAAAGACTCTTACAGGCAAGCTCCTCGCCGAGGCCGAGAGCCTGATGAGCAGCGGGAAATACGACCTCGCGATCCCGAAGCTCTCGCTCTACCTCGGAATAAAGCCGTACGATCCCGTTCCGCTCGTGCAGATAGCCAGATGCCACCTCGCCATGAACAACCTCGAATCCGCCAAGGAGTACCTCGTGCAGGCGGCAGAGCGCGATCCGTCGAACACGGATGTTAAAGCGCTTCTCGACGAGGTCGAGAGGCGTTTCGACAGGGCCGAGGTCGAGAAGGCGCTGGGCAGGGCGCGCACAGTCCTCGCCACATACACATATGAAACGAAGGGCCAGGCGGAGAAGGCGCTCAGCGACGTCCTTGCTCTCGATCCTGAGAACGCCTGGGCAAGAGAGCAGCTAAGGGAGATAGCTCTGCTCGAGGAGGAACGCAAAGTCGCGCCGGCGCAGGAGACCGTGGCCAGGAGCGTCGGGATGGGCGTCGAGAAAGGCGTCGAGGCGATAAAGACTCTCGAGGAGCCTACCTCTCGCGTCATATCGGTGCTCAGGTCGAACATACTTATCATCCTTATGGTCGTCATCGCCGCTCTACTGGGGCTGAACCTCAGGCGCAGGGCGACGTCCCGCAGTTTCCCGCTGCAGGGAAGCCTCTCGCTCATACCGATACTTGATATCGTCTCCCTGCTCAACAGCAACCTCAAGTCGGGGATGCTCCAGATCGTCTCGCAGGCCGGACGAGGGGAGGTCTTCTTCGAGAAGGGCGAGATAGTGCACGCCCGGATGAAGAGCTGGGACGGCAAGTCGGCGTTCCACAAGATCATGGCCCTTCGAAGCGGCCGCTACACCTTCAACAACCATCTTCCGAACGTGCGCCACACGATCAGCGAACCCCTGAGCCTCCTTCTACTCTCGATGAGGTCGCAGGACCAGGAGAAGAAGAAGACTCCTTCCAGGATAGCGGCAAGGCAGAAGGAAGAGATCTTCAACTGACCATCGCCGCGTCCGGGACGTATCTGCGGCCTTCGCCATCCATATATACCTGTAATATCGACTGGATCTCCGGCGCGTTGGCCGGCTGTCAGATGTCGAGTATCTCGGATTCGGGCACGCACTCTCCCGCAACGCGGCTGTAACGGGTCTCCCACCTTAGTGACGGGATCATCTGCTCCCCGCTCCTGCGGCATGTCTCGATGAACTTCTCGTGCACGTTCTTCATTATACCCTCTATGTCATCGATGCATTTGCCGACTATGAAGTGGACCCACGATGAGCCGTCCTCTCCCCTTGAGACGATATGCTCCTCTGTCAGGATCGAGCACATGACCCTCTCGAGTGTGCCTGTCACCGCCGGATTATCGTTCGGGGCCCCGACCATCCTCATGTCGATCAGGCAGAATTCGCTTCCGGTGAAATCAGCCCGCTCTATCATCATGTGAAGCGGGCTGACGAGGTCCTTTTCCCTGTCGAAGGCGGGCTCGAGCGGCAGCCTGATGCTTATCGTGTTCCCCGAGCTGATCTCGAGCTCGGCGTCGAGTGCGTCGGCCAGCCTGCCTAGGACCAGCCCCCTGTGGGCCTCGTGGAAAGAGAGATAGTCCCTCAGGCCCTCCCTTACCGATCTGATCCATCCGCTTGTCCGCGGCCTGAGATATATCTTGAGGCTCCTCTCCAGGCCGCCGTGATAGCAGAGTTCTTCCTTGACGGCCGAGCTGCACTCGATGAACGGCGCCTCGCCGAGCCAGGTATTGTAGGCTTCGATCGCCGTTACGATAAAATCCTTGAGGCTTCCACGCCCGGTGAACACCGTCATCTCGGGCATGCCTATCTTGAAGCCGCGCAGCTTGCCTTCGTTCTGGAGCTTCTCGAACACGGGCCTGAGGTCATGCCTTGCCCTCGTGAGCACCCGGCAGACCTTTGTCTCCTCCGACTCGATCATGAATATCTTCTGGAGCTCATCGAGGTTGGTGATGAGCTTCTCGATGTTTCTCCAGCCTATGTCGAGGAGCTTTTCCCTGTCCTCTCCTTTGAGCGGCTGCTCGCTGAGTATCTTTACCGCGTTGCGGATCGCGGTCAGTGGTGTCCTCATCCTGTGCGAGAGCGACGTGGCGAACCGCGACCGCAGCTCGTCGAGCTTTTTCCAGCGCGAGAAATCGTGGATGAGAACGTAGAAGGCCGCCACTTCGCCGGGTATGCCTATCGACCTCACCTCGAGACCGAGAAGCTTGCGGGTCTCGTGGTCGGGGAGCGTGACGTCCACATATGTCACGGCCGATCCGTTCGACTTGCATTTCTCGAAGAGGCTGTCGGGACAGCTTCTCTCTATGATCCCGGCGATCTCCACGTCCGTCGAGGCGTAGAGTATCCCGCGGGCACACCTGTTCGCGAACACCGGAGTGCGGGTGCGGTCGAGTATCACCACGCCCTGCTCAACGGGCTCGAGCAGGCTCTCCAGCACTGAAGGACCGGGTACGCTCAAGCTACCCGCTTTACAGCGCGGATCTGCCGCCCTTGCGTCGGTCTCAGGTATCGTTTCGGCAGGATGCGTCGCCATCGGTGTATTCCTCGCAGCCAGAGTCTGTCTTGACGAACATCGTGCAACGCAAGGTACGTGCCTTGTACGGGGGGCAATGTCGCGGAAAGGCTGCGGACTTTGCTCCACAACGGGGAACGATCGGGACATGGCGATTTCGCAGAATGCATTCAGCGTGTTGTGTTTTCAGGTGGCTGGCCGATCGGCGGCTCTTCCCCCGGCTCGCCGCCGGGACCGGGGCTCTCGGGACCGGGCGCCTTCTTTCGCGCGGCCGGGAAACGCCAGGTGATGCCGACCTGGACCATCGAGTCCCAGATGCGCTCGAAGCTCTCGCCGGAATCTATCCCGCCGCAGACCCTGACGTCGAGCCCTCCCTTCAGGCGCGTGCCGGCGCCGAGCAGGTAGACCTCCCTGAAATCGCCGTTCCTGAAATACTGGGCAAATGCCGAGAAATCGATGGTCAGGGCGTTGAAGGGCCTGACCCCCAGAAGGAGACCGGCCAGGGCGTAATTGTCCGACCTGTATGCTTTCTCCTCGGCCTTCTTTCCGACCAGTGTGTAGGTCGCCGAGCAGCGAAACTCGAACGTCTCGGACAGCCGCCGCAGCTCGAGGCCGGCCCCGCCGTCGAGGCTCTCTCCGGCGTAGGGCCACAGGCTGGACGATCCGGCAGGTACGCGCATGTCACCTCTGAGGAAAAGGCCCGAGACCCGCATAGTGTCGCTGAGGATCCTGATCTCGGCGCTGATCATCAAATCGCCGAAACCGTGGTTGTAATAACCGGCACGGCGGATGATCGGATAGAGGATCTGTATCCTCACTCGGGTCCGCTCTCCGCTGCGGAACCCCGCTCCGAATGAGAGGGCCGTCGAGTTATCAGGCTCCCCGTCGACGAACGACTGCGCGATGTCTATGACCGCGCGGGCGGTGTCGACCCTGGCGTAGTAGGCGGGCAGGTTGAGAAAAGGCCCGGTGGCCATCGCCGGTCCCGGGACCGTTGCTGTCGATACGGCTGTGAAGATGCAGAAGCTGAGAAACCCGGTCTTCAAGGTCAGGCCTTTCAGGTCACTCCCTCGAGAAGACGGATCTTGCCCTGGTTGACGAAGTTGACGATTATGGTCTTCCTGTTCCCCGGGAGCCTTTCCTTCGAGATGACCTTCCCGTAGTCGTTCCACGACCTGTGGTAGATCACGTCGTCGATCTCGTACTCGCCCGATTCCACATATTCCTTGGCCTGCTCCCTCTCAGCGGCGTCGATGTCCTCGGGGGCGAGCTCGGAAGGCTCGACGCTCTCCTCGACCGCGCCATAGCCATTCTCGTCCGTCATGTAGGGAAGGAACCCCTCGCACCCGGGGCATTTGAGCCATATGACGTCGTTGCTGTCTTCCCCTCCCTCGACGACTTCCATGTCGAAGTCTTTCTTGCAGACACTGCAATGCTGGTTGATCGTCCGCTTCTTTGCGGCCTTGCCGGTAGCCAAAGCTGTTTACCTCCACCTGAAGAGATGCTGAGGATCAATCCTCGATTTTGCAGCAATCGTCCGCCTCGCGCGCGGCAAGATACCTCATCCCGCAGACCGGGCATACATGCTTGCCGTCCAGCCTCCCGTCCGCCTCGGCTTTAGCGAGCAACCTGTGGAACTTGACGTAGTTCTTGCTCTTCTGAAGAATCGACCCTTCGTGTCCTTCCGGCTTCATTACTGCTCCTCCCGTCCCTGGACATGAAAGACCCGCACCACACCATGCTGTGGCACTCGAGCCATATTTGCACTATATATGGTGCTTTTATATCACCATCCGGCACAGCCGTCAACCCTAATCCGCAATATTTTTCATGAACTCAGGCTGCGGAAGCAATATATCACGGATGCCCCGTTATTGCAAGGGGGGTGGGCGCCGCAGGGCCATTTGTCGGCCGGTGTGGCCATGGCTCAGCGGATGATCACGACCTTCCGGACCTGCTCCTGTGTCCCGGCCTCGATCCTCATGAAATAGACGCCAGCTGAGACCTTCCTGCCGTTATCGTCGAGGCCGTCCCAGGTCATCGTGATGATCTGCCCGCCGAAGACCGAGAGGTTGTAGAGTTCCCTGACCCTGCGGCCCGCCACGTCGTATATATTGATCAGCACCTCGGTCTTCGTCTCGGCTGCCGGCGAGCGCATTATCTCCTTCGAGGAGGTCCCCGACGGGTCGTAGTAGCTCCTCGGAACGTCTATGCTGAATGTGCTTCCCCTGTCGTCGGTCGGATTCGGTATGATCGGAGAGACGAAATCTCCAGCCAGCGGGACGACCGCCGTCTCGGACATCTCGCGGGACTCGTAGGTGAGCGTCTGGGGACCGCCACCCATGTTTACATCGATCCGCCCGACGATCTTGTACCTGTATGTATGCCCGGGCATTAGGGACTCATCGAAATATCGGAAGCGCTTCCTCTCCGGGTCCTGGTCATATGGAGAATCGCCTTCCACGGTGGCGATCAGCTCGCTGGCCGTCCTCTCCGTGATATCCTCCCTGTAGATGTCGAAGTCCGCCCCGAACAGCTCGGAGGCCGTCTGCCATCGCACCTCGATGCCCTCCATGCCGGCCATGGCCGATGTCGTGTAATAGCGGATCCCGACGAAGAAGACCATCACGCTGTCGATTGCGGTCAGCCCCACGGAGTTCTCCGCGCGGAAGAACAACCAGTTCTCACCGGGGTCGAGCCCTTCCCTGAGGACCAGGCCCTTGTTGAAACTCGGTTTGCCGGTCCATCTCCCCGGGACCGGCCCGAAGAACCCGTCCTTGTTGATCGTCATCTCGAACTTTGTGATCGCCGGCGCGTAGTCGATGCCGAAACCCTCGAACGCCGGGTTCTGGTTCGGGACGGGCGTCGTGACAGCTTTGACCGATATGAGTATCTCGCCGAAGTATGTCGTGTCCGAATTCAGTATGTATGCGTCCAGGACGGGCCTGACCTCGTAGAGGTCGGGGATCGAGTTGGGTATGTGCAGGCCGGTGAATATGTCGTACTCGTCGGCCAGTCCCACCTGCCCCATAGTCCACTGGCAGATCGGGAGCGGCTCGGTCAGCGCAAAGTTGTTCATGATGCAGTCCTGGCCGGCCCCGCAGCCCTGGAAGTACGAATTGGCGTTGACGTAGTTTAGATACCCTGACCTGTCGTGGCAGGAGGATTCCGCGCTGGCGTACTCGTCGAGCGCCCAGAAGACATGACTCATCTCGTGGATGAACACGTGGGCGAAACCGATCTGGTCCCCGAAGCCGCAGGCCGGGTAGGGCACCACGGTATAGGGCCCCCCGAGAAAGATCGTGTAGGCGACATATCCACCGCCCGGGCCCTGCCAGCACCCGTTGTCGCTCGCGTCGACGACAAAGGAGGTGAACACCCAGTCGAAGACAGGGGCGCCGTCCTCGTCGACTATCCTCGCTCTCATCGCGTTATTGAAAAGGTGCGTTTTTTCCTCCGCCCACGCGTCGACCGGCATGTCTATATTGTAGCTCTCCCCCAGGTAGGTCATCGCCTCGGAGATCCATATCCCGTCCGTGTTCCAGTCCCCTTCGATCGGCTCTCTCGAGACCGGCACCCCGCGATGCAGGGCGGGGCAGTTCACAGAAAACACCAGTGGCGGCTTCACCCAGTGAGTCGCGTTCTCATACTGCGAGAGCCCGAGCGCCACGTCGCGCAGGGCGTTGCCGATCTCGTCCTGTGTCCAGTTCTCGCTCTGGACTCCTCCCGCGCTCTCTGGAAGGACTACGTTGACAAGGACGTTGCCTATGAGGAACTCCGAGTTCTGCCTGATCCCCCTGTCCATTATCTCGGCCGGGGCGGCGCCCTGCGGGTTTCCGGTCTTCGGGGGATTTCTTCTGGCAAGTTCTTCGGGAAAATCGAAGACGATGTCGTCGAACGGTTCAGTCGCTACGGGCTCGGCCATAGCGAGTATCATCTCCTGGTCCAGGAGCCCCCTGGCGACCTTGAGCGTGACCAGGTCGATCTGCGCCGCGTCCATTTCGGCAGATTCAGTGAAGAACCGGACGCCCAGGCCCGGAAAGTCCGCCGCGCCCGCGCCGGCGGGAAACCGGCCGAATATCATCGACGGGGGCAGGCCGACGATGCCCCTGGCGCCGGCTGAGCCGGCCATCTTCAGAGCCGCCGCGTACGAGTGGAAGTCGCCGTCCCTGAGGATCACCACGGCCCCTCGCAGGCCATACTCGCTCTCGAAGACATCCGCCGATGAGGCTGTGGGCAACATCGCCGGAACGGTGAGAAAACAGATGAAATACAGGGCGATCCTCTTCAATTTCCACCTCGCTTTAGTACGATTTTATCACTGGGTAAAAATAAGAGTTATGGCGGTCACAATCAAACGAAAATACGGAGATCCTTTTCTGTTATACTTTTCCGTGATCTCCGCCGGGATGGCTTCACGGGGGCTCTGCCGGATCAGTTTGCCGCTTTTCTTCCCGGAGTGGAGTAGCCGATAAGGACCGATTCGGTCACCGTGATCTTGGGCCTCGCTTCGCGCGGGTTCCTGCCCCCGGGGTAGCTCGTCGTCGTGGTCCTCTCGACGCTGCTTCTGACCAGCCCCCAGAACGGCACATCCGCGGATATTCTCAGTATGCTCCTTTCCTCCTCAAAGCGCACTGCCGTGATCCCTCCCATCGCCACGTCCCGCCTTTCGCTCCTGAAGTACTCGAAGACGTCGCACTGGAAGGTACCGGCGGGCACCTCCACGGTCTCCGGCTCGTGCTCCTGACGCTGGAGCCCCTCGCTGCGCTTGAGAAAGAGCCTGCCGATATCGAAATCCTCGAGTTCCTCGAACGACGGCTCCCTGAACGGCTCGGCGCCGTTGCTGACGAGTATATCGCTGATGCAGGCGTAGAATTCCTCGGGGGTCTTCATCCGGCTCGCCTCTGGGCAGAGGGTCAGGCGCACTGTGACCGTCTCCGTGTCGACCGGGGGCCATGATGTGGATGTTATCTCCAGCCCGGCAGCCCCGGAATCCTTCCCCGTGACCTTGAGCGTGACCATCGAGCTGTCACTTATCCCGTGAACCTCCGATATGATCAGGTACGACACCGAAGTGCCTGCCGTGAAATCGACCGAGTGCAGTGAGACTCCCGGCACGAGGAAATCAACCTCCGCGCGAGCGGGGGCCGGCGCGGCGGCTATGGCGGCCGCGATGACAATGATCACAATATGGTATCGGCGGATCATGCGACAATCCCGGTGACTACCTGTGAGCCTCTGCAGCGCTGGAACTGTCGGCCAGCGCCCTGTGCCCCACAAGGGCCCAGAAGGTCTGGAATTCGAAATGAGGGCTCATTTTCGCATCATGGCACTCCCGACAGCTTGTCCTCGCCCTCTCCTTGTATTTACCGTCTCTCGTGTGAGTTGTTCCCGGGCCGTGGCAGGCCTCGCACTGGACCCCCCTGAGATTTACGCCGCCTTTCTCGTCGGAATCGGGGTCGTACCCGCTGAA
Source organism: uncultured bacterium (assembly GCA_964599375.1). Lineage (GTDB taxonomy): Bacteria > Krumholzibacteriota > Krumholzibacteriia > Krumholzibacteriales > Krumholzibacteriaceae > JAUWCL01. The sequence goes on from CAZREW010000014.1 coordinate 45,831, forward strand.
GCGGCCGTACCCCGTCGTATGGCACGGTAGACAGCTGGCGTTCCTCTCGTTTCCCGACTCGGTCATGCGCGCGAAGGTGCGGAAATGGGGGCTGAGCATAAAATCGGAAGCGGTCTGGTCGTGACAGCGGGCGCATACCTCGATACCGAGGTACCTTTCCCTCAGCTTGCCGGTCGTAGGGTCACGCGAGACGAACTGCGAGACTTCCATCTTCTTGCGCCGCGCGCCCTCCTCGACGAAGAACCCGCTCAGCATCGAGGCGACCATCGTATCTATCGGGGCCGACTTGGGCAGGGTCACCAGCGTCGTGTCGGTCAGCGCCCATCCTCGACCCACCGGCGTCATGACGGCCAGGCCGATGGAGCGTCCCCTGTCGCCCGAATAGAGCACGGGGACCCCGAGGTCCTGGAACGACCCGCCTATAGTGTCCGCGCAGTCACTCGATGCCTTCTCGCCCCGCTCGGTATGCCCCCGTATCACCAGGTCCACACCTTCGATTCCCAGCAGGAGCGGCTCGAGCATCTCCCTGCGGATATGAGCGAGCAGGATGATCAGATCACAACCACGATCGCGCAGCTCCGCGGCGACCTCCATACCTTCGGCGGCCGGATCATGAAGTTCGACTCCGTCGATATCGGGGATGTCCTCACCGAGCAGTGCGAAGATACCGACCTTGGAGCCTCCCGCTTCCTTTATGACGTATGGAGGGAAGAGCCGATCCCCCTCGTAATATAGGTTCGCGCAGATCACGGGAAGGCCCGTCTCGGCATCCTCCTTTATCGCCATGAGCTCGTACGACAGCTCATTCTCCCCGAGCGCTACGGCGTCGTACCTTTCGAGCACCATCATGCTGGCTAGAAACCTGCTCCTGTACATCTCGAGGATCCCCTTCTCCGCGTAGAAGTCACCTGCGGAAAGGAGCAGCAGGTCAGGGTCCTGCTCTCTCATCCTCTTTATCTCCGCGGCCCCCCGGGCCACTCCGCCTGAGGCGGATTCGCCTCACCCTGCGGGGACGAGCCGGCCCTGAGTGTCGCCGGTGAACACAATGGTCACCGGCTTTTCCCGGGCGCAGCCAGCCGCGAGGGTGAACAGGAGAAGAGCCGGCACGGCCATCCCTGATATGATCGATCTTCTGGTCATGTGATGATTCTACCTTGAACAGAAAAAGGGGCAAAGTGAAAAGATTCTCCTTGCCCCTGTATTATGCAAACCCCTGTCACTTGACGCGGCCCTTGAGAGCCTTGCCTGCCGAAAAGGCGGGGAACTTGGTCGCGGGGATCGTGATCGTTTCGCCCGTCTGGGGGTTGCGGCCCTTGCGCTTCTTACGCTTGCGGGTCTGGAAGGTGCCGAATCCGGTGATCTGCACTCTTCTGTTGGCAGCGAGCTCGGTCGCGATGATGCCTTCCTTCGGAGCGGTGCTGAAGATCGCGTCGATTACCATCGCCGAATCCTTCTTGGTAAGGCCGGTCTTCTTGGCAACCTTCTCGATGAGATCGGTTTTGTTCATTTCGTATCACCTCCTTCGCTTTCGTATTCGAACTGGCGCCAGATTAGCGCCGCCCTATAGGGGTGTCAAGCGTTTTGTGTCCGATTTTCCCCGTTCTTACAACTTTTTTCGAGGGTATGCCGCCCATAGCCCCTATCAATACAGGCAGAACGTGTACCCGGCCACACCGGATCCCGGCGGGAACGTCAGTCGAGGAACCCGGGCACCGTCCCGCTCAGCCCCCTCTTGCCCTGCTCGTACTGGATGTCAGGGTGAGCCTTGATCTGTATCTGGAAATAGAATGAATACTCTTCGCCGAAACGCCTGTGCACAAATCCAGCCTGCCAGCAGTGAAGATCGCGCGTGAGACTGTATTGCTGGGAGGTGAACTTGCGCCTCTCGATGTCGAAATAGTTGCTGAAGGTTATCCTCCAGTTATCCGTAAGGTTCAGGTTGCCGCGCATGTCGACCTTGCTCGTAGGCCGCGACATGCTGGAGCTTCCGAAGCCGGAGTAGCTGTACCCGAGGCTCAGTGACCAGCTCGTCCCCCTCCCCGGCGCGCCGGGGACTCCATCCCCGTCCGACTGATCGTCCCATGACTGCTCCTGGTCGAAGTCCGAGACGAAACTGTCGTACGTGTCGATCTCGTCCTTCTCATCTCCTCCCGGCTTTTCAGCGGGCGCCGATCCCAGTTCCTTCGCGACTCTCATCTTCTCGTGCTCCGGCACCTCCCACTTCCCCGGCCATGAGAAGCTTCCGCCTAGACTCATGTTCGCCGAGAAGCTCGACGAGAGTATCTCCCACTGGTACGGATCGATAGTATTGTTCAGCGAGATGGAAGCAAGCCTGCCGACCGATGTCCTTATACTGGACCGGATATCGGAGAACTGCCTCTCGGACAGCTCGGGGCTATAAGAGCCGCTCATGTTCCATGTGAAGGCATTGTTCTTCTTTGTCTCCTGCCCGTCCTTGAGATATTTCAGGTCGATCACGTTCCTGAGCGACCAGCTGTACCCCTGCGAAGCTCTCTGGTTCGACGTGAGAGCGGGGACATACGACCACGAGACTGACGGGTTGAATGTGTGGCGAATCCCCACGAGCGACCCGATCCTCGGGTAGAAGACGCCGTAGAGCGTCGTCCCGACACCGAGCGAGAACCTCATGGACGCCTCGTTCCTGTATTTTCTGTTTTCGACCGGGCCGGACAGGTCAGTCCCGTAAGCCCTGACCCCCGGCGTTATACCGATCGTGGAGTATATGGAGTTAGCCAAGTCGACCAACTCGATCGATGATCCCGAGCCGGTCATGCTCGAGGCGAATCTGAAGCTCCCCGTGCCGTCCCCGTTGTCGATAAAGTCGACGGTCACCTGATCGGATATCCAGCCGGACCATGAGTTGATAGAGTTCTCCATTTCGCCGGCCAGGGCGGCGCCGTTGTTGTATGCGCCCGGAGTGATCGGTATATCGCCGCTCTCATGCCCGTTGAGCACGATCCTCAGCATGCTGCCCGAAGGGTCGACCGTCACGGGCACCGGCACGGCGTCGCCGGTCAAAGCCGCCGTGCCGGGGGGCACGACGTACTTGAGGTTGATCTCGTCCTTGAGCGTCTTTGCGTAACTCCAGCTCACTCCCATAGACGGCGTGATGTTGAGGCCGAGGAAGGTGTTCTGCTTGCTTATCGACGCGCTCGAGCTCGCCGTCACCTCCTCGGTCTTCCTCGCGTCGCTCTGGGATGTCGTCCTCGTCGCCTTCAGGTTCGGCGCCCAGGTGATCTCGCGGAGCAATCCCTCCCAGAACCCTTTCGCAGAGCCTGAATGCTTTTCTCCGAACCAGAGAGAAGTCCGTGGCAGGTTAAGGGACAGTGACGGAAGCGTGCTCGAGATGCCGATCTCGTTCGGATTGTCTTCACTGAGATTGAGCTTCTGGTTCCTGCTCGCCGAGAGGCCGAGCCGTGTCCCCCCCCAGTTCTTGTTGAAGCTGACCGTGGAGTAGATGCGCCTGTCGACGATGCGCGCGACGTCTTCGGCGCGGTAGACCGAGGACGGCGCCTCGTCGCTGCTCACAAAGCTAAGGTTGCTTCGTAGCGACGCGGTCTTCCCGAATGTCTGGTTGTGGCTCGACTTGAACGTCCATTCGTACGATTTCCTGTCGAAGTCCCTGAAGAAATCGAGGTTGACGTCCCCTCCCAGCACGTACCTGGCCTTGTACCTGTTGGTAAGGTGGACACGGAAGTTCTTGTTCTCGTTGAAATCAGTGGTCAGTATGAAATCCGTATAGTCGTTCGTTGCCCAGTAGTAGCCGAGCCCCCTGATGAACCGCCCGTCGCGGCTGTCGATCCCGACGTCGAAGTTCGGGCGGAGCAACCCCGACTGGCGGCCTCTCCTTATCGAGTTGACCATGTACGGGAGCCAGAAACAGGGGATCTCGCCTATATACAGCATTATTGGTCCTGATACGATCTTGTCGTCTATGTACACCTTCATCCGCTCTGCTCGCATCGAGTAGTGCGGTTTCCTGTAATCGCAGGTCGTGTATGTCGAGCCGTAGACCTTCAGGACATCGTCCCCCTGCTTGAATATCCTCCTGCCGAGATAGTACCCCTGGTCGTACTTTGTCGACCCGTCCATGACGAGGCCTCCCTCGGTCTCCATGTCATACGCCATCCCGGCCCCGTACATCATCTGCCCGCTCTCGTCGAGCGCCGGATCACCCTGCGCGTCGAGTATATTGAGCCTGGAACTGAAGTCTATGAACTGCGCTGTCAGCGCCTTGTTCTGGTACTTCACCTTCGCGTCTTTGTGCATCACGATGTCCTCGGTCGTCGCGAAGTACTCGATCTCTCCCGCCTCGTAGGCGATCTTCTCGGCCTCCTTGCCGAACTCCCTGAACACCAGCGAGCTGTCGACCAGCGCCGCGAGCGAGTCTATCGACTCCCCCGGGCCGAGGTTGAGATAGTTGTAGGTGCCGGCGGCGCTGCCTGAGATATTCACGTAACGCAGGTCCGGCCCGTCGAACCTGAAGAACATGGTGTCGCCGGTCGAGTAATTGTTGGAAACCTTGTTCTCTTCTCCCTCATAAGGATAGTACATCGCCCGTGCATTGCCGAAGATCCGGACCGAATCGACCTCGTCGTCCGACATATAGATGACTATCGAGTCTCCCTCGATCCAAGAATCCTCTATCCATGGCGACCCGGGCCTGGGCGCTTCGGTGAGCCTTCCTCTCTCGGGCAGGACGATCCTCTCGACTCCGGTGTCGTCGTAATAGAGGATGACCCGCTCGCCTGACATCCCCGATGGCCCGCTCCTGGCGGTCGGGTTTCCGAACAGTTCCATGTACCCCTCGCCGTTGAAGATCGCGGCGGAATCGCAGCTCGCCCTCGTTCGCCCCTTGAGCAGGTTGACGTTCCTTACGGCAGTGCCGATATCCCTGTCCATGTCGTAGCTCATCCATTCGCTCGTCACCCTTCCCTGCTCCTCGGCCTTGTCGTCGAAGACGAGCACCGGGCGCTTGTACATCACCGCCTCTCCGGTGATCCTGTTGAACCGCCCGTGTGAGCCTGAGACCGAGAATTCCTCGGCCGTGTCTATTATGACGACGTCCTTCCATGCATCGGCCACCTCCGTGCGGCGGTCGTAAAATACCGAGTCCGCGTACATCACGCGCGTGCTGTCCGACAGGCGTACGTTGCCTGTCAGGATCAATGTCCCCGATTTCCTGTCGTACTCTGCCCTGCGGCAGGTGATCTCCATCCCCTCATCGAGCATCCGTACATTGTCTATCATGAACAGGATGTTAGTTTCGCCGAAATACTCGCCGAGGTCGCTGAACATCCGCATCGAACCGTCGACCCCGCGGACGTCGCCCTCCAGTATCGTGTGCTTGAATTCCGGGTAGTGACGGCCCCTTTCGCTCGTGACAGTGGCGTTCTGGTGATCGATGCGGACGTCGCCCTCCATGTACCAGACCTGATGCCCGTCCTCCACCCTCGATCTGAACGTGTTGAACCGGATGCGGTAGAGAGATGTGTCTCCGGGGGAAGTGACGGTCTGCTGCGAGGGTGAATCGGCGGCCTGCTGCGCGAGTGCCGTCGACGGGCCGCCTCCGGCAAGGTGCAGTATCGCGGCATAGGCAGCCGTTATCGCGAGGTTCCTTTTCAATGGACTCTTTCCTGCCTGCGGCCCACCGCAGGCTTACCCCGGCCGGCCGCCGCACGGCCTGCCGGTCTCATTCCGTGTTCTCGAGCGCCATCATCGAGGCCCCGACAAGAGAAGCCATATTGCCGAGTTCGGCCGGAACGACCCTCACCTCGGCGAGTACGCCGGCCATCAGCTGGGCGCGCATCGATTCGGTAGCCGGCCCTAGGATAAGGTCGCCCGCGCCGGCCACGCCGCCGCCGACGGCGATCACCTCGGGGTTGAAGAGATGCACTATGTTCGCCAGGCCCGTCCCGAGGGCGCGGCCCGCGCCGGCGAGGGCGCCGATCGCAACAGCGTCGCCCTGCCCGGCCGCCACGGCGACATCCGCCGCCGTCATGCTATCTCTATCCTCGAGGGAAGACGGTTCTCCGGCCCCTATCGCTGCCCTGGCCCTCGACACTATCGACGATGCGTTGGCCATAGCCTCGAGGCAGCCCCTGTTTCCGCAGGCACATACAGGCCCGGACGGGTCTATCACCTGGTGTCCGACCTCGCCGGCCATCCCCTGCCATCCGCGGTAAAGCCGGCCGTCGGCGATCACGCCTCCGCCTATCCCCGTGCCGAGAGTCAGGCAGACGAAATGCCTCGTGCCCCTGCCCGCGCCGAGGATGAATTCCCCCCAGGCCGCGCAGTTGACGTCGTTGTCCACCATCACCGTCACGCCGAGTTTCCCGGCGAAGAGGCCTCGAAGATCGAGGCCGTCCCAGCCGGGAAGGTTCGGGGAATAGTACAGGTATCCCCTTGTCCCGTCTATAAGTCCCGCGCAGTCAACGCCAGCGGATACGACCGGATGCTCACCTCGCCTTTCGTCCAGCCATGCCGCGACCCTCTCGACTGCTTGCCCCGGGCCTTCGCCCGCCGCGGTGGGTATCCTGCCCCGCTCGACGATCTTCCCTTGGGCCGTCACTATCCCCAGCTTGATGTCCGTACCGCCGATATCGACACCGAGTATCTTTTTCATCCGCTTCCTTTCATCGGAGCGCCGCCTACATCCAGGCGACCGCTTCTTCGACCGCGAAGTGCGATCCGAGGACCAGCACCGTATCGCCGGGGCCGGCCAGATTCCCGGCGAGCTTTATCGCGCCGTGCATGCCGCGTACAGGCCTTATCTCCGCCCGGGCGCGCCCGGGCGGAGCTGAGACGCCGGAGAACCTCGAGAGGAGTTCGTCCCTCCCGGCGGCTCCCTTGTCCTTGAGCGGCACGAGTATTATATCGCGCGCCGAGCGCATCGCCTTCTCCGGAAACCTGCCGAGCTGTTTCCTGGCCATGACGCCGAACACTATGACGTTCCTTTCAGGGGGAGAGAGTCCGAGGAGCGTATCGAGAGAGGCGCACAGCGCCTCCTCGTTATGTGATACGTCGAGGATCGTCCGTGGTTCCCCTTTTAGTATCTGAAACCTGCCGGCCAGCGACGCTTCGGACAGGCCTTTCCTGACGGCCCGGCTCCCCGGACGGCGCCCGGGCAGGAAGACCTCCGCGGCCCTGACCGCCGTGGCGGCGTTCCGAACCTGGTGCGCCCCGATCATCCCCGTCCTGACCTCTCCGTAATCACGGAGCGGGGTAGCGAGAGAGAATACCATTTCAGCGTCTTTCCCCCGTGGCGTCCCCTCCACGTCGATCCTGCCCCTCGAGCATAAAGCCTCCTCCCGGACCGGATGAAACGGGATACCCAGCCTCACGCAGTGCCTTGCGGCGCGCTCCTCGAGGCCCCAGGTCGAAAGGTTTGCGACGAGGGGAGCCCCCGGCCTCGTTATCCCGAGCTTTTCCCCGAGTATCTTCGCCTTTGTCTTTCCGAGATGCTCGCTGTGATCGATCGATATCCCCGTTATGACTGTGACCCTGGCGTTCACCAGCCTCGTCGCGTCGAGGCGCCCCCCGAGTCCGACCTCGTATACCGCGGCGTCGACTCCGCGCTCGCGGAACCAGACCGCCGCCGCGGCTGTGATCCCTTCGAAGAATGTGAAAAGGGTCTCGCCGCGGGACTTTCTCAGCTCCCCGACGATACGGTCGAGGTCGGGGCTAGGGATCTCCTCCCCGTCGACCCTGATCCTCTCGTTTATCCTGAACAGATGCGGCGAATAGAAAGTACCTGTCCTGAGGCCGGAAGCCCTCAGGATCGAGGTAAGGAACGTCGATACCGAGCCCTTCCCGTTCGTTCCCGCGACCAGTATGGCCGGGACGCTTTCCTGCGGGTCTCCCAGCGAGTGCAGCAGGGCGGTGATGTTCTCGAGGCCGAGACGCATCTTCGTGGGCCTCAGTGAGAAAAGGAATTCTATCGAGGGAAAGGAAGTCTCCCTACCTGATGAGCGTGATCTTGTTCTGGACATTCTCCCTCTGCTCCGCCTCCGCGCCCGCAAGCCCGGAACCAGTGAGCGAGTCGAGAACGAAACCGAGGGCTTTCTTGAGCTCGCGGCGGTTCTTGATCATGTCGATCATCCCGTGCTCGAGCAGGAACTCCGAGCGCTGGAATCCCTCTGGAAGCTCCTCGCCGACTGTCTCGCGGATCACTCTCGGACCCGCGAAACCGACAAGAGCCTTCGGCTCAGCTATGATCACGTCGCCCTGGAACGCGAACGAAGCCGCCACGCCGCCCGTGGTCGGATTGGTAAGGATAGAGATATAGGGAAGCCCGGCTCTAGCGAGTGAAGCCATGGCTGCGGATGTCTTTGCCATCTGCATAAGCGACAGGATAGACTCCTGCATGCGGGCGCCACCCGAGGCTGAGAGGATGACCAGCGGAAGGCCGTTTTCCAGCGCGACATCCGCGATCCGCCTTATCTTCTCACCTACCACCGATCCCATGCTCCCGCCCAGGAAGCTGAAGTCCAGCACAGCCAGTGCGGTCGGATTGCCGTTGACGGTGGCGGTACCGGTGATTATCGCTGAATTCCTCCCGGTCTTCTTCACCGCGCTGTTGAGGCGCTCGCTGTATTTCCTGCTGTCCCTGAATTGAAGTGGATCGACCGAGGTCAGACCCGTCTCGGTCTCCTCGAATGAGCCCTCGTCTGTGAGGATGTCGATGTATGCCGAGGCGTTTATCCGGAAGTGATACTCGCACTTAGGGCAGACCGAGAGCTGCCTTAACAGTTCCTTCCGGTAGAGGATCTCGCCGCAGGAAGGACATTTCTCCCAGAGACCGTCCGGGACTTCCTTCTTCCTCCAGGTCTTGATCCCCTGCTTTGCCTTTGTCAGCCAGTTCATACCCATGCCTTCCGGTCCGCCGGGATGATCCGCTTCCCACCGCCTGGCCCTTTGCGGGCTGGAGATCCTTCAGTCCATTTAATCTAACACCACGCGCGAAGGCTTAAAAAGCGTTTTTTTCATATTTCCGCCAGCCTGGGGAGTATCCGGAAAACCGCCTCCGCACCCCCCTGCGCAGCCTCCAGGACCTTTATATGGCCTGTAGCGCCTCGCGACACATTCGGCGCGAAATTCGTGATGAAAGAAAGACATGCGGCCTCGAGCCCCTTTTCGGCCGCTGCGACCAGTTCTGGCAGGGGCGACATGGTCGCGGCGTCCGCACCCATCAGGACCGCGGAGCGCGCCTCCGCCGGCGTTTCGTAGAGCGGCCCGGCCGTCCAGTAAAGGATACCCTCTGCGAATTCCATGCCTGTTTCGGCGGCTGCGGCGGCCACAAGCCGGCGAAGACCGGTCGAGATGGCCGGTTTCGCGGCCGGGCCTCTGCCGGATACGACCCATGGCAGCGAGACGATTCCGGAGGGAAGCATCCAGGACCCCGGCGGAATCGACCGCTTCAGGCTCCCGGCGGCCTGCGCGAGGACGATCCGCCTGCATCCCAGCTCAGCCGCCGCTGCGGCCGCGCAGCCGGCGCCGCCCCATCCTTCTCCCTCATAGATATGGGTCCTGCCGGCGAACACGAGGATCCTGCCTCTGCCGGTATCGAGCAGAATGAGCCTGCCGGGGTGTCCCTCTACGCCCGGGACCGCCATCCCGCCGAGGCCGGCGTATTCCGCCTCGGCCAGCACCCTGCCCGGCCATCCTGCCGGCGACAGGCCGGAGCCGGTGACAAGCGCCGTCTGCGCCGCACCGATGAACTCCACGGGGAACCGCCCGGAGCCGTTTATCATTCCCCCCGTCAAGGCTTCCCCCTGTCCCCGGCGGGACAGTCCCCGTCAGGCCTTTCCGAGGAAACTATCTCCTTCTCGAAGAGCAGCGCATCCTCGCCCGAATCCGAATAGTATCCCCTTCGCCTTCCGACCTGCCTGAAGCCTTGCTTCTCGTAAAACCTGATCGCCCGTGCGTTGCTGACCCGTACCTCGAGCACCGCCATGAGGCATCCTCTTTCGACGCTCCTCTCGACGGCCGCCTCAAGAAGCATCGCGGCGGCGTCCCCACCTCTTTCATCGGGAGCGACCGCTATGCTGAGGATATGCATCTCCTCGTAGCCGTACCACGAGGCTATGTAACCGATGATCCCGCCGCCGGCTGTGACGACGAGGTTCTCCGTCACGTCGGAAAGGCCGAGCTGCAGCATGAACATCCCCGCGGACCAGGGCACGGGGAAGGATAAACGTTCTATCTCGAGAAGCCGAGGGATGTCGGCTTCGGTCATCTCCCTGACGGCGAGGTCAGCGCGGTTCATCTGCCGCCTCCCGGCCTCAGTTTCGCCGATGAAGGGAGCTTCGCGTCAGGGGGCCGTACGTAAAGGGGCTCGAGGGCAGAGAGGCGCGCATAAGGCACGGCCTCGCGCCCGAGCGCGAGCGCCGCCGCCAGACTCGCCGTAGGGAGTGCCCATAGCGGGCCGCTGAAGACAGTACCGGCGGGGAACGATCTCTCGAGTTCCCCACGGTACTTTTCCACTCCCGATCCCGCCACAACGAGTCTGCCGGCATGCCCGGACTCGCCGATGCGCGCGGCCAGGGAGTCCGGAGCGGACGCGAAGGGAGGGAGTATCTCCCTCGGCGGGCTCCCCGAGATATCGTACAACGCGGTGTAGACCTCTCCCCTGCGGGCATCTATCACCGGGACTATGAAAGGGCCGCCGGAAGTGAGCGCCGCCGCGATCATCTCGAGCGATCCGACCGCCGCCACCGGGCGTCTTGCCACCGCTGCGAATCCCTTCACCGTGGCCAGTCCGATCCTGAGCCCCGTGAATGAACCCGGTCCTATCACGGTGACGAAAAGGTCGATATCCCTTATCTTGCTGCCCGCAGCTTCGAGACACCTGTCTACCGCGGGCATCAGGGTGGCCGAATGCGTATCGCTCGCGTCGAAGACGATCTCATGTACCGTCTCTGCGCCTGATGTGACCGATACGCTCCCTGTCATATGGGAGGAGTCGAGCGCGAGGACGAGCGGCTTCATCTCCCGTCCTCCCATCCCTCGATGGCGTCGATGATCCCGGAAAGGGCCCGGACCTCTATCTCCCTCTCCTCGCTGCCTGTCATCCTGATCGATATCGTCACGTCGAATTCCATCGTCCCTTCAGGGAGCCTGTCTCCCCATTCGACGACCACTATGTTCCTTCCGTCGACCGCGTCGAACATCCCAATCTTTTCAACCTCGCCGAGCTCCTCGAGGCGGTACAGATCGTAGTGAAGAAGCGGGATCTCCCCGCCCCGGTACTCCTCGACGAGTATGAACGTCGGGCTGAGCACCTCTGTGACTATTCCGAGCCCGGCGGCGATCCCCTTCACGAGCGCGGTCTTGCCCGCGCCGAGGCCGCCCTCGAGGGAAAGCGTGGTCCCCGCCGGGAGTATCCGGCCCAGCCTTCTGCCAAGCGCGGCGGTCTGCCCGGGCGAGCCAGTCCGGATCACAACTGCACTCGGAGGGCCGGCCGGCCCATCGAGCCTTTTTACCTTGCTGTCCATATCGATACGGATTTTAACCGACCGGCGGGCACGCTGCCAGCAATAACATCGCCCGCGGCACCGGTCACCTGGGGGTCAGCGTGATGCAGGGGACTATCATCTCCTCCAGCGAGATCCCGCCGTGCTGAAATGTGCCCTGGTACTGCTTTTCGTACTCGTGGAAGCGTGTCGGATAGACAAAGTAGTAGTTTTCCCTCGCCAGGATGTAGTTCTTCGACGGGCTCTCGGAGGGCAGCCTGAACTCGGCCGGCTTTCTGACGAGCAGCGTCTGCTTCGGGTCGCCGTTGATGTTCTCCCCGAACTTATACCTCAGGTTGGTAGAAGTCTCCCTGTTGCCGTGCACGAGGCTCGCCTTCTGCCCGAGGATAGAGCCGTGGTCGGTAGTGATGATCACGGTCGCGCCGATTCCCGAGATCTTCCTCAGGATCTCCAGTAGGGCCGAATGGCCGAACCACGATCTCATCAGCGACCTGAACGCGCTCTCGTCAGGAGCGATCTCCTGGAGAATGTCGCTCTGGCTGCGGCCGTGCGCGAGGATATCAAGGAAATTGAAGACCATGGCGACCAGGTCGAGTTCTCCGTATGAACTCACTTGCCTGTGGATCTCGTTCGCCTCCTCGGCATTGTATATCTTGACGTACTTCGTCTTCAGGTGACCGAGCCTCGCCTTCTTCATCTGCTCGTCCATCAGGTTGTCCTCGTACCTGTTCTTGCTGAACTCGTCCTTCGACCGCTCGAGCCACATATCGGGATGCAGCCTCTGTATATCCTCGGGGAAGAGCCCCGAGAATATCGCGTTGCGCGAGTAGGGCGTCGCCGTCGGGAGGATCGAGTAGTACGAATCCCTCGTGATATTGAAGAAGGGGGCGATCATGTCCTCGACGGTCAGCCACTGGTCATACCTCATGCAGTCGATGACGATAAAATAGACCTTCTTCTTAGCGTTCAGATGGGGAAAGACGTAGTTACGGAAGACGTCGACGCTGAGCGCTGGGCCTTCTTCCGAGCGAAGCCAGGCCGGATAGTTATCCTCGATGTAACGGGCGAACTCGACGTTGCATCTCTTTCTCATGTCAACGTGGATCTGGTCCATCCCCGTCCCGCCGAACCTGTCGAACTCGAGGTCCCACTGGCAGAGCTCCTGCTGTATCTGGGCCCACTCCAACCAGTCCGGCCCCCGGGAGACCTGGTCGTCGATCTTCCTGAACACCTGGAGATAATCCTTCGACGCCGCTCCCTCCTGGATCACGTGAGCCTCGAGGACCCTCTTGACCGCCGAGAATATCTGAAGCGGATTGATCGGCTTGAGCAGGTAGTCGTCTATCTTCATACCGATTGCCTGGTCCATCAGGCCTTCGGCCTCGTTCTTCGTGATCATGATCACCGGTATGTTGGCCGAGATCTCCTTGATCTCCTGGAGCGTCTCGAGCCCGGTCTTGCCGGGCATCGTCTCGTCGAGCAGAACGAGGTCGAACGGCTCCTTGGACAGGACCCTCACCGCCTCATCCCCGCTCGAGACGCCCTTCATCCCATATCCCTTCCCCTCGAGGAAGATCATATGCGAGCGCAGCAGGTCTATCTCGTCGTCGACCCAGAGTATCTTCTTGGCTTTCAAAATCGCCGGCCTTTCCAGGAACGCCGTCAGTCGACGGGGAACATTATCTGGAACGTCGTTCCCCCGCCCGGATGCGTGCTTACGACCTTTATCGATCCTCCGTGGATGTCCTCGACTATCCGCTTGACCAGGGCCAGCCCGAGACCCCAGCCCCTGCTCTTGGTCGTGAAGCCGGGATCGAAGACCTTCTTCTTCATACCCGAGGACATCCCTTTCCCGTTGTCGCTGAACAGGATGATCACCGCGTTCTCGCCCTTGTCAACCCTTCCTGTAATATTGATCTTTCCTCCCTCGCCCGCAATCGCGTCGAGAGAATTTTTTATCAGGTTCTCGAAGACCCATCCGAGCAGATCGGCGCTGCAGCGCACGAGCGGGAGCTCTTCGACGTCGATCTCGATCGTCGAATCGATCTTAAGGGCCGGCCGCCGCCGCTCGAAGTAGTCGGCCGTCTCCTCGATTATCGGGGCTATCTTCTGGTACTCGAGCGGGGGAGCCGAGCCTATCTTGCTGAACCTCGAAGAGATCCTGCTGAGTCGGTCCACATCGGCCGAAGCCTCTTCCACCGGCCCGTCGAGGGCGGAAGAGCACCCCTGCTCGGCGGCCCTTTCGCGAATGATCGCGAGCCATCCCATGATCGACGTCAGTGGCGTGCCGAGCTGGTGAGCCGTCTCCTTGGCCATACCGACCCAGATCGACCTCTTCTCTCCCGTCTTGACGGCGCTCATGCCGAAAAGGCCGATGACTATGAAGATCACAAAAACGCCGAGCTGGACGAAAGGAGCTATGCGCAGTTCCCTGGTAAGTTTCGACGGCCCATAATGGATGACGAGCGAGAGAAGATCCGAGTCGACCCTGATCGGGTAGTTCACCCTGTCGAATTCGACGGCTGTTTTCAGGATTTTCTCGAGCAGAGGGTCGGCCGGGTGCTCCGGATCGAAGTCGATCACCCTGGCATACTCATCGTCGGCCAGCATCTCGACACCGATCCCGCTCCACACCAGGGGCCTTCCCGTGCGGTCGGTCAGGATGAACGGAAGGGATATAGCGCCGCGGACCTCCCTGATGAATTCCTGGCTCGACTCATCACTCACGTCTTTGAGGGCGATCGCTATGAACTTCGAGAACAGCCTCGTCGTGTCCTCGGACTGCGCCTTCATCCTCGTGATCAGGCTGTTGTTGTACCAGAGCGCGCCGGTGACCAGTATGACGGTGCCGGCTATGAAGTATATCCTTAGGAGAAACGACAGATTTCCCGGGATCTTCAGCGCGGGCCTACGCTTCAATGTACTCCTGCCCTCCCATGTAGGGGACCAGTGCCTTCGGAATCCTGACCTTGCCCGTGGGGGTCTGGTTCAGCTCGAGGATCGTGACGATGATCCTCGGCAGCGCTAGGCCCGAACCGTTGAGCGTGTGCACGAACTCGGGCTTCGAGCCTTTGTCCCTTTTAAACCTTATCCGGGCCCTTCTCGCCTGGAAATCCTCGAAATTGCTGCAGGACGACACCTCGAGCCACCTGTCCGAACCCGGCGCCCATGTCTCGATGTCGTAGCACTTGGCGGCGGCGAAACTCAGGTCGCCGCTGCAGAGCTCTATCACCCTGTATGGCAGTTCGAGCGCCTCGAGGACCTCGCAGGCGTCGCCTAAAAGGATCTCGAGATCCTCGTAAGAGGTTTCCGGCAGGGTCCACCTGACCATCTCGACCTTGTCGAACTGGTGCACTCTGATCATGCCCCTGGTCTCCTGGCCGTAGCTCCCCGCCTCCCTGCGGAAGCACGGGCTGAACGCGGTCGCCTTGATCGGCAGGGAGGCGCCGTCGAGCAACCTATCGCGGTATATGTTGGTCACGGGAACCTCGGCGGTCGGGACCAGGAAAAGATCATCCTTCTCGCAGTGATACATGTCCTCGGCCATCTTAGGCAGCTGGCCCGTGCCGGTCATCGAATCCCTGTTGACGAGATATGGCACTGCCAGCTCCTCGTACCCCTGCCGCCTGTGGATGTCGAGCATCAGCGAGACGAGCGCACGAGAGAGCCTCGCGCCGTCGCCCCTGAGGACCACGAATCCCCTTCCCGAGATCAGGGCTCCCGCGGACATGTCGAGTATCCCGAGCTTCTCCCCTATCTCGTCGTGGGGCAGGGGCATTTCGGGCATCTCCGGTATCTCGCCCCACCTGCGCACTTCTGGATTGTCCTTGTCGCAAGTGCCGAAAGGCACCGAGTCGTGGGGGATGTTGGGTATGCCTAGCTCGAGCTCGCATATCCTGTCCTCCATATCCTTTAGCACGGCGTCGATCTGCTTGATCCGGCCCGAATTCTCCTTCATCTCGTTCATCAGTGACGCCGCGTCCTCGCCCTTCTTCTTCAGTGCGGATATCTCTTTTGAAACGGAATTCCTTCTCTGCTTGAGTCTTTCAGTCTCCTGGATCAGATCGCGCATCCTGCCGTCGAGCTCGAGCAGCCCGTCGACATCGAAATCGACGCCCTTGGCGGCGATCCCTTTCTTCACCTTCTCAGGTTCTTTTCTTATCAGTTTCCTGTCGAGCATCGGCCAGTCATTCCTCCGGGATCTTCCTGTACATCTCCATGATCCGACCGCCGCCTTTCTCGAAAAGGTCTTCGGCTAGCGACCTGACCACCTTCAATTCGTCTCCAGGCCAGCCCTGCATCTCCGAAACGATCTTCACCGAACCATCGGGGGATACGAGCGCCGCGCTCAGAGCGAACCCGTCCCCTTCGAACTCAGCGAGAACGCCCAGGCCGCCCTTTCCGTCCCTCGACATCGCCCCGAGAAGCGTCCTCTCGATGACAACCTCGGCGAGGCTTGCCGGATGGTTTATCTGCCGGACCGCGCCGGCCGCCTTTTTATCGCCGGCACGGATGATGAGCACGACCGCGCCCTGTCCAGCCGGAGGCATGCAGATCGAAGATGTGAGCACCTCGACCACCTCGTCCTGCCTGCCGAGCAACTCTACCTCCCACGCCCTGGCCACGAACCCGCCTATCTCGCCTTTTTCCAGCAGCGCCCTGAGCCCTTCGTAATCCTCGTGCCTGTCGACCAGATCGATATCATCTCTATAGTTGAGAAGCTGTCCTTTGAGCCCCGTGTCGCCTACCGCTATCGGGATCCCTGACGGAAGCTCGTCGAGGATCGTCCCTTCGTCCGATATGATCACGTTGAACGGATTGCCTCTCTTCAGCACCGCCCCTATCTCCAGCTTTTCACTGAACTTCAGCGGGAGCTCGCCCGCCTCCAGCACCGCTATGTCCGCACGCCCCCTCGACACGAGTCCCAGGAGAGTGGCGGTGTCGGTCACCGGCCTGCCTCGCGGGGCGGTGTCCGAGTAGTCGGAAAACCCGGCATGGGCGGAAGTCTCCCTCAGCGCGGCCAGTACCGATCCCATACTCACCTTCGAGGCGGCATCCGCTTTACCCGCTACCGTGATGACCGCGGTCCTGGCCATTATCGACCGTTCTCCCTGGAGTGACTGGTGTAAGTCGCCCTGCGTACGCCGATGAATCTATCACAACGGGATATCGGTGTAAAGAGCGGGAAAAGCATGGAGGGCTGGCTGCCTTCAGTCGTTATGCACGGCCATGCTGGAAGAAGAGACGCCGCATTCGGAAAGTATCCGCTCTGCCTTCGCCCTCGACATGTCGAACGTCACCATTCTGCGCAGTGACACTGTGAAGATCACCAGTTCGAGGATCGCGGCCACGACCAGGGCGATCACGTGGCCGAGCACCGTCAGGATGCCGAGTGTGCCGAAGACCGCCGAGAGTGCCCAGAGCATCAGGTCGACCTTTCTTGTCGAGCCGCACCCGAACAGTAGGATGTGATGGATATGCATGTGGTCGGCCTCGAACGGAGGCCTGCCGCTCATCACCCTTCTGATGAAGGCCAGCCCCGTATCAAGCAGCGGGACGCTCAGGATGATCGCCGATCCCAGGGAGCGCATCAAAATCTTCCCTCCCGGCACAAGCAGGAGCAGAGATATCAGCCCGAACATCAGGCCGAAGAAGAGGCTGCCGGAGTCTCCCATGAATATCCTCGCCGGAGGGAAGTTGTACCTGAGAAAGGCCAGAGCCGCTCCGAGAACGGCCAGCGACAGGGCCGCTACGACCGGCTGTCCCGTCATCAGTCCGACTACGGCGAACGAGGCGGCGCTGATCGCGGCGATCCCGGAAGCGAGCCCGTCGATACCGTCTATCAGATTGAACGATGTCGTGATCGTGAGCATCCAGAAGGCGATCAGTGCCGACACCGGTACAGACATTAAAGCTGACATGTCTATCAGCTCGAAATGCTCCAGCAGCCCCAGGCCTCCCGCGGCGACGAATATCGAGACAGTGATCTGAAAGGCGAGTTTGTAAAGGTAATGTAGAGACCTGAGGTCGTCGATTATCCCTAGAAGGAAGATAAGGAACCCGCTTGATATGATCACTGGTAGAAAGGCCCTGTTTACGGGGAACTGAGGAATAAAAAAAAGAAAAACCGGGATCAGGGCGAAGACGATCGCGCCGATTATCGCGACTCCACCTATATGGGCGATCTCTCCCCTGCCGGTGCGTCCGTTAGGCTTTTCGGAGATGCGCCACCTCACGGCCATCCCGATCGCCATCGGCGTGAGCATAAGGCCCAGGGTGAGCGCTGTCGCGAAAGTGATCAGGTAATCCAGAACGGTCAAGACGCAGCCTCCTGCGCGTGTCACGGTTAAGAATCATCCATCAGGCCCGTCGTGTCAAGTACGAGTTGGTCCGGGACGCGTCCGGGGCGGGATACCGACGGTCCTTTACAGGAAAGGTTGTCAGCGCCTTCTGAATATGCGGGCCGCCGGCGCCGCGAGTTCGAGGAGATCATCCTTTCTGACCGCCCTGAGCGCGATAAGCGCTGACATGAAGACTACTGTCAGGACAGACGCGTGTATCAGGGTGTATGTGAGCCCGGAAGGCTCAGGGACGAACCTCGTGTATGCCGCCCAGAGCAGCGCCGCCGACGCGGCGATCCTGACCGCCCTCGAAAGGTCCCCTTTCCTGATGAGTCCGCCTATCTCCCTGGAGACCACCGCCAAACCAAGTACCTCCATGGGCATATACGAGATCAGGGTCGAGACCACGGCCCCTTCCGCGCCCCAACGCGGGATAAGGAGGGCGTTCAGCATGAAATTCAGCACGGCCCCGACGACCGTCAGCGTCGCGTATGTCCCCGACCGGTCGGCGGCTATCAGCGCCGGCAGGATCACCGACCCTACGCTGCGCATGACCAGCAGCGGGAGAAAAAGGACAAGGATGACCGCCGACTCGGCGAACTGCTCGGAGAACAGCCCGGTCACCAGCGGCCGGGCGAGGCAGGCGAATACCGTCGCTACGCAGGCTGAGAACGCGAACGACGCCATTATCGACCTGTTGATAAGATCGCTGCACCGTATCCTGTCTCCCGAGGCCCAGGCGCCGGCCAGGGCAGGCCTGAGCGTCATCACGAGCGCGAACATCGGGAAGAGAGATGTCTCGAGCAGGTTCCTCGCCATCGAGTATATCCCGACATCTTCCGCGCTGCGGAAATACCCCAGCATGACCTTGTCGAGGAGCGAATAGATCGTCACCGATGCCCCGCTCACCGCCAGCGTCATGCTCAGGCGCCATAGTCTTGATCTCATCTGGCGCAGCTGATCGGGGGAGGCCCCTTCATGCCCTCTCATGAACAGGTACACGAAAACCGCCGCGCCTGTCACACCCGTAGTGACGATGTAGGCCCAGATGACGCCGGACGCTCCGAGGGCTAGGACTGCCGCAGCCGCCACGAGCCCGATCCTCATGACAAGCATCACGGCGCGCATAGAGAACAGGGCTCCGAACTTTTTCAGGCCGAGAAGAATAAGCGCGGCGAGCTCGTTGAAACTCACCGAAATGATCACCAGGCCACCGAGTCTGAACAGCGGCTCCAGCCCCGGATCGCTGTAGAAGGCGGCGAGCGCCGGCGCGAGGAAGAAAGCCGCGACAGATACCGGGAGGGTGAAAGACAGGCGAAGGAGGAACGCCGACCTGGTGAGCGGGCGGATGAGCTCTGGAGCGGAAACTGCGTACTCGGATACCAGTCTCGAACCGGCGCCGTCGACGCCGACCTTGGCGGCGATAAGGAATATCGTCGCCACCGCCATCGTCAGGTTTATCAGACCCGTCACGCGGGGACCCATCGTCCTGGCGATGATCATAGATACGACGAAAGCGCTGACCAGCGGAAGCGCCGTCGAGCCGAAAGTCCAGAGATAGCCGGAAGCGAATGATTCCTCGCCGGCAATGCGCCTGCCACGGGTAGCACTGTTATCCGTGCGGTTCTCATTCATAGTGTGACTGGATCACGGGAAATGATCCTCGAGGACATCAGCTATCCTGCCGGCTGTCTTTCCGTCCCACAGTGGAGGCAGTGAATGTTCCCCGGGGCCGTTATCGAGTATATCCGTCACGGCTGCCTCCACCCTGGCCGGATCCGTCCCCGCGAGCACGTTCGTGCCTACCTCGATGGTGATGGGGCGCTCGGTGTTCTCGCGGACCGTCACGCACGGGATGCCGAGGACCGTCGTCTCTTCCTGGATCCCGCCCGAGTCGGTGACCACGATGCCCGCCGATTTCATGAGGCCCACGAATTCCAGGTAGCCGACCGGATCGATGAGGTTGAGGCGATCGGAAAGGGAGACAGGCGGATCGGCCGATCCGAGCATCTTCTTTGTCCTCGGATGGATCGGCAGCACCACCGGCATGCGCTCCGCCAGCCTGGAAAGCATCGAGAAGAGCTCGCGCAACTCGGCGGGGTCGTCCACGTTCGAGGGCCTGTGGAGCGTGACCAGCATGTACTCCTTCTCGGCCAGGCCCAGGCGGTCAAGTATCGCTGAACCGTCCGCCTTGCCGAGATACTTCAGGAGGGAATCGATCATTATATTGCCGACGAAGAATATCCTTTCCTTGCCTACTCCCTCCCTCATCAGGTTCGTCTCAGCCTCAGGAGAAGTCGTAAAGCAGAACCGGGAGAGGATGTCGGTCACCATCCTGTTTATTTCCTCGGGCATCGAGAGGTCGAAGCTCCTCAGGCCGGCCTCGACGTGCGCGACCGGGATCCAGAGCTTCGAACCGACGATCGAGCAGGCGAGTGTCGAGTTGACATCCCCCACGACGATTATCAGATCGGGCCGGTCGTCGAGGACGACCTTCTCGAACTCGACCATGACCCGGGCGGTCTGCTCGGCGTGGCTGCCCGATCCTATGCCGAGATATATATCGGGCTCGGGAAGCTCGAGGTCCTCGAAAAAGACCTTCGACATATTCTCGTCGTAATGCTGGCCGGTGTGCACCAGGCGGGCCTCTATCCCTGCGCGTCCGGCGAACTCGCGCATCAGCGGTGACGCCTTCATGAAATTCGGTCTCGCGCCTACGACAACGACGGCTTTCAAACCTTCCTGCCTCCCTCTATCTTTCCCGAATACATCTTTCTATAGTATCTCTTGAAGCTTCCCTCTCGCACCGGCTTCCACCAGTCCTCGTTCTGCTTGTACCATCGCACCGTCTTCTTCAACCCTTCGTCGAATCCAGTCTTCTTACGCCATCCGAGCGCTTTGATCTTCCGCGTCGAGACCGAGTACCGCCTGTCGTGGCCGGGCCTGTCCGAGACAAGCGTCAGCAGAGACGGATCGACCCCGGTAAGCTCGACGATTTTGCGCGCGATGTAGATATTTGTCTTCTCGTCCCCGGCCCCGATGTTATAGACCTCTCCGGTCTTTCCCTTGCGGCCGACGAGCTCGATGGCCCTGCAGTTGTCCTCCACGTATATCCAGTCACGGACATTCTTTCCGTCGCCGTAAAGCGGCAGCGGCATACCCTCTATCGCGTTCGTCGTGAAAAGGGGAATGAACTTCTCCGGGTGCTGGTAGGGCCCGTAGTTGTTGGAGCTCCTCGTGATCAAGGTGGGCAGGCCGTAGGTCCTGTGAAAGGCCCTTACGAGCATATCGGCTCCCGCCTTGCTCGCCGAATACGGGCTGTTCGGCCGAATGGGGTCGGTTTCACGGAACGATCCCGTGAGCACGCTGCCGTAGACCTCGTCCGTCGAGACCTGTACGAAACGCGGCACTCCGTACTCGAGCGTCTTCTGGAGCAGAGTGTACGTGCCGACCACGTCCGTCCTCACGAAGCTGCCCGCCTCGAGTATCGACCTGTCCACGTGGGTCTCCGCCGCGAAATTATATATGATGTCCGTTCCCGGCAGTATCTCAGCGAGAAGCTTCGCGTTGCAGATGTCTCCCTTTACGAATCTGAATCTTCTGTCCCTGTCCAGCCCGGCGAGATTGGCGAGGTTCCCCGCGTAGGTGAGCCTGTCAAGGACTGTCACCATGGCGGCGCTCCTTCGGCCGAGGAGCATCCTGACGAAATTGGAGCCGATGAACCCGGCCCCGCCCGTGACGACGATATTCTTCATCTATCCTCCCATCAGATCCACGGACCAGTCAGGTCCCGATCACTCAGATATCGGCGTTGCCAGGCCGCCCGAACGAATGGTACCTGAACCCTAGCCTGTTCATGACGGACGGCTTGTAGATATTGCGGCAGTCTATGACGACCGGCTCGGCAAGCACATCCTTTATCTTGTCGAGGTCCAGCTGCCTGAACTCGTTCCACTCGGTCATTATAATGAGCGCCTCCGCGCCGTCCATCGCCGAATACGCGTCGTCGTTGAACTCGACCCTTTCGCCGTAGGCCGCTCTGGCGTTTTCCATTGCAATCGGATCGTACGCGGCGACCCGGGCACCTCTCTCGAGCAGGAGATCTATGAGCCTCAGCGAGGGGGCGTGCCTGAGATCGTCGGTGTTGGGCTTGAACGAAAGGCCCAGTATCGCTATCTTCCTGCCGGAGAAATCGGGCATCTCGGTCTCCAGTTTTCCGATCAACCTGTCGATGCGCGACATGTTGATGTCGCTCGCCGCCCTGATGACCCTCAGTTCCGCGTCGGCGTCATCCGCCGTCCGAAGGATAGCGGAAACGTCCTTCGGGAGGCAGGAGCCGCCGTAGCCGACACCGGCGTGGAGGAACTTGGGGCCTATCCTTTTGTCCAGACCCAGGCCCTTGGCGACCTCGCTGACGTTCGCGCCGGTCTTCTCGCAGAGGTCCGCTATCTCGTTGATGAACGAGATCTTTACCGCCAGGAATGCGTTGCTCGCGTATTTGATCAGCTCGGCCGTGCGTATCGAGGTGAAGACTATCGGCGTCTCGAGCAGGTAGAGGGGACGGTAGATATCCCTCATGATCTCCCTGGCCTTGTCGCTCTCGGCACCTATGACGACCCTGTTAGGCCTCATGAAATCCTCTATCGCCGAACCTTCGCGGAGAAACTCGGGATTGGAGACCCGGTCGAACGGGATATCGCCCTTGAGGTTCTCGCTGATTATCCGGCCGACTTCCTCGGATGTGCCAACGGGGACGGTGCTCTTCTGGACGAACACCTTGTATCCGTCCATGGCTAGAGCGACATCCCTGGAGACGGTGTAGACCGCGCCGAGATCGGCTGCTCCGTCGTCGCCCATCGGCGTGCCTACGGCGCAGAAGATGACATCCGACTTCCTGACGGAGTCCGCGAGATCTGTCGTGAAATGCAGTCTGCCGGCATCGAAGTTCCTCGCGACCAGTTCCTTCAGCCCGGGCTCGTATATCGGCATGATGCCCTTGCGGATATCCTTGATCCTGTCGCTGTCTATATCGACGCAGATCACTTCATTACCGAAATCGGCCAGGCAGGCCCCGCTCACCAGTCCGACATATCCTGTCCCGACCATGCAGATCTTAGGCATCAAGCACTCCTTGTTTCAGCTGTCCGCGCCCTGCGGACGATGTGTCTTAGTCTTCTGTCCTGCGGCCACCGACGCCTGCCGCTTCCCGCTGGCGGCCACCGACGCCTCCCACCACTCGAAGAGGTCGCTGAGCATCTTATCCCTTCCGATGACGGCGGACCAGCCACAATCGCTGGCGAGTCTTCCGTTGTCTCCTGTCAGGACCGGCACGTCAGCCGGCCTGAAAAGCTTCGGGTCCTGCTCCACGGGGATCTCCATCCCGGTCATCTCCGTCAGCCGTTTAAGCGCGTCGGAGAGAGCGAGGCCCGTGCCCGAGCAGACATTGTAAGTAGCGCCGGGCGTCCCCCGCTCGGCGAGCAGGAGGTAAGCTTCCACGACATCCCTCACATCGAGGAAATCACGTACCACATCGAGATTCCCGGTACGGATCACGGGTTCCCTCAGCCCGGCCTTTATCTGGGCGCACTGCTTCGAGAAGGACGGAAGGACGAAGGTCTCGGTCTGCCCCGGCCCGGTATGGCTGAAGCTCCTCGTCGCGATGACCTCGATGCCGAAGGCGCGATGGTACTGCATAGCCAGGATGTTCTGCGCGGCTTTGCTCGCGGCGTAAGGGCTTACCGGCTCTATGGGGGAACTCTCCGTCAGAGGCATCTCGCCAGCTGCCCGTCTTCCGTACTCTTCGGCCGAACCGGTCACGATGACCCTGGCCTTTCCTCCCCTGCGGACCGCCTCGAGCAGGTTGAGCGTCCCCATGACGTTTATCTGCACGGTCCCGCCCGGGTCGTTGAACGATCTGGCGGCCGAGCTCTGGGCGGCAAGATGGAAGATAACGTCCGGACCCCAGTCGGATACGGCCTGCACCACCGCGCCCGCGTCGAGCAGGTCGCACAGCCTTATCTCGACCCCCTCTCCAGGCAGCGGCGGCGGCAGCAGCCGGCCGTCGATAAGGCGGGAGCCGCGGCCGTCACCGGAGCCGGGGGCTCCGTCCGTCGGCGGGACCACCGCGTCGAGCCCGAGTACGTCGGCCCCGCCCGCGGCGAGCCGCGAGACGAGATATCCCCCTACAAATCCGGATGCACCTGTGACCAGCGCTTTCATCATCCGTCTTTCCCTCCGGCGGTCAGCGCCGGAGCGGGCAGCTCCTCCAGAAATCGAGAAGATCAGACAGTGTCTTTTCCATGGGTATCTCGGGCTTCCAGCCTGTATCGCCGGAGAACAGGCTGTTGTCTCCCTGGAGCAGGGGCACGTCGCTCGGCCTCAGCCGCCCCTTGTCGGTCCTCACCTCGACCTTTACGCCGCTGATCTCGATCAGCATGTCGAGGATCTCCTGGATGCTGAAGCTTGTGCCTGTGCAGATATTGTATGCGGTGCCTGGTTTTCCCTTTTCAAGCGCGAGCCAGTAAGCGCGGACCATATCCCGAACGTCGGTAAAATCCCTTCTCGCGTCGAGATTCCCCACCTCCATGTAGGGCTCGCGCAGGCCTTTCTCTATATCGACGATCTGCTTGGCGAAATCGCTGCACACGAAGACGGGGCCCCGCCTCGGACCCGTATGGTTGAATCCGCGCGTGCGGACGATCTTCATCCCGTAGCTCATGTAGTACTGGTAGCCGAGCATATCCTGCCCGACCTTGCTGACGCCGTAGGGGCTGAGCGGCCTGAGCGGATTCGATTCTTTTATCGGCACCTCGTCGGGATGGACCATCCCGTATTCCTCGCTCGAGCAGGCTATCTGGATCGCGCAGTCGATATCGAGCTTGCGGACAGCCTCGAACACGTTTACCTGGCCGATTATGTTGGTCGTGAGCGATTCGGTCGGCGCCTTCCACGATGTGGGCACGAAGCTCTGCGCCGCGAGGTGGAAGATCCTGTCCGGCCTTATCTCCTCGATGACGTCGCGCGTCGACGAGGCATCCCTGAGGTCGCACTCGAGCAGTCTTAGCCTGTCCCATATATGTTCGATGTTCTCCGTCCGGCTCCTCCAGCGGATGATGCCGTAGACCTCGACATCCTTCTTCGTGAGACACAGGTCGGCGAGATGGCTGCCCGCGAAACCCGTTATCCCCGTTATAAGTACTCTCATCTGGCTGCCCTTTCCTGCGCCTCCCCGTGGCGCATGAGGAGAACGTCATTATCGAATAGAAATTAAATTATATCAGACACCGGTCCGCATCGCAAACCGAAAGGGAACCCTCGTCAGCATGCCCGCCCGAGTCCCTCTCGGAACGCCCGCTTCACGCCTGTTCCTGTCCCTCGCGGGAACGCCTGATCCGCTACCCTAGGGTATGACATGATATATGTACTTATATACAAGATAAAGGGCCAGATACGAAGACGCCGTTGCCGCAGCCGTAAACGGCAGCCCGATCCTCATGAAGCCCCAGAAAGAGACAGGCCGCCCCTCCTTTTCCAGGATCCCCATCGCCGTCACGTTGGCGGAAGCGCCTACGGGCGTCACATTGCCCCCCATGCACGATCCGATCAGAAGGCCGAGGACCAGCATTGCCCTGCCCCCCGCACCGAACGAATCCCCGAAAGCCGCGACGATCGGGAGCATCGCGGCTATATAGGGCACGTTGTCGATGAAAGCGGAAACGATGACCGATACCCAGACAATGATCGAGAGTATTACAAACGGGTTTTCTCCCCTGAGGCCTTCCAGTCGATCTACGACAATATCGATGACGCTTGCCTCCTTCGTGACACCGCCCGCCCCGCCTGAAACGTCATAGCTCTTGGAAAGCATATATACAAGTATGAAGATCGCCATCAGAAACAGTGTCGTACGCCAGTGAAGGTTCCATTCATGCCTTTCACCGTCTTTCCCTTTCCTGAGGCCATACCAGGAGACACCGGCCAGAGCCGTCGCCATGCAGATGACGCCAGCCAGCCAGTTCATACCCGGATCGATCAATGGAGATAGAGAGAGAAGCACGACCATCAGGATTATCAGCCAGAAGGGGACCCAGGAACGTATCCTGGCGACCTCTATCCTCTCGGGGCTCTGCCTGTATTCCTTTATATAGGTCCAGAGCACGGCGAAGCCTACCGCGGCCCCGAGCTGGACGAACCAGAATATGCCGGGCCTCCCGCCGTCCCAGAAGAAATCGAGGAAGCTCATCCTCTCCTGTGCGGCAAGGAGCATGCTCGGGATATCGCCGATAAGGATCGCCATGCCCTGGAGATTTGACGATACGGCTAGGCCGATTATCACAGGTACCGGCGAGACCCCCGCCTTTCGAGTCAGCTGCAGGGCTATCGGGGCCACGATCAACACGGTCACCACGTTATCTATGAATATCGATATGAACGACGCAAAGCAGATGACCAGCATCAGTGCGGCGGCGAGATTCTTCGACCTGTTTATAAGCTTGTCTGAGAGCGTCTCGGGCATCCGGGAATACACAAAGAGCTCTGCGAGGACCACCGAACCGAAGAATATGCCGATAAAATTCCATCTGATGGCGGAAAAGAAGATCTCGGGCACCTTTATCAGGCCCAGTACGACCGCGACCGCCACGCCGAGCCAGGCTGTCAGCCAGCGGCCGCGCCTGAATGCTACGAGCCCGATATAGACCGCGGCGAAGACCGCGACGGCCTTCCACATGGGATTCACTTTCCGCCGGCTCCAATCTCGGCGATTATCGCGTCGGCCGCCTCCCCCGGTGATTCCGCCTCGTATATCGGACGTCCTATCACGATATAGTCGGCCCCCGCCTCCATGGCGTCGCTCGGAGTCGCGACCCGCTTCTGGTCACCGGCGGCTGAACCGGCAGGCCTTATGCCTGGTGTGACGATGATGAATCCGTCACCGAATTCCTGGCGGATCCTGCCCGCTTCCCTGACGGACGCCACGATGCCGTCCAGTCCCGACTTCTTAGCCAGCTCCGCACGCCTCAGGACAAGGTCTTCGACGCTCCCGCTGTATCCGGAAGACTCGTCCAGGTCCTCCGAAGAGATGCTCGTAAGCACTGTGACGCCGACCAGCTTAGGCCTGGGCAGCCCGCTTTTTTCGGCGAACGCAGTCGCTTCTGCGACGGCGGCCCTCATCATGGCGCCGCCCCCGGCGGTATGGACTGTCATCAGAAAGACGTGCAGGCCGCACGCGGCCCTGACGGCTCCCGCCACCGTCGCAGGTATGTCGTGGAACTTCAGATCGAGAAAGACCGATCCCCCGGCATCGTTGATCTCGGAGATCATTCCGGGTCCCTCGGCTGTGAATAACCTGCTTCCCACCTTGAAAAGGCTGACCTTACCTCTCAGGTCCGCCACGAGGGAGATTGCGTCGAGCCGACTCTCGACATCCAGCGCGGCTATGATCCTGGGACTTCTCTTTGCGGGTACCATCTGGTTCCTTTCGCCATTATGATTTCATTTTCAGGGCAAGCCGCTTGTCTCAGTCTTCCAGCCCGGACGGTATACCCGTCTCTTCGAGCGCGTCGACGATCCTTTCCGGCAGTCCCGGGTCGTAAAACACCGCGGTGCCGACCTGAATCGCCGTAGCGCCCGCCATGAAGAACTTCATCGCGTCTTCAACGCTGGTTATACCACCGACTCCTATGACCGGGATCTCTACCGTCCTCGAGATCCTCCAGACTGCGTCCAGCGCCATCGGCATCACTGCCGGCCCTGACAGCCCCGCCCGGACCCGTTTGAAGACAGGGCGCCCCGCGGCCATGTCCAGGTCCATGCCCACAACGGTGTTGATCGCAGTGATGCCGTCGGCTCCGGCCTCTTCAGCCACCAGGGCAAGAGCGGCGATGTCGGCGACATTGGGGGTCAGCTTCGCCAGAACGGTCACCCCGGGAAGCGTGCCCTTCGCGTGCCGCACATATCTGGCCAGCAGGTCGGGATTGGTCCCGACGGCCATCCCGCCTCTGTCCACGTTGGGACATGACAGGTTAAGCTCCACGATATCGACCCCGGCGATGCCGGCTGTCGCTTCGAGGAGCATCCTGTAGCCGTCCCAGTCCTCCGCCGCCAGGCTCACGACCGGCTTTATCCCCGCATCAGCCAGAGCGGGCAGTTTCACGGAGAAAAATACCTCGGCTCCAACGTTCTCGAGCCCGATGCTGTTAAGCAGCCCCCCGCCTGTCTCGTGGAGCCGTGTACCGGGATTTCCCTCCCTCGGCTCGAACGAGATCGTCTTGGTCACCACGCCGCCGATGCGCCGCAGGTCTATCAACCCCTCGTATTCGAGTCCATACCCAGCCGGGCCGGAAGCGAGAAGGACCGGATTGCGCAGGGTCACCGCGCCTATCTTCGTCTCGGTCTTGTAACGGCTCATCCTTCCCACCTTCGCCAGTCTATCTCTGAGGCGTCGAAGACAGTCCCGTCGCTGCATATCGCCTTCAGGACAGTGCCTCTGTCCGTCCTTACCGGAACGGTGCATCCACGGCACGCTCCGACACCGCAGGCCATCACGGATTCCAGTGATGTGAGATGCCTGCTGAAAGCCGCCGCTGCTTTTCTTTCGATCGCCCTGATCATTCCGGAAGGTCCGCATGAGTAGAGTACCCCGCCGCCGGCCTTCCTGCCCTTGATAAGCTTCTCCAGCAGCGAGACTGCGTCACCCTCGAATCCGCACGACCCGTCTATTGTGGCGGCATGAACGGCCGTGAAGTCATTCTCGCAGAGCGAGACGAGCAGTTCTTCCTCGCATCCAGCCCCGTATACAAGGTCAGCCCGGCCTAGCGACCCGTCACGTTTCCACGTCCTCGCCGCGAAGATCATGGGGGCCAGCCCCGTTCCGCCCGCCACGAATACGGCGTCCTTCTTTCCGGGGGACGGGAAGGCGGAGCCGCCGAGCGGGCCCGCTATATCCATCCCGGTGCCGCACGGAGCGTGGGCCAGCATTTCGGAACCCATTCCGACCACCTTCACCAGGAGGCAAAGCTCCGTTTCCGTGAGATCCATTATGCTGAAGGGCCGCCGCAGAAGCGGAGTTATCGTCGGGGTGATCCTCAGGGAGACGAACTGTCCCGGCTCTGCGCCGGGAAAGCCGCGCGGCCTTTCAAACACTACAAGATGACTCGAAGGGGAAAGTCTCTCGGTCCTGATGATCCTGCTGGTGAACAGGCCTTTCAACGATCCTCCCTCCCTGCGGACGTTTCCGGGCCGGATACGCTCCCGGACAGACCGCGTTTCACTTCGGGCGGCCGCACAGGTTTCCTTACCGAGGAAGTATCGGCCCGACCACCTGTCGGGTACGTCGTATCTCTCCTGATCTTTTCGCGAGACGGCGCGAAAGTGGTGTCGACGGCAGTCTTCTTCGCGGTCCCGATCGAATCCGCAGCGGTCGGACCGGGTGGCGACTGCTCAGCGCCGATGCTGTCCGCCTTCACGCCGATGCTGTCCGCCGGCGCTTTCACGCTTTCCGTGACAGCCGGTGATGTTAAACTCGAATCCAGCGATGATGCAGCCATAGAGGAGGCCTCCGCCTTTATCCTGTCTTTCTCATGAGCGATGCGGGCAGTATCGGCCACGGCCGAATCGACATATGCCTCGAGCTGATTGCTGAGTGCCTCCTCACCCAGCAACCCGACCTCATACAGAGCGCCCCTGGCCTGAGGCGATATGGGATATCCTCTTATCAAACTCGTAAATGCCTCAACCGCCCGCGTCGTATCCTTCTTTTCCATCCTGTAGATCCAACCGATCGCATAAGCGGCAAGTGGCGCGTAACTCGTCAGCGGGAAGCTGTCGACGACAGACTTGTAATTATCGAGGGCCAGATCAGTCTCGTTAAGTCTCGTCAACTGTATCTCCGCCGCGAGGAACCGCTTCTCGGCTCTTCCTTCCTCGCCCTCGTTTTCCCCGGAACCCTCCTGCAACTCGATGAGCCTCTTGAGGCTGCCCGATCTCTGCAGCGCGATGGCCGCGAATTCCGAACTGGCTGATTCATTGCTTACCTTCGCGTACGCCTGCTGTGCCTGCTGCAGCGAATCCAGCTTCTCGTGGTAGATCACACCGAGATTGAAATATGCTTCCGCTGAATAATTCGATCTTGGAAATGACGAAGCTATGACTTTGTATTCCCTGAGCGCCGCCTGGAGAGAATCCATGCACTCAAGACTCGCCGCTCTCCCCAGCATTACCGCGGGTTTTTCTTTTGTAGTCGTAATCTCTTTGAGCAGACCATCGCAGAGCTCCTTAGCCTCGGCACATCTGCCAAGATGCGTATAGCACTGGGCCAGGGAAAGCGAAACGGTATATCTAATGTTCCAGTCCATGCCCTTTCCGAGGACACTCTCATAACTGGCCGCCGCCTCGGTCCAGTCCTTCATCTGGTAGTAGAGTTCAGCGCTACGCAGAGTGGCTTCTTCCTTGTGCTTCTTATTTCCGGATTCCGTCGCAACCCTCGAGTAATATGCGAGCGCGCCCTCGTAATCCTCGAGCGCCAGGGAGATATCACCCGCGAGGAACATGACTTCGAATCTCATCTTATGCTTCGGGTAGGTGTCAAGGAAACGCTTCGTATATAGGAGGGCCTGATTGTATTCGCCCTTCTCGTAATTCGCGGTGGCCAGCCAGTAGATCGACAGGGGCACGTATCCGCTTTCCGGGAAGTTTGTCGTCAACTCAATGAACTTACGGATCCCCTTATCGTATTCACCCTGCCTGACCAGAGACTGCCCCATGAGGAATATCGCATCATCGACCCACTTGCTGTTCGGGTAATCCCTGATGATGTTGGAACACTTGGTGATTACTTCGTTGTATTTCTCCTTCAGATTTCTGTCTACTTCGCCTTCCTTGTTCTCCCTCAGCTTTTCGGCCTCACCGTAAGTCTTGCGGGCGTTGTACAGGGTGTTGAAGTAGGCGCACGATCCCAGCATCGCTGCGGCAGCGATCACCACGGTGATCAGTGTGATCGTCTTGACGTTATGCCTGTTTTTCACTATCGGATTCCCTGACTCAGGGGCATGCCATCCGTTTCCGTGTCAAAGACTCAGAAGGATCCTATCACTGTTCGAGCCGGTTATCCACGGCCCACTGATATTATATAATAGCCGATAGCCATTTTCCCTCAAGGAAAACTCCCTGCACCCTGCCGGTCAGCTCCCTGCCCAGAAGGGGCGAGTTCGATGATTTCGACCTCAGATTCTCCCTTGCCGGAGTCCAGCGCTCGTCCAGATCGACGAGAACGAGGTCGGCGGGTTCCCCGACCTCCATCTTTCCCCCCGGCAGCTGCAGGACGTCGGCCGGACCACTGGTCATCAGCCGCACCAGGTCTATCAGCTCCAGTTCTCCCCTGGCTACGAGCTCGGTGTTGAGAAGGGCGAAGCATGTTTCCAGACCTATCATCCCGGGAGGCGCCAGATCGAACTCGACTTGCTTGTCAATCGCCGAATGTGGGGCGTGATCGGTCGCTATACAGTCTATCGTGCCATCCCTAAGGGCGGCGCGCAGAGCCGCGATATCTGTCTTTCCGCGCAGTGGCGGATTGACCTTGAGGTTTCTGTCGTAATTTTCGAGCATCGATTCATCAAGAGTCAGGTGGTGAGGCGATGCCTCGGCGGTGACCACAACGCCCCTCTTCTTCGCCTGCCTTATAAGCTCGATCGCTCCGGCGGTCGAGACATGCGCGATGTGAAGCATCGAGCCTGTCAACTCAGCCAGCCTGATATCTCTTGCTACAGCGATCTCCTCGGAAGCGGCATGAGCCCCTTTGAGGCCCAGCTTGGTCGACCAGTACGATTCGTTCATCTGGGATTCGTTTGTCAGATATGGATCCTCGCAGTGAGATATCACAACAAGTCCCAGCATCCCCGCGTATTCCAGTGCGGAACGCATGACCTGACTGTTGGATATGTACTTCCCGTCATCGCTGAGCGATACGGCGCCGGCCTTTTTCAGGTGATGGTACTCGCATATATCCACGCCTTCGAGGCCCTTGGTCACCGCGGCGTTCACGTAGACCCGACAGCTGCCCGATTCGGCGGCGCGCTTCAGGATGTACTTGACTACGCTCGGATCATCGATCACAGGGTCGGTGTTGGCCATGCACACAACTGCGGTGTAACCGCCCGCGGCAGCCGCCGCGGTCCCTGTCTCTATGGTCTCCTTGTCCTCGAATCCCGGCTCTCTCAAGTGCGTATGGATATCAATGAATCCCGGAGCCAGCAGGAGCCCGTCGGCTTCAAGAATCGGCAGATCGGTCTTCACTTTCTTCTGCCAGCTGATCTCCTCGATCAATCCCCTGCGGATGAGGACGGAACCGGTCCTTATCCTTCCGGCGACAGGGTCGGCGATCCTCGTCCCCGCTATCCAGAATTCTTTCTTGTCTTTCCAGTCTATCATCTCGACTCCTTGCTCGGTTCAGGATGCGGCACTTTCAGATTGCGGCTGCTTCTTCCGCATCTTAGCTCGCGATCTCTTCATCTTCGGCTTGCCCGCCGGCCAGCAGGAAGAGGACCGCCATCCTGACGGCGACTCCGTTTTCGACCTGCGGCAGGATCACGGACTGCGGTCCGTCGGCGACTTCCTGCGCTATCTCCACCCCTCTGTTCATCGGACCGGGATGCATCACGATACATCCTGCCGGGGCTCTTTTAAGGACGTCGGGGCTGACTCCGAAGACTTCGAAATACTCTCTGGAGCTGGGAAAGAGTTTCGCCTGCTGCCGCTCGAGTTGTATCCTTAGTATGTTTATCGCGTCGGCGTTCTCAATAGCCCTTGCTAGGTCGTACTCGACCTTAACGCCGCCTTCACCGAGCTGGTCGACATCGATCGGCATCATGGTGGGCGGGCCGCAGAGCGTTACCTTCGCTCCCATTTTAGTGAGCCCCCATATGTTCGAGCGCGCCACCCTGCTGTGCATAATATCGCCGATTATCGTCACCTTTTTCCCGGTGAAAGTCCCCCATTTACCCCGGAGTGTGAGCATGTCCAAGAGCGCCTGGGTAGGATGCGCGTGTCTTCCGTCGCCTGCGTTCACTATCGATGCCTCGAGGAATTCCGAAGCGAACTTGTGCGCGCCCGACGAACCATGGCGCATTACGACTATATCGACTTTCATCGCCTGTATGTTCTCGAGTGTATCCCTTAGGGATTCGCCTTTTTTCACCGAAGACGTGGCTTTGGAGAAATTTATTATGTCGGCGCTTAGCCTCTTCTCAGCGAGCTCGAAACTCATCCTCGTCCTTGTGCTCGGCTCGTAGAATACATTGGCGATAGTCACTCCCCGCAGCGCCGGCACCTTCTTGATCTTCCTCTGAAGGACTTCCTTGAAATTATCCGCCGTGTCGAGGATCAACTTGATCTCCTGGGCGGAGAGGAATTCCAGGCCGAGGAGATTCTTCCTGTTGAGCTGCACCTTTTTCCTGCCTCCTTGTTCATTATCTCTTGTCACGGCGAGGTCACTTTCTGGATTTCTTCCTTGCTGCCCCGGCTTTGGTGACTTTCGCGGATCCTGATTTTGATTTAGCCTTCCCGCCAGTCTTCCTTTTTGCAGGCGCGGCTTTCCGCGCGTTTTTCTTATATCCCGCCGTTTTCCTGTTCGCTTCCTTCTCAAGTGCTGATCTTTTACCGACCTTGGTTTCGTCCTCACTCGCAACAATATCGCAGAGTACGACCTGCTCTTCACCGTCTGTCTCATTGAGAAGGACTTCTATCGTCTCGTTATTGGAGGTGGGAACGTTCTTCCCTACGAAATCCGCCCTGATCGGATATTCCCGGTGCCCGCGGTCGATCAGGACTGCCAGTTGGATCGATTTAGGCCTGCCGAAATCAGTAAGCTCGTCGAGGGCTGCTCGGACCGTCCTCCCGGTGAACAACACATCGTCTACCAGGACGATTACGCGGTCGCTTATGTCCTCGTTTATCTCCGTTTTTCCGACCAGCGGATTAGGGGATATCATCTGTATATCATCGCGATAAAGCGTGATGTCGAGAGCGCCGACTGGCACGCTCGAGCCTTCGAAACTCTCTATGGCCTTTGCTATACGCTCGGCCAGTGGCACTCCCCTGTTCCGGATACCTACCAGTATGATGTCTCTCGTTCCCCCATTACGCTCGATGATCTCATGGGCGATGCGCGTCACGGTACGATGGAGCTGGCTCGTATCCAGTACGATAGCTTTTCTGAGTTTTTTCAAGAAGACCTCCCCGCGTATGGATGGCAAAAAAAATCCTTCCGGCCGGAGGGGCAGAATGGATACGCAGGTCGTTAAGGCGTCCCTTTCCTGGCCTCCCGGGCCAGATTAAAAGGTCGTATTGGAAAGGATACTATATCATGCGCGGGCGGGTTGCAACCCCTTTCTTCCCGGAGTGCCATAAAACACTGACAAGAGCGGGGAAGCGATCCCGGGTGTCGCTTCCCCGCTTTCTCTGTGTCTCTCTCT
>CAZREW010000015.1:0-77065 GCA_964599375.1 uncultured bacterium
ATATCCACGATGCTATTAGTAATTCCATGGACGTCGCGATATCTAACTTTACGATGTCTTTAATAAAAGCGAGTGATAAGCCCAATAAAGCGCTCGACAAGGACAATATTGCCTTATCGTAGCTCTCTGAGTTTGAAAGGTTTCTACTCAAGAGATCTTGCCTGTACTCAGCGTAGGCGCGTTCAGCAGCTTCATTATGGTCGTTGGTCAATTTACTACCTCATTATAATCTCTCTAACGTAATGTATCTTGAACTATCATATTAGATATTATTGTGAATCTGGCAACGTATCTAATATTGGTGTTATTAGTTTAAGCCTGATTGCCTCCATAATCAACGGGTTAGACTCGGTTTTCTTGTCGGATACTGGATATATTGCCGTGATAGACTGCAAACACCTTACTGATTCAGTAGTTTTTACATCACGTGTTGTGTCGTCCTGGGGGCCCCTGCAAATCATCCAGCGGGCTCCGCACTCCGCGTCCGCCGCGGTTGAGAACATGGGTATATATCATCGTCGTGCTCACGTCGCTGTGGCCGAGGAGCTCCTGGATCGTCCTTATGTCGTATCCCTTCTCGAGCAGGTGGGTCGCGAAGGAATGTCTCAGTGTGTGGCAGGTGGCCGGTTTCGCTATTCCTGACATTCGCACGGCGTCCTTTACCGCTCTCTGCAGGACTGACTCATGCAGGTGGTGGCGCCTCGGCTCGCCTGTCTCGCTGTCCCTGTAGAATCTCGTCGCCGGGAAGACCCACTGCCAGCCCCATTCCCTCGATGCTCCTTGGTATTTCCGGCAGAGGGCGCCGGGAAGCGCGACCGCTCCCCTTCCCCTGCGGATGTCCCGCTCATGCTGTATCCGCACGCGGGCGAGGTGGCCGGCAAGCCGGCCGCGCAGTCTGCCAGGCAACAGCGTTACCCTGTCCTTCTGCCCCTTGCCGTCGCGCACAGTGATATCGCCACGGGCGAGATCGATATCCTTTACCCGCAGCCTGGCGCACTCAAGCAGCCTGAGCCCCGCGCCGTAAAGTAGCGAAGCCATGAGCAGCGGGACCCCGCGCATGTGGTCCAGGACGGCCTGTACCTCCTCCCGGGTCAGGACGACCGGCAGCCTGATGGGTCTTTTCGCCCTTACTATTCCATCTAGCCAGTCAAGATCCCTGTGGAGGACTTCCCTGTACAGAAAGAGTATAGCGTTCAGTGCCTGGTTCTGCGTCGAGGCGCTTACGCGCCTCTTCGTGGCGAGGTGGGAAAGGAACCCGGTCACTTCACGTTCCCCCATTTCGTATGGATGCTTTTTCCCGTTAAAGATAATGAACCGCTTTATCCATCTGCGGTACGAATCCTCGGTCCTGCGGCTGTGTTGTAGTGATGTCCCCTTGCACGATGATCATAAGGGGATGCCTGTCGCGGCGTCAAGGAGAATAGATGCAGAGAAAACAAAGGCCGGAGGGCATCTGCCATCCGGCCACGTCGACTGTCTGCTCTTCTATCGGGCCTGTATCAGCCCTTGAGATCGTCCTCGTCGTCCTCGGTGATCTCCTTCGTCTGTGCCTTGATCTCGTCCTTTGCGTCGGCGGAGGCCTTCCTGAACTTGCGGAGCGACTTGCCGATGGCCTCGGCGACCTCGGGGAGGCGGCGCGGTCCGAAGAATATCAGGACGATGATGAGGATGATCAGCAGCTCAGACCATCCGAGTGGACCTATCAGCGCGAATTGCGGCATGGAGAACATGATTGCGACCTCCTAGCAGTACATCCTCAGAAGGAACGCCACTATGATGATCCCGAGGACACTTACGAGATTTACTTTGAGTGTGAACCCGATCGTGAAAGTGAACACTATCAGGTCGAGGTGCGCCGGGCCCACCTGGAATTCCTTGCCGGAGACGAAGAGCTCCCTTATCACGTTGCCCTCGGGCAGAAGCAGGCCTATCAGCTCCCCGACCACGCTTCCGAGGATCACCCCGAGGAAGAACACGAGAGCCACCATGCCTATACGTCTCTTTGCCGGCAAACCTTCACCTCCGAAGGGATAATGTAGCACTAATCGGTCAGCGCTGCAACCTGAGCCTTTGCCTGTCCCAGCCGACGACGAGTGTGGCGTCGACCTGGGGTTTTTCCTGGATCTGGGTGACGACCCTCGCGATGCCGAGCCTCCTGGAGAGCCTCCTCATCAGGACGGGGTTCCCCTTCCTGTCCACCAGGACGGTCTCCCTGTAGTCGAACCGCCCCGCGTTTCCCTCTATCAGTACGTCAATGCCCATCTTGCGCAGCTGCATCGTGACGTCCCCGGCCACCCCGGACTCCCCGGTCCCGTTGAGGACCTCTATCTGGAAGGTCTCCTCGGGGACTGAGAACGTCCGGCCTATGCCTGACCACCTGACGGCTATTGAAAGGGCCATAAGGAGGAGGGCTACGGCGATCACCACCGTAGCAGGCCGGATGCTTCTCCCGTCCTTCTTCTTTGCCGCCATGCCCTTATACCTGTTCGAAATAGGAACGCAGCCTCTTCCAGGAGGCTTCCAGATCCTCGGAGACGACCCTGGTCTCGGCCAGCGACGTCATGAAGTTCGTATCCCCGTTCCACCTCGGGACCATGTGGAAATGGATGTGGCCGACTATCCCCGCCCCTCCGCTCGCGCCCCTGTTGACACCGATGTTCATCCCGTCGGGGCAGTAGGCACTCTCCAGGGCCTTCTCGCAGAGTGCCAGGTACTCGACGAGCTCAGTGCCCTCCTCGGTGGTGATGTCTCCCAGGCCGCCTATATGCCGGTTGGCCACTATCATCAGGTGGCCGCTCGTGTAGGGGAACGAGTTGAGGATGACGAACCAGTGCCTGCCCCTGGCGAGGATCCCGACTAGGGCGTCTTCCTCCTCCTTCTGTATCTCGCAGAAGAGGCAGCCCACACCCTTCTCCATGGTGAAATACCTGCTCCTCCACGGAGCATATACCCTATCTATCACCCTTCATCATCCTTTCGGCCTCGGCGAGCTGGTCGCGGTCGTTTATCCCCATGACCTCGCCGGCATCGTCTATCCTGAACACGGCCACGCGGCGCCCGTCCTTTCTCAGTATCCCCATCACGTCGGTGAGATAGTACTCACCCTGGACGTTCTTGCGGTCGACCCGCTCGAGGGCGGGAAAGAGGACTTCGCTCTCGAAGCAGAAGATGCCGCTGTTGTACTCGCCGATCTCCCTCTGCTCCGGGGTCGCGTCCTTGTGCTCGACTATGCCGAGCAGGTCGCCTCTTTCGTCGCGCAGGATCCTCCCGTACCCCGAGGCGTCCTCTACCTCGGCGGTCATCACGGTGGCCGCCGCGCCTGATTCCCTGTGAAAGCGGAGGAAGGCTGAGAGCGTGCTCTTTCTGAGCAGCGGCGTATCGCCTGTGAGCACCATTATCGTCCCCTTGAACCCTTCCAGCGCCGGCTCGGCCTGCTGGACGGCGTGCCCCGTGCCGAGGCGCTCTGCCTGCAGGGCGAACTCGAGACCCTCGTATCCGATGCCGTCCATCGAGAGCCTCTCGATGACCGAATCGGCCTGGTGCCCGACTATCACTATCGTCTTTACCGGCGAGACCTCGCTCAGAGCCGCGAGAACGTGCTCGATCATCGCGCTCCCGTTTATCTCGTGAAGGACCTTCGCTAGGTCCGACTTCATCCTCTTCCCTTCGCCGGCTGCGAGTATCACAGCTGCGACCGCTCCGTCACCTCTCATACCTGCTCCATTCGGGGAATTCCAGGAGCGTCTCGGATACCCCTTCGGGGCTGATCCTCAGCGCCATGTTGTCTATGAGCCTCGTCGTACCGAGCTTTCCGGCCGCGGCTAGCAGAACTGTACCTTCGGCTTTATCCAGCGGTATCAGGGTCGCCCCGTCGACGAGCTCCGCGTAGTCTATCTCGAATCCGGCCTCTTTCATACGGGCCGTCACGATGCCTGTTACCTTTTTCGCGTCCCTCTCGCCTTTCCTTATCGCGTCCGCCGATTCGAGAAGTCCCTTGCGCATCGCCGGGGCGAGAGCTCGTTCCTTCGCTGTCAGATACCTGTTTCTCGAGCTCATCGCGAGCCCGTCATCCTCCCTGACCGTGGGACCAAGAAATATGCGCACGTGGAAGTCGAGGTCGGCCGCCATCCTCTGTATGACAACGGCCTGCTGCGCGTCCTTCTGGCCGAAGAAGGCGAAGTCGGGCCGGATGATGTTGAAGAGCTTGGCCACGACGAGCATCACGCCGTCGAAGTGGCCCGGCCTCGAGGAGCCGCAGAGCCGGTCGCCGAGTTCCCTGACCGATACCGTGGTCCTGTCGGCGTCCGAGTAGAGAGAGTCAGCGGGGGGCATGAAGAGCAGATCGACGCCGAGCTCCTCGAGGAGCTTCGAGTCCTGATCCTCCGTCCTTGGGTACCTGCCCAGATCCTCCCCCGCGCCGAACTGTTTCGGGTTGACGAAAAGTGAGACCGCGGTGAAACCGGACCTGCCGAGCGACATCCGCACGAGGCTTAGGTGCCCCTCGTGGAGGGCGCCCATGGTGGGAACGAGGCCTACGCTGAGGCCCTTCTTTCTCGCCTCGCCGATTATCCCGGCGGCCTCAGCGGGCGATGTTGCCTTTTTCATCTTCCGGGTCACCGGACGTCCCCTTCTTTCCTTCGGCGGAGTAGCTGTGCTCCATCCCGGGAAACCGTCCGTCCTTGACGTCCTTCACGTACGCGGAGACGGCTCCTTTTATCCGCTCGCCGAGCTCCTCGTACATCTTGACGAACTTCGGGAGCGGTTCGTCGTATATGCCGAGCATGTCCTGAATCACGAGCACCTGTCCGTCGCAGTGAGGGCCGGCGCCTATGCCGATGGTCGGTATCGAGACAGACTCGGTTATCCTCTTGGCAAGCTGCCAGGGGATCCCCTCGAGCACTATGGCGAAACATCCCGCCTTCTCGAGCGCCTTGGCGTCGCTTACAAGCTTCGCGGCCGACACGTCGTCCTTCCCCTGCACCTTGTACCCGCCGAACTCGTGAAGCGACTGGGGGGTCAGGCCGAGGTGGCCGACCACGGGGATCGACGCCTGGACTATCGCTTCGATCACGGGGACGTATCTCTCTCCACCCTCGAGCTTGACGCTCTGTGCGCCACCCTCCTTTACGAGCCTGCCCGCGTTTCGCACCGCGTCTTCGACGCTGGCCTGGTACGACATGAAGGGCATGTCCCCGACCACTATCGCCCTCGGCCTCGCCCTGGTGACCGCCTTGAGGTGGTGTATTATCTCCTCCATGGTCACGGGCAGAGTGTTCTCGTACCCCATTATGACCATGCCGAGCGAGTCGCCGACCAGTATGAAGTCTATCCCGGTGTGGTCGATCAGCTTCGTCGAAAGGTAGTCGTACGAGGTTATTGCCGCTATCTTCTCGCCCTTCTTCTTCATCTTCAGAAGAGTCGTCTTCGTCACCTTTTCCCGCATCACAGATCCCCCTCCCAGGAAGGCACGTAGTATTGAGTGCCCTCGAACTTTTCCGAGATCCTCGAGAAGAAGTCGTCGAGATGGTCCCGGTTGGCTGTGAAATCGAGCCTGTCGGTATTTACTATGAGCAGGGGGGATTCGTCGTAGTGGAAGAAGAAGTGGTTGAAAGCCTCGTTGAGACCGCTGATATACTCGTCGCTTATGTTCTTCTCGTACGACCTTCCCCTCTTCCTTATCCTCTGCAGGAGCACCTCCGTGTCGGCCTGCAGGTAGACGACCAGGTCGGGCCTGACGATCCTCCCCTCGAGGAGCGCGTGCATCCTGTTGTAGAGGGCCAGCTCGTCGTCGCCGAGGACGGCGTGGGCGTATATCCTGTCCTTGGCGAAGAGGTAGTCGGCGACCATAAGATCTGTGAAGAGGTCCTGCTGGGCGATCTCGGTCTGCTGGCGGTACCTGTTGAGCAGGAAAAAGATCTGCGCCTGGAAGGCGTAACCCCCCATGTCGCCGTAAAACTTCTCGATGAAGGGGTTGTCGTCGACCTCCTCGAGGAAGAGCCGCGAGCCGGTCGCCTCGGCAAGGAGCCTCGCCACGGTCGTCTTGCCCGCGCCGATGTTACCCTCGATGGCGATATACCTTATCCCCGCATCTGTCAGCCTGGTGATCAGATCGTCCATGCGCCCTACCGTAGTCAAAATGGCGCCGGAAGTCAATATTTACCTGTTTTCAAGGACTTCCGGGGTATCCGCGAACGCGAGGATATCCTCTCGACCATACCCTCGGCTGAATCGGATGCGGCCGCTTCGGAGGCCGTGAGCCCTCCTGGAAGCATGAAGCCGGGGTCCAGTTCGGCGAGTGGTGCGAGTACGAACAGCCTTTCCATGAATCGCGGATGGGGTATCGTGAGGTCGGGATCGTCCACCACGGCGCTGCCACAGAGTATTATGTCGACGTCCAGCGGCCTGTCCCCCGCCCCTTCTGCCCTGGCCCTCCCGGCCTCCCTCTCCAGCCCCTGCGCGAGCGCGAGAAGGGCGCGCGGAGAGAGGGTCGTCGCGATGATCATCACCGCGTTCACGAAGGACCGGGAGTATCCCTCGCCCAGCGGGGCGGTCTCGTACAGGGAGCTCAGCCTAGCCGAGGAGACTCCGGCCGATGAGGCGATCCTCGCGGCCGCGGACAGGACGTTCTTCTCCCTCTCCCCCATGTTCGACCCCAGGGAGACGACCGCCGCGGCGGCGGGCCTGCCGTCAGGCTTCACGTTCGACGACGACCGAGACATGATCGAGGTTGTTGGGGAACGGAAGGGTGAGCTTCCTTATGGTGGCCTTTACCCTCGACGCGGGGAAATTGCCGAGGATCTCCCTGCAGATCGCATCTGCGAGGGTCTCGAGGAGGTTGAACCTGTTCTTCTCGACGGTCTCCATCACCTTCGAGTAGACCCTCTCGTAGTTTATCGTGTCCTCGAGGGCGTCGGTGACGCACGCCTTTGTGAAATCGCTCCAGAACTCGACGTCCAGCTCGAGTTTCTGGCCCACCTCCCGCTCCATGGAGGATACGCCGTAATACCCGAAGACGGTGATTCCCGACAGGACTATCTTTTCTTCAAGCAAGCCTGGACCTCCGTAGGTCATAAGGGAGACGCGCCGAGCTTCTCGAGCCTGCGGCCCGCTTCGAGGATTGTATCGCCGGGGGCGGTGATTGACAACCTGAAATACCCCTCTCCATGAGAGCCGAAGCCTACGCCGGGGGTGGCTACGATTCCAGTCTCCTCGAGGAGCCTTCCGCAGTATTCCATCGACGAGCCGCCGCCGGGGACCTCTATCCAGAAATAGAAGGTCGCCTCGGGGACCTTGAACCTGAACCCGCCCTTCTCGAGGCTTTCGGCCAGGGAGTCGCGCCTCTTTCTGAATATGCCCATTATCCGGCCGGTGATCGCATCGTAGTCCTTCTCGAGAGCAGAGGCCGCTGCGGCCTGGATGGCGCTGAAGACGCCCGAGTCCAGGTTGGATTTGAGCCGCGCCAGAGCCGATATGACCTCCGGCGTGCCGATCGCGAAGCCGACCCTCCAGCCGGTTATCGAGAAGGTCTTGGAGAAGGAGAAGAGCTCGATGTAATCGGTGCCCGCCTCCCTGGCGAGCGGGAAGAGGGCCTGCTGCCTGCCGGTGTAAGAGATCTCGCTGTACGCGGCGTCGTTGACCAGTAACAATGCGTTCTCCGCGCAGACCTCGATGGCATGCTCGAACTGCTTTTTTTCTACCGTCGCCGCCGTGGGATTGTTCGGGTAGTTCAGGTAGACCAGCCTGGCCCTTTCCATGTCTCTTGGGGGGATATCCTCGAACCTCGGGAAAAACCCTTTCTCCGCGAGCAGCGCCATCCTGACCGGGTCGGCGCCGGCGAAAACCGCAGACGAGTTGTACACGGGATAACCGGGATCGGGCACGAGGACGGCCTCGCCGGGGTTGACGACGGCCAGCGGCAGGTGACCTATGGCCTCCTTGCTCCCGATCGTGACGAGTATCTCGTCGCTGCCCGGCGATACGCCGTGGCTGCGCTCGGCCCAGCCGCGGATCGCCTCGACCAGGCGGGGAAGCCCCCTGTCCGGCGGGTACCTGTGGTATTCGATCCTGTCTAAGGAATCACGCAGCGTGCTGATAAGTTCCGGCGGGGCGCCGAGGTCGGGATCGCCTATGCCCAGATCGAGAACCTGCCCCCCCGAACGGATATACTCGCCCTTCTTCCGGTCGATCTCGACAAAAAGGTAAGGGGGTAGCCGCTTCAGCCTGTCGGACTGCATCGGACGTCGACCCGACCCTCTCACGCCACTCTACTCGTGGCTGTAGACAAGGATCACGTCCTTGCCCGGATAATTGACGTCATCAAGGACAGGGAACGGCGCGTAGATACCAGTGTCGTCTGCGCTGAAGACCAGCCTTTTCCAGATATAGCTGATCTGTTCCGGCTCCCGCGAGCTGTGCCACTGCACGGTCGGGGAGGCGTACGCCCAGAGGCCCGAGGTCAGGTCCACGACGATTATGGACGACCATGAATCGATCTCGCTCTTTCCCTTGCGGACCAGCCTGAAAGCCAGCTTCGGCTCGGCGAGATCATTGTTCCAGGTTATTCCTATGATGTCGTCTGTGGGCCTCTCCCTGACAAAGACCGGATCGGGCGCCACGGCTCCGCCGGCACTGACGAGGCAGACGCCCTCCTCGTTCACGGCGGCCAGCTGCGATCCGTCAGGAGCCCAGGCGAACTCGGTCACCTTGGTGAGGTCACTGATCTTGACGACCGTCTCGCTCTCGTAATCAAAGAATACGATGTTGCCGGTGGCGATGAAGGAGAGGAAGTTCGAAGAGGGATTCCACTCGAACACGGTCTTCTCGCTAATTTCCACCCCGGCCTGCTCGAATATCCCCATTCTCTGGTCGACCATCAGCGCCCGGCGCTGAAGGGTGTCAGGCTCTCCCCCGGACATCGGGATGAGACAGGGTTCGAATACTCCCGTAGTATCCACGAAGTAGAGAATATTGCTCTCATCGGGCGTGAACATCGGCAGGATGTTGCTGAAATAGCGGTGTTGCGTGATCGTATCCGGGCCGATTATGACCGTCGCTGAATCGTGGCTCGTCGTTATGGTCTTCCAGTTGCCCGCACCGTCGGCCTCGTCCCAGAAGACTATGTTGAAGAGGTCCTTCGTGCCATCTGCGGAAGCGCCCGCAAACTGGTACTTCCATACGGCCTTGTCCCCGATCATGTTCGTCTTGGGATACCTGTGCTGGTTCTTCCTGAGGATGCCCGTTCCGCCGGCGTCAGAGCTCGCATCGACCGGGGTTCCGAACCTCGTCGGGAATCTCCAGACATTCATCCTCTGTAGCCTGAGCCCCGAGTAATACGCGACAATGAACGAACCGTATATAGCTTCTGTTGAAC
Organism: uncultured bacterium; assembly: GCA_964599375.1. GTDB lineage: Bacteria > Krumholzibacteriota > Krumholzibacteriia > Krumholzibacteriales > Krumholzibacteriaceae > JAUWCL01. The sequence goes on from CAZREW010000015.1 coordinate 9,371, forward strand.
CGGCGAAATCGAACTCGTAAGCTCCGTCGTCCGTCGCGTTGCCGGTATCAGTGATCTTGCTCACCCTTGTGCCGGCCAGGCTGTATACCGCGTATCCCCGGAAATCGTTGCTTCTCGGCCCAACTGCGCCCTCTTCCGCGATGAAGTAGAAATCGGAGCCCATGAACCTCGGGTTGAGGCTGGCCTTCTTGCCTGTCAACAGATACTCGAACTCCCTTACCATCACCAGGGCCCTCGATGTATCGGACTTTGCGCCGGTCAGCGTGGCGACGCACCGGATCTGGTAGGCGCCGTAATCCATCGGGGCTACCCACTGGACCGTTATACCCTGAGTCTGGAGGAGCTCGCCACCCTCTGCCGTCCATCTGTACGCGGCCCAGTTACCACAACCTGTCCCCTCGGCCTGGATGGTCAACATGGTCGTGTCCCCCGGAGCCGGGGCAAGAGGGTTGGTGATTATCATTTTGGTGGCGACAGACGGATCGCAGGACGTACCGGGCTCGACCGGGTTGTCATCGCATCCCGAGACGAACGCCAACAAAAGTGTGATACCGAGAACGAATACACTCGTCGACAGTCTCTTCCACCTCTTCAAATCGAACCTCCAGGTCTGTCCATCTATGTCTTTCAGTCCGTCCGCGGCAGAGCGGAGCCGCGGGGCATATAAATGCGTGATGCGAAATGCCGTCAGTGCACCTGAGTTAAAATATGAATGTCGGGGAGTAAATTCAAGCGATTTCTGGTAAAAGGGGTGCCGCGGCCCGTCGGCCGCGGCACCCCGTAGAAAGCGGGTCGGCGGAGACTTACATCATCCCGCCCATTCCACCCATACCACCCATTCCGCCGGCGCCCATGTCGGCGCCCTTGTCCTTCTCCGGGATGTCCGTGATGCAGACCTCCGTGGTCAGAAGGAGAGCGGCGATAGATGCGGCGTTCTGGAGAGCGGAGCGCGCGACCTTTGTCGGGTCGACGATGCCGTTCTCCACCATGTTCTGGAACTCGCCGGTGGCTGCGTTGTAGCCGATCTCCGGCTTCTCGTGTGTCAGTCTCTCGACGATCACGCTGCCCTCGCGGCCGGCGTTGAACGCGATCATCTTTGCGGGCTCGTAAAGAGCCTTCGCGACGATATCGGCGCCTATCTTCTCCTCGCCCTCGAGCTTCATCTTCTCGACGATCTGGGCGGCGTGCAGAAGGGTGATGCCCCCGCCGGGGACGATGCCCTCTTCGACCGCGGCGCGTGTGGCGGCAAGAGCGTCCTCGACGCGAGCCTTCTTCTCCTTCATCTCGATCTCGGTGGCGGCGCCGACCTTGATGACGGCTACACCGCCAGCGAGCTTCGCGAGCCTCTCCTGTAGTTTCTCGCGGTCGTAATCGGAGGATGTGTCCTCGATCTGGACCTTGATCTGGCCTATCCTCTCCTTGACCTTGGCGGCCTTTCCGGACCCCTCGATGATCGTCGTGTTGTCCTTGTCGACCGTGATCTTCTTCGCCTGTCCGAGGTCTGTGACGGTGGCGTTCTCGAGCTTGAAGCCGGCGTCCTCGGAGATGACGCGCCCTCCGGTGAGGACGGCGATGTCCTCGAGCATCGCCTTGCGGCGGTCTCCGAAGCCGGGGGCCTTGACGGCCGCGACCTGAAGGGTGCCGCGCAGCTTGTTCACCACGAGTGTCGCGAGGGCCTCGCCCTCGATGTCCTCGGAGATGATCAGCATAGGCTTGTTGAGCTGGGCTACCTTCTCGAGGATCGGAAGGAGGTCCTTCATCGCGCTGATCTTCTTATCATGGATCAAGATGAACGCGCCCTCGAGTACAGTCTCCATCCGCTCGGCGTCGGTCACGAAGTATGGGCTGAGGTAGCCGCGGTCGAACTGCATCCCTTCGACCACATCGAGCTCGGTGTCCATGCCCTTGGCTTCCTCTACGGTGATGACGCCGTCCTTGCCGACCTTCTCCATCGAGTCGGCGATCAGCTCGCCGATCTCGCGGTCGTTGTTCGACGAGATCGTGGCCACCGAGGCGATCTCCTCACGGCGGCGGACCTGCTTCGAGCGCTTCTGGATATACTCCACTGCCGCTTCGACTGCCTTGTGGATGCCCTTCTTGAGGAACATCGGGTTCGCGCCCGCAGTGACGTTCTTCAGGCCCTCGGCGAATATCGCCTGCGCGAGGATCGTAGCTGTCGTCGTGCCGTCGCCTGCGACGTCCTGCGTCCTGGTGGCGACCTCTTTGACCATCTGCGCGCCCATGTTCTCCCATGGGTCCGCCAGCTCGATCTCCTTGGCGATCGTGACGCCGTCGTTCGTTATCGTCGGCGCTCCGAACTTCTTGTCCAGGATTACATTGCGGCCCCTCGGACCGAGCGTGACCTTCACCGCGTTGGCAAGTATGTCCACGCCGGCCTTGAGGCGATCCCTGGCGTCTATATTGAACTTCAACTGTTTCGCCATTGTCGTCTCTCCTTTCCGGTTCCTAGAGGACAGCGAGGATGTCGCTTTCCCTCAGTATGAGATATTCCTTGTCGCTGATCGTGATCTCAGTACCGGAGTACTTCCCGTAGAGGACCCTGTCCCCCTTCTTTACCTCGAGAGGTATGCGCTCACCGGTAGTCTCGTTCAGGCGACCCTTGCCCACGGCGATGATCTCGCCCTCCTGGGGCTTCTCCTTCGCGGTATCGGGGATGATGATCCCGCCCTTTTTGACCTCGACCGGATCCATCGGCTTCACCAGAACCCTGTCAGCCAGAGGAGTGATCTTCATCTCGACCTCCTTTTTCCCTGGGTTAAGTTGTTACTTATTGATTTGCTTGCCGTTAGCACTCATATTCCACGAGTGCCAGATTCAGCAGGGAAAATATAATCCGGGAAGGACTTCATTTCAAGTAAAATCGAAAAAAAATTCCGGGATTCTTGATAGGATATGGCGCGTTTTTTAGAACTGCCTGTAGTAAAGGCAGTTAAGGCCGTCAAAGACGAGGTCGGGATAGAGCTGTGGGGAGGGAGAGATCGAACCGGCCAGCAACCCGGCGTCTCCTCCTGTCAGGAATACGGGAGGTGTCTCGGCGAACCTGCCCGCCGAGAGTTCCAGGAGCCTCTGCGTACCCCCGATGAAGGCTCCGAGTACGCCTGCCCTGATCGCCGCCGCCGTGTCGCGCCCGGGAGGGACATCGTCCCCGGCCGGGCCGACCACGATCCGTGGCAGGGCCGAGGTCCTCTCGCTCAGTGACCCGAGCATCATGCCGAGGCCGGGCATTATCGCGCCTCCGGCGAACCTGCCGCCGGTCAGGAGGTCTACCGTGACGGCCGTGCCTGCGTCTATTATCACGGCATCAGTCAGGCCGAGGCAGGCGACGGCCGCGGCCGCGCAGAGCCGGTCGGGGCCTATCGTCCCGGGGCTGTCGATATCGAGAGCGAAAGGCCATGGGGAATCGTGGGAGGCGAAGATGACGTTCGCTACGCCCGCGCTCCTGAGCGCGGACCCGCAGAGCTCGTTCCAGGCACGCACTACGCTCGAGACCGCCGCTCCTTCCGGCCGGGCCTCGAGAATCCACTCCCCGATCTCCGCCTCCCCATTGCCCGCCTTCCAGCGGGTCACGATCGTGCCGTCATCGATCAGCGCTCCCTTGACCGAGCTGTTGCCCCTGTCTATCGCGAGCACCCTGCTCATCTCTCCGCTCCCTTCCTCAGCGAGACGTCGCCCGATGAGTATACCCTCTCCCCCTCCGGTGTTTCCAGCCTGAGATACCCGTTGGCGGTGATTCCGGAAAGGACTCCCGGGACTGTCTCCGCTCCGGCGTCGAGAAGGACCGGCGAGCCTTTCCAGAGCAGGCGCCTCTCCATCTCGAAGCTCATCGGCCCGAACCCGTCCCTCTCCCATATCTCGTACTCATCCGAGAAGATCCCGAGAAGGGAGGCGAGAAGCTCTCCCCTGTCGAGCTTCCTCCCCGTGACGATCCTAAGGGAAACGGCCGTCTCTTCAAGGTCCGGGGGAAAGGAGCCCGCCTCGTCGTTCACGTCTATTCCCATGCCGAGCACGACGCTCTCGCCCCTCGACTCGGCGAGTATGCCGGCGACCTTCCTTTCGCCTATCCAGATGTCGTTCGGCCACTTGATCATCGCGCCGGCGCAGAGGCCGTCGAGCGCCCTGAGGGCCGAGAGAGCGAGCAGGGCGGTCAGCGTCTCGCCGCTTCGCGCAGGCCTGAGGACCAGCGAGAAGAGAAGGGAGCCGCCGGCGCTCGAGTACCACTCGCGGCCTTTCCTGCCCCGGCCCGCTGTCTGCCTGGCCGCCACGACTACCATGCCCTCCGGAGCTCCTGCAGAGGCCATCAGCGCCGCGGCCTCGTTGGTCGATCCGACCGATTCGAGGCAGACCACCGTATGGCCGGCCCTCGCGCCGCCGCAGAGGCGCGCGATGGAGGCTGGATGGAGGTCCCTGACGCCTTTCATTCGCGGTCCTTCCATGTCACGTCATTCCACCAGGAGCGAAAGGTCGAGCGAGGGGGCCGACGCGGTCAGCGCGCCGACCGATATGAAGTCCACTCCATCTATCGCGTAGCTGCCGATGTTCTCGAGCGTGATCCCTCCCGAGACCTCTATCTCTGGGACCCGCTTCCATGAGCGGATCATCTCAACCGCCTCGCCGATAAGCGCCGGCGTGAAATTGTCCAGCATGACCCTGCCGGGCGGCGTCTCCGAGAGAGCCTGGAGCTCTCCAAGCTCGCATACTTCTATCTCACAACCGGAGAGAAACTCGCCGAGCCTCTCGAGCGCGGCGCCGACCCCGCCCGCCGAGGCGATGTGGTTCTCCTTGACGAGTATGTACGAGGCGAGGTCTTGCCTGTGGTTCGTACCGCCCCCGTCGGCTACGGCCTTCTTCTCGACGGCGCGCAGCCCCGGCGTCGTCTTCCTCGTATCGAGGATTCGGACTCCAGTGCCCTGGACCTTCGCGACGAAGGCTGCCGTCAGCGTGGCCACGCCGGAGAGATGGCAGAGGAAGTTCAGCGCAGTGCGCTCGCCCGAGAGGATCCGGCCGAGCGGCCCCTCGAGGCGGGCGATGAGCGCGCCTGGAACGACGGCGGCGCCGTCAGGTTCGACCGCCTCGTACTCCACATCCCCGCCGAGCTGCCGGAACACCTCGGCCGCGCATTCCTGGCCGGATATCACGCCTGATGCCCGCGATATGATGCCCGCCCTTCCCTCGAGGGCGCCGGGGACGAGAAGCCTCGTCGTCACGTCCGCCGAAGACTCGTCCTCGGCCAGGGCGGCGGCGACGCAGCGCTCTATCTCTCCGCTGAGCCTGTCCACTTTATCGCCTCCTGCTCGTGTACATCCTTATCTCCTCTATCCTGTCCCTGATGCTGGCCGCCTTCTCGAAGTTGAGGGCGTCGGCCTCGCGCAGCATCTCCTTCTCGAGCCCGGCGATCAGCCTCGGGTCGTCGACTCCGTCGGGTATGATCACCTCGTCTGCGGTCTCCCTTACCATCTCGGCCTTTCCCTTCGCGTCCGCGACCGACGTGGTCAGCCTGACCTCCTCGATCGACTTGACGATCGAACGCGGTGTTATGCCGTGCTCGATATTGTATTCGATCTGCTTCTCCCTGCGCCGGTTGGTCTCGTTTATGGCCCTCTCCATCGACCCCGTGACCCGGTCGGCGTAGAAGATGACCTTGCCGTTTATGTTCCTCGCGGCCCTTCCCGCCGTCTGTATCAGGGATGTCCGCGACCTCAGGAAGCCCTCCTTGTCCGCGTCCAGGACGGCGACAAGCGTGACCTCGGGAAGGTCGAGGCCCTCCCTGAGAAGGTTTATCCCGACGAGGACGTCGAACTCGCCAAAGCGAAGGTCACGCAGTATCTCCACACGGTCGAGGGCGTCGATGTCGCTGTGCAGATACCTCACCTTGACGTCGAGCCCCGAGAGATAGGCCGTCAGGTCCTCCGACATCCTCTTTGTCAGCGTCGTCACGAGGACTCTCTCTTTCCTCTCCACAGTCGCCCTTATCTCCGCGAGAAGGTCGTCGACCTGCCCCGCGACAGGCCTTATCTCGATGGCAGGGTCTATAAGGCCGGTCGGGCGGACTATCTGCTCGACCACCTCCCCGCCGCACCTCCCGAGCTCGAAATCCCCGGGGGTGGCCGAGACGTATATGAAGGTGTCAATGATCGACTCGAACTCGTCGTACGTCAGCGGCCTGTTGTCGAGCGCAGAGGGGAGCCTGAAGCCGTGCTCGACGAGCGTCAGCTTGCGGCTGCGGTCGCCGTTGTACATCGCCCCGATCTGCGGCACGGTCACGTGCGACTCGTCTATGACGACTATGAAATCGCCGAGAAAATAGTCGATGAGCGTTGCCGGCCTCTCTCCGGGCTTCCTGCCGGCGAAGTATCTCGAGTAGTTCTCTATCCCCGTACAGTAACCTACCTCGCGCATCATCTCGAGGTCATATGTCGTCCTGGTCAGAAGCCTTCTGGCCTCGAGGTCGAGGCCGGCCCCCTCGAGCTCGGCTATCCTGGCCGCGAGGTCCTTCTCGATCTCGCCGATCGCGCTGTCGATCCCCTCCTGCGAGACGACGAAATGGGACGATGGAAAGACGGTCAGCGAGGGGACCTCCCTGAGGATCTCGCCGGTGAGCGGGTGCACGACGGTTATCCTCTCGATCCCGTCGTCGAACATCTCTATCCTTATCGCCTCCTCCATGTAGGCTGGACGCAGCTCGATTGTATCCCCCCTGACCCTGAAGGTGCCCCTGGCGAAATCGATGTCGTTGCGCGAATACCTGAGCCTTACGAGCTTTCGGAGAAGGCGGTCCCGGCCGTACTCCCCGCCCGCCTCGACGCTGAAGGTCATCCGCCGGAACTCCTCCGGCGAACCGAGGCCGTATATACAGGATACGCTCGCGACGACGACAACGTCGCGCCTCGTCATGAGCGAGCCCGTCGCGCGCAGCCTCATCCTGTCGATGTCCTCGTTTATCGAGACGTCTTTCTCTATATAAGTGTCGGTCGACGGGATGAACGCCTCGGGCTGATAATAGTCGTAGTAACTTATGAAGTACTCGACGGCGTTATGCGGAAAGAACGACCTGAGTTCCCCGTAGAGTTGGGCGGCAAGCGTCTTGTTGTGGGAGATGATAAGCGCCGGGCGGTCGCACTCCGCGATTACGTTGGCTATCGTGAAGGTCTTGCCCGAACCGGTCACTCCGAGAAGTGTCTGGTGCTTCGTTCCGCCCTTTACGCCCTCGACCAGCCTGCTGGCGGCCTGGGGCTGATCGCCGGTGAGATCGAACTCCGATTCGAGCTGGAAAAGAGACATCGCATGGCCCGGTCACCTGCCGCGTGATATCCTTATATCGCGTGGCAGCCTGCCCTCGACGATCGGCACCTCGTACGGCCTCCCGTCGAGTTCTATGGTGAAGCCCTCGGTATTCCCGATCTTCTTTATGAAAAAGTACTCGTTCGAGGTGAAGGTCCTCGACTCGCCCGGCTCCAGTATGAAGTCCGTTTCCAGCGTATCGATCCCCGAGGCGGTCCGGTTGTAGACCGCCAGGTCGAACCAGGTCCTCTCCTCGGCGAGGATGCGAAGGCTCATTATCCCCGGCTCGGGACGTTCGGCCGGCGGCTCGGGTTTGACGGCGGCGGGGGCCGCCTGCCCGCTCCCGGGCTTATCCGCCTCGCCGACTTCCGTCTCGGGCTGCCCGGCGTCCATGTCGGTCCCTGGCGCTGTTTCACCCTGTTCGCCCGTCTTCGCGGCGCTTTCTCCGGCTGCCTGCCGCCCGGTCCCGGGCCGCGTCCCGGAGTCGCCCCTGTCCCCGTCATCTCCTCCGAATATCTTCCAGAGGATGATGATCACAACGACAAGTGTGATTGCGGGGATGACGAACTTTCTGAGCAGGTGCGGGGAGTCGAGTTTCTCCTCTACGACCTCTTCCTCTATCTCCCACAGGTCGCCCCTGCTCTTGTGGGTCTGCCCCGTCTGCACCTCGTACTTGTTTATGATCTGTGTCGGATCGAGGCCGAGGACCCTGGCGTAAGTCCTCAGGAAACCTGTGGCGTAGACTTTCGCCGGGATCGCCTCGAAGTTGTCGGTCTCAAGGTGCCGGAGCGTCGCGACGGGGACTTTGGTCTCCTGGCTGATCGCCTCTAGGGTCAGCCCCTTCTTCTCGCGGGCGGCCAGCAGCATCTCACCGACCGTCTCCTCGGCCCCGAGTTCCGCCTGCCCGGGCTCCGGGACAACTCCGGGCTCCTCCAGCTGCTCGCCGTTTTTCTCATTGTCTTCCGTCAAGCGAGATCCTCCAGAATCCGTTCCAGCCTCCTCCTGCGGTCTTCCATCTCCCCGAACCTCTCCCTTTCCCTCGCCACGACATCCGCCGGAGCCCGCCGGGTGAATTTTTCATCCTCGAGCCGCTTCCCTATCTTAGCGCATTCCACCCCGAGTTTCTCTATCTCCTTGGTGAAACGCTCCCTTTCGGCGCCGAGATCGACGATCCCTCCGAGGGGCACGTAGATCTCCAGGCGGGTCAGGCCGGCCGCGGCGCTTCCCGCCGGTTTCTCCGCCCCGTCCTCCACGACGAGGTCTCCGATCCCGGCCATCCCCATGATCTGGCTCTCGAACCTTCCGATACCGGCGCAGAGGCCAGACCCCTGCTCAGTATTGATCACTACTGACAATTCCTTCTGGTAAGGGATGTTGAAGCTCTGCCTGATATTCCTTATCGCCGTGACTATCTCCATCATGAGCGATACGTCCGCGTCGAGCTCCGCGTCGCGCATACCGGCCGGCTTCCCCCTGAAGTGGAAACCTGCCAGGAGCGGGGCCCCGGGCGAGAGCATGCTCCAGATCTCCTCGCTTATGAACGGCATGACCGGATGCAGCATCACCATCGAGGCTCCGAGGACGGTGCGCGCGGTAAGCGCGGCGCCCCCTGCCCTGTCGCCGCCGCCGCGCAGCGCCGGCTTCGAGAACTCGAGGTACCAGTCACAGAACTCGTGCCAGAAGAACTCGTATATCGTCCTGGCGGCATCGTCGAACCTGTACGATCCGATGGCCACAGAGTATTCCTCCATCCTCGCCGCGAGCCTGCTCGCGATCCAGTGGTCCTCCCAGCCGGTTTCGAAGCTACCCGAAGGCGGAGCGCCGTAGAGTATCTCGAAGAGGCCCGTCATACAGTCCGGATCGCTCCGCAGGCCGCCTCCCGCGAAGAGGCTCTCTCCCTCCTCCTGCGAGAGGACGAACCTCGCCGCGTTCCAGATCTTGTTGGCGAAATGCTGCCCCACCTCGACCTTCTTCTCGTCAAAGAGAAGGTCCTGACCGGGGGGGGAGAGCATCATCAGGGAGAAGCGGAACGCGTCCGCCCCGTGCCTGTCGATGATATCTATCATATCGGGGGAATTGCCGAGGGACTTGCTCATCTTGCGTCCCTGTGCGTCCCTTACGATCCCCGTGATATAGACGTCGGAGAAAGGGATCTCTTCCATGAACTCTATCGATGCCATGATCATCCTGGCGACCCAGAAGAATATTATGTCCCCGCCGGTGACGAGCACGTCGGTGGGATGGAACTTCCGCAGCTCCGCAGTCTGATCCGGCCACCCCATCGGGGAGAAGGTCCAGAGCCAGGAGGAGAACCAGGTGTCGAGGACGTCCTCGTCCTGCCTTAAATCCTTCGATCCGCAGGCTGCGCACTCCGACGGGTCCTCGCGGGCCACCATCTCGACGCCGCAGGCACCGCAGTACCAGACCGGTATCCTGTGGCCCCACCAGAGCTGTCGCGATATGCACCAGTCCCTGATACCCTCCATCCAGCTCAGGTAGATGTTCCTCCACCTCTCGGGGAAGAAGACCGTCTCGCCTTCCTTCACAGAGGCTATCGCCGGGGCGGCGAGGCTCTCCATCCTGAGGAACCACTGCTTCGAGACGTACGGCTCGATCACATTGCCGCACCGGTCGTGATGCCCGACCGCGTGGCGATAGTCCTCGGTCTTTCTGAGCAGCCCCTGTTTTTCCAGCTCGCCGAGAACGGCTTTCCTCGCGGCGGATATGTCCATGCCGGTGAAATCACCGGCCTGTTCGTTCATCATCCCGTCCGAGCCGATCACGACGAACGGGTCGAGGCCGTGCCTCAGCCCGATCTCGAAATCGGTTGCGTCATGGGCGGGCGTGACCTTGAGGAAACCGGTCCCGAACTCGGGATCGACCGCCTCGTCGAGTATGACCGGTATCTCGCGCCCCGTGAGCGGCAGGCGCACCATCCTGCCCTCGAGCCCCTTCGCCCTTTCGTGCAGCGGGCTCATAGCGACCGCCACGTCGCCGAGCATCGTCTCGGGCCTCGTCGTCCCGACGACTACCTCCCCGGTGCCGTCCGCGAAAGGGTACGCGATATACCAGAGCTTCGAGTCCTCCTCGCGGAACTCGACTTCCTCGTCGCTGATCGCCGTGCCGCAGCGCGGGCACCAGTTGACTATGTACCGCCCCCGGTAGATCAGGCCCTTCTCGTGAAGCCGGACGAAGACTTCGCGCACCGCCCTTGAGACTCCCGGGTCGAGCGTGAACACCTCGCGCGACCAGTCGAGCGAGGCGCCGAGGCGGCCGAGCTGCTCGACTATCCTTCCATGGTAAAGTTCCTTCCATCTCCAGCATTCCTCGAGAAACTTCTCCCTGCCCAGCTCTATCCGGGACGTCCCGCGCTCGGCGAGAGAGCGTTCGACGACGTTCTGAGTGGCGATCCCGGCATGATCGGTCCCGCTCTGCCAGAGGACCTCGTGTCCGGTCATCCTCTTCCACCTGCACAGGATATCCTGGACGGTGGTTCCGAGAGCGTGGCCGACGGTGAGCATGCCGGTGACGTTCGGAGGAGGCAGTATTATGCAATATCCTGGGTCGGGGGAAGCCGGGTCGGCCTTGAAGATGCCCGCGCCGGACCACGCCCCGCTCCATCTCTTCTCTATATCACCTGGTTTGTAGACCTTCTCGAGCATCCCTTCTCCTCGCCGCTTGGCCTGCTGTCCTCGGGAATATATCAATCTAACACAGCTTACGGCACCGGTCAATATCAGCCCCGGAGGGAGAACCATATAAAGGCCACCGTGCCCGCCGGGATAAGATACCAGGAGAACCGGTAGAACCTTCCCCTCTGGAGTATCCAGACGAGCAGCCTCAGGGCCGCGTATCCGCTCGCGAACGCCACTATCGCTGAGACGGCCATGACCGCCACCTCGCCCCCCGCCATCCCCGGCCCCTCCGATACCGTCTCCAGCAGGAGGGCGCCCAGGATCGCCGGGATGGAGAGCAGGAACGAGAATTCGGCCGCAGCCGAGAAACCGAGGCCGCAGACCATCGCAGCCGTTATCGTAAACCCGCTTCTAGAGCAGCCCGGGAGGATCGCCACAGCCTGCGCCAGACCGATGACCACGGCCGTCTTCCACCCCATGCCCCAGGCGCCGCTCCTTCCCCTTGCGAGCAGGAGGAAGAGCCCGGTGGCCACAAGGCAGGCCGAGGCGAGCAGCGGCGACCCGAACGCTTCGGTCACCAGCCCTCGGAGGCCGAGCCCTACGGCCGCGGCCGGTATCGATCCGAGCGCGAGATATCCGATGTAGGTCATATCGTCCCCGACCGGACCCGCGGCCCTGAACCCGGAGCCGGCCCACGCGAATGTCGACCTGGCCAGGGAGGCGATGCGGCTGCGGTAGTAGAGGATGACCGCGCCCAGTGTGCCGGCGTGCACCGCCGTCTCGAAGATGACGTCTTCTCCCGTGTTTCCGACACCGAGAAGGGCACCGCCGATTACAAGGTGCCCCGATGAGCTGACCGGCAGGAACTCCGTTATCCCCTGCACGATCGCCAGTATGAGCATTGATACCAGTCCGCCATGCATATGTAATATCCCTTCCCTCTCTCACCCTGCCTTGATAGAGCCGAGGTAGAACGCAGCCACTCCGAAAAACATGCCTATCTTGAGAAGAAGGCTCGCCAGTCCGGGCGACCTCCGCCCGAGGCACAGCGCGCATGATACGACAAGGACCGGGAGGACGGAAAGCAGCATCACGAGCAGATACGCCTTCCCGTATATCCCCAGGATCCAGGGGACGGGGATCGCCGCCGCGAGCAGAGCGAAGATCACTGCCGCCGCCGAAAGGGCTGCGCCTGGGCCCGAGACCACCGGGACGGTCCTCGCCCCGAACTGGCGGTCTCCCGCCAGGTCCTCGGTATCCTTCACGAGTTCCCTGCCCAGCACGAAGAAGAAGGTGAACGCGGCAGGGACCGTTCCCGCCGGCGCGTTCCCCGCCGCGTACGCCCCCAGCAGGAAGGCGCTCGAGACGACAGATGCGACCAGAAGGTTGCCCGCCAGGTATACCCTCTTCGCCTTCCACGAATAGAGATGCAGCAGGGCCGCCCATGCGGCGATCCAGACGGCCTGATGCGCCGGCAGGCGCGCCGCGCAGGCGGCCAGCGCCATCAGAAGCGCGATGTAGAGCACCATGGCCGCGCGGGGCCTGACGCCGCCCGACGGTATCGGCCGCCGCGGCTTGTTGACCGCGTCTATGTCGCGGTCGAACCAGTCGTTTATCACGTTGCCCGCGGCGGTAGCGAGCGTCGTCGCGAGCAGCAGGCGCAGGGGCAGGCGGCCACCTCCGCCGGCCATCGAAAAGCCGGCCGCGACGGACAGTACCGCGGCCGCTATGTTGTGAGGCCTGATAATGAGGAATGTCTTCAGAAGGGTCAGCATCAGAAATCCCAGACGAATGAGAGGTGACCGAATCCCTCGTCCATGTCATCGCCGCCGCCCGAGGCGGAGGCGTATCCCGCCGCCGCCTCGATGAACGACCCGTGCCCGAGATCGACATTCAGAGCGGCGCAGAAGGTCCGCTCGTTTTTGACTTCGCCGCTCGGGAACGGAGGATCTGGATCTTCTCCCCAGTCCCATTGCCGCATGTCGCTTCCCTCACCTCTGCGTACCCACGTCCCCTCGACCGAGAGCAGCGCCCTCGGATGCAGAGGCGTGGAGACCCTCAGCGACCATCTGTCGGCGTCGGGGCCGAGCATGTCCCCGATGATCCTGCCGGCCTTCTTCCCGCCGTCCCCGGTGACGTAGGCTGTCAGGATGCTGTCCTTGTGGGAGTATGTGTAGATACCGATCCTCGTGTACGAAGCCCGCAATCCGACATCGTGCCCCCAGGGTGTCACGAGCGCGTCGGCGCCGACCGTCCAGCCGAGCTTGTCCGGCGCCGGCGGATCACTCTCGTACTGGACGTCGTCCATCAGCAGCTCGCCAGAGATGACGAGCCCCCTTGTGACCGGTACCTTGATGTCGGCCGACCAGAGGATGTTGTCGTCCTCTTTCTCGCTGTACTGGTTGGCGTAGAAAGCGCCGAAGGGGACGAGGTATGCCCAGTCGAGATCCCTGCCTGTATACAGCACTGTCTCGCTTATCCCCGCGTATATCCTCGCCGGCAGCCTGATCTCGAGCCTGTGCCCGGCGAGCCTGCGCGGCGCGTACGGGTCGAGCATCGCCTGGAACATCCTCAGCGTGAACCTTCCCATCGATATGTCGAAGGCGATATGGTCGTGCGAACCGGAGGTCGACGACATGAGCAGGCCGCCTGGCCCCTGCGGGCCCCACTGGATGTAGTCCCTGCCGAGCTGCAGCCTCCACCTGCTCCCCGCGAACGCCACATACCCGCGCTCGTATTCGAATGTCAGGCCGCGCCAGCTCCTTACCCTGTCGAGTTCCTCCTCCCTCTCCCTTTCCGGACCCGTCATCAGCACATAATCGGTCTCGAATGTGACTGCGCTCCCCATGCCGAGAAGGAATGTCGGGATAAGGAGCCCGTTCGCCTCTGCGTCGCCGTCCTCCTCGGCCCGCTTGACGAGCGAGCCGCCCGCTGCGAGGTCGATCGTGAAAAAACGCCTTCCCTCCCTCAAGGTCCAGAGCGGGCCGTCCTCCCTCTCTTCAGGTGAGTTTTCCATCCCCTGGAATTCCTCCCTGAGCCGCCCGAGGATGAACTCCTGGCGCGGCGTGAGAACCACGCACCCACCCTTCATCGACTGCATTATGCGATCGACGTACGCCTCGACTTCCGATCTCGAGTAAGGGGACGCGGGATCGAGGGCGACCAGCCCGAGTGTCTCGAACGTCCTGAGCGCGGGATATATCCAGCTTCGCGGTGGTATCGTCTCGTCCGAGCAGAATGACGCCGAAGGCGCCAGCAGCAGGGCGGCCGCGACGAATATTGCTGCGGGGATCGATCTGCGGGGCGTCATTCGGCGGGCTGTCCCTGTTCCCCGGCGGTCACTTGTGATGCGCCGGCTGCCAAGCGGTAGCACTCGCTCGCCTTTCTCTTGTCGTCCTGCTTCTCGTACGAGATGCCGAGACCGAAATAGACCTTGGAGTCGTCGGGATTGATCTCGGTCACCTTCCTGAAATATTCCTGGGCCTTCTGCGGCTGCTCCAGCCTGTTGAAGCACTCGCCCACGTAGTAGAGTATCGTCGCGTTGCCTGGGTTGAGCCTGGCGGCCTGCTCGAGATGCTTGAGAGACTTGCCGTAGACTCCCTTGCGGTAATATATGAAACCGAGGTAGAAGAGAGCGTTCACGTTGTCGCCCTCCAGCTTCAGGATCTTCCTGAACTCGGCCGCCGCGTCGTCGTAGAGATTCTCGTTTATAAGCGCGAGGCCGAGGTTGTAATGTCCCTCGACCGAAGAAGGATCTATCTCCAGCCCGATCCTGAACTCCTTGATCGCCTGTTCCTTGTCGCCTTCCTCTCCATACAGCGCGCCGAGGTTGAAGTGCGCCTCGGCGTTGCGGGGGTTGTGCTGCACCGCCTTGCGGAACTGCTGAAGTGCGGCGCTGCGACGGCCCTCGAGATCAAGGATGTAGCCGAGGTTGGTATACGATTTCGAATGGGTCGGATCGGTGGCTATGGCCTGCCTGTACATCCTCTCGGCCTCGCCGTACCTGCGGCTTTTCGTATATGCCACTCCGAGCCGGTAATAGCATTCCGGATTGTCGGGCTCCCTCTCGATCGCCCTCATGTGGAACCCGATCGCCTCGTCGAACCGTCCCTGCAGCTCGAGGAGCCTGCCCATCCTGTAGAGGGGGAGAGCGTCGCCATCGCTCATCGCGTCGATCCGCCTGTAACCCTCGAGTGCCAGCTCGTACTTTCCGATCCTTTCGAACATATTGCATGCCTCCAGGATCTCCTCTTCGTCGGCGTCCGTGCTTACTATAACGTCGCGAAGGCAGGCCTCTGCCCTCGGGCTGTTTCTCTTGCGCAGATAGAGTTCCGCGAGCTCGAGGACTTCCTCGACATCAGCCTCGCCGAGGGAGGATTTCTTTCTCAGGCGGGCGATCTCCCTGCTCTCTTCCCGCACCTCACCCCTGGTGAACTCGAGAAGCTTCTCCCATCGCAGGCCCATACGCTACCCCCTGAAGATGATCCGGTCGTTGCATGCTCCCGGCAACAGGCTAGAACAGGCCCCTGCCGCCTGTCAAGTATCATCGGGGCTGTATTTTACGGAAAGTCTGAAAGGCTTCGGATCAGAATCCGAAGCCGCGCCTCGAATAGTAGGGGTTGAGATAGTTGCCCTGCGAGTACTGCAGCCTGACCATCAGGTTCTCGCTCGGTTTCCAGGTGACGTTTAAGTCCGGGATCATCACCTGGTAGCCGTTCATGCCATCGCCGCCCATCATGTACGAGCCCACTCCGACATCCCAGTTTAGCGTGACGGAGCCGCCCATCTGATAGCTGAAGTGGCCCATGTAGTATCCCATGCCGACGTCGCCGAATCCCTTCGACGAAGCGTAAGAGAATCCTACTGAGCTGTGGAAGTTCAGGCCGGGTATCCTGAGAAAGCCCGCTCCGGGGTCTACCGGATTGAGATAGTCATCGAACACGCTCCGCTCGGGCGCGGGAGTCGTCACGGTCTGCTGCGCCACTGCGGAAGCTGCCAGCAGAGCGATGGCTGTCATCAACGCAATAGCGGATGTGATTCTTCTCATGATGCTCACCCGGCTTACCCGCCGAGAAGTTCCCTGATCTTTTCCTTGAGGGGAGTGAGGTCCACGGACTTCACTATATAGGCCTCGGCGGCCCAGGTCTTAAAGTTGTCCTTGAAGTCCGAATAGGCCGAATTGATTATCACCGGAAGATCCTTGCGGCGCTCGACTGTCATTATCAGCGCGTCAATCCCGCTCTCGTCGCCGAGCTTCATGTCGAGGATCATCAGGTCCGGCGATTCCTTCTCGACGGACTCCAGCGCTTCAGCCACAGTCCCAGCCGATACCGTCTCATACCCCTCGCGACGCAACTCCTCGCTGTAGAGCTTCCTTACATTTATCTCGTCGTCTACTATAAGGATCTTTGCCATCGGCTCCCCCGAATAAAAAACCGCGATTCAGCCGAATCCCGGTTCTATCATCGCCATAATTTGTACACCGGTCAAGTTCTTTTGTTCCGCCGGAGAGGTGAGATCAGCCCGCATGGACCTTGATGTCGAGTATTACCTTTATAGGCACCTCGCTGCGGATCTCCTCCTCTGAAAGTTCGATCGGGACCGTGACCATCTTCGAGGGGCGTTCCTTGTTCTTCTCGGCCGAAACGGGCCCCTCGTCAGCGGCCACCTCCGGCTTTTCCTCCGGCAGATTGACGAGCGGATCGTTTATAAATCCTTCTTCTTTCTTCCCATGCGCCTCTACTACCTCCTGAGCCACAGCGACGCTGGATTTTACCTCCGCTTCCTGTCCCGCAGGTTCCCGGCCGTTGTCTCCGAGCTCGACCATGTGCCCGTACTCCTCGTACCCTTCCCGAGCCATGCCGAGATCCTCGGCAGATTCTTTCTCACCCTCGGTCAGCACGTGATCGACAAACTCAGAGACAGACTCGTGCTCCTCTTCTCTCTCCTCTGCGTAACCTGAAGTCTCGCTCTCGCCTGCCTCTGAGTCAATGCCCTTTGCCGCGCCCTGCGCTACTACCTCTGCGTCGACCAGTCCTTCGTCCTTGCCGCTTTTCTTACCCTCTTCCTTTCCGGCCTTGATGTCCTTGAGCTCACACCTGAGCTGCTTGAAGACCAGCTTGGCTATACCCTCGAATGTCTCGTACACCCCTCTGCCGTCGGTGGCCACGGCCTCGAACGAGGGGACTTTCCATTCGGAGTTAAGCCCCGCGTCGAGCTTCTTCCTGTCCATGCATCCCGGCACGTCCCTCTTGTTGTACTGCATCACCCAAGGGGTCCCGGAAAGTGACATCCCGATCTCATTGAGGTTCTCCTCGAGGTTACTGAGGCTCTCGATATCGTCCTCCAGCCTGTCCGGGGAGGAATCAGCCACGAACACAAGGGCATCCACACCCTTGAGCACCAGCTTTCTGGTCGCGTTGTAATAGACCTGTCCGGGGACCGTATAAAGAAGGAACCTTACCTTGAGGCCGCCGAGTTCGCCGACCTCGATCGGAAGGAAGTCAAAAAAGAGCGTCCTGTCCGTACGCGTCTTCATCGAAACCATCTTGCCCTTGTTCTCGCGCGGGAGCTTGGAATACATGTACTCGAGGTTCGTAGTCTTACCGCTGAGCCCCGGGCCATAATATACGATCTTAATGTTAACTTCTCCGCCTGCGTAGTTATAGACAGCCATTATCAGCCACTCCTTGAAAAAGCCGGGGCGGGCTCCCGACCCGCTCACCTGGTGCTGAAGACAAGGAAGCAGAATCCGGAGCAGGCGATACGTCACTTGAGCTAGGGTGTTCACTTCGTGATTCAAATGGAAGCGCCAACCCCGGCAGAGGGACAGAACCGCAAGTAACGTGCCACTGAAACATTATCAGCAGCATTTTTAACCCACTGTGAAAACGATGTTTAGGAAGGGTTACGCGATGTATGAAAAAAGTCCTCTCCCTGAAAATGAGAGAGGACGACGTAAACTGCAAGTTACACTTTGCTGCCGTCGGCTGGAGACGTCAATCCGAACATTCGTGGCCGTCGCAGCTGTAAGTAAGGCTTTTCGTGCTGCCGTCAGAGACGGTCACCTGATCCGTCCAGCAGAAATATGCATTGCCGATCTTGGCGTTGCTGGCCATATAAAGATCATATGTCCCTGCCGCCAGCGGGAAGAAAGCGGGCTCCTCGGAAGAAGCGAGGCCCTGGTACTCGCCATCGACGAAGACCCACACGCCGAAGGAAAGGCAATCCGTGTAATTGAGCCTTATGCCCGTGGGTGCGACTTCGGTGCTGTTGTCTGAGCATCCTGCCAGCAGCACCGGCATCAGGGCCAGTACGAATATAACGGCACCGAGCTGCCTCATCTGAACCTCCCTTTACAGTATTAAAGCCGGTCACCGGGCACTCCGGGGCCCCCGACCTGAAGGAAATCTAACAAATGAGAGGCGGAGCGACAAGTGAAAAACGGGCGGTCGGTCAGGCCTTCTGGAGCCTGGACCCGCACCAGGGGCAGAAATTGAACCTTTCGCTCACAGTGTGCCCGCAACCGCAGGGAACCTCCGGACCCTCGTCCTTTTCCCCTTCGGAAGAGACTGAGCTGAAGCAGTTTTTCTTGAGCTGGTCGTAGAGTTCCTGGGCCTTAGGCAGGACGAACTCGTAATCCCTTCCAGAGCAGACTATCACGCGGGGATGGAGGTCGCCTCCCTCGATGCGTACGTCATCGACAGTCGCGAGGTCGATCGATACACCTCTCATCCCGAAGGACGAATCGAGATGGGACACCTGGAAGTTAAGCCGGCAGTCGGTCATCTCGAGAACGCCCCGGGCTGCGATCAGGCGGCTGACGTAGTATATCGCTTTTTGCATGAAAAGAGTCTTTTCCGTGCATACCTGCAACGTTTTACCTCCATCGATAGTATGTGCCTGATCTTTGCCAGAACCGTGCCATTTCAAAGGCTTGACAGCCCGCTGAACCGGGGAATATCCTCTTTGATGTTGTGAAAATGACGGGGAATACAGTATTCAGGTTCACGGCAGCCGTCCTTGACACGCTTCCCGGACGGATCCGAAGTATCGCCGCCGACGTCTCGGCCCTGGGTTGTTTCTGCCTCTCCCCGGGCAAGAGACGCAATGTGCGTCGCAATCTCTCCATAGTGGGCGCTCCGCGCTCCCGAGGCGAAGTGCTGAGCGTCTTCAGGATTCATTCGATGAACATGATCGAGATGTTCGCCTCTTCGAGATGGGAAGAGGAGGAGATAACCGGCCGCATCGATTTCCCTCAGAGGCGCATGCTCGACGAAGCGCTCGCCGCCGGCAGGGGGGCTATCCTCGCAACGGCCCATATCGGCAACTGGGAGCTTCCCGCTCTTCTTCTCGGCTCGCAGGGGTACCGGCTCAGCGTAGTGGCAGGCGAACAGATGAACTCCATCCTCACCGGCTCCCTGAAACGCGCCAAGGAAGCCAGGGGGATAGAGGTCATCGGCCCCGATCAGCCCTACAGGAGACTCTACCGGATCCTCAGGGACGGCGGCATAGTAGCCCTGCTCCTGGACGGGGACATCTTCGAGGGCGGTATCCCGATCGAGCTCTTCGGAAGGCAGGTCAACCTTCCGCGGGGGGCCGCGAGGCTCGCCATGAGCACCGGCGCGCCGGTGCTCGGCGCGTTTTGCAGGAGGATCAGCGACGACAGGTCGAGGATCACAATGGAGACGCTCCTGGGACCCACAGAGGCCGGGCGCATAGGCGAGACCGCTTCCCAGGACAGGATATTCCCGGCGATCGAGAGGTACATCCGCGAAAACGCTGACCAGTGGTGCATATTCAGGAGCTTCTGGGAGGGCGTCGCATGAAGATAGGGATCGTGACGCAGTCGTATTACCCCAAACCCGGCGGGGTCACCGAGGTCGTGCATCATACGGCCGCCGAGCTGCGTCGGCTGGGGCATGATGTCACGATCATCACGACGAGGTACGGTCCCGGCAGGCAGAAGGAGCCCGGAGTAATAAGGATCGGGCGGAATGTCCTCTTTCCGGCAAACGGAGCATGGACCAACGTGACGGCTGGCTGGAGGCTCCGCCACCAGCTCGAGGAGATATTCCGCAGGGAGAGTTTCGACATAATCCAGACCCACTGCCCTCTCGTGCCCACGCTTCCGGCCCTTACCCTTCTCGCCGACAGGCATGGAGCGAGACTCGTCGGCACCTTCCATGCCGCGGCCGACAGTAACTTCCTGTACGCACTCCTGCGCCCGCTGATCGAGTGGGGAGCCCGGAACCTCGACCACAGGATAGCGGTCTCAGGGCCCTGCAGGGATTTCAACGCAAAATACTTTCCGGGTTTTTACGAGATAATCCCGAACGGGATAGACTCTAAGCGGTTCCGTCCCGGCATCCCCCCGATCGAGGGACTCCGAGACGGAAAGCTCAACATCCTTTTCGTCGGAAGGATGGACAGACGCAAGGGCCTGCCCTACCTCTTCAAGGCACTGCCTCTGATCCAGCGATCGATCCCGCGCCTTGTCAGGCTGATCCTGGTCGGCGAGGGAAACCTGCGACGCAAAGTGATGCCGAGACCTATAAGCCTCGGCGGCGCGGAGATAATGGCCGTAGGGCGTGTCGACGCCGGGCTGCTGCCGAGCTACTACGCCTCTTCCGATATCTTCTGCGCTCCCGCCACGGGCAGAGAGAGCTTCGGAATAGTCCTTCTTGAGGCGATGGCCGCCGGCGTCCCCATAGTCGCCTCGGACATCCCCGGTTTCAGCAAGGTGATCACGAGGGGAAAAGACGGCATTCTCACCGCCCCCGGGTCCCCCGCGGAATTGGCCGACGCGGTCGCCAGGATAGCCTCCGATCCCGGGATGGCGGCGAGGATGTCAGCCCTGGGGCGCCAGAAGGCCATATCCTACGACTGGGGATCGATCACCGCCAGGCTGGAAGAGAGCTTCCTGAGGGTCCTCACGGAAGGACCGGGGACGGCCGCACAGAGCAGGGAAAAGGCGGAGGTCCGATGAAGGACCGAGGAGCCGGGAAGGAACGAAACGGCGAGGCGGCGGCAGTGGCGATATCGGGCGCCCTGCTTTCAGCGTTCTGGGCCGCACAGGCTGTATCGCTGTTCGGTGACAGGCTCAACAACTTCTCCCTCGTGGCTCTGGTGAACAGGTTCTCGAAAGATCCATCGCTTCAGCTCTCGGGTATATACGCGGCGATGTATCTGCCCGTCTTCCTTCTCGCCCCGGCGGCTGGAGTAGTCGTAGACAGATTGAACAAGAGATGGGTGCTTGCCGCGACTGACCTGGCGCGTGGTCTCCTCGTGCTGCTCATACCGGCGGCGTTCGCCGCGACCGGGAGCTTCATCCCTGTCATGGCGGTCGTCTTCCTCGTCGCATCCGGCAATCTTCTTTTCCTTCCAGCAAAATCCGGCTTCCTCCCCGAGATCGTCCCGCCCGAAAAGCTGGTCCGCGTGAACTCGATACTCTGGATCGCGGGGATCGCCGGAGTCATCGGAGGGTTCCTCGGCGGTGGTATCATCTTCGACTATTTTTCTTGGAAGGCATGCTTCTATCTCGACGGGGCTACCTATCTCATCTCCGCCTCGCTGCTGACTGCCATCGCGCTGCGGCTCCCACGCGGGCCGCAGCCCGCGCCACGGGCGGGCCCGGCCGGGGAGTCCGCGCTCGCTGGATTCTGGCGCTCCGCCGCCGAGGGCCTTGCCGAGATAAGGGGCAACCGTTCTCTTGCCGCCCCGCTGGTCGTGCAGTCGCTGATATTTTTCGGCGCCGGCGGGTTCTCTGTCCTCGCGGTGGTCATGATCGGAGGAGTCTCGAAAGAGGGCAGTTCGATGGGGCTCGCCGCCGCTGGACTTTCGGCCGGGGCAGGGATGGCCGCCGGGTCCCTGCTCGCGC
This sequence comes from uncultured bacterium, assembly GCA_964599375.1. Lineage (GTDB taxonomy): Bacteria > Krumholzibacteriota > Krumholzibacteriia > Krumholzibacteriales > Krumholzibacteriaceae > JAUWCL01. The sequence goes on from CAZREW010000015.1 coordinate 31,184, forward strand.
ACCGCCTGGGCCGGAACGCGGGGCGGCCGGCCGAGGGCGCGCTTTTTCTCCTGTTCGCCCCCGCGGCTGCGGCCGTAGCCCTCTCCTCCTCGCTCGCGCCGGTGTGCGTAGGGATGTTCACGGCCGGACTCGCGGCCACGCCGCTCTTCGTGATCTCGGAGTCCCAACTCCAGGAGAGGATACCGGAAGGCCTTCGGGGCCGGGTCTTCGCGCTCAGGGAGGTGCTGACCCGCAGCCTCTTCCTCGCATCCTCCTTTCTCATGAGTTTTCTTGGCAGAGCGACAGGTAAAGGAGCCCTGCTCATACTGCTTGGCCTTTTTCTTGCAATCTCAGGATTGATCCGTGTCTTTTTATCCGGGTCCACCGATACCGATAACGATAACTGACGGGAGTCGCAATGGAGATCACCGAGAAGATCCTCAGGGAAGTCTTTCACCGCCTGGTCAACATGGAGCCCGAAGACGAAGTATTCGAGAGGCTCAACGGCGTGATAAACGGGATGATGGATAAGTTCCAGGACACATTCGATCTTGACACGGTGCAGAGACAGAACACGTTCCGGGCGATCATATGCTCGATGTTCGTGCACGGGTGGGGTATCGGGATGCATCCGTTCAACAATCCCGACAGGAACCTCGACGAGAGGCCGATCGAGGTCCGCGTCAGCAAGGATATCCTCATCCCGATGGAGAACATCAAGGCCCTTCGCTACGTCAAGAAGGACCAGGATGGCCGGGTCAAGAAGGTCCTCTTCGAACCTGACCAGAACGAGCGCATCCGGGGACAGATAGACAATCTGCTCGACAAGATAGCCGGCGAGAAGTGGGGCGAGAAATGACCTTATGAGTCATTGAGCTTCTCGAGCTCGATGAGCCTGCCGCCGTTCCTGAACTCGACCAGATCCATCAGTTCCTTAATCAGGTAGATCCCCCTGCCCGAGCCCTTGTAGATGTTCTCCTGCTCGGTGGGATCGGAGATCTCCTCCGGGATGAACCCCTCCCCCTCGTCCTCGATCTGGATGCGTATGCGGCTGCTGCTGATATATACGCGGACCCTCACCTTGAGCTTCTCGTCAGACCTGTTGCCATGCACTATGGCGTTACTGAGCGCCTCGTCCACGACCATCGGCAGGTTGACTCTGCTCTCCTCGGGAGGGAACCCGAACTCGGCGGAAAGAAACGAGATGAGGCGGTTGACCCCGAGTATCCGGGACAGCTTGCTCGGAACGACGAAATCAAGCCTCACGTGTCCTTCCCTTATCAGCTCGTTGTTTCTCGGGAACGGGATGCCGCGGTCGGCGGCGTGGCGAAGGACGCCCTGCGCGTCCGCCCTGCTGAAAGGCGGTGTGATTATACCGTCGATCCCCATCGATATGTACGTCAGGTAGGCCCTCTCGTCGCACTCGCCGGTCACGATATACAGCGGCGATTCGATCATCGACAGCCTGAGCTGCCTCGTCTTGCCAGGATCGAGCTTTCCGGAGGGTAGAAAGAGGAGCAGGTTGGGACAGCAGTCTCCCGCCGACTGCAGCGCCTTGAGGAACCTCGGGAATGTCTTGTACGCCTTTACCTCGACATCCTCCGGGAGGCGTGCCTCGGCAAAGAACTGGTCATGCAGCGCAGGCTGCAGATTGAGTATATACAATGAAAGTCTGTTCACATCCGCCCGGGTATCGTCAGAATACCTGCTGCCCGTCTGCGAGTATCTCGTTAAGCGCTGTACGGAAATACTCGCTCGATTCGGTCACTTCGGAACCGATCTTCTCCTTGTAAGCCTCCCAGGCCTTCTTTATCTCGGGGCCCAGCAAGGTCATCAGGTCACCGTTGGCGAGTCCGCGGTCGCGCTTCTCCTGGTTATACACCAGGATGTCGCTCACGAAGACACGGGCGAGCCTTTTCGCCCTCTCGCGTTTCTTCCTGATCTCGGGCGTCTCGACTACCGTCTCCACGACAGCCGGCTTCGCCTCGAAAGCCGCGTCGTTCCCGGAGATCTCAGCCTCTTCCTCTAAGATCGCGGATTCAGGCTGCGTCATCACAGCGGCCGCCCTGTGCTGCTCGGGAGCTCCCCATCCCCCGCTCACCTGAGCCTCGGCCAGCGGAACGCCCGTGGCGTACTCGTTGGTCGTGATCTCGATCCCGGCATCCAGAGCCGCCGGAGGCGGAGTGAGTCTCCATATGAACCGGCACTTAGGGCATCTGACCCTGATCCCCGCGGAGGGGACCTTCTCATCCCCGAGCATGTATTTCGTCTGGCATCCGTCACAGGTGACGATCATTTCGACCGATCCTCCATCCTGCACCGAGCCGGCCGTTCGATCGGTCCTTCAGAGTCCGAGTTCCTCTGATATCGACCTCATCGCATCGAGCGATATCTCGAGAAATTCGTGCAGATCAAGACCCAGCTCGCTACAACTTGCAATCGCCTCACGGTTTGCGCCCGCGGCAAACCTCTTTTCCTTGAAACGCTTCCCCACGAATTCAGCGTCAGTTTCCGCCAGTTTCTTCGAAGGGTGCATCAGGGCTGAAGCAACAATCAAGCCAGTAACGGGGTCGGCGGCGTATATCGCCCTGTCCATGTCGGTGTCCAGCCCCGCCCTGTCGCAGTGCGCGAGTATTGCGTGACGGACCTCCTCCGGGACGTCCACTCCCTCGATCAGGTCCATCGTCACGCATCCATGCCTTTCCGGTTCCTCGAAGGTGCTCTCGTAGTCGAGGTCGTGAAGGAGGCCGGCCATGCCCCAGACGTCAGGGTCGCCGCCGTAACGCTTAGCCAAAGCTCGCATTATGGCTTCTACTGCAAGGACATGCTTGACGAGGTTCTTCTTCCTGAGGTGGGTGTTGACCAGCCCCAGTGCTTCTTCGCGCGTTATCAAACCGTCTCCTTTCCCGCGGCGGCATACCGTTCAGCCGATATCTGCCAGTCCCATCCTGCCCCTATAATACTGCCGGAAATAATCGGCAACAACCCTGTTTTCCGGCTTGTCCAGCCCCGGGTCGCCGGCGAGAAGATCGCCGCTCTCCCTCCATGACCGTTGGACAAGGTCACTGTCGCTGAGGGGATTTATCAGCCTGAACGCCGGATATCCCGACTGTCTCGTGCCCCAGACCTCCCCAGGACCGCGCATCTCGAGATCGATCTCCGCCACCCGGAACCCGTCCGTAGTGGAGGCGAACATCTCAAGGCGCCGCGCCGATGCCCCTGACGCGTCCTCGTCGACCAGGAGGTAGCATACGCCCCCGCTGCCACCTCTGCCGATCCTCCCGCGGAGCTGGTGGAGTTGAGCGAGCCCGAACCGCTCCGGATGATTTATAAGCAGGAAGGAGGCATTAGGAATATCCACCCCTACCTCTATCACGGTCGTCGTGACCAAGCCGAGGATCTCCCCGGCGCGGAACATCGATATCGCGCGCATCTTCTCTTCGAAACTCATCCTGCCGTGCAGAAGGCCTATCGGGAGACCGGAGAACTCTTCCGCCGAGAGGCGCTCGAACTCCTCGGTCGCGGCCTTCAGCTCGAGCCCCTCGCTCTCCTCGACCAGGGGGTAAAGGATGAAGGCCTGCCGCCCCTCCCTCATACCGTCCCGGACCGTCGCATAGGCAGATTCCGCTTCGCCGGCCAGCACGATCTCGGTCCTCACGTCCCTGCTACCGAAGGGCATCTCGTCTATCACTGAGAGGTCGAGGTCTCCGTATACGGTCTGCGCGAGGCTGCGGGGTATCGGCGTCGCTGTCATCACGAGAAAATGCGGAAGCAGGTCCCCGGAGCCGAGCGTCGCCCTCTGCCGCACGCCGAAACGGTGCTGCTCGTCTATGACCGCGAGGCCAAGCTGCCTGAACGATATCGATTCCTGTATAAGCGCGTGCGTGCCTACGACCAGGTCGATCTCTCCCGAGGCGAGCCTCCTGTGGACATCCCTCTTCTGGGCCTGTCTCATCGAACCGAGGAGCAGGGCGGTCGTGACCCCGAGCCCCTCGAGATACTCCTCCATCCTCATCGCGTGCTGCTGGGCGAGGATCTCGGTCGGTGCCATCATCGCGGCCTGATGCCCCGCGCCGACAGCGAGGAGCATGGACGCGAGCCCGACGACGGTCTTGCCCGAGCCGACGTCTCCCTGCAGGAGCCTCGAGAGGCCTTTCTCGCTCTCTACGTCAGCCCTTATCTCCCCCAGCACCCTCTTCTGGGCCCCTGTCAGGGAGAAGGGAAGGTTCTCCAGGAAGCGGCGCGCCAGTCTGTGGGGAGGAGCTATCACGGGACGCTTCCTCCCCTCGCGTACGAGTATCGACTTCTCCCTGATAAGGAGGTGGAGGAAGAATACCTCCTCGAACTTCAGCCTCCTGACGGCCGTCTCGAGAGCGGGCTCGTCATCGGGATAGTGGATCTGGAAAAGAGCTTGCTCCCTACCCGGAAAGCCCATGCCGCGGAGCAGCCCGCCGGGCAGGTTCTCCGGGATCATGCCCCGGGCGCGGTCGAGTGCCGCCTTTACTATCCTGCGCATCATCCTCTGCGAGATCCCAGCGGTCAGCGGATAGACCGGCACTATCCTTCCGGCGTTGAGGAGCTGCTCGTCCTCCCCGCCGCCGGTCATCTCCCACTCCGGTCCGACCATCTGCTTGCGGTCCCTGTACAGCTTGACGCGGCCGCTTGCGATGACTCTCGATCCCTTGCGGAAATACTTGTCCAGGTAGGACTGGTTGAAGAAGACGAGCTGGAGCGCCCCGGTGCCGTCATCGATGGCGACTGTAAGCATGCTCCTGCGGGAGCCCAGCCTTCGAGAATGCGCGGTCAGCACCTCACCGCTCACCGTCACCGTCTCCCCGACGGGGGCCGACCCGATCGACACGAGGCTGGTGCGGTCGTAGTAAGCTCTCGGGTAATGCCTGATAAGGTCGTCGACCGTCTCTATCCCGAGCCGTGAAAGGAGCTTCTGGCGCGCCGGGCCTACGCCCCTGACGAACTGGCTGCTCGTCCCGAGTATCTTTTCTTCTGCCTTTTCACTGACCATAAATCGCTTGCGTTCGAGGGGTTTATCGTCTAAATTATACTCTCGCTTACATGAAGCGGAGGAGAATCATGAGCAGAGTCTGCGCTATATGCGGAAAAAAGCCGATAACGGGACACAACGTCAGCCACGCCCATAATCTTACCAACCGCCGCTGGCTGCCGAATCTCCAGAAGATCCGTGTCGAGATAGACGGCAAACCGAAAAGGGCCTACGTCTGCACGCAGTGCATCAGGAGCGGGGCTGCCAGGAAAATAGTCTAGGATAGCGGCACCTTCCGACGCGGGTCTGTTTCAATCGATATCAACTGGCCGGGAAGACCTCTTTCCCGGCCAGTTATCGTATTCCGGGGCCTTTCCCATATCTTCTTTTCCCATGACCACTTCGGGATCTCTTTTTCTATCCTGCAGGGATTATATATGTACCGCCCGGTCCGCTCAACAGAATTGATGGGATATGGATGATCTCACCTTAGCAGGGCACGGTATCGTCTCAGCAGAGCGTCCCTGCCGCCGTCACCCGAGGACTTTTCCCACGGCAGTGGATCATCGAGCCCCCTCTCGGCGTGAATGAAATCGGGGTCGACGCCCTCGTCCCTGAGCGCTCTCTTCCACGATGTGCCGCCCGCGGCGTACCTCACTGCGGCCCTTCCGACCTCCTCGCCGCCGAGCGCTATCCTGGCCTGGTTCATCGATGATCTCTGTCCCTTCGCGGAGATCCTGACCCCAGCGGACCTGCACACCGCCGCCATCGAATCGACCGAAGCTTTTATCTCCGTGCGGCCTGGCATCGCCATGAACTGAAGCGGGGTCCGCGGCTTGGGCACTAGTACGTTGAGGTTGACCTCTACGCGGGCGCCTCCCGCCGCCTTTGAGAATGCTGAGAGAAACCGCTCCGAATCCACGAACGTCCCTGCATCCTCGCCGGGGAGCCCCGCGAGCATGTAGAGGGTGAACCGAGACACTCCCGCTCCGCGCAGCAGTCGGGCCGCGCCGAGATATTCCTGGTCGGGAGACCTCTTGCCGAGCCTGACCCTCATGCTCTCGCTCCCCGACTCGGGAGCGAGGCTGACACTCCTTATGCCGGCCCTGCCTATCGCCTCCGCCCTTTCAGCGTCGATATCCCCGGCCCGCAGCGAGCTGAGCCCGACCCTTCCCCCCCTCGCCTCGACCGCTCTCATCAAGCCGGTGAAATCGGGATGCGCAGCCGCCGCCGTGCTGACAAGGCCGACGTTCAGTGGAGCCGAGCCCGCGGCCCCGCGGGCCTCATCGAGGATCGACTCGAACCTCTCCAGAGGCATCGTCCTGAACGGCCTGTAGATCGAGGTCGCCATGCAGAACGCGCAAGCTCCGGGACACCCCCTCGAGACCTCGACCAGAAACATGTCCGGGAACGCCGTGCCGTGCGCGATTATGGCGGAATGTTGAAAGAGCTCGGGAGCCGCCGGCCCCGCGGGGGCAGCCGTCTCGTGACGACCGGGCAGTATGATGCCTCCGGCGCCGGAAAGCCTCGCGGCGATCGTGTCCATGTCCTGCCACTCGCCGGCGACTGCATCTATTATCCTCGGCATCACCGGCTCTCCCTCGCCGGCGGCAAGCACATCCGCCAGGGGGAAGAAAGGCACAGGATTGGACGAGACTACGGGGCCACCCGCGATCACCAGGGGGCCGCCGGCCCTTCTTTCCCTCAGCGGGTCGATACCGAGTGAGACAAGTATCCTCACCAGATTGAGCAGGTCCTCCTCATATGAGACGGTGAAGAAGACAGCGGCGGGCGCCTCGCGGCCGGGAGGATCGCCGAGAAAACACCTGCCGATCCTGAACCTGCCGCTTCTCGAAAGGGATGAATAGATGAAATGGTATCCGAGATTCGACATCCCGGTGGCGTATCTGTTCGGGTAGGCCACTATCACCAGAGGCGCCCCTGACGGGGGCACGGGATAGGTCTCAAGAACTGTCTCGCCGGCGTATCTCGGGGGATCGGTCACTGGAACGCTCCGGTATCTTTACGGCTCGAGATCGAGCGGCCCGCGTCCGACAAGATTGCGGGCAAGGACGTTCTCAGGCTCGAACTCGAGTATCTTGTCGAGCAGTTTCCCCGCCTCCTCCTCATGGCCCTTCTTGCGCAGTGTAAGAGCCAGCGAGATCACCGCTTCGCTGTACTCCGAGTTGACGTCGAGGCTCTTTCGGTAGAGGTCCTCCGCTTCATCCAGATCGCCCCGGTAGTACTTGATGTCACCCATTATCTTGTAGATGTCGGCGAAATCCTCGCCGTTCTTGCCAAGGATCTCCTCGGCCCCAGCGTAATCCTCCCTTCGGACGAGCAGCACGGCGAGCTTCTCCCGCGCGCGGAGGAACACGGGGTTGATCTCGAGAGAACGCCTGAAGAGCTCTTCCGCCTCGACGGGACGGTCCATCCTCATGTAGACCTCGCCGAGGAAATAGAGGACGTCCGCGCTCTCGCCGCCGGCGTCGAGCACCTCCTTGAGGACGTGCATCGCCTCCTCCAGGTTCCCCTCCTTCAGATAGACGAGCGCGAGGTTTATGCTTGCCGAGCCTGGACGCTCCATCTCCGGTATCCCCCCTGAAAGGTATTCCACCGCATCCTTCTTCTCGCCCAGGGCGTACAGCAGAAGCCCGTAATAGTAGCGGGCCTTAGGGTAGCCCGGGGAGAGCTCGAGGGCCCGTTCAAGTACTGAGCGCGCCTTTTTGAGCTCCCCTGTATAGAAATACGTCGATCCCAGGTAACAGTGGAGGTCAGCGTAGTCCGGCTTCTCGAGGACGGCCCGCTCGAAGTGGGGCAGCGCTTCCCTGTACAGCTTCATATCGAGATATGAGACTCCAAGGTAGAAGCGGGCTTCCGTGTAGTGCTCGTTTATCTTCAGGGCCTCGAGCAGCTGGACGCGGGCATTCTCGTGGTCGCCGCCGCGGAGCATCGACAGGCCCAGCTTGAAACGTACGTCGGCATAATCGGGATGTACCACGGCGGCCTCGCTGAAGAGCCCGGTGGCCCTTTCGTAATGGCCGGTGTTGTACGACTCCACTCCCTCCCGCATCAGGGAATCGAAATCCGTATCGGTATACATGATCTCCCTGAGTCTGGCCAGCGGCGGGATCTCGGTCGCCCTTCCGGCTATGTGGTCGCTGAGAAACTTGCTTATCGGACCGGGATTGTCCGCTCCAAGCTCCAATGCCCGCTTGAACACCGCGTCGGCGTCATCCTTCATTCCCTTCTCGTACAGGACGATCCCGAGAAAGCACACTGCCTCGAAGTAAGCCTTGTTCAGGCTGATCGCCCTGCCCAACATCCCGAGTGACTCGTCGAGTTCTCCGCGCTCATGGTGGATGACACCCATCCTGTAGTAGAGGTCGGGGTACGTGGGGTTCTCCTTTACCGCGACAGAGAAATGATCGAACGCGGCGTCGAGCTCCCCCGCGTGAAAACGCGCCGTTCCCAGGTGCACGTGCGACTCGGCGGCATAGAACATCCCGAGGGCATAGGTCGGGTCGCCCGGCCCGAGGGACGCGATCGCCTTCTCGAGCGCCTCGACTGCCTCCGCATACCGGCCCTCATTGAAGTACCTGATGCCGAGCTCGTACTCGGGGTTCTTCTCCACTCCGAATATTCTTCCCCAGAACGACAATACTGTCCTCCAGCTCTTTCCCTCTCAGTCGAGCTGCTTACGCAGAAAGGTCGGTATGTCGAGGTTCAGCTCGTGAGCCACCGTAGTCACGCCGGCCGCCACAAAGTCTACCTCCGGCCTGTCGGCCGCCTCGGGCTCTCTCTGCCTCGAGGCGAACACCGCCTGTTCTACCGTGACCGGTTCCATCACGGGGGCCGCGGTCGCGGCTACCGGCTGCCTCGCGGGCTCCGATACGCGCCTTCTCGCCTCGTAATCGGGGTATATCTCGCGCTCGGAATGCTCGAAACCAGTCGCTATCACGGTCACATGCATCGCGTCGGTATTACCGCTGCTGACGACGGCTCCGAAGATGACGTTCGCGTCCTCACCGGCCTCTTCACTGATTATCGCGGTGGCCTGTGAGACTTCGTGCAACGTCATCTTCTCATCGCCCGTGATATTGACCAGGACACCCTTGGCGCCCCTGATCGAGATGTCGTCGAGAAGCGGGCTGCTCAGCGCCATGCGCGCGGCCTCGACCGCCCTGTTCTCGCCCTCGGCGACGCCGGTACCCATAAGCGCGTCGCCCATTCCGCTCATGATAGAGCGGACGTCGGCGAAGTCAAGGTTTATGAGCCCGGGGATCATTATCAGGTCGGATATCCCTTTTGTCGCGTGATGAAGGATGCCGTCGGCCTTGGAGAACGCGGCGGACAGCGGCGTATCGGCGCCGACGATCGATAGAAGCCTGTCGTTCTGGATCACGATCAGGGTGTCGACTTCCCTTTTCAGCTCCTCGATACCGGCGAGCGCCTGGTTCTCCCTGCGCTTTCCCTCGAAGGAGAAGGGCCTGGTTATGATGCCTACTGTAAGCGCGCCGAGCTCACGGGCCGTCCTCGCGACCGTCGGGCTGGCGCCAGTGCCGGTGCCTCCGCCCATGCCGGCCGTTACGAATACCATGTCGGCTCCATCGATCGTCTCGCGTATCAGGTCGATGTCTTCCTCGATCGCCTTTCTTCCGACATCGGGATTTCCCCCCGAGCCGAGTCCCTTAGTAAGCCTTCCACCTATCTGGATCTTCTTGTGAGCCTGTGACAGCTCGAGCACCTGCGCGTCGGTGTTCACCGCGACAAACTCGACCCCCTGCAGTCCGGCTGCGATCATACGGTTGACGGCATTGCCTCCGGCGCCGCCGACGCCGATGACCTTCAGAGCGGCCAGCTCGCCGAAGTCATCGAATTCAAATCTCATGTCCTGCCCCCTTTTCAAGTTAGAACATACTCGCAAGTCTTTTAAGGTTACCCATCATCTTTCCGAAGCGCCCACGGCCCCTGATCTCTTGCTCCTCGCGTTCGAGCCTGTCCTTCTCATAGAGGAGCAGTCCGACCGCCGCGCTCCAGCTTTCGTTCGAGACGATCTCCGAGAGACCGCCGAGCCCCCAGGGACGTCCGGTCCTGACAGGCCTGCCGAAGACCTGGCCGGCGACCCCCGCAAGCCCTTCTATCTTCGATCCGCCCCCGGTCAGGACTACCGTGCTCCCGGCCGCCTGAAAGTGCGGGGCGTTCGATACCGCCGACTTGATCATGCTGAAGATCTCCTCGCATCTCGGCTCGATGATCGCGGCGATTATCTGTCTTCTTATCTCTCCCTCGCCGTTCCCGGTCCCCGGCATGGTGACGATCTCTTCATCCGACGCCATAGACGCCAGCGCCAGCCCCCAGCGCAACTTGACCTCATCGGCCGTGCCTTTAGGGATCCTCAACCCGACGGCGAGGTCGTTGGTCACATTCTCGCCCCCGGCGCCGAGGACACCGCTAGATCGGATACTTCCCTTGCCGTAAAGGGCGAATGAGCTGGAACAGGCTCCCATGTCAATCAACAGGCATCCCGCGTCGATCTCCTCTTCGAGAAGCACAGCGTGGGCCGCCGCGAGGGGGTTGAAGACCACGTTAACGACCTCGAACCCCGCCTTTTCAATGACCTTGACGGCGTTCTCGACGTGCACGGCCAGCACCGAGACGAGATGCACCTCGGTGCCGAGCCTCGAGGCTGTCATGCCGACCGGGTCGCTGATACCCCTGTGGGCGTCCACGACATAGTCCTGCGGAACCGAATGAAGGATCTCCATCTCGGAAGGAAGTGTTATGTCGCACGCTATCGTGTTGACGTGCTCGACGTCTGCGGCGGTTATTTCCCTGCGCTCTTTCGGGATCGAGATCATCCCCCTGCTGTTGAAGCTCCTTATGTGAGGAACGCTTATGCCGACGCAGACACAGTCGATCTCGACTCCAGCCATCCGCGCGGCATGACCGGCCGTCTCGCGGACACACTCGGCCGCTTCCTCCATATCGACGACAGCGCCTTTCCTTATCCCGGATGACGGCCTCGATGAGGCGCCGATGATCCGCAGGGTGCCGTCTGACACTATTTCGCCTACGAGAACGGCCGTTCTCTCCGATCCGAGATCGATGCTTACTATGAATTCCGGTAGCATGCCGGCCGATTCACCTCCCGAGCGGCTGGAATCACCGCACTATTACCTGTCTGTCGAACCTCAGGTCTATCTGGGCGGGCAGCCCTCCCTGCTCGCGGAGCGAGTGGTAGACCGCCCTGAACTTCCTGATCCTTTCCTCGAACCCGTCCCTTCCGACACGCACGAGCGTCCCTGAATTCATCCACACGAGAACGACCTCGTCGCCGTCGATATTGATCTCCGAGAGCTGCTCCGCGGGCGAGAACCCGAACTCTTTGAGAAGCCCGAGCACCTCGAGCGCCTTGCCGACGTCCCGCTTCCCCGATTCATCACCGAGATCCCTGCCGGCCAGTCCCGTGATCACGGGAAGATCTATCTCAGTCGACCTGCCGCTCGAGGGGATTACGACGCCTTCGGCGTCGACCTCGGCCATATTCTCCAGGTTGAGCAGAGCTACCGGCTCCCTCCCGCGCAGGTAACAGTCGAGCCTGTGCGGAAGCTTGCGCCGGAATGTGACCGAGCCGACCGAAGGATCGCTCTTGAGGATCTCCCTGATCTTAGAGAGCGGGACCGTGAAGGCGTTCGCGCCCACCCATGTCTCGGCCTTCCGGCTCAGCGTCTCGACGGGCAAGTCCCTGCCGCCGTGGACGCGGATCTCGCGCAGGTCGAAAAGCCCGGTCAGGAAGACGGTGCATAAGAGAACCGCGAGCGCCACGGCGGCCGCGGCCGGCATGAGCCAGACTCGGCGGCTGACCTTCTTCTTCTCCCTGAGGCGCCGGGCCATCGGCGGCGGTACCATCCTGCTTCTTTTTGTCCTCATCGGCCTTTCCTGATCCTTTCAAGCAGCTCATCGCCGGACTTCCATATGTCGCCGGCCCCTAGCGTCAGCACGAGGTCCCCGCTCCTGACCGTCGACGCGAGGGCGTCGAGCAGATCGGAGCGGTCCGGAATATACACCGCATTCTTCGCGCCGCCTCCGAGAGCGGCCCTGTAGATGAGCTCTCCAGTGATCCCCGGTATGGGCGCCTCTGAGGCGCCGTATATGTCGGTGATGAAAACGAGGTCAGCGTCGAGAAAGCACCTGTCGAAGCTCTCGTGCAGATCCCTCGTCCTCGTGAACCTGTGCGGCTGGAAGACCACGACCACGCGCCTGTCGAAGCTTCTTCTCGCGGTCTCGACCGCCGCCCTTATCTCCGTGGGATGGTGTCCGTAATCGTCGATGACCAGCACGCCGCCCTCCTCGCCCCTGCGCTCGAACCTGCGCCCTACTCCACCGAAGTTTTCCAGCGCCCGCCTGACCGCCCCTATCTCGATATCGAGCTCGAGCGCAAGGGCGCAGACCGCGACGGCGTTCGTGACGTTATGCCTGCCGGGGAGCGGGAGCCTTATCGTCCCGAGGTCACTGCCGCGGGCGTGGAGCCTGAAGACAGAGCCCGCCCCGTCCTCCTCCTCGATCACGCCTCTTACGTCCGCGTCGGGACCGAGTCCGTATGTCGTGATCTTTCTCTCTATCGACTTCATTATCGCCCGTACATTCGCGTCGTCTACGCAGCAGATGACCTCGCCGTGGAAGGGCACCCTCGAGGCGAATCTCAGGAACGCCTCCTGTACCTTCTCGAGCCCGCCGTAGAAATCGAGGTGCTCGGCGTCGATATTGGTGATTATCGCTATCGACGGCGTGAGCCTGACGAAATTACCGTCGCTCTCGTCGACCTCTGCCACGAGATACTGCCCCCGCCCGAGCATCGCGTTCGCGCCGAGACTCTTGACCTTCCCGCCGACGACTATGGTCGGGTCGAGTCCCGCCTCCTGCAGAACGACTGCGGCGAGGGAAGTCGTGGTGGTCTTGCCGTGCGCCCCGGCGATCGCTATGCCGGTCCTTATCCTCATCAGTTCGCCGAGCATGTCGGACCGCGGTATCAGCGGTATCCCCGCCTCGGCAGCCGCCTTCACCTCGGGATTGTCGTGTCTTATCGCGGAGGAGAGTACGACGATGTCGGCGCCTCTGACGTTCTCCCCGCTGTGTCCCTTCGAGATCACGGCGCCGAGGGAGGCGAGATGGCCGGTGATCGCTGTCGTCTCCACGTCAGACCCGCTGACCTCGAAGCCAAGATTGATCAGGACCTCCGCTATCCCGCTCATGCCGATACCGCCTATACCGACGAAATGGATGTGCCTGGCCTTGACGAGCAGCTCGCTGCCTTTTACCATTCAGCACCTCCCGCCAATATTTCCATGTCGTCCGCTATGACGGCCGCGGCGCGATGACCCTGGAAGGGCTTGAGCGCCGCCCGCATCCCGCCGAGGAGACCGGGGTCGTCCAGCATCGGGTCGATCTCAGCGGACAGCGAGTCGCTGTCGAGCCTGCCGTCTTCTATCATCCGGGCCCCTCCAGCCTCTACCAGCACGGACGCGTTGTGTCTCTGATGGTCGTCGGCGCAATGAGGATAGGGCACGAGGACCGATGGTAGTCCCGCAGCGGCAAGCTCGGAGACGCTGAGCGCCCCGGCCCTCGCCAGCGCGAGATCGGCGGCCGCGTAGGCCCTGTCGATCTTTTCTATATATGGAGAGACGAAGATCCTCCCCGACTCCCCGGAGAGCATCCCCCGTATCTCGTCGTATCCATTCTCTCCGGTCTGGATCATCGCCTGGACGCCTGGGCGCCGTAGCAGGTACCCGGCGGCCGCACGGCTCAGCGTCATCGCGCCCTGGCTCCCTCCGAAGACGAGCAGTACGGGCCCGTCCCCGGAAAGACCGAAGTCCTTTCGCGCGCTTCTGTCCGGTCCAGGCCTGATCGCCCCGCGCAGCGGATTGCCCGTGACCATCACCGGCGCGCCCTTTCTGAAGTAACCGCGGGCCTTTTCAAACCCCAGGTACAGCCTTCTGGCCATCGGGGCCAGCGTCCTGTTGGCGAGCCCCGGTATCGAGTTCTGTTCCTGGAGCACGACGGGCTTTCTCATAAGCCACGCGGCGCAGACCGCGGCGACGCTGGCGTAGCCTCCCGAGCCGAAGACCAGATCGGGCCGAAACCTCCTGATTATCCCCATCGCCTGCAGAGTGCCCGCCGCGAGCATCGCCCCTGTGACGGCCTTTCCGGCCGCGCCCTTGCCCCGCGCTCCGCGGGATGATATGAGCTCGAGGCCGTACCCCGAGGCGGGGATCACCCTTGACTCGATCCCGCGGCTTGTTCCGACGAACAGCGCCTCGAACCCGGCACGCCTCGACGACAGCTCCTCGGCGACTGCCAGGGCGGGGTAGAGATGGCCTCCAGTGCCTCCTCCGGCGAAGATCACCCTCATCACCGTTTCCTTCCATCCGCGATCCGCGCGGCCGTGGTGCGCCTCGCGTAATCCGCGTTTCTCATGCTCCGAGTCCTGCCCCTTCCGGCGGGAGGTTCAGGATCCCTCCCGTAAGTGGAGATATTGAGCAGTATCCCCGCCGCGGCCATGGATGTGATCAGCGACGACCCCCCGTAACTGACGAACGGGAGGGGCAGTCCGGCTGTCGGCAGGAGCCCGGTCGTCATGGCCATGTTGATCACGGCCGTGGAGAATATCGTCAGCCCGATACCTATCGCGAGAAACCTCCCGAACTCGTTCGGCGCTCTCCTCGAGATCCGCATGGCCCGCCTGAAGATCAGCGCGAAGAGCAGCAGAACGATCGCCGCTCCCACGAAACCCAGCTCCTCTCCGACGATCGAGTAGATGAAATCGGTGTGAGCGTCGGGGAGAAACAGGTATTTCTGGTGTCCCCTCCCGGGGCCGCACCCGAATATGAAGCCGGAGCCGAACGCTATCAGGGACTGCCTCGTCTGCCATCCTATGCCGCTCACATCGGTCGACGGGCTGAACAGGACCGTCAGCCTCTGGCGGATGTGCTCCATCCGGTAAAGCAGCGGGACCGCGACTATCGCTGCCGCGCCGGCGAAGGCGCCGAGATGCCTTAGCCTGCATCCGCCGATGAAGAGCAGCGTCACGGTAAGCATCGAGATCAGGATGGCGTTGCTGATATTTGGCTGGAGCCCCACCATCACGGCCATCGCGACCGCGGCACCGACCAGAGGCAGAAAGCCCTTCTCAAGGTCGGAGAGCTTCTTGCGCCCCTCGGCGAGGCGGGCGGCCAGGAATATCACGAGTGAATACTTGGCCGCCTCGACCGGCTGGATGGTGAACATGAATATCCTCAGCCACCTCTCCGCGCCACGGACACTGTTGCCCCAGATAAATATCGAAGCGAGCATCAGAAGCGCCGCGGCGAGGATCCAGAAGTTGAACCTCCTGTAGATCCCGTAAGGTATCTTCATGAAGACGTAGAGGAAGAAGAGGCCCAGCCCAACTCTTATCGCGTGCCTCTGGAAGAAGAAGAACGGAGAGGAGAACTGTTCGCCAGCTATGACCCTGCTCGCGGAGAAGACCATGACCAGGCCGAGGGCCACGAGCGATATCACCGCGCAGAACAGCTTCAGATCGTATACGGGTTTTTTACTCATCTATTCCCCCGCACCTCTCTCCCTGACCAATCCCATGACGCTGTCTCGGAACACCCTGCCCCTGTGCTCGAAATCGTCGAACATGTCGAAGCTGGCGCACGCAGGAGACAGCACTACGAACCATCCTTCCCGGGCGCGCTCGGCGGCCATCCTTACCGCCTCCTCCATCGAGCCCGCCCTGGCGCACGGTATCCTCCCCCCGGAAGCTCCCTCGATAAGCCCGGCCGCCTCGCCGATCGTGATGATAGAGCGCACCACATCGGTCAGTTCGAACAGCTTCGAAAAATCCCCGCCCTTGTCGTGCCCGCCGGCGATCAGGACGACCGGCGCGCCGAGACCCTTCAGGGACTTGACCGCCGCCTCCACATTTGTCGCCTTTGAGTCATTGAAGAACGATACTCCCGCGTGGCGGGCAACGAACTCCATCCTGTGAGGAAGACCGGTAAAGCCGGCCAGGGCTCTTCTGCACGAATCAGCTGCAACCCTGAAGGGAGTGACCGCCGCGATCGCGGCAAGCGCGTTCTCGACATTGTGTATCCCGACCGCCCTGATTTCGCGGCGGTCGCAGACTATCTCCTCAGTCCCGTCGGCGCTCTCCCTTATGAGGAATCCCCCGTCGAGATAGACCCCGCCCGGGATCCTGCCAGACGAAGAGAACGGCACCTTGACCGCCTCGGTCCTCTCTGCCAGAGCTGCGCAGAGCGGATCATCGGCGTTGTAGAAGAAATGATCGTCAGGCGCTATATTCTCGAGCAGCCGTTCCTTGGCTTCGAAATAATCCTGCAGCGACCTGTACCTGTCGAGGTGGTCCGGTGTAAGATTGAGCATACCGGCGCACACGGGATGGAACCTGTCGACCGTCTCGAGCTGAAACGAGCTGACCTCTATGACGAATATCCCGTCCTCGCCTATGTCTCCCGTGACCGAGCTGAACGGAGTGCCGGTATTGCCCGCCACTACCGCGTTCCATCCGTCCTCCCGCAGCATCGCTCCCGTCATCTCGACCGTAGTCGACTTGCCGTTCGTACCCGTGATCGCGATGACCGGGGCCGACGCGAATCTGAAGGCCAGCTCCAGCTCCCCTATCACCTGTATCTTCCGTCTCGAGGCGGCCTCGAACAGGGGATGGCTGTCGGGAACCCCGGGGCTGACGATTATCAGGTCGACTTCTTCGATGATCTCCTCGCGAAAATGGCCCAGGTGCGTCTCGATGGCCGTCAGGTCGGGCGGTATCTGGACCTTTTCGTTTTCGTCGGCGCCGCACACCCTGGCGCCTGCCCCGAGCAGAAGGCGCATGGCGGCGAAGCCGCTCCTTGCCAGCCCGAAAACGAGTATGTGCCTGCCCATGTACTCTTCCATCATATTGCCCCGGGGCGGCCGGAACCATGCCCTCCGGCCTTCCCAACTAGCGCAGCTTCAATGTGCTCATGCCCAGCAGCAGAAGCAACGCGGCCACTATCCAGAATCTCACCACTATCTGGCTCTCCGACCACCCCTTCAGCTCGAAGTGGTGGTGAAGGGGAGCCATCTTGAATATCCTTTTACCACGCAGGCGGAACGAACCGACCTGCAGTATCACCGATACGGTCTCGGCGACGAAGACCCCGCCTATTATAAGAAGAAGAAGCTCGGACTTGAGCAGTACGGCGACGGTGCCGAGCGCTCCCCCGAGGGCCAGCGAACCTGTGTCTCCCATGAAGATCCTGGCGGGGTGCGTGTTGAACCACAGGAAGCCGAGCGCCGCCCCGACGACCGACATGCAGTAGATCGTCAGCTCGCCCGCTCCCGGCAGATAGAATATCTGGAGGTAGTCCGCGAAGACGGCGTTACCGCTCAGGTAAGCTATCAGAGCGAAGGCGAGGAAGCAGAAGGCCGATATCCCCGTCGCCAGGCCGTCGAGGCCGTCGGTGAGGTTCACCGCGTTGGAAGTGCCGGTGATTATTATCATCACCAGAGGGATATAGAAGACCCCCCATTCTATGTAAAGGTGCTTGAAGAACGGCACGACCGTCCTCGTCCCATCGGGAGACATCGGGTTCATGTACAGATATATGCCCAGTGCGAGGCCGAAGACGAGCTGGCCGATCAGCTTATACCTTCCGACGAGCCCCTTGTCCCTTTTCTTTATCACACCGAGGTAATCGTCGATGAATCCGATAGCGCCGGTCCATACCGTCACAACGAGCGCGAGCTGGATATAGGGATTGTTCAGGTCGGCCCACAGGAGCGTAGGGATGACGATGGCGCATATCATCAGCATCCCGCCCATCGAAGGAGTCCCCGCCTTCCCGCTGTGCCTTTCGGGCACGTCTATCCTCACCTTGCCGATCTGCAGCGAAGAAAGCCACCTGATCATCTTCGGGCCGAAGATGAAGCATATCAGCAGGGCCGTCACGGTGGCGTAAGCCGAGCGGAAGGTGATGTACCTGAAAACGTTGAATCCGAAAAAGTAATCCCTCAGAGGATAGAGGAGGTGGTACAGCATCAGCCGGGCCTCCTTCTCTGCGAGCCGCGACTCTTCTCGATCTCCGTGATCACCGTCTCCATCCTCATCCCCCGCGAACCCTTCAGGAGCACTCCGTCGCCCTCCTCCAGGAGGCCGTCGAGATAGGAGGCCAGGTTCACCGCGTCGAGGAAGTGGCTGATTATCTCCGGCGCTCTTCGCTGGACGGACGCAACCCTGTTGAGTTCGACGGTCGCGTCTCCGAGAGTGATGATCCCGTCGACGCCTGCCTTGCCGCAGTAGGCCCCCGCCTCCTCGTGCAACTCTCCCGCGGACTCTCCAAGTTCGAGCATATCGCCGAGGACGAGCCAGCGTTTCCCTTCCAGAGGCATCTCCATGAACGCTCCCACGGCCGCCCGCAGGGACGCAGGGTTGGAGTTGTAAGTCTCGTCTACGATCGTTATGCCCGCCACGTCGTAGACGGCGCCGCGGCCGTCGAACGCCGCGGCTCCGGCGATGGCCGCCGCCGTCTCCGCCTGCGGTACTCCCAGCAGCCCGGCGACGGCGGCGGCGGCTCCCGCATTCAGAAGGTTATGCCTTCCAAATCGCCGAATCTCCATGCCCGCTCCGCCGATCGCGAAGGTATACCCTCCGCCTTCCCTGCTTTCGATATCCTCTATCCTCACGTCGGCCTTCTCCGAGAACCCGAAGGATACGACTCCCGCTTTCGTCCTTTCGGAGAGAAACTCGAAGAAATCGTCGTCGGCCGGAAGGACTGCGGTCCCTTCCTCGCCGAGAGACTCCACGAGCTCCGCTTTCGCCCTGGCCACGCCCTTCAGCGTGCCGAAGAACTCAAGGTGGCCCGGGCCGATATTCGTCACCACTCCTATATCGGGGCGGGCGATGGCGCAAAGAGCCGCGATCTCGCCCCTGTGATTGGCTCCCATCTCTGTGACGAGCACCTCGGTCCCTTCCGGCATCGACAGTATCGTCAGGGGGACCCCGATATGGTTGTTGAGGTTCCCCGAGGTCGCGTGGACCGTGTACTTCCGCTCCAGGACCGCCGCGGTCATCTCCTTGACTGTCGTCTTTCCGCTGCTGCCTGTGATCGCCACTACTTTCGGGCCGACCCTGTCCCTCCATGCCGCGGCTAGCGCCTGCAGTCCCTTGAGCGTGTCCCTCACCTCGAACACGGGAAGCCCAGGGGCGGCCTTCCTGGCCTCGTCCCCCCGGCCCCGCTCGACGAGAAAAGCCGATGCTCCACCAGCGGCCGCGTCGACGATGTAGTCGTGTCCGTCCGCCGTTCCGCCTTTCAAGGCGACGAACAGCTTCCCTTCAGCGCCGGTACGCGAATCGGTCGTCACTCCCTCGACGACCGTTTTCTCGACTTTATTTCCCCCGAAGCCCGCCGCTTCGAGCGCGCCCTCTATCCAATCGCTGTCGACTCTGATGTCGGCCCTCCAGACGTCACTGCGTCCCATTCTATTTTCGACTCGCCGCGCCGACGAGTGCCTTCTCCGCTTCCTCGATATCGCTGAAATGTATCTTCCCGCCGGCAAGGACCTGGTAGTCCTCGTGCCCCTTGCCGGCCAGCACTACCATCTCCTTATCGGCCGCCAGACCTATCGCTGTCCTTATCGCCACCGCCCTGTCCGATATGACCTCGATCGGGGTGCCAGAACCAGACATCCCCTCGAGTATGTCCCGTATGATCGCGTCCGGGTCCTCCGATCTCGGATTGTCGCTCGTCACATAGACCATGTCGCTGAGATCAGCAGCCACCTTTCCCATCATCGGCCGCTTTCCCTTGTCGCGGTCGCCTCCGGCCCCGAACACGGTCACCAGCTTCGCCGGCGAGAGCTCGCGGCAGAAGAGAAGCAGTTTCTCGAGAGCGTCCGGCGTGTGCGCGTAGTCCACTATCACGGTCGGACCGCCGCCAGACCTGATGAGATGGAACCTCCCCGGGATCTCTTCCATATCTGACAGGCCCGCAGCGATCGCGTCCGGGCCCGCCCCGGAGACGCGGGCCGCCGCCGCAGCTCCCAGCGCGTTCAGCGCGGAGAATCTGCCGAGCAGGCGCATATCTACGCGGAGATCGAGATCCGGGGCGGCGATGGTGAACCTCGTCCCCGAGAGATCAGCGGCAAGGTCTTCACATCTGAAAACGGCTTCTCTGGAGGTTCCGAACGATATCTTCGGCCCGGAGTATCTCGAGCCGACTTCTGCCACGTTAGCGTCATCGATGTTGTACACAAGTGTCCCGGCACCCTTGGCCCTGCCGGGAGCCGACAGGGACCGGACAAAGGTCTCCTTGGCCTCTATATATCTTCCCAGGGTACCGTGATAATCCATGTGGTCCCTCGAGATGTTCGTAAAGACGCCTATGTCGAACTCGAGCCCGCCTGTCCTGCCCTGGGCGGCGGCGTGCGAGCTGACCTCCATCACCACCGACCTGCAGCCGCTGCCGACGAAACCGGCGATTATCCTGTTAATATCCGAAGACGAGGGGGTCGTGTTGGCCGACGCACTCAGCTTTCCGCCCGTCCCGAATCCTACCGTCCCGATGATGCCGGCCGGTCCATTCGACCTCTGCAGTATCGATTGGAGCATGAAAGCAGTAGAGGTCTTGCCGTTCGTGCCGGTGATACCGACGAGCAGGACCTTCGATGAAGGGTCTCCGAAAAAAACGCGGGCGAGCGACGCCTCGGCCGCCGAAGTATTATCAACGACGACAACGGGAATGTCAGCTTCGACCGGACTTTCGACGACAAGCGCCGCCGCGCCCGCATTTACCGCATGATCCACATAATCGTGGCCGTCCGCCTCATGTCCCCTGACTGCCACGAAAAGTTCTCCCTCTGATATCGACCTGGAGTCGGTCGATATCCCTTTTATCTCGACATCGCGCCATCCGTGGCGCGATATGACGTCAATGTCCCTGAGCAGTTCCTCGAGCTTCACCTTGCCGCCCCTCCGGCGAGCGCCAGTTCGCTGCCTTCGTTGTTTTTCGCCGCGCTGCACCTGATCGATACGGTGGTCCCCTTCGACACCTTTCTTCCCGGAGGCGGGTCCTGCTTCTGCACTCTCCCCGAACCGGCGATCCTGCTCCTGAGGCCCGATTCGATCAGCATACGCCTTGCCTGTCTTATCGAAAGCCCCCGGAGGTCAGGGACCATCACACCAGCCTCTTTAGCGCCGCCCTCCGATATGAACGACAGGGAGACCTTCCCGCCTTTCTGCACGAGTGTGCCAGGACCGGGGACCTGCGAATAGACTTCCCCCTCGCCGCTCGTGTACGCGAGATACAGGTCGCAGTCGCTTGCCAGCTGCTCAGCCTCGGCACACCTGAGCCTGAAGAAACTCGGTACTGCGATCATGTCCTTCGCCCGCTGTCCCGGATCGACGGCGATCTCAGCCTCGGGAGCGAAAAGATCGGAAGCGAGGTTTATACCCTCCACTATCTCGCTGAAGACCAGGGCCGAGGACGACCCGCCATAGTGCCATCTGTAATCGGGCTCTTTGAGAACGACCATGCAGACCAGCTTTGGATCGTCCGCCGGAGCAAACCCGGCAAAGCTCGCGATCCAGGTATTCTCAAGGTACCTCGAACCGTCGGCCACCTGGGCCGTGCCGGTCTTGCCCGCCGTCTCGATACCGTCGACCGCCGCGTTGACGCCGGTCCCGTCGACCACCACTTCGCGGCAGAACCCCCTGAGCTTCCTGGCCGTTTCAGGAGAGAGCACCTTTCTGACCCTTACTGGATCGAACTTTCTGACAAGCCCGCCTTCGGGGTCCCTGACTTCCCGCGCTATCCTCGGCACCATCAGGTCCCCTCCGTTCGCGACCGCGCAGTAGGCCATGGCCATCTGGACAACCGTCACGCCTATCTCCTGCCCGATCGCCATGCTCGGCAGCGACCTCGCCGACCAGTCTTCCGGTCTGCGGAGCGCTCCCGCTGACTCGGCGGGCAGGTCGATACCGGTCCTGCTGCCGAAACCGAACCGCAGAAGGAACGCATAAAAATCATCCCTGTCGGTGTCCATGACCGCTTTGATCGTGCATATATTGCTCGATTTCTTGAAAGCCTCCTTGAATGTCAACCACCCGAACTTGTGGTCGTCATTGAAGGTCCCGAACCAGAAATCGGCCCTTCCTTCCTCACCGTAGAACACATCGTAAGGATCGACCTCCCCCTGCTCGAGCAGGTAGGCGGCGGTGACCAGCTTGAACGTCGATCCGGGCTCGTAGATGCAGCCGGTCGAATACAGCCCGTTGCCCGTCTTTATCTTTCCCGCTTTCGAGCCTTCCTTTTCGGCCAGAGCGTATATCTCGCCCGTCCACGGGTCGACGACGACGGCAGCGCCCGAAGCGGCACCATATCTCGAGACGGCCTGCTCGAGCTCGAAATCGACTATCGCCTGGATCCTTGAGTCGATCGTGAGATAGAGATCGTGGCCGTTCTCCGGTCTGCGTCCGGGCGCGTCCGTGCGTCGATAAAGTCTTCCTCTAGCATCTCTTATCATCAGCTTCCATCCGTCGGTACCCCTGAGATAGTCGTCGAACATCAGCTCGAGACCTCCCTTGCCCGCGTTGTCGTCACCGACAGAGCCTAGAAGCAGTGGAGCCATGCAGTGGAACGGGTTTATCCGTTCAGGGTCCGGGTCGAGCCTGACTCCCTGCATCGATGAAAGCTTTTCCTCCTGCTGGCAGGAGAGCGAGACCTTCCTGGCGAGGCGTATGTAGTCGTCTTTCCGGTTCAGGAGACGGCGGATAAACGACCTGTTAATCGAGGCGGCGTCGGAGAGAACCTCGAGCTCATCGTCATCGCCAGGAAGGTCCCGGGGGGTGACGCCAAGAACATAAGTCCTGTGTGAAACGGCCAGGGGAAGGCCGTTGCGGTCGAAGATGCTGCCGCGGCTGGCGAGCCAGGAGACCCTCTTCTCGCTGTTGAGGTGCGCATCTTCGATGATCTCGTCATGATCTATTATCTGTACGTCGACTATCCGGAGAAAGATCGCGCAGACGGCGGCAAGCGAAAGCACATCGACCGTTATCATCCGCCAGTTTTTTAGACGCGACGTCATCTGCTCTCCGGAACATCCGCCGGGGTGGAGGGGAGACTTCCCTCTCCACCCCTTGCGGCCCAACGGGCTCTTTCTTCGTCAGTGATATCACCAGGTTCGCAGTAGGCGATCCTGTGTATCTGGTCCGGCGCTCCCGGCTTCATACCCGCCGCTTCCGCCAGGGGGATGATCCGTTCGGCCGATGCCAGTTCGTTTCTGCGCGTCATGAGGCAGATCCTCTCATCCTTGAGAGCCTGCCTGAGCCTCGTCCCCTCCTCGATCCTCTTGGAGATCCCGTCCAGGTGCACGTGCAGGGAGATATAGAGGAGCACGAGGCTGGAGAAGAAGCCCAGGATGATCAGGAAATTGAACGGCCCCATCCTTCCTTCGAGGGCCCTTTTCACTATCATCGACAGGTGATCGAAATATCTCTGTCCCGTGTTCATTCCTGATCCTCTCCTTGTGTCGGGCCGGTCAGGCCAGCCGCTCGGCAGCTCTCAGCCTGGCGCTTCGCGCCCTCGGGTTTTCGGATATCTCCTCTTCGCCGGGTACCACCGGGCGCCTTGTCAGGACCTTCAGCCGCGGCTGCCTGCCGCAGGCGCATTCCGGGAAATCGGAAGGACAGATGCATCCCTTCTCCTCGGCCTGGAAAAATCTCTTTACTGTCCTGTCCTCGAGCGAGTGATAGCTGATCAGGACAAGTCTCCCACCCGGAACACACAGCTCAAGAGAGGCCGGCAGAAATGCGGCCAGTGCCTCGAGTTCCCTGTTTGCCCATATTCTCAGCGCCTGAAAGACCCTCGCCAGCGTGGAGATCATATCCCTGGCGGGAGCGGCCTTTTCAACAGCGGCCCTGAGCCTCGCCGTGCTCTCGATCCGCCCTGCTGAGCGTTCCCTGCAGATCTCGCGGGCGACCGCCCTGCTCCGGCGCTCTTCCCCGTATTCGCGGATGATTCGGGCGAGTTCCCGTTCTGAGGCTGTATTGATAAGCTCTTTGACATCGCCGCCGCCGGGCCCCATCGCCATATCGAGCGGGCCGTCGGCGAGATAGCTGAATCCCCGTTCCCTGTCGGCTATCTGAAGCGATGAGAGGCCCAGGTCGAGAAGGATCCCCTCACACTTCCCGCCGGAAAGATGCTGTGATATCTCGGAGAAATCGCCTCGGACGAGCGTAACACGGTCGCCGAACCGCCTGAGCCTGTCAGAGGCTGCGTCAAGCGCTTTCGGATCGCGGTCGATCCCGATGAGCCTGACCTTTTCGCCGCCTGCCTCGAGAATAGCCTCGGCGTGCCCGCCCATCCCAACCGTTCCGTCGATGTATTTCCCTTCCCTTCCTGTCATCAGAAACCTCACGACCTCATCGACCAGGACAGGCGTATGTATCACCTGCCGTCCACCTCCAGCGGGCAGCCCGCCGCCTCCCCTTTTCCGGAGGCGTACGCGCCCATTTTCCCTCTTTCGACCTTCAGATACCTGAAGGCCTTCCTCCAGTCTGAAAAAACGGGGGTCATCTTCGTTCTGCTTACGAAAGCGAAGATACTGAGGAGATAATCGTTGAATCCGCTGAAGATGACCCCGGGGCTCGTTCCGATCAACCTGTCGAGCGACTGAAACACCCTGTAATCGGCGTGACGGACTCCGGCGAAATCGAGGATGCAGCAGCCTCCGGACACAGCGGGCGCGCACCCGATGTGGCTCGCGAGCATCTCGGCGTCACTGTCGTCGATGACGCCTGAGATCCTCAGGACCTCGATGCCGTCCCGGTCTGTGCGATGGACCCTCATCCCTGCTCCCTGCCGGACTAGTATTCCCACTCGCCGTCGAGGAAAGTGTCGTCAGCTTCGTGGCTGACCTTCTCGTAGTCCTCGATCGACCAGATCTCGATATAGTTGAGGACCCCGACTACCATTACCTTCTTAGGCCCGCCCAGAGCCTCGAGCATCGCCGGAGGGATCGCGATCCTTCCCGACTTGTCGAGGTTGAGCGTCCGTGATTTGCTGCTGTAGAACCTGATGTAGTTCCTCTTCTTCGGGCCCGGAGGAAGCTTGTGCAGCTCGCTGACGACGACCTCGTTCCACTCGTTGAGCGGGTAGAGGTTGAGGCATCGCTCCTTGCCCATCGATATGACGTACATCGCGGCTGATACTTCCGGGACAAGATGCCTGAACTTCGCGGGAACCATCAGGCGTCCCTTCGCGTCGATCGTGCATTCGAAATTTCCAAGGAAGTTCTGCATCTTTCCGGCCTTTCAGAGGTCCTCCCCATCCTACCTCACGGCCGGAATATCGGTCGGCGCCGGCAGTGACGATCTTTACATTTTGGGGACTAACCTCTCCATTTCGACCCACTTTATCCCACTCTCTCCCACAGTGTCAAGGGAAAATATCGTAACATGCCCTTAATTCTCATATTTTACTGTGTTGTATAATAAAGAGTTAGCGGATACAGGAAAAAAAATCCACAGGGTTCCGTGTTTTCCCCGATCTACCACCGGTTCCCACCTGTCCAAAGGGCCCGGTCATCCTGAAATGGAAGGATCTGCCTTTAGCTGGCGTCGGCCGGCCGATCCGGGGGGATGCCCGGCCTGACAGCGGCGAGGACCAGGGTCGATGCGAGGAGCGAAATGGGAGGGGTCCTCTCCATGACGGCCTCAAGCCCCCTGGCCAGCGGGAAGACCGGATCCGGCAGGTTCTTCAGAACGAAGATGATCCTCTGCGAACCCGTTACCTCGAACCCCTCATCCTCGAGCATCGACCTGATCTCCCCCTCAGGAGAGGGCCTGTGGTATCTGTACGGATGGTAGTCGGACCGCTCGATCTCACCTACGGGATAGCACATCCCGGGGAGCGCCCTCTTGAGGAACGGCAGCCTGTTGGCGACCCGCTTCCCTGTCTCGACGAACGAGTAGTAGTTTGGAGTGGAAAGGACGAGGGCGCCCCCCGGCTCGAGAACGCGCCACGCCTCACGGACAGCTGACCGGCGGTCGGGGTGAAAGACATGCTCGAATGTCTCAACCGCCGTGACCGCGGCAAAGGTACCGTCGCCGAAGGGAAGAGCGCTCATGTCGGCGCAGCTGAGCCTTGACTGCGTGCCGTTCGCAGCCGCGATCATCGATGCCGCCGCGAAATCGTTCTGCACAATGTCTATCCCGTACGGGGCGTAGCCGCGAAGCCCTAGAAGAAAGAGGTTGTATCCCCACCCGCAACCGACGTCGAGTGCCCGGCGCCCCATCCCGGCCGGGAGCATCCCGGTCACCGCCACGAAGCGCCTGCGGCTGAGCCACCTCTTCGCCTTCGAGCCGAGAAACCAGTTCTCTAAAAGGCTCGGCATCCGATCCGCCTGTATCCCCACCGGGATAACAGGCTCGGGAAGGTCTTTCATCTCCAGGCCGGGCCGATCCGTATTCATCGCGCTTCCCCCTCACCCGCGGGATCGATCCTGTAAAGCGTGTACGTGACCGGCTCCGGCTTGCGGATCCCGAGATTCGAGACTGTACCCTCCCTCACCGCGGTAAAGCGGAAGCCCCTTATGACCGATCCGTCGAAGCGGCGCGGCTCAGGGTGCCGGTCGACGAGATAATCCGCGCCGAGGTCGAGATAGAGCCCCTCGTCGATGATACGCTGCACATCTATCCTTCTGCGCATATCGTTGATCTCCGGTGTGACGAGCCCTCCGAGGTCGAGCACCCTGCGCCCGGAGAAATACCCGATGGCCCCGATGTCCGGTGTCGCGACTACCGACCCCGGCGGCGAATTCTCCGCCAGCCAGATCCCCATCGGCACGAGAACCTCCCGCAGGCCTCTCGAGAATTCCCTCGTCGGGCGCACCGCTACCGCGAAATAGAATGTGAGGCTCTGCAGCATCGTCAGGACGGCCATCGCAGCGATCAGTCTTCGCGCCGTCCCCGTGGAGACGCCCCGCAGCAGCCTGGCCGCTCCTGTGAAACCCACGGCTATCAGAGCGGGGAAGACCGGCAACAGGTATCTGGACAGAACGTGAAAATCGAATATCACATATACCGCCGGAAGCAGGAAGGCCCAGATAAGAAGGAGAAAAAACCCCCCGCGCGATACACCGGCGGCCGGCTCGAAGAGTCGCCCGCGGCGGAATATCCCGGCGACCGTGAATGCCGCCGCGACCGCAGCCGGCAGAAGAAGGGTCGCGCCTATCACCTTGATCGGGACGAGCGCGGACGCGAGCATCGCTGCGCCGAAGGCCGGCCTCCCCTGTTTGGCTCCGGCGGTCAGGGGAAGGAATGTGCCTGTATGAGCTCGTACGGCGATGAGCCAGCACGCCATCAGGGCCGAGAAGACGAGGAGCCAGAGGAATCGTCTTTTCAGCGGGGTGTGCCGTTCGGCCGCCGCGAACGCGACGAAGGCCGCCGGGACCATCAGGCCCGCTTCCGGCCTCGCGAGACAGGCGAGGAAGAGGAGCAGGCCGAAGACGGCGCTCCTTGAGGCCGAGCGCGTTGCCGTCAGCGCCGCGAAGAGGCATACCAGGACGGCTAGCATCGCGAAAGAGGATTCCATGCCTGTGGCGCTCCACCTGAGCAGCCAGGCCTCGCATGCCAGCACCGCCGCCGCGGCCGCGGCGACCATCCTGGTCCCGTCGAGCTTCCTGACGAAGAAATAGATCGTGATTATCGAAATGGCTCCTGCCGCCCATGAGAACACACGGATCCAGACCGCGAGATCGCCGCCGGCCAGATACGTCAGGGCGAGCAGACCGACCCACAGCGGGCTGGTGGCGCCGTACGAAGGGTCCCCCCTGTTGAACGCGAGCTCCCCCGTCTCGGCAAGGTTACGCGCGTACTGCATATGTATATAAGTATCGTCGGTCATCGATCCGGCCAGAGGGATGCTGGCGGCCGCGAAGAGAGCGACGCAGGCCGCGACCACGGCGATATCTGTTTTATTCACATGGCCTGCCATCACGCGTCCCTCCTCCTGCCGGCTATCAGCTCGAGCTCGCGGGCCAGACTCTCGGCTGCGGCCCTTCTCGAAAACTCCGGTCTCGGCGACAGATCGTAGGCCGACTCGAGCGTCCCGTCCCTGTACGCCGAATATATCCGCCTCAGCGCTGTCGCGACTTCGCCGGCGTCACCCGGCCCGGCGACCTCGCCCCTGCGCAGATTCCTGACAAGATCGGCCGCCTCCCCCGGCGGAGCCAGGGCAAGAACGGGCCTGCGGGCGCCTATGTACTCGTAGAGCTTGCCCGGAACGAGCCCGTTGTATCTCGGGTCGTCGTGCTTGATCAGCAGGAGCACGTGGCTCCTGCGCTCCCGTTCGATGCACTCGGTGTGCGGCATGTTATCCTCGAACACTACGCACTTCCCGATCCCGTCGAACCCCTCGAGATCCTCGTTCGCCGATTCCCTGGCCCCGATGAATTCGACCCTGATCCTTCCATTCGCCTCAGGCACCGCTGTGAGAAACCGCGAAAATCCTTCGAGAAAGACACGTGACCTGCGGCCAAGCGTCAGCATCCCGCAGTGCGTAATCAGCAGGGGGCCGCCGGGAGGCCGTTGCGGCTCCGAGGTGAAATCCTCCTCGTCGTACCCGTTCGGTATCCTCACGACATTGCATGAAGGGACGCTCCGCGACAATTCGTCCTGCTGCCACCTTGTAGTTACAACTATGGTATCAGCGCCGTGCTCGACCCGCCTTTCCATGCCCTCGAGGATAGACCTGTGAACTGCGGAGACCGGATCGCGGAGGTAGAGAGATATCCATGGATCCCTGAAATCGGCGAGCCACGGCAACCCCGTCCTCCTGGCGACCTTCAGCGCGGCCAGATGAGTGGAGTCGGGCGGGCTTGTCGAGTAGAGAGCGTCGAACCTCTCATTGCGGCAGAGCCTGAGAGCCTCGCTTACGGCGAACGGCCTCCATCCCGTATAGGTGTCGGGCAGAAGGAATGATTCCCCGGCCCTTCTCATCAATTCGAAACCGCCGGAAGACCTCGCGCCGGCCCGTCGGCCCCTCAGATTGCCGAGGATCCTCGACGCCGACAGTGAACCTGTCCTGATGACGCGGACGCCCGCCGGAATCTGCCTTTCCAGAGAAGGGTCGTTGATCCAGAACTCGCCGGGCTTCGGCGTGACCACGGTGATACCCCAGCCCGTCCTCGAGAGATACTTTACAAAAGAAAGCGGCCGGTACACCCCTCCCCCGCCTGCGGGCGGGAAGAAGTTGATCATCATCAGCAGCTTTCGAGAAGACATCATCCCTCCAGTGATAGCACCCAGCGTACCAGCCCCGCGCCGGGACGGCCGGCTATCATCGCCGCCAGCGTCTCCGATTCACCGTGGTCGAGCAGGAACAGCTTCCTGACCGCCAGACGCAGAAGGAAGGGGGACAGCAGGATGCATGCCGCGGCGGCGGAAACCCCCCAGGCAGCGCACGCTACTGCTCCGGCGACCGCGAATATCAGCGAGGCGCCGGCGGCCCTGAGCATGGCGGAACCGCCCGTGCCGGGAAAGAGCCCTTCCCTCCTGGCGAGCCATACGGCGACGGCGGCCTGGACGGCAGACGCTGTCAGCTGGGCAACTGCCGTGCCTGTCAGCCCGACATGCGGGACTATGATGAAGAGGCCGGAGAAGTAGACGGCCATCCAGGACAGGTCGCAAACCACCGCCCATTTCATGTAATGCAGCCCCTTCATGGCCGCGGTAAGGGGCGCTATGAAGGCGGCAACCGGCACCGTCGGCAGTAGCATGAGCAGAAGCCTGTACGTGCCATGGTATCCCGGACCGCTTATCAGGCTGATCATCACCCCTCCGATGGCGGCTGCGACGGCCGATATCGCCAGGGCCGCCGTTACGCTCGCCTTTGTGAAAAGGCCGATTCGGCCGGAGAGGTCGTCCCACCTTCCCTCCTCATATATCCTGGTAAGCTCCGGCTGGAGCGCGACGACGGGGAATCCGAGGAATCTCTTTATCAGCTGGTTTATTCTCGAAGCGACGTGATACACAGATATCGCTGCGACGGGAAGCAGGGATGACATCATGAACCTGTCCACGTCAGAGAAAGCCAGCGCAGCATAGCTGAGCGCAAGCGCGCTTCCCCAGTAACCGGCCAGCGGAGGAAGGACCACGCCTCCCGAGGCGCCTGAACCGCCGTGAGAGAAATTCCATCTCATGATCAGAAGGTACGCGGGTATTCCCGCCACCCAGGTCAGGGCGTTGAGGACGAACATCGCCTTGAAAAGGACCTCCACATCGAGACGGTCACGCCAGATCAGGACAAAGGCCGTAAGGAGGACCTGGAAAGCGAGCTCGAATATCATCTGCATCCGCATCTCCCGGAGCCCGTTGAACCCGCCGTACAGGACGAGCTTGAGGCCGAGCGCAGCCGACGCCAGTATCATCCATTTCAGAGTTCCGCCCGGTACGGAGAGGCTTTTCGGCATAAGGCCCACCCAGTGTGGAGCGGAAAAAAGCAGGATAGCCCCGAGCACGATCACGGCGGCTGAAAAGAGGAGGAACCAGGCGGCGGCGCTGCCGCGCTTCCCTCTCCTCTGGAATGAGGGAAGGTAACGGACAAGGACCTGTGGGAATCCGACGATGATGACCGTGGTGAGCAGGAGAGCGAAGCCCCTCAGCGCGACATACAGGCCAAAGCGCTCCCCGCCGAGATGCCTGCTCAGCATGCTGAGCTGCACAAGCGTGAAGATCATCTGCAGAGCGCCGGCGACCGCGAGGGCGACCGTATTCTCCGCTATCCTCGACCGGCCTCTCTCTACCGTCTCTTCAGCCACTCGATCCATCTCCTCTTCTTCTCAAGGACAGGATAGAGATATTCCGTGCCGCCCATCGATTCCTTGAAGAAGATCATGCCTGCGTCCCCGCCACTGCTGCCCAGATTGAAGACGGAAGTGCCCCTGCCGATCGCCTCACGCACTGCGACCATTACGAGATAGGCCGCGGCGTCGTACTCGCTCGCCAGAGGAGCCACACCCGCCTGCCAGGCCTGGGCCGTCCTGCCGAAATAGAAATCAACGTGGGCGGCAAGCAGGGAGTCCCCGAGAAACGCTCCCCAGAAACATACACCCTCGCTACCCCGGCGCAGCAGGCTCCTGAAGAATTCCATGGGGTACGGATGGACCCCTCCCCATCCTGTGGCTCCGTGGAGATATATATCGTAGAACAGCCCGAAATCGTCCTCGCCCTCGAGCCTTCTGGCGATGATCCCCTCGCGTTCGCACCTGTTGCACAGCTGGCGCCTTTTACGGCTCATCCCCCTGCTCCTGTACTCCTCGAACGAACCGGGAAGCGTGATGATCCTGCACTCCTCCATCCTGCGTCTCCAGCCCCTGGGGTTCTCCCACTCTTCCACGAACCCTATCAGATTGGCGCCGGCGCGGGCGCATCTGGGAGAGGAAGCGATCTCGCAGAACCTGTCCAGGACCGCCCTTCGGACATCCGGATCGGAAGAGAGCGGATCGCCGTATGTGCCGAATGGAAGCGAATGCAACATGAAGGCAGGGCCCTTGGTCACCCTGACCACAGGCATCAGGCCCTTCAGGCTACCGCCCCTGCGGGCGGCGAGCCAGCCACACTCGAAACGCGGAAAGGCCTCCGCAAGTATCTCCAGCCATGTGGGGGAATGGAAGAATGTGGCGCCCTCGAAGGCCGAGACGAACTCGAGGACCTCCTCGCGGGAAAGATCAGTCTCGAAGCGGATCTCCACGGGCCCTCCGTTGATCACGAGCTTCGTCCCGGGTCATCTCCGAAGCCGGGGATCAGCTCCGACATCATCCGGAGAACGCCGTCCCTGTCCCCTTTCTCTGCCGCTTTGATGAGCCTGTCAACACCGGCCCCGAAATCTTTGCCCACAGCAGCGGGCGATCTGGCGAGCATGATCTTTTCTCCGGAAACTGGCGGCTCCAGGATCTCGTCCTCTCCGATGAGGACTTCGTGGAGCTTCTCACCCTCCCTGAGCCCGGAAAATTCTATCGGTATCTCTTCATCCGGATCGTGCCCGGTAAGCATGATGATGTCCCTGGCCATCTCGAGGATGTTGAGCGCCTCGCCCATATCGAGTATGTACGTCTCCCCGCCTTTGCCGGACACCGATGCCTGTATCACGAGGAGCGTTGCCTCCCTGACCGTCATGAAGAACCTGGTGGCTCCGGGATGGCTGACAGTGACCGGCCCTCCCCTCGCGATCTGGTCCACGAAAAGCGGGACGACACTGCCTGTGCTGCCGATGACGTTTCCGAACCGGACGGTGATGAACCTGCAGGCGCTTTCCGGATCGATCCCGCGCAGGTACATCTCGACCAGCCGCTTTGTGGCGCCCATCACTCCTTTGGGATCTGCCGCCTTGTCGGTCGATATGAACACAAACCGCTCAGCGCCGCATTTTTCGACCGCTTTCACGAGGTTTATGGTAGCCGCGACGTTGTTCAGCACGGCCTCTTCGGGATCACGTTCCATGTAGTGCACGTGCTTGTGCGCTGCGGTGTGATATACCACGTCCGGGGCAAGCCTCTTCATCAACTTCAGGAGCCTTTCGGGCTCGCGCAGATCGTTGATGACGGTGACTATCTCGAACCCAGGATTGTCGGCTCTTATCTCCTGCTCGATCGCGAAGATCCTGTTCTCGCCGCGGCCCAACATGATCAACGCCGCGGGCTTGACGCGGGCAAGCTGCCTGCACAGCTCGCTGCCGATCGTGCCGCCTGCTCCGGTGACAAGTATCCTCTTGCCTGCCAGGCTTCTGGCGGCCGATTCGAGATCGAAGCTTACCGTCTCCCTGCCGAGGAGATCCTCCACTCTCACTTCGCGGATCTGGTCGATGTGGACCGTCCCGCGGATGATCTCCATGAGGCCCGGCACGATCTTGTACTCAACACCGGCCCTGCGGCACCGCCTGACGATGTCGCGTACAAACCTGCCCGGGGCGGTCGGAATCGATATGATGACCTCGTCTATGCCGCGATCCGCGACGACCGATTCGAGCTCGGTCGTCCTGCCAAGCACGGGCGCGCCCTCGATCTCCGCCCCGGCCAGGGTCACGTCGTCATCGAGAAAACCCTCTATCGTCGCGTTGATCTCGGCAGAACAGCTGATCTCCGAGGCGATCATACGCGCGGCCTCGCCCGCGCCGACTATCAGTACCCTCCTGCACCTGTCACCGATCACCTTACCACCGCGACCTTTCTCATGGACGTTCCCCCGGTTCCTTTCACGAATACTATGTAGATCCCCGAAGCGGCCTGATAACCGTTCATCGTCAGGAGGTCCCAGGCCACCTCGCCCTCGGCCACTCCTGCCACTTCATGGACCAGTTCGCCCTCCAGCGTGTAGACACGTATATCGACCAGGCCGCTTATCCGGGATATCCGCAGCTCGCTGTCCCCCCTGGCGGCATGGACTGGATTCGGGAAGAGGATCATCTCCGACATCGGCGTTATCACTTCCACCGGCTCGTTCGCGTCGAACCTGGCCAGCCCGTTATCCGTTCCGATCCACATGAATCCTCCCGCCGGATCGTAGACCAGCGCCCTGCAGATATGATCGGGAAGCGGGGATATGACGTCTTCAGCCTTGTAGATCAGGTTGAGCTCGTTCTGCCACTCGAGTGCGGTGGTATACGCCTCGGCGATGTTCCCGTCCCCCTCGATCCTGTTCATGCCTCTGTTCGTGGCGACCCACAGCCCGCCGCGCCCGTCGAACTCGATATCATATACCGTGCCTCCTATCAGGCCCTCGTCGCGGTCCCGGGTCTTTTCGGTAAATGAATGGATCGTTCCCTGAGAATACCTGACGAGCCCCGCCGAAGTCCCTGCCCATATGCTGCCGTCAGGTCCCCGCTCCACCGCCCACAGCTCCGTGCTGGGAAGCTGGCCGGAGCCTATGACGGTGATCCAGTAGTCGCCCGAGTTCGAGGTCAGGGTCGGCCAGTCGAAACCTCCCGTGTGCCAGTACATCACTCCGTAACCTCTGATGGCGATATACGCCCCCTGGTCATCGAAGGCGCAGTCGAATATACTGCCGCCTTCCATCTGGGGATAGCTCTCAGGATCGACCGACAACCAGTCGTCCCCGGCCCTGCTGGCTATGTTGATCCCCCACATCCCGCTCTCGAATCCGACGTCGTCGGACATGAACCACCTGTTGCCGCCCGGATCCTCACGGGCTTTGACAAACCTGTCAGACGTTATCGTCCCGGTGCCGACCGCGAAATGCGCCCAGATATCATCGTCCTTGTCGAGCGGATCCCCGATCTCGATCCTGTCGAGATCGTAGTCCAGGGAGTTGCACCAGAGAAAACCCTGTGAATCATTCAGCAGGGCAAGGTTGTTTATAAAATAGGAAAGCGCGTCGTCGTTACCAACGTCGCTCCTTATCTTTGTGTAAGCCACCCACCGGTCGCCGGTAGAACGCAGCGAGATCCCGTACCTCCCCGTGCTCGCCCAGACATTCCCCGCCTGATCGCAGTCGAGGGCTACTATCATGTTCTGGCTGAGTCCCTCGGGCCGGAAAGATGTCCACCCCACCCCGCTTGATCCGAAGAGGTAGATCCCCCTGGCGCCCTCCTCATAGAAACCGCCTGTCCACGGCGTTCCTCCGCCGTCGACCGCGAGAGCTCCGAGGATATTCTGGCTCCAGCCGATCCTGTACTCCTGAAGCTGCAGGTTCTTGAGCTCGACGGCGGCCTGAAGGGCCCAGTAGGCGCCGTTCCACATGTATACCTGTTCAAGGGTCACACAGCACAGATTCCCTCCCCCTGAGGCGACAGCCACCGGGGCCATGTGCAGGCCCCCGCCGAGCACCGGCCATGATCCGTCACCGAGGTGAAGGATATCGGGACCCGACACGCAGTAGACATCTCCTTCATGCACACAGACCGACAAGACTTCTCCGACATCATAGAAGGTATATGCGAAGGTCTCGCGATCGTAACTCGCTATCCCTTTTTCGCAGGCTACCCACAAAAGACCGCTGGAAGGGTCCCAGGCGAGGTCGTACACAGTCCTTCCCTCCATGCTGTCGGTAAGGACAGGCTCTGTAGCCGGTGTATTCTCGTAGAACTTCGCCACTCCCCCGGTTCCGCCATAGTAGATATCGTCATCGACCGTCAGGAGGCACATCACGCTGTCGCTCAGTATGCCATCGAGCGTCTCGGTATATTCCTTCACGACGCGACCACCGTCCGGGTCGTCTATCCGTGCTACACCGGCGACCCTCATCGCCGCCCATATGCTCCCTCTCCCGTCGACAGTCACAGCTGTGATATCGTTCGATCTGAGATCGAGCCCGTCGAGGTATTTCGTAAAAGTCGAGTCCCGGAGGTCAAAGAGGAGGATCCCTCCCCTAGTCCCGCACCAGAGGCTGTCTCCCAGAGCCGTGACCCTGTTGATCGCGCTGGCATCCATATATACGTTCCAGTCTCCCGGCGCCCCGTCGGCACTCGCGCCGGCACAGACGATCAGCGCCGCGAACAGGATAAATCTGATCGTTTTCAACGGCCGACCCCCTTGCTGTAAAACCATTCCGGATATCTGCCGGCCAGACAGGGGATGACCGACCGGACCATGAGCAGGATTCTTCCCGCAAAAGTCTGATTGTTCAACATCAATATTTCGTCTTCCACCGCTTCGGACGGTCCGGCGGCCGGCCGGAGGCGCCACTCGCCCGATACGCCCGGCCTTAAAACGGATCTTCCCCCGGGGATCTCCACGGGCAGGGCGGGGGGTCCGATAAGAGAGAGCCGGCCCGTCAAGAGATGAAGCGCGAGCAGCGGCTTGACCGCATCAGACGCCTCGCGTCCGGACCTTAGAACCGCTCTCGGCCAGCGCAGGTCACTGCGCGCCCCCCTCCTCTTCTCAGTGAAGATCCTGACCCCTCCGAAGGTCCTGCCAATCGCCGCGAAGGGGAGCCAGCATAAGGCGCAGACGGGGAGGAGGAGCAGGCCTGCCGCAAGATCTATCAGCCTCTGCATCCAGCGGGTCAGGAGGAAAGACGTCCCTCTTTCAATGGTGAACATGTAAACGCCGCCAAGATTCTCCGAGCGTGTGTCGCGTCCCGTGACCCTGGCCGCGGGAGATATGATGTTTATCCTTATCGACCTCGATACAGGGCCTGTCATTATCTTCACTATCCCGTCGTCCTTTGCCGCAGACGGCAGAATAACCATTTCCTGGACCCTGAACCTGTCTACGATCGATTGAAGGTCCTCCGGACCGCCGAGCGACCCTTCGCCCGCGCCGACCCTCCCGATTATATCGATGCCGGCCTCAGGGTGCTCCAGGGCGTTGGCCGCGAAATCGGCCGCTTCCTCCGCGTCCCCAGCGAGAAGCACCCTGCGCAGATCGAAACTAGCCATGACGAGGGCCCTGTGGGACCGCCGTATCAGCCTCCTCAGAGCCGTCACGAGGACGGCGGAAAAGACCGCGTGCCCGAGGATGACCGCGCGGGAGAAGATCCTCACCTTGGTCAGGTAAGACGCGGTCAGGAGCACTGCGAAGACTATGAGCACCGCTCTTGCGACGGCGGAGAACTCCTCGGCTGCTCCCGTGCCCCTTCGTATCCTGTAAAGCCCCGTCGAGGCAAAAGTCAGCAGGAAAAGGAAATTGTACAGTATTATGAATATCGAGTACCAGTCGAGCGGGTACAGGCGGTTCACGAACATCGGCTGAAGTGAGTTCCGCAGAAAGTACGCAGCGATGAAGCTCGCGTTGACCGCAATAAGGTCGCTCGCGACGAAGGCGAGCGATTTTATCGTCCCCCTGTTCCGCCTCAGGAAATGGAACACCGTGTTCCATTTCTCGTAATACCTCATCAGGCTGAGCATGTGCAGGAGAAACGGCCTGCTCAACACCGACTTCGCGCTGGAGCGCTCGTACAGGTGGACCATCACGGAGCCGGGATCGTACCAGACTTCCCAGCCGTGCTGCTTCATCCTGTAGCACCAGTCGGTATCCTCGAAGTACAGGAAGAACCTCTCGTCCATCAGCCCGACCTCGGCGACCGCATCACGGCGGACGATCATGCAGGCTCCTATGACCCAGTCGACCTGCCTCGCCTCGGCATGGTCGTAATCGCGCATCAGGTGCTGCCGCAGCGCCTTCGCCCGGGGAAAGATCCTGCCCAGGAACGTACGCCTGAGAAAGAGGGCCGTGATCGTATAGAACGACCTGCAGGATGGCTGAAGGGAGCCGTCAGGGAATACGAGCTTCGAGCCGGCGATTCCCGCGCCCGGCCTGTCGTCCATGAAACGCACCAGGGCGTCTATCGAGTCCTCATCGACGATGATGTCAGGGTTCAGGATCAGGAAGTACCTTCCCGAAGAGGCGAGGAAAGCCTGGTTCACGCCCTTTGAATATCCCCTGTTGTCGTCGTTCGCGATCAGCCTTACCGACGGGAACGATCCGCGGATCATCTCGGGGGTCCCGTCGCCGCTCGCGTTGTCGACCACCAGGACTTCGTACTCGCAGCCCGGAGGATACTGCTCGAGGGAACGGAGGCATTTCCCCACCGGGGAAAGGCTGTTATGGGTGACGATGACAATAGATAGATCCATACTGCTTCGATCGAGGGGTTATTTCCATCGCCTGGGATTCATGAACCTCAGTCTCCAGACCATGAACATCGCTTCCCAGATGATCTTGCGCGACATCTTCGAGATGCCTACCCGCCTGTCGGTAAAGATGATCGGTATCTCGACCATACGGAATCCCTTTTTCCAGGCGAAGAAATTCATCTCTATCTGGAACGAGTATCCGTCGCTCCTGATCGTATCGAGGGGCAGCTTTTCGAGTG
Source organism: uncultured bacterium (assembly GCA_964599375.1). Classification (GTDB taxonomy): domain Bacteria; phylum Krumholzibacteriota; class Krumholzibacteriia; order Krumholzibacteriales; family Krumholzibacteriaceae; genus JAUWCL01. The sequence continues at coordinate 69,040 of CAZREW010000015.1, forward strand.
TCCCGCGTCTGAAACACTTGAAGCCCCCCGTAGAGTCCTTCAGGGGAAGGCCGGTGATGATATGCGTATAGACGTTCGCCCCGTAACTGAGTATCAACCTGCTGAGAGGCCAGTTGATCACCGTTATTCCGTGAAGATACCTCGAGCCGATCACGAGGTCCCGGTCCTTCGCCGCTTCGAGAAATTCAGGGATCGCGCCCGGGTCGTGGGAGAAATCGGCGTCCATCTCGAAGATGAACTGCGCGTCGGTATTTGCCAGAGCCCATTTGAATCCAGCTATATAAGCGGATCCCAGCCCCAGCTTTCCTTCACGGTGGATCACGTGCACTCGCGGCTCTGATCCGGCGAGCCTGTCGACGATCTCCCCTGTGCCGTCTGGAGAATTATCATCGACGATCAGGACCTCGATACCTTCGCCCTGCGCAAGGACGGCATCGATGATATTCTCGATATTTTCCTTCTCGTTGTATGTAGGTACGACTATCAGGGCTTTCAAATCTCTATGCCTTTCTTACAGCGGATAATGAGGCGATCACAGCCAGCGCGGCGGCGAAGACCAGTGAGGTGATCGACAGGACAAGAGACTTCCTGATCACCGGGGACCTGTATTCGAACGTTATCTCATGGTCCCCCGCCTCGAGAGGTATGGCCCTGAGGCAGTAGTTCGCCGTCAGGATCTCCCTCTCCTCCTTTCCGACAGTGGCGATCCAGTCCGGATAGTAGATCTCGCTGAGCACCATGATGCACGGTCTCTCCACATGAGCCTTTATCCCTATCGAGTTCAACCTGAATGAGACGATCTCGGCCGAGCTTCCCTCGGCCGACACCGGGACGATCCGCGGCTCCTTCTCGAGCAGCGTCACCGAGGCCGGATCGAAATCCTGCCTGCTCATCTCGGCCAGGGCCTCACTGTGCCCCATGACCCTGAAACCGCCCGTCATGTATACTCTCGGAAGCGCGTAGGGATTCTCGTAGACGTAGCTGTTTTCCGCCTGGAAGACCAGGGGGAACGGCGAATCCTCCCTGAAGAGTGGGAACATCGAATGGAAATATCTCGCGTTGAGCATGTCGAGCACGGGAAGCGGCATGCCCCCGCCGTTGAAGACGCCGAACATGGCGTCCATCACGTCCTGGTAGTTCTTCAGCTTGGCCGCGTGGTACCCGCCCAGGGAAAACACGCCCGCCATCATGTAGCTGTTGTCGCTGAAGGGGAAGACGTTGTGGCTCCACCCGCCCGGCCTCGCGGCTGGAACGGGAAATACCCTGAAGTAACCCTCCCTGCCGGAGAGCCACTCGATCGTCTCGGTCGGCCTGGTCAGTCCTTCCTTCTCTGAAAGAGGCTTGATAAGCCTGTAGCTGGAGGACCGCCACGTCTTCTCCGGCCTGACGACCGACTGGTCGACAGTCATCAGGTCCGCAATACCGATCAGGGCCACCGCCCCGATGATGAGCCCGGACTTTGTCCTGCCGCGCGCCGCGAGGAATATCGCACCGACGGTCATCAGAAGGAAGGTGAATGTCCGGGCAAGGTCGCTCGCGTACCTGCCGGCGGCGAACGTTGCCCAGTCGCCCTTCACCCTCGCCCTGACCGCCGCGTCCGCCGAGATGCCCGAGCGTATCGAGCCGCCGGCCGCGAGGACGATCAACAGAGCGGCGGCACAGGCTACCAGGACCCACCTGACTCTGCTGGGCCCGAGATATCCCGGAAGGGAGCCGTTCTCCGCCCTGCGCAGCAGCTCCTCGATGCCCATGGCCGCCAGTACGACCATCGTGAGCTGCTGGACGATCAGGACCATCACCGGCACGCGGAACTTGTCGAACCAGGGCATGAACCTGAACATGGGGCCGTAAAGCAGAGGGAAATGCCTTCCGAAGCTTATCAGCACGGCAAGCACCGCCGCCGTCAGCAGGAACCATTTCGCGCGACCTTTCACGATCAGCGCCCCTATGAGCGCGAAAAGAGCGGTCACCTGCCCGATATAGTTTGGATAATCGGTGAACGGCATGCTTCCCCAGTATGTCGCCTTGCCGAACCCGAACGACCACGGGAACAGGAAGGTGATGATCTCCTTCGGGGCCAGGCTCCACCCGGTGGCGTAATCATAGTCGAGCCCCCCGCCGCTTCCACCGCGGATCGACCAGTGGGCGTAGTCGCGCACCGGGAATACGAGCACGGCGGCTATCCCGACGGCCAGTACGAAGGAGGCCGCAAGCAGGGCAGTCCCCGCGGCCGCTTCCCGTCCCCTGCCCTCCCTGAGATTCCCTGCTGTCTCGAAGACGTAATAAAGACCGATCAGAAGGAAGGTATAATAGGAGATCTGTATGTGCCCTCGGAGCATCTGCATGCCTAGGACTATGGCGAGAAGCGCTACCGAGCTGATCCTGTCCCTGCCGCCGAGCACCCTTCTGGCGAAGAGGAGGGCCAGGGGCATCCATGCGACAGCCCCCGCCTGGGACCCGTGGCCGTTGGCGCCGGCCGCAATATAATTGGGCATTATCATGAACAGCGCGCCCGCCATCAGGGAGATAGAAGGGCGGACGCCGAAAGACCTGGCCAGCAGATACATACCGACCCCGGCCAGGAGGTAGTGAAGCAGGAGCCAGGTCATCGCGGGGAACCCGGCGTACGTATAGAGCAGGTGCGTCAGGAAGGCTACGGGGTAGACGTACGGCGTGTAGGCAAGGCTCGAGAAACTCGGCATGCCGCAGAATATATAAGGGTTCCAGAGTGGGTAGGTCCCCTCCTCGAGGCTCGCCCTGCCGACCGTCCTGAAGCTCATCGGGGCCTTCGTGTCGGGGGCGATGAAGACGTCGTCGAGAAAGACCAGCTCGGGCACGAGGATAGCCAGCACGGCCACGAGGATCACGGCCGCCGCGATACCCCTTTTCCACCCCTTCATGGAATCGAAGCCGCCGACGGGATCGAACGCTCTACGGACCGGCCCGGCCGGCTTGCTCTTTCCAGCCAATAAACTCTCCTCTATCGATACAGGGGCATGCTACCTTACTGATTGTATCATTATCACATCAGCCCATAAAAGGTCAAAATCCGCTCTCCCGCTCATCCTTCCGCGCCCCGAGAACCCTGGCCGCCCCCCTCATCGCCGCGGCGAGGAGCCTCCATCTCCCGGTCAGAAGAAGCCCCAGCGCCAGCCCCAGGAATCCCACCGCGTGGACCGGCAGCAGGATGACCCTCCACCACAGCGGCCTGTGCCTGACCAGCAGCTTCCACGTGCTCGCTATCCTGTTTTCCAGCTTGAAGGGAGTCATCCCGCCTCCGCTGCTGGAACTGACTTTGTGCCATACCTTTGCGGCCGGAACATACTTCAGCGTCCAGCCCGCTTCAGCCGCCCTGAGACAGAGATCGACGTCCTCGCAATAGATCCTGTACGAGGGATCAAGGCCCCCCGTCTGCTCGAAGACCTCCCGCCTGGCCATCAGCGCGCATCCTGTCACCCAGCCTGTCGGCCCCGGCTTCTCTTCGAACGAACCCTCGATCCTGCGCAGGCCGCGGTGAAAGGGCACGCCCGTGAGCCAGTTAAACCCGCCTCCGCCGTACCAGATCCTCTCCGGATCGTCGTAATAGAATATCTTCGGACCAGCTATCCCGGTCCGCGGGTCATCGAAGGCTCCGAGCATCTCTGCCACGAACCGGGGATCGACCTCAGTATCGTTGTTCAGCAGGAGGATGAACTCAGCGCCCCTCTCGAGGGCAGCCCTAATGCCGACGTTGTTCCCGGCGGCGAAGAGGAGGTTCCTGCCGTTCTCTATAAGCTCGACTCCCTTAAACTCACGCCGGACCGTCTCAGGCGAGGAATCTGTAGAACCGTTATCGACTACTATTATCTCTAAGGCGGGCTCGCTGACGCGCGAGAGGGATTCGAGGCAGGGCTTGAGCACCGCTTCGCCGTTCCAGTTGAGTATGATGACGAATATCCTTCCAGGGTCCATCTCAATCTCTCCGGGAGGCTGCCGTGTAAAGGTCAACGACTGTGTCAGCGAGGGATGACCAGGAGAAACGCTTCTTCTCCTCTTCGAACATGGGAGCCATCCTCTCTCCCCATCCCTCTTCGAAGAACTTCGCCACGGCGCCCGCCATCGCCGCTGGATCGGCTGGAGGGACCAGGAATCCCGTCCTGCCCTCCGAGACGACCTCGGGCAGTCCTCCCACCCGGGTCGCTATCATGGGCCGGTCGAACGCCACCGCTACCTGGGCGATCGCGCTCTGCGTCGCGGAGATATAAGGGAGCATGACCAGGTCTGCGGCATTGAAGTAGTCGGCGACCTCCTCGTTTGCCACGTACCTGTCGATGAACACGATCATGTCGGAGACTCCCAGTTCGCGCGCCAGGTCGAAGTAAGGCGTGCTGTCCTCGTAGAACTCGCCGACGACCAGGAGCCTCGCTCCCGTCCGCTTCACGATCTCCGGCATCGCCTCTATGAGGTAGGCTAGCCCCTTGTAAGGGCGTATCAGGCCGAAAAAGAGCAGGAGCGGGCCCGCGCCCTCTCCGATCCTGGAGCGCGCCTGTTCCCCGGTCATCTCCACGCTCCTGAAAAAATCGAAGATCGGAAGCGGATGCGAAGCGACATTCGCCTTCTTCCTTATCCTCAGCAGGTTGGTCCTGTCCTCGTCAGACTGTACGACGAACGCGTGCGGCGCGAGAAAAGCGATCGATGACAGGGCCCTGTCGACCGGCGACGTCTCGTGCGGAACGACGTTGTGACAGATAAAGATGATCTTCGTGCGGCTCAGCAGCCTCAGAAGAGCGCATATCGTCACAAGCGCCGGCGCGAAGTAGGGGTGCCACCACTGCACGACCGTGATGTCCGGCTTCATCCTTGCGATCCTGAATCCCGCTCTTATCCAGGAGAACGGGTTTATCGAGTCGATCAACCTCGCGGACTCGACCCTGTGCTCCGAACCGCTCTCATCGTACTGGGTCTTTCCCGGGAACAGGAAACCTGGATAGAGCCTCGAATAATTTACGACGCTTATATCGTATCGGCGCGACATCTCCCGGGCCAGGCTGGTGTTGTAATGTGAGATGCCGCCGCGGAAGGGCCAGGCCGGCCCCACGAGACATATCCTCAGTCTTCCGGCAGATTCTTCGCTACTGGTCATCGATCTGGTACTCACGGAAGGAGAAAGTCCTCTTCAACGTGGAGGAATACAGCTCGGCCAGCAGCCCGATCGATCCGATCTGTATCGCGATCACTATCATGATCAGGCCGAGGACCATCAGCGGCCTCACGTGAAGCCCCTTCCCCATTATCCACTGAACCAGGAAATAGAGATTGATCAGCGAGCCGGCGGCGAAGAAGTAGAATGCTATCCTGCCGAAAAGATGAAGCGGCGTCGTCGACCTGCGCGTGATGAACATCACCGTCATCAGGTCGAACATCCCGTTCAGAAGCCTCTTCGCCCCGTACTTGCTCCTGCCGTACTGGCGCTCGAAATGGGAGACCTTCATCTCTCCTATCCTGAATCCCTCCCACCCCGCCAGCACCGGTATGAACCTGTGGAGCTCGCCGTAGATATGGATCCTCTTTACGACCTCACGGCGGTAGATCTTCAGTCCGCAGTTGAAATCATGAAGTTTTATTCCACTGACCACGGATGTGGTGAAATTGAACAGCTTCGAGGGCCACGTCTTGGTCACCGGGTCCTTCCTGTCGCGCTTCCAGCCCGATATCAGGTCGTATCCCTCGTCAAGCTTCGCGATCATAGCGGGAATCTCGTCCGGGTTGTCCTGCAGGTCGGCGTCGATGGTGACGACGATCTCTCCCTTCGCTGCCTTGAATCCCTCGTCGAGCGCGGGTGATTTACCGTAGTTTCTGGAGAAGCTTATTATCTTGACGCGCCTGTCGCCTCTTCTGAGATTCATAATGATCTCGAGCGACGAGTCGGTGGAGCCGTCGTCGATGAAGATCAGCTCGTGGGCCGACGCCGTCCTTTCGAGCATCGAGGTGAGCCGCCCGTATAGCTCCTCCAGGCTCCCTTCCTCGTTGTAGGTCGGGATTATTACCGTTACACTGTACTTTCTGGAGTTATCCAAGACTGACCTCCGGTATTCCTCGTCAGGAATGGTTCCGGTACCATTCGATCTCGCGCCTGAGACCTTCCTGCAGGCCGATCGACGGCGTGAAACCCAGCTCTGCCGCCGCTTTCGATGTATCGGCCCATGTATCCAGGACGTCTCCTCTCGCCTTCTCCATGAAAAGGACCCGCGGATCCGAGCCGGTCTCCCGCCGGATGACCTCGATGACATCGAGTACCGAGCTCCTGCTTCCCCCGCCGATATTGAAGATCCTCTCACTGCCCAAGTACCGCGAGGCAAGGATGTTCGCCTCGACGGCGTCGTGGACGAATGTGAAATCCCTCGTCTGCTTTCCGTCGCCGTATACCTCGATCGAGCCACCATGAAGCGCGGCGTTTATGAACCTGCTGAACGCCATGTCGGGCCTCTGCCTCGGCCCGTACACGGTGAAGTACCTCAGGGCCGTGTAGCGCATCCCGAAGTTCACGCGGTAGAGCTCGCAGAGATGCTCCGCCGAAAGCTTTGTCGCGCCGTAGGGAGAGACCGGGCTGGTGACGTGGTCCTCCCTCATCGGCAGGTCCCTCGTGTCGCCGTAGACCGAGCTCGAGCTCGAATACACGATCGGTATTCCCGTGTCTTTCATCGCCTCGAGAAGCTTCTGGGTCGCGAGGATGTTCGAATCGATATAGTGCGAGAACTCGGCTCCCCAGCTGCGCCTTACACCTGCCTGCGCGGCGAGATGAAATACGCATGAGACACCTTTGAGATGGCCGGCGAGACGGCTCGTGTTGAGGTCCTCCTCGACGAGGGTAAAATCCTTCGACCGGGCCAGGCCGGAGATGTTCTCCCTTTTACGCCGCGGGTCGTAATAATCCGTGAAGCTGTCGATGCCGGTCACCGACCATCCGTCGGAGACCAGCCTCTCGCACAGGTGCGATCCTATGAATCCCGCCGCTCCGGTCACCAGGGCCTTGCCGTTCAATCTGCCTCCCCCGACGAATCCGGCGCCTGCGGTACCGCGGGCCCGAACTCCGTATCAAGTACCTTGTCGATGTTGTCATAGAGCTGCCTGAATTCCCGGTCCCCCGGGTGGCTGTCGAGCCAGGCGCGGACGAATCCCCTGGCCTGCTCCCTCTTTCCCAACGTCGCCGATATCCTGAACCCGTGCGCGAAAAGGTCCCTGTGCTCAGGCGCGGCGACTATCGCCCGGTCGAGAACCTCGAGCGCGCCCTCGAGATCTCCCCTGTCCTCATAAATGCTCGCAAGCCCCATCCAGAAGTCGCCGTTTGAGGGATCCCGCCCGATCTCCCTCGTATAGTGCTCGACCGCCAGATCGAACCGGCCGGCGCGGCTGTAGTACAGACCGAGGTATCTTCTCGGAAACTCGAAATCCGGATTCAGGCTGTAGGAGAGCTCGGCCCACCTGACCGCCTCCGCGTAATCCTTCCTCATCGAGGCCTTCTGCGCGAGCTGGAAGGCCGCGACCGCGAAGTTTATGAACATCCCGCGGGTATCGGGCGTCCTGTATATGGAATCGTCAACCTTCCAGTCACTATCGAGGACCCCTCGGAACTCGTAGATATCCTCGAAATTGCGGATCATCTGGAACTCGTTCACCTGATACGGCTGCTGCTTCGTGACGAGCTTGCGGACCATCCCCTGCATCTCGAGATGCTCGGCGTAAGGGTTCCATATCTCCGGTGGGACCGTCACGGCGAAGTAGATCGGACGCTTCCAGTTATTCTGTTGTATGATGTGCTGCACGACCAGGTCGCGTCTCCACGCCACCCCGCCGTCCTTGAGCACCATCGGACGGAGCCTCTCGATCTCTGCGTCGCTCAGCGATATCGGTACGGGAGGAACGCGGTCTCGGAGCTGCTCTATGTACCAGCTCGTGTTCAGAAGGGAAAGGTTCGCGACGTTGACGTCGGGTCTGAACCCCTCTACCATCTGGATGTACCAGAGCGGATAGGTGTCGTTGTCCCCGT
>CAZREW010000016.1:0-76857 GCA_964599375.1 uncultured bacterium
CACCCGTTCCCATTCCGAACACGGAAGTTAAGCCCTTCTGCGCCGATGGTACTGCATGGGCGACTGTGTGGGAGAGTAGGACGCCGCCGGTTTTATCAGAGAGCCGCTCTACGGAGCGGCTTTTTTTTGATGCCGATAATAAAACCGGTTCTTTTTCTTGCTGTCAAGTTACGCTGTTTTCCCACGATCATGGCCGTTAACCTAGTTAACATTCGCTGAGACATCTCCGGCGGGGATAACGTACGATGTTCAGGTCGCTGGATCGTCACTGCCAGAACAGGGATTTCAATCGGGCCTTTACAGGATGGGAAGATCTTAAAAAGCCTTGTATTTGAAATTCACGAAACTGAGGATCGTTTCCATGTCTCTGCTGACGAGCTCTATTATCCTTTCCATCTCACCGCCATAAAGCTTGGAAATCAGATATCCATTCATGAGCCCGAGATAAACCTCTCCCGTTGATTTCTCGAATACGGCGATCCTTATCGGCATATTGACGGCGATCTTCTTTCTTTCGTCAGCGGCCAGCATCCTACCGGAATAATAGCTGTTACAAAGCTCGATAATGGTGATCTTCCCCGGATCAGGCTCTCCTCCGTCAATGATCGCCTTGCGCTGATCGATAACGTCTACTACTTTCCATCCTTCTTTCGCGTTTATTCTCGAAACGATCGTATCAACGGTCTTGGCATGATCATAAGGGCTTTTCACCTCGAGCATAAGCATCGAAGGCGCGCTGAAATGCATTATAAAACCGGCCGCGATCAATCCCGCCAGAAAAGCCACCAGGGAGATTATCACAATCCTGAATCTCATATTAATCCTCCACGCAGATTTCACGTTTGATCATATGGTGAATAGTTTGAACAAGAACGATTACCACCGCGATTCCCGCAAAAGCCAGCACAGCAAGCCCGATAACAGCGTAAATCACCGAACCGGTAAGAGCGTAGGCGAGCTGGAATGAGATGGAAAGAGCGGCAAGCGGAAAAGTGAACGCCCAGCGGGAAACGGAAAATCCGCCTTTCAGAAAACTCTTCCACATAAAAAATATCATCAACCCGAAAAACAACCCTAAAGAAAGCAGGATTCCCGCGAATACGTCAAAGCTCGCGGCCAGCCTGATATAAGAAATGAACGCCACAGCCGGCGGCGCGATAAAGATAAAGAGCATCGGTATGAATTTCGATGGAAGGAGCGGATTGACGATAAGTCGTTGCAATACAATGGAAGAGAGCAAAATCCAGAAAAAAATCCCGATGCTGAAAAAGTAGAGGGAAACCTCCTTCGGCAGGAATTCAACGCCCGCGACAGGAATAAGTAAGTTCCCTACAATCGGAATGAACCACGCGGGATTTATCGCTGTGAGGTCAAAATGTTTGTGTACCCACATCCTTAGGACGTATAAAGTCACCACAGCCATAATCGCGGTTCCCGCATACCAGAGAACGATCCCGACCGGCGGAAACGCGGCGTAAAAGGCAATGCCGAGGAGCAGAAGAACGATAGGGAAAGCCGCGAAAAAGTTGATTTTCACGGGATGGTCGAACTCGACCGAGACCATATCCGGGTAACGCCAGGCTTTCAATACATAAGCCGCTGTAACGGATAAAAAGAAAAATGAAACGACGCCCAGAAGGAAAAAAAATCCGGATGCCGGCAGATGGAAAAAATGGACCGCTTTCTGATAGGCGATCGTGAAGCCGGTCATTCCCATCAGGGCCGCGTAAAGAGTGATCGGGAAATGCGCGAGCCGGCTTTTCTCAAAAACCGGACTTTCTGTTGAATCGTTCATGGGTTCTTCCTATAAAAACGGTTTCACGCCCGAAAATCCTGAAATTTCGCAGGAAAGATATATTCCAATAGCGTTATATGTCAAGCCCCGAAATGCCTGGCAATATGTAACTACCTTTATCTATTACTGATACATTAATGGATGTTGCCGTATAAGACAGCGCGTGGTACAAAGAACGAAATGCCCCGGTTCGGCGGAGTCAAAGGGCCGCTGGAAGACGATTTTTTTGCCGCAGAGTTAAGGACATTTCTTCTGGGCGGCGTTAAAAAGTGTAAGGACTGACCTGCAGAATGGAGACAGGCATGAGGGTAAAACCGAGCATCGCGATAACGGTTCTTGCGGTCATGGTTGCGGGCGTGCCGCTGCGAGGCCCGGTCCGGGCGCAGGACGCAACGGCAATCATAAAAAAAGCGGATCAGAATATGCGCGGCACGACCATGTATTCGGAGATGACCATGAAAGTGGTCCGGCCCGACTGGTCCCGGGAGACATCGATGAAAAGCTGGTCAAAAGGGACCGATTATTCCATCATCCTTATCACGGCGCCGGCCAGGGACAAGGGGACTTCGTTCCTCAAGCGAAAGAGCGAGATCTGGAACTGGCTTCCTTCCGTCGAGAAGGTCATCAAGATCCCGCCCTCGATGATGACGCAGTCATGGATGGGGAGCGATTTCACTAATGACGACCTGATAAAGGAGTCTTCGGTCGTATATGATTACACACACACAATAGCCGGAGACTCGGTCGTCGACGGCCATGACTGCTACAAGCTGGAGCTGACTCCAAAACCCGACGCCGCGGTCGTCTGGGGCAGGCTGTATGTATGGGTGATGAAGGACGAGCCGATCGAGCTGCGGGTGGAGTATTATGACGAGAATCTCAAGATGGTCAATATAGAGACGCTGTCGGAGATCCAGATGATGGGGGGCAGGAGGATCCCGACCACGATGACCATGACCCCTCTGGACAAGAAAGGTAATGCCACCATCCTGATCATGAAGACAGCGGAATACGACAAGCCTATAGCCGATTCGTTCTTCTCCGAGCAGCAGATGAAACGCCTGAGATAGGATCTATCGGTCGCGCGCGCCCGGGCGGGGTCCGCCCGCGGAGGCGCGGGGGTATACGCGATGAACACATATATCGGACTTGCCTGGCGGAATATCTGGCGCAACAAAAAAAGAAGCCTCATCTCCATAGCTTCTATATTGTTCGCTGTTCTGATCGCGCTCGTCATGCGCTCGATGCAGACGGGGTATTACGCCAGGTCTATCGACAATGTGGTCTCATTCTACACCGGATATATCCAGGTGCACGCTGACGGCTACAGCGATGAGCCTTCGGTCAACAGGAGCTTCGCCCTTTCCGATTCGCTGACCCGGATCCTCGAAGGCATACGGGATATAACGTTTTACGCGCCCCGCCTGGAAGAGTTCGCCCTGGTATCCGGAGGAAAGCTGACCGACGGAGCGATGATAGTCGGTATCGACCCGCAGCTCGAAGACAGGATGACTAGCCTTCGCGGGAAGGTGACCGCGGGAGACTACCTGAATAAAGACGATGCGGGGATAATGCTGGCCGAAGAGCTTGCGAACCACCTCCAGCTTGGGGTTGGGGATACTATCGTCGTGCTCGGGCAGGGATATCACGGCCTCACGGCCGCGGGGCGCTACCGTGTGGGAGGCATCGTGAAGTTTCCCTCGCCGGACCAGAATAAGACGATGGTGTATATGACGATCGCGCAGGTCCAGGAGCTGACGGGAGCGGACGGCAGGCTGACCTCGCTGGCCCTGATGATCAGAAGCCACAAGCTTCTCGATGAAGTCAGCGGCAGGCTTCGGGAAGAGCTCGGTGGCCGGTACGAGGTGAAGACCTGGAAAGAGATAATGCCCGAGATGGTCCAGTTCATCCAGATGGACAACGCCAGCGGCCTTATCATGCTCTTTGTGGTCTATATGGTCATCGCGTTCGGCATCTTCGGGGCCATACTGATGATGACGATGGAAAGGACGCGCGAATTCGGGATGCTGATATCTATCGGCATGAAAAGGAGTATCCTGAGGGTCGTCGTGGTACTGGAGAGCGTGATGCTTTCTTTGATCGGTGTGATGGCGGGGGTGGTATTTTCTTTCCCGATAATCCTGTATTTCCATCGAAACCCGATCAAGATGACGGGCAACGTCGCAGAGATGACCCGGCAATACGGTTTTGAAGCGGTAATGCCCTTTTCTCTGGATCCGTGGCTGTTCTATCACCAGGCGCTGATAGTGCTGCTGATCGCCCTGGTCGCCGCGACCTATCCTCTTGTGAAGATCACAAGGATGGATTCGGCCAGGGCAATGCGTGAGGGCTAGGAAAACAATGGAAGCGGAATGATCGCTGAAGCCCGGAAAAAGGATGGACGATGATATTCCTGCTGTCATGGCGCAATGTGTGGAGAAATAGAAAGAGGAGCGTCACGCTTCTTGTGTCGATAGCGCTGGGGCTCTGGGCGGGCATCATAACCATGGCGATCTTCATCGGCATGATGGATCAGATGGTCCGAAGCGCTATTCAATCAAGGATAAGCAATATTCAGGTCCATCAGGCCGGCTTTCTGGCGCACCAGGAGATCGGTCTTTTCATACCGGATGGCAGCAGGACTCTTGAAGATATCCGCAGGAAGCCCGGTGTCATGGATGCGGCAGGCCGGTCCGTGGTCGTCGGGATGGCGAGCTCCGCTGTGACCGGGGCAGGGGTCATGCTGTACGGCATTATTCCCGAGGACGAGAAGAACCTGACCGATATACATGATCATCTCGAAGAGGGAAGCTATTTCCACAAAGACGTCCGGAATCCATGCGTTATAGGTGGCAGGCTTGCGGAAAAATTCAACCTCAAGCTCGGCCAGAAGATCATCATAACAGCCCAGGGAATGGATGGATCCATCGACGGCGGCGCCTTCATGATCGTAGGGCTTTTCAGGACAGTGAATTCGATGTTCGACAAAACGGCCGTTTTCGCCATGCAGCCGGACGTGGACCGTCTCTTCGGGCTTAACGGGGCAATTCACGAGATAGCCATAAAGACGAAAGATCTCGAGGCGGTCCCGGTTGTCCAGGCCGGGCTGAAGAGAGATTTCCCCGCCCTCGACGTGAAGAGCTGGAAACAGATCGAACCGGAAATCGGGATGATGACCGACATGAGCAGGCAGATGAGCTACATATTCATGGTCATCATACTCATGGCCATGATCTTCGGCATAACCAACACCATGCTCATGGCGGTTCTGGAGCGGATACACGAGCTCGGCGTCCTTGTGGCGCTGGGCATGAAGCACCGGATAGTGTTCGCGATGATCATGATCGAAGCGGTATTCCTGAGCATTATCGGCGGAGTTACCGGGATACTCATGGGGTACGTCTCGGTCGCGATACTTGCCAGGACGGGTATCGACCTGAGCATTGTAAACCAGGGGCTGGCGGCGATGGGAGCGAACAGTATCCTTTACCCGCGATGGCAGGCTAACGACTACCTGACTGTCGGGGTGATGGTCGTCGTTACGGCCATGACGGCGGCCGTTTATCCGGGGATCAGGGCCGCCCGGCTGAATCCGGCGGATGCCATAAGGACATACTAGGGTTTTGCGGATGGACATTCAAGTCGGCAAAAAGGAGCTGAAGGAGCAGGCCATGGATGCGGTCATTATAACTGAAAATCTGGTCAAGACGTACAACGATCATGGAATCCCGGTCGAGGCGATAAGGGATGTGTCCATCGAAATAGAAAAGGGTGAGTTCACCACGATAGTGGGGCCTTCGGGATCAGGCAAGACCACCATGTTGAATCTTATCGGCGGGCTTGATAGGCCCACGAGCGGAAACCTGGAGATAGACGGTAGGGATATAACGAAGATGAAGCAGAACGAACTGATCGACTTCAGGCTTAATCATATCGGGTTCGTCTTCCAGGCATACAACCTGATACCGGTGATGACGGCGCTCGAGAACGTGGAATTCATAATGCTTCTTCAGAAAAAACCCGCGGAACAACGGCGCTCGCGAGCCAGGAAGCTGCTGGAATCGGTCGGGTTGGGGGAGCAGCTGCACAGGCGGCCCCATGAGCTCTCCGGAGGCCAGCAGCAGAGAGTGGCCGTGGCTAGGGCGCTGGCCTCGATGCCCGCCTTTGTCCTCGCGGATGAGCCGACCGCGAATCTTGATTCAAAGTCGGCCGGGCACTTGCTGGACATCATGGAAGGACTGAACAGGGAACATGGAATGACCTTTGTGTTTTCCACGCACGACCCGAGGGTGATGAAAAGAGCGAGGCGGGTGATAACGCTTACCGACGGCCGCGTCACCGCCGATGGAGTTTTCACGGGCAAGATAGAATAGAAGACGTAAATATGAGAAGTCTCCCGATTATCCTGCTTTTTCTGGTAATCGCCTCTTCCGCCGGTCATGCGGGCTGGAAAGAGAATCTCGCACTGAGCGGCTATTTCCGAGAGACTCCTGTTGTCTGGGACCCCGCTTATCCCGCGACTCATGAATCCGGATCAAGTTACAGGTTAACGGATCTTCTGAATTTCCGTCAGAATTTCAGGTACTACGCGTCCCAAAATGTGACCATGGCCATCGAGCTGAAAGAAAGAAGCTATATCGGAAAAGACGCCGGCCTGCTGCTGCATAGCATATCCTATGATGCAAGACCTCCATACTTTGATTGGACCAGGAATTTCGTGGAGGATAGCGATTTTATCATCCAGGGAATCATAGACAGGTTATGGATACAGTTCGCCTGGAAATCGGCCGAGTTGACGCTGGGGCGCCAGCGGATCGCCTGGGGGACCAATCTCGTGTGGAATCCCACTGATATATTCAATCCTTCTTTCCCGCTCGATTTTGACAACGAGGAGAAACCGGGAGCCGATGCGGCAAGGCTGCAGGTATATCTTAGCCCCAGCTCGTCGGTCGAGCTGGCCGTGGCCCCGGGGCGTGAAGCCGATTCAACCACGGCGGCCCTGCGTATCAAGATAAACCGCTGGAAGTATGACTGGATTCTCATCGCCGGCCGGAGAAGAGCCGAAGTCGTGGCAGGCTTCTCATGGGCGGGATCGATATCTAGAGGAGGATTCCGCGGCGAATTCCTTTACGCGGCGCCGCGTTCTGCATGGACAGCTTCTATGGACGGATATTTGACGGGTTCGATATCGGGTGACTACACTTTTCCCTGCACGCTGTATCTGCAGGGGGCGGTCCTGTACAACCAGAGAGGGACCACCGATAAGGCTGGAGGATCGAGACTGCTGCAATCGGTATTGCGGGGCGACCTGACTCCGGGACGATTATCGCTCCTGGGGGAATTCTCGATCGATTTGAATCCGCTCTGGCGCGCCGAGCTCGTCGGAATAATAAATCCATATGACAGATCATTCTACGCGGGGCCGGATCTGCGCTGGTCGGCGATGACCGACCTGGACCTGATCTTCATGGGCCTGTTATTCGGAGGGGAAAAAGGAACGGAATTCGGGGATGACAGCAGGATGATCCTGCTCTGGGCGAAGTATTCATATTGATCATGCATGGATCGCCGGGCCAGGAGAAGGTCGGATCACCAGATCTTCCTGCCAGTGGCTTTATCCAGGGCGTTGAGGCTGATTATGTAGTCATAGACAGATTTAAGATGAGTAAGCTTCGCCTGGGAAAGCGCCGCCTGCAGATCGAGCAGATCCATGTTCGTCACCACGCCCGCCTCATATTTGGCTTCTGCTCTCGAGAGGGCTGCCTCAGCCCGTCTGACCTGGACGCGGGAGTTTTCGATCCTTCTAACGCTGGCCTTCACTCCGGCGACGGCCTGTTCCACCTCGCCAGTGACCTGGCGCTCGATGCTGGCAGTCTGCGCCTTTCCCGCGCGAATGTCGGCGTCGGCTTCCACCCGCTGGTGGCGTGTCTGGAACCCGTTGAAAATGGGTATCACGAGCTGAACGCCCACGGCTATATTCGCCTCCGGCTTGTTCAGGTCTGGAAAATAACCGTTCTTGAATCCCGATGTGAGGCCTAACGCCACAGAAGGCCTGTTGCCGAGAGACGCCAGCCTTGCCCGGATTTCCGCGCTGTTTTCCGATTCCCGCGACATGATCAGTTCCGGGCGCTGCCGCTTCGCCTCGGCCAGAGCTGAGTCCGGATCGATCGCCCTTGGTTCATCGTACAAGGATCCCCTGAGGCATACCGGCTGGTCCTTTCCCAGCCCCGTCAGCTGACGGAACGCTATTTCCTGGTTCTCAAGGGCGAGAACGGCCTCGACTCTCTCGTTCAACGCCGCCGCGATCCTCACCTCTGTCGTAAGCGAATCGAAATCGGTCGCCGTCCCGGCCTGGATCATCTTGTTGATTATGCCGACATGCTGCTCCAGCGTTTCGATCTGCTCGTCGATGACGGCAATCGTGCGATGAAGGATAAGTATCGCGTTGAAGACCGCGGTCGTCTGATACGCCAGCCCGGATTTAACGACTTCCATGTGATCCCCGGCGGTTCTGAGCCCCGACTCCGCGAGCTCGACCCCCGCCGATGTCCTGCCGAAATCATACAGCATCTGGCGGGCCTCAAGATGAAAGTCGTAGTTGTTCGCCGGATACATCTGGAACGATCCGAGGTCCGGTATATCGATCGAAGGTATCGGTTCGAGCAGCGTGTACATTCCCGCCAACGAGATATCAGGATAGTACATGCTCCGGCTGCCGGCAATCCGTGCCTGCGCGGCTGTTACTCCGTATCCAGCCTGCCGTATGAGCGGATGATTCGCGACTGTCATCTGCACGGCCCGCTCAACTGTCAGTGAATCAGTCGTGGAAAGCTGCGCCCGGCAGACTCCGGACGAAAACATGATACAAAGGGCGGTGAAACAAAATAGTGATTTCCTCATTGCGCATCCTACTCCAGATTTGCCTGGTCAGGTTTCGACCCAGTGGCTTTCATCGCGGACGGAACCTTGGTTGCCCTGAGAAAGAACATCGGGATCACGCCCACGGCAACCACTGTCCCGGCGATCAGAAATACATCGTCAACGGCTCTTATAAACGCCTCGTCGGCAATAAAAGCGGCTATTTGCGCCTTGGCTATACCAAGACCTCCGGCAACGGGGCCTGTCACAGTATTGACCGCGTGCGACTGAAGCTTTGCCGCGGTATGTTTGAAAGCGTCCGAATAGGGATTTATCTGTTCGCTGTATGTTGCCATATGGTAGATCGTGCGGCGCGTGAGGATCGTGCCAAAGACAGCTACGCCGAAACTTCCGCCGATTTGACGGATCACATTGATCAGGCCGGAAGCCTGAGCCATCTTTCTGTTGGAAATCTCGGATATCGCAAGTGTCATAAGCGGAGGAAGCATAATACCCATCGCGATGCCGCGAAGGTAAAGGGGCACGGCTATTTCGCGCTTTTCCGAAAGGAACGACAGGAAGCTGAACTGATAGAAAGTAAAAGCCATAAGCGCGATGCCGAGGATTGCGGGTATCTTGGGGCTGATCTTGTCCGCGAATTTGCCGGCGACCGGCGCCGAGATCATCTGAAGGAGACCGACAGGGAGGAACACGAGCCCTGCCTGCAGCGCCGTGTATCCCAGGGAATTCTGAAGATAGATGGGGAGAAGAAATGTGCTTCCGAACATGCCGAAGCCGAAAAGGAACATAAGGACATTGCTTACGGCAAAATTGAAGTTCTTGAAAAGGCCCAGTTCGATCAGGGGATTCTTGACGTTGAAATCAGTGACGAGGAATACGATAAGCGCGATGCCCGATATGGCGAAGCACGTGCGGATATATGTTGAATGCCATCCGGCGGTGTTCCAGGCGGAATTACCGTTGGAAAGGGCCAGCAGAAGGGATGTAAGGAAAGCCGCAAGGGCTATGAAGCCCAAAACGTCGAACGAGCGGATATCTTCGGACTTGTGCTCCCGGAGAATGACGATGGCCGCGAACATGCCGAACAGCCCCACCGGCACGTTGACGTCGAATATCATATGCCAGGAGTAGTTCTCGATAAGATATCCGCCTATCGCGGGGCCGAGCGAAACCGACGCAGAAGCCGCCATTGTCCAGAAACCGAGCGCCACGCCGCGCATCTCGGGAGGGAATTCCCGCGTGATGATCGCCATACCCACCGGCATCAGTATCCCCGCTCCAGCTCCCTGAAGCACACGGAAAAAGATCAAAGCGTTCAGGTTCCATGCGAGGCTGCAGAGGAAAGAGCTCCCCGTGAAGATAAACAATCCCGTGATGAAGATCCGTTTATGTCCGAGGTGGTCGGCAAGCCATCCGGAAGTCGGGAGCATCACGCCAAAAACAAGCAGGTAGGCGGTAAGGACCCATTCCACCTTGTCGACGGTGACACCGAACGAAGACATCAGTTTTGAAAGAGCGACGTTGACTATGGTCGAATCGAGCACCGCCATGAAAGTGCTGATCATGACCGAAGCGAGAACAAACCACCGGTAAGCCCGGTGACCCGGCTGAAGCTGAGGATAATCTTCCGCCAGGCCCTGGCGGAACGCTGCCCATCGCGTACTCACCGCGGATCATTTCCCCCTGATGCGTATCTTCACTTCGACCGACATGCCGGGTATAAGCCTGAATCGGGCTCCAGTGGAATCTGGCGGGACATCACCGATCGAAATCCTGATCGGGATCCTCTGCGTGACCTTCGTGAAGTTGCCCGAGGCATTGTTCGGCGGGATCAAGGCGAACTGTGAAGCGGCCGCGGCGCCGACCAGTTCCACCGTGCCCGTGAATTCACGTTTTTTATCGGCGTCGACCTTCACCCTCACCGAATCACCCAGATGAACGGCGCCGAGCTTGGTCTCCTCGATGTTGGCCGTGATCCACAGATCTTCCAGGTCGTAGAGCGTGAGAATGGGCTGACCGGGCTGCACTACGTCTCCGGGAACGACCCATTTTTTTGCCACGATAGCCGATTTCCGTGCGAACACCCTTGTGTTTTCCAGCTGGGTTTCGATTACGTCGAGCTGCGCCCTGGACGCGTTGACATGGCTGAGCGCCAGCTCGTGCTGCGCCCGGGCCATTTCCAGAGCCTTTCGCGCGTGGTCGTATTCCTCCTGCGGGATGACCTTGTTCTTGTATTGAAACGAAGCACGGTCGAAATCATCCTTCGCCAGGTCGAGCCCGATCTTTGCGAGGGGCACGCTCCGCAGGACATATTCCAATCCGGCCTTCGCCTGGGCCTCCTGCGCCTTGAGATCGCTGTCGTCTAGCTGGGCCAGAAGCTGTCCGACGGTTATGCTGTCACCCTCACCGGCATTAAGTGTTTCCAGGCGGCCCATCATTTTTGCGCTTACGGTAATCGCGTCGCTGTCGATGTACGCGTCATCCGTCGAGACATAACCGCGAAGAAAAAGATACCAGTAGATCGCGACAAGAGCCACAGCCAGGATCAGCAGCAGAATCGGGATTATAATCCGCCTGCTCTTCCGGTTGCTCTTTTTCCCGGGCGGAGAGTTACCTTCCACGTTTTTTTCATCGGCCATAGCCAATCCTCTTCCTTTCCGTTTGCCTGGATCCGCGTGACCTCCTGAAGGATCTTCACAGTCCCGCAGATCTGATGGATTTCATCATCCTGCAGACTTTCAACTCTATTTAAAGCGTGTTAGAACCGCATGACAGGACTTTATCGATTATCTGCCGGTCTCTGCGTGATGTTCATACGCATTTGCCGGGCATTATCTTTCACTCCGATCTTATTTATTATGGAATTATCAACTTATCCACGCAATACGTCAAGCATTTGGAGCCCTTGATTCACAGGGGCTGCAGATCTGACCCGAAATCCCAGATCCGTTACAGGGGGTCAAGTCATCTGCGCCGAAGGTTTAAAAGAAAGCCGTTCCTTACGGAGCGGCTTTCTTCGCCAAAGTGCGGGACCGGAAGGAAAAACGGCATGATTGACAGGAGATACCAGGTCCAATACAATCGCTCCTCGATGACTGTGAAGATAGTGATAAGGCCCGATGTCAACGCGTATTACTGCTCCTACTATATAAAGGGCCTTGTAGACCTCTTCGGAGAGGATTCGATAAGTTTCAGCGCAGGAGGATTTCCCAGGACACGGCAGCTGCACAGCATGCTGCTCCGGACGGGCGAAAACGGCCCGAAGGTAATGATCGACACCAGGGATACCTCGGAGCTCTATCAGGACGCCCTCGAATGGTGCGATGTCTACGCCAAGGTCAATCCTTCTCTGGGCGATTACGGATTTGAAGGTTCAGACAAGGTCCTGGCGATCGGTCCGAGTTTCGGTATCAGGATATGGGGCCTGCCACGGGCACTGCTTCTCGGGACTGGGAACTGCTGGAAATCACGGTCTCTTCTGAAAGGGCGCGGTGACTTCAGGGAGCATTTCGCCGACTACTGGCGCCAGTATCACTACCGCCTGCCCCTTCACGCCTACGGCCCCTCGAGATCCAGAGACGACTATATCTTTTCCATATCGTCTTTCTGGCATCATGATCCTGCCTGCAACAGCATGAGAGCAGCGTTCATAAAAGCCTGCCTGGATCATCCGGGAGTCGAGTTCGAGGGAGGATTCGCCCCCCGCGGGCCGGGCGTCATGGGGGATCTCGAGCCGCTGTCGACCGCGCGGCGCTATCCGCTGACCGAATACGTCGAAAAACTGCAGCGTTCGGCCGTCGCTTTCAACACCCCTGCCGTGGATGGCTGCCTCGGCTGGAAGCTGGCAGAGTACCTTGCACTCGGGAAGGCCATAATATCGACGCCTCTCGAGCGCAGGATGCCCGCTCCGCTCGAACACGGAACGCACGTTCACTTCGTGGACGGCAGCCCCGGCAGTATTGACGAAGCGTTAGGTCTCATGCTGGAGAGGAAGGACTACCGGGAAAACCTCGAGCGGAATGCGCGAGACTATTTCTTCGAGCACCTCGCGCCGGAAAGATGCATCGGGCGGATATTCAGGACTCCCTGACCGCCCAGGTATACCGGGACCGGCGACCTTTCAGTACGTGATGATCTCCACTGGTAACGGGATTGTGCCGCCGGCCCTTTCAGCTTCTTCGGCCGACAGCAGGAGCACGCACCCGGCCAGCGCCTGTCTTTCCATCAGATCCATGTAATCGATCGCATCTTCGCGCCCGGCAGGTGCGAACCGGCTTGAGAAGACTATGAATATCGCTGACCCGGGCGCTTCAAACTCATGCACTGCGATTCCCGACGCTGGATCATTTTCGAATCCGGCATGATCGGCGCGGCCGGCGAGGAAGTAGGCCGCGTATCCGTATATTTCCCAGTTTGCCGGCAGCACGGCGCACCGGTGCGCTTCTCCATGTAGGCCCTCAGTGAAGGAGCTGAGCCGGTCCCACATGGCGTGGTATCTCTCTATCCTGTCCCCGGCCCGTGAATGCCAGTAGAAGAATGTGCCGTGTGGTTCCTTAATCCCCATCGGATGGGCTGCGTTGTACGTCCTGTAGAGGATCTCTGGCACTCCGAGGTTCAGGATTACTGTGCAGGCGGTGATCACGATGATGGCCCGCCTGCTTCGTCCCCGCAGGATGAGCACCGCGATGATATAGACGATGGCCGGAACGGCGGCGAAATAGTGCCTGAGGATCGGGATCGGCCAGAGGACCCACATGAACACGACCGGCAAAGCCCATAGAAGCGCCGGGACGATCATCCCAGCCGGCTGCCGGACACGGTCCGCGTGCCTCCTGCCCACCAGGGATCTCAGGATCCCCCATACCGCGAGCAGCACGGACGCGGTTCCCATCGACATCACCGCCCAGGGGATCGTCTTGAGCAATCCTCGCGGTGACACCGACCCGAAAAGGCCTGAGGAGAATCTCCTGAGGAACGAGGACGGCCCTTCGGGACCGTCCTCTGAGACCGCGCGTAAGGTCAGTAAAAAAGCAAGGATAGACAGGGCCGTGATAAGCGATGCGAGGGAGATATTCCGCTTCGGGCGTTTCGAGAATGCGGCCGCGGCGATAAGCGCCGGAGCGGTGAGCAGCACCTCGTTTCTCATGACCGTCGCGGCAGCCGCAAGTACAGTCACGATTACAAGGGCGAAGATCCCGCCGGGGGTCGACGAGATACGGTCGAAGAGAAGGATCGCCCCGGCGAGAAGAGCGAGAGCCGGCACGACCGGATGAAAATATGTGCCCGTTTCCCAGAAGACGGGCGTCAACATCATCATCAACGAGCCGCAGGCGGCGACAGCAAGGCCGGAACTTCTGCGCAGGAGCAAATAGAAAAGGGGAGTCAGAAGGGACCAGCTCATTACGCCGAACGTATTGAGAAAGAAAATCGTATCTCCCGGCGATCTGACAAAAACGGGCTGAAGCAACCTGAAAAGGAAATAGATGCCGGGATTGAGGAATCTCCCGTAAAGCATGCATGCGGACATGGGTTCGCCCGCCACCATTCTCGCCATGCCGGCCGCCATGACGACCGAATCCGGCTCGCTCATCCCGCCCCGGTAGACGAAGAGAAATCCCGACAGCAACGCGGCCGCCAGAAGGGATATCAGCACTGGGATGTCGACCCGGTCCAGTTGACTGAATCTCGTTTCAGTGATAGTACGTGATCTGATATTCTTCAGTTTTCCTGTCACGGTGCCTGATCATACCATTATTGGCTTGAAGAGGGAGAGTCAGCCAGTGTCTCGCGCATCTGCCTGAGTTCCTGGTCGTCGGGAGAAATCCTCAAACCTTCCCTGACCCACTTTTTCGCTTCTTCCCCATCCCCGCGGAAAAAGGCGGACGTCGCGAGTATTTTACATGCTGTCACTTTATCCTCCGGATTCCCCGAAGAAAAGGCGTCCAGGGCTAGCCTTGAGGCTTCGTCGTACTGGCCGAGTTTCTGAAGCGTGAAGGCGTACTCGATAGCGAGCCTTGGATAGCGGGGATTCATCGCGTAAGCTCTCGCGAAGATCCTGGCGGCCTGCTCGTACTGTCCCCGCATCATCAGCGTCCTCGCGTAGTTGATCATCGAGGTGTCGCGATCAGGATCGATCCGATAAGCCCTGGCGAAAGCCTCGGCCGCCTTGTCCTGTTCCCCGGCGTTCATGTAATACGTCCCTAGATACGTGTAGACGGATCCACGGTTTGCTTCCACAAGACTTCTGTTCGAGATCAGAAAGAATGCGGCCGCGACCGCAGCTGCCATGTATATCACCGTTCCGTATCGCCTGCGGGAGATCTCTCCGGCCGCACGGTTCAGCAGCAGGGCGGCGAGAATGATCACGACCGGTACGACAGGCAGACGGTACCTCGTGTTCACGTAGAACAGCATGACGGAGAGATGGGCGGCACCGAGAAAGAGGCATACGATGCTGATGTCCGTCCTGCCTTGAATGAGGACGATGAGGCCTATGATACCCAGAGACGCGATGATGGAGTAGGGAAGAAATGGAAATCGGAAGATCGGTACAGAGTCTTCAAAAAAGAGGACCTCCGGCATGTCGTGCACTTCGGTCTTATTCCAGAAGAGCAGGACTTTCCTCGCGAGAAGGGCGATCCATCCCACGGGATCCCCGGCTATGCCATGCAGGGCCTTCTCCATGTAGTAATCCGATGCCTCGCCGTCGGTCATTCCGTGTCCGGTCTCCTTCTCGGCCAGAACGCGTGAATCCTCGATCAGCCCGCGCATAGCGCCGCGCATACCCTCGGGGGGGCTGTATACGCCCTCGGTGCCAGGCCTGTTGCCGATGTAGAAATTGATCCCGCCGTGAGTCGTCACCGGGACGAACTTCCCTGTTTCTCTGAAATTATAGACCGTGGGCGGAAGGAGGAGCAGGGCTGCTCCGGCTGCGAAGCCGATAAGCGGCGCAGTCCACTTCGACTCCCGCCTGTTTCTGAGGATGATCCAGACCGGGATCCCTGCCACGAGGAGCAAGAAGAGGTTCGGCCTCCCGAGCGCCCCCGTGCCGCATATCAGGCCGAGTATGAACGAGGCTGTCCACACGGGGATATTTATAAAGGCTATACGCAGAGTCCCGGTGCCACTGAGTTTTCTGTCCAGTGCCAGTGCCAGGGTAAACGATGCGGTGAGCAGGAATATCTCGAGGGTCGAACCGAGCAGCATACCTTCGTAGAGAAAGAACTGCGGGTAGACCGCCGCAATGGCCATCGCGGTCAGGCCGAGGTTCCTGCCCGATATCTCCTTCATGCGGGAATCATCCCCAAGCATCCTGCCCGCTGTATATATGAGCGCCAGAGTGGCAAGGCCGAGGACCGACTGGATGATCCTCACGGCGAGCAGCGTCTTGCCGAAGACCCCCAGGACCGCGACGAGAAAGAGAGGATAGAGAGGATTGAACGTCAGACCTCCGGCAGGAATCCCTTTTCCGCTCAGGACGCCTGCCGCCAGATCCCAGTAGAACTGAGAATCTATTGACAGCTCGCTGGCCAGGCGTGACCCGGAAAGCTGGATCAGCCAGACGGCACGGATCGCTATTGCCGCGACGATTACCACGACGAAAAGCATCCGGTGTCTGTCGAACCTGTTCTTGTGCCTCTCAAGTCTCATATTCTACTGGTCGATTCTATTGAAACACGGCTTCTCTGTCAATCGGTCTCCAGGATGACTCCGGACATCGAATCCGATAGTGACTGGAAGAGGGTGATTATCCCCTACCTTCCCGAGCAAGCAGGTGGTATCATACAGCCTGCCGCGATAAACGGAGGCGGGCGGACATGGAAATAAGGAGATTCAGGGAACAGGACAGGAAGGCTGTGATCTCGCTGTGGCGGGAGTGCGGCCTTCTCGTGCCCTGGAATCACCCCGATCTCGACATCGACAGGAAGCTTGCCTTACAGGGTGAACTCTTTCTCGTGGG
The DNA here is from genome assembly GCA_964599375.1 of uncultured bacterium. GTDB lineage: Bacteria > Krumholzibacteriota > Krumholzibacteriia > Krumholzibacteriales > Krumholzibacteriaceae > JAUWCL01. Next base: position 16,635 of record CAZREW010000016.1, read on the forward strand.
GGTCGTCGACGGCCGAGTCGTCGCGACGGCGATGGGAGGATACGAGGGGCACAGGGGATGGATCAACTATCTCGCCGTGGACCCGGGCATGAGGATGCGTGGACTGGGCCGGATGATGATGGAAAGGATAGAAGAAGAGCTTCGCGCCATGGGCTGCCCCAAGATCAACCTCCAGGTAAGGGAGAGCAACCTCGAAGTCATACGGTTTTACGAGAAGCTGGGTTACAGCAGCGACCATGTCATAGGTTTCGGCAAGAAGCTCCTCGATGATCCGGAGTACGATGCCGACCGACTGTAATTGACAATGAGGCCCCGGCTCGCGATGCTCCTTACGGGCAGGTATCTCAAGCAGGCGCTCCAGCAGGAAAGACAGGGGATATCCCGTGAAGAAAGGGATCTCTTGAGGCAATCGATAGTCACGATCCTCCCTGTGATTCTGCTTATGCTGTGTGATTCATCGGCGGCGGCCGCCCAGGAAGAAGACTCCCATGTCTATGGCCGGATAGTGGCAGAGATCAGGGTTATCGGGCTCAAGACGACAAAGGTCGACATCGTCGAACGTGAGCTGAAAACCAGGGTCGGCGAACCCTTCACCAGGGAAAACGAGCAGAAGGACTACGAGAGCCTCGACAGGCTCCAGATCTTCAGCGAGATAAAGATATATCCCGCTCTCGGCGATGCCGGACTCGTCGTCTTCATAGAGGTCAAGGAGACATTCCCCTATCTTCCCGTGATCAGTCTCGATATAAGCGATGAGAACGGTCTCTCGGCCGGAGGCGGCCTCAAGTCGGTCAATCTGCTCGGCAGGGCGCTTTATTTCTCCGGCCAGGCAAGGTTCGGAGGCGAGACCGCCGTGGAGATCGAACTTCGCAATCCATGGGTGGCAGGTAACCACATCGGGTATGCCACGGAGTACTATTACCGGAACAGAGACAACGTGATACACGGGTTCTTCGAGACGGCGAACGAGGTGTACCTGCTCGTGAGGGGCTACGTGAGAGAGAACGGCAGGCTCGGAGTCCAGGTGTTCTATCAGGGGATCCAGAGCGACACCGACGGCAGGACACTTAGCCCGGGCAATATCGATCATGTCATATACGGGAGCCTGGTCGCGGGATACGACAGCCGTGACCTGGCTACCAATCCTCACGAGGGATGGTGGTCGAGCGTCGACATAGTCAGGTCGGGGCTGTTCGGGACCGACAGCGATTTCTGGCAGGGCAACTTCGACCTAAGGAGGTTCCAGCCCCTCGCCAGCGGCCAGACTCTAGGGCTGTTCTCGCTCTACACCGCTACGACCGGAACGGTGGGGATCGAGGTGGCGCCCTGGCAGACGTTCGGAATAGGGGGGAGCAACACGATCAGGGGTTATGATATCGGGGCGAAGGGCGGTAAGAACCAGTTTATAAATACTATAGAGTACCGGTGGAACTTTGTTCAACCGAGGCCTTTCTCCGTGTCAGGGATAACGGCTTCCCTTGGCCTGCAGCTCGCGTTCTTCACCGACTTCGGCTCGGCGTGGAACACTAGGGAGGAGTTCAGACGGAATTTCATCTGGGGTGGAGGGACCGGGCTGCGGCTTATCGTCCCATATGTCGGGCTTGTGCGCTTGGACCTCGGTTTCGGGCAAGACGATCCATGGATCGTCTTTCATATAGGCACAGGCGAGAAATCGATGCGGCAGAGGGAGAGGGTCAGGTAGGAGGCTCTTTTACGAGCAGGCGGCTCATGGATCGCCTGGGGGCGCGGGCTTCAGCATGACCCAGAGGGGAACGTGGTCGCTCGCCTCCCCCTCCTCGAACTTTCCGGTGGAGATCACTTCGAATCCCTTCACGAATATATGATCGAGCTCCATCTTCCACAGTCCAGAGGGCAGGACCCTCGCCGTCCAGCCTGCTCCCGAGCTCGCTCTTTTAAAACCGGAGGAGACGAACGACTCCTCGATATCCTTAACGTTCCTTCCGAAAGGGGTGTTGAAATCCCCCGCAATGATTATGTGCGTGTACTCTTTCGAGACGGCTCTGACGAGCGAATCCGCCTGCTCGAGCCTCTTGTCATAGTTCATCAAGAAGGTCTCAGTATGGACGCTGAAGACCCTTATCCTGAGGCTTCCGGCGGTGACCGTCGCGCCCACCGCGATCCTCTTCTGGTCGTCGGTGGGTTTCGAGAACGGTAGGATGACCTTCCTGAAATCCCGGATCGGCCATCTCGACAGTATCGCGTTCCCGAAGTCCCTTCCGGTGGCTCTATGGACTGAAGCGGGATAGTAAACGTACTCGAGGTCAAGGCTGTCCGCGATGGCACGCACTCCTTCGCCGTCCATCTCCTGGAGCATAATGATATCGGCGAACATGAGGCGGGGGACCGTCCTGAACTCTTTGATCGCCGTATCGATCTTTCTGCCGAATTTCACATTATACGATATGACCTTGATCGAGTCCGGAGTCGCTTTCAGGGTTGCGGGACCGGCGAAATTCCCGTCGGACCTCGGGCCATCAGGATCGGGATAGTTGCTGATCGAACCGCATGAAAGAGCTGCAAGCACCAGCAGCATAATGTATACAGCAGATCTTTTCATAACGCCTGTCTCCGCCACCCGCCGGTAAAAGGAATCCTTGACATCCGGATTAATATACTAACAACTGGCCACAGACAATGATATTATACCGGCCTGTCGACGAGGACTGGTGTCCGGGGACATACTACGGCATACGAGGATCCGGTACTGACCGGGTCAGGTCCGCGGGAGGTGCGGAAATGAAGAATTCGGCGATCATCACGCTCGGTATCGCGGCTCTGCTGGCGTCGGGCTGTTCCTCAGTAAACACCAGCTTCGATTACGACAACCATGCTGATTTCTCAAGATTGAAGACATTCGCCTGGATTCCGCATGAGGCCAGTACGGACGCCGCCGTACAGGCGGTACTGATGGATAACAGCCTCTTTGACCCGAGGCTCAAGAACGCTGTCAACGCCGACCTAGAGGCCAAGGGATATTCCATCACTACTGCTGATCCCGACTTTGTCATCGCCTATCACACGGGGGTGCAGGAGAAGGTCGATGTAACGAACTGGGGCTATACATACGGGCCTTACTGGGGGCCATATGGAGACTCGATGGACGTGACACAGTACACCGAGGAGACTCTGATCCTCGATTTCATCGACTTCGAGACAAAAAACATCATCTGGAGAGGCACGGCCCTGGAGGCGCTGCCAGGGACCAGAGATCCTGAAAAGGCCGATAAGGAGATACAGAAGACCGTCGACCAGTTGCTGGCGAAATTCCCGCCTCAGTGATCCTGGAATCCCGCAGTAAAGACCATCATCGCCGCGCCGTTTTGAGGCGCGGCCTTTTTATTTCCGGAATTCCCTTTACCGGAAGGAATCTTCGGCTATACTCATCAAGTCGGCCTGCCAGGTGAACATCTTCGACTTACAGCCGCCGGCGGAAGATCTCCTCTCTCTGACTGGAGTAGGCTATGAAGGGGAAGATTTCACGGACCGATCTTCTCAAAAGGATAAGGGCCCTCGACGGCGGGTCCGGAGATGCCGGTTCGACCTCGGCATGGCGCGACCTCTTCTTCGACCTTTCCATAGACATGCTCTGCGTCATAGGCATGGACGGCCGCTTTATACACGTCAGCCCGGCGTGGAAGAGGACTCTCGGCTGGGGCGAGAAGGAATTTCTCGACAAGGCGCCACTCGAACTGGTCCATCCCGATGATCACGAAAGCACGGTCGCGATGCGGAAGAGACTGGCTGAAGGCGAGGAGATACTGGGATTCGAGAATCGCTACATGTGCAGCGACGGCTCATACCGGTGGATCGAATGGAACTCGTTTCCAGTTCGGGAGGCTGAGCTTGTATTCGCTGTCGCCAGGGATATAACGAGGGCGAAGAATATCGAACGGGAGCTACGCGAGAGCGAGACGAGGTACAGGCTGCTCTTCGAGCTTGCAAATGATGCGATCTTCCTGATGAAGGAAGACATGTTCGTCGACTGCAACTCGAGGACGCTGGAGATATTCGGATGCACCCGCGAACAGATCATCGGCCATCCTCCTTACGAGTTCTCTCCGCCCAGACAGCCTGACGGAAGGGACTCGAGGGAGAAGGCGCTGGAGAAGATAAAAGCCGCGATCGAGGGAAAATTCCAGATCTTCGAATGGCAACACATACGCGCGGACGGGACACCTTTCGACGCCGAGGTGAGTCTGAACTGCCTGGGGCTCTCAGACGGCCTTTTCATCCAGGCGATAGTGAGGGATATCACAAAGCGCAAGAAAGCCGAGGAAGAGCTCGAAAGGATAAGATCGCTTCTGACCGCGGCGATCGAACAGAGCTCGGCGGGGATCCTGATCGCCGACGCCCCCGACGTCACGATAAGGGTGGCGAACCCAGCCGCGCTGGGTATCAGGGGAGACAGTACGGCCACTCTCACCGGCATACCGGCCGCGCTGCATCCGGTCAACTGGCAGGTGTTCCACCCTGACGGCTCGATGTTCGAGCCGGAGGACCTGCCGCTCTCAAGGGCTGTGATGAGAGGGGAAATCTCGCGGAACGTCGAGGCGATAATCAGGCGTCCGGACGGTGACGAAAGGTGGGTGCTCACCAACGCCGCGCCTGTGAGGAACTTGCGTGGCGAGGTAACTGCAGGCATCGTCATATTCACGGATATAACCGAGAGAAAGATCGTCGAACAGGCCCTGAAGGAGTCGGAGGAGAAGTTCAGGAATATCGTGGAGGCCTCCCCGATGGGGATGCATCTTTATCAGCTCGGAGAGGATGGGAATCTGGTATTCATCGGCGCCAATCCAGCGGCGGAAAGAATCCTAGGTGTCGATAACAACATCTTCAAGGGAAAGACGGTCGAGGAAGCCTTCCCTCCACTGGCAGGTTCAGAGATCCCTCGAAGATACAAGGACACGGCACGGACAGGCACTCCATGGCGGAGTGAGCAGATCGAGTACGATTTCGAAGGGATAAGAGGCGCGTTCGAGGTCTACGCTTTCCAGACCTCTCCAGGGAGGATGGCCGCGATGTTCCTCGATGTAACGGAGAGAAAGAGGACCGAGAAAGCCCTGAGGGAGAGCGAGAGCAGGTACCGGCGGATATTCGAGAACGTAAGGGAGATATACTTCGAGTCGACCATCGAGGGGGAGGTCATCGAGATCAGCCCGTCCGTGGAGGATATCCTCGGCGTAAAGAGAAAAGACGTCCTCGAGAGGAACGCGGCATTCATGAACGCGGACCCGGAAGCGAGAAAGAGATATGTAGAAATGCTGCGCAGCCAGGGTTCCGTCACCAACTATATAATCGACATCGTCGACAACGTCGGGACCGTGCACCCGGTCTCGATCACCGCGACGCTCCTGCAGCTCGAGGGTGACACCCCTCCCAGGATCGTCGGCTCGATGCGCGATATCACAGAGAGCCGGAGACTTCAGGAGCAGCTCCAGCAGGCGCAGAAGATGGAAGCGGTCGGGACCCTGGCGGGCGGCATAGCACACGATTTCAACAATATCCTGACCGCGATAATCGGGGGAACGGACCTAGTCCTGGGCATGATAAACAAGGACGATCCGGTCTACCCGACCATCAATGACATACATATGACCGGCATCAAGGCTTCGAGGCTTACAAGGCAGCTCCTGGCCTTCAGCAGGAAGCAGGTCTTCGAAGCGAAAGTCGTCGATGTCAACGGTGTCGTAGAAGAGCTCAAGCCGCTGCTCGAAAGGCTTCTGAGAGAGGATATCGAGCTGATCCTTCATCTTGACGCGGGCGAGAAAAAGATCAAGGCCGATCCGACGCAGCTCGAGATGATGCTGATCAACCTCTCGATCAACGCTGTCGACGCGATGCCGGACGGCGGGAAGCTGATCATCGAGACCGGATCAGCCGTGCTCAAGGAAAGGCTCGTAAAGCCGCACTTCATACTCGAACCGGGAAGCTATGTACAGGTCTCGGTATCTGATACCGGCACCGGCATAGACGACAGCATCATCGACAAGATCTTCGACCCGTTCTTCACGACGAAGGAGAGGGGGAAGGGGACGGGGCTCGGCCTGGCGGTTGTCTATGGGATCGTGAAGCAGCACGGCGGGTACATATACGTCTACAGCGAGCCGGGTGAAGGCACCAGCTTCAAACTCCTGTTCCCATCGACCGGCGAAGATTTCGTCAAGAAAGAGCCGGCGAGACCGGGCGACATGGCGGCCGGGGGCAGCGAGACAGTCCTTGTAGTCGAGGACGACAGGATCGTCCTGAACCTCGTAGAGAGGATACTGAAGGAGCGGGGGTACGACGTGCATTGCGCCTCGGACGGGGAGGAGGCGCTCGATGTGGCGAAGAAGATTCACGACAGGCTCGACCTGCTGGTTACTGATGTCGTGATGCCCGGGATGAACGGGATGGAGCTGTATCGCCTGATCATGGGATTCTGTCCGCAGGTCAAGGTCCTGTTCATGTCTGGATATACGGACAACGTGATCATCCACAAGGGGTTCGTCGACGAAGGGCTGAAGTTCCTCCAGAAGCCCTTCACCGTAAGGGAACTCGCCGACAAGATCAGGGATACGCTGGAGGGCCGATGAGCGCGCGCCACGCCGGGGGCGGCCCATCAATGACATTCGACCTGCCCGCTTCTCCCGGCACTTACATACTTGTCCTCAGGCTCCACTGGGAAAGCGTAATCGATGTCGGAGGACTCGGAGAGCTCACATTCCCAGCCGGTACCTGCCTCTATTGCGGGAGTTCTCTAGGTTCCGGGGGCCTTGCCGCCCGTGTCGCCCACCACGCCAGGTTTCCCGAGCGGCCGAGATGGCATATCGACTACCTGAGATTCGCCGCCGTCCCCGAAGAGGTGTGGTACCTCGAATCAGGGGAAAGGCTTGAGCATGAGTGGGCGGGTATACTCTCCGGCATCGAAGGTGTCGAACAGGCTGCTCCCGGATTCGGATCCTCCGATTGCGGCTGTGTCACTCATCTGTTCCGGACGGACAGGCCGGAGATCTTCGAAATATTCAGCGGGCTCGCCGGGAGCGGCATCAGACGGTCGGTCGCTGTCAGGCTGGATGATTGATCGTGTGGAACGCCGCCTGGATCTTTTTCGTGATGTGACCGGGGGTGCCGTCCCCCACCTTCATTCCATCCACAGAGACCACCGGCATCACTTCCCTGGAGGTGCTCAGCACCATCATCTCTGATGCCCGATATAGTTCGTCCTCCCTTACAGGCCTCTCAGCTGCCGGAATGCCGGCGCGCGCGCAGATATCGAAGACGACCTTCTTCGTGATCCCGGGGAGCAACAGGTTCGATTCGGGATGAGTCACGACAGTACCGCTGAATACGGCGCAGAAAGTCGAGGCCGACCCTTCGGTCACGGTGCCGTTGCGCACGAATACAGCCTCTCCCGCGCCCGCGTCCTCAGCCATCTGCCTGGCGAGGACGTTCGGGAGGAGGGCGATGGACTTGATGTCGCATCTGCTCCATCGCGTGTCCGGCACGAGGATGACGGGGATGCCCCTGTCGCGCTGCTCGAACGGCGGGTCGAACTGGACGGCATGGGCATATACGGTAGGGGCCGTACCCGCCGCGGGGAAGAGATGTGCGCGCGGCGCGGCGCCTCTTGTTATCTGGACATAGATCAGCGCTTCTGATCCAGAGAGGCCGTTTCGCTCAAGAAGCTCTGGGAACATCTCCCCGAGTCCGTCCGCCGCACCCTGCTCCATCCTGATCTCACGCAGGCTCCGCCGCAGCCGCTCGATATGCGCGTCCAGCTCGAATAGCAGCCCCCCGTAGGAACGGATCACCTCGTAGACTCCGTCAGCGAATATGAAGCCACGGTCGAGCGGCGATATGGCTGCTTTCCCGCGGGGGATGAAGCCGCCGCCGAGATATACGGATTCTTCACCCGGCATCCGCCCCGGCCTCCTTCTGAGCGGCGCACGGTTGCGCGCACAGCCGTGCCGCCAGGATGATAGAAGCTGCAAGTCTGGCCATAGGTCCTTCCTTTCGGTGGATCAGCCCTTCGCGTCACTGCGTTTCCCCCGCCAGTATAGTGAAGGATGCGGCCATTTCAAGCCATATTCGAGATGGAGTCCGGCGCTTCCGGGCAAAAAACCTGTGTCGGACCGTTCTTTACCGTGTTATCATACCGCGACGAGGCCCTTAGGCAGATCTGAATGGAGAAGACAGGATGAACGCATACGATATCTTCGAGGAGAGGGGTTTTATCGAGCAGTGCTCCGACACGGAGCGCTTGAGAAAGATGCTGGATAAGCCGCTCACCTGTTACATAGGCTTCGATCCTACGTCGGACAGCTTTCACTGCGGCAGCCTGGTGCCGATAATGGCGCTCGCGCACATGCAGAGGGCCGGCCATCGCGTCATTGCGCTCATGGGAGGAGGCACGGCGATGATAGGCGACCCGAGCGGGAAGACCGAGCTGAGACAGTTGATGACGCCGGAGCAGATCGAGGCGAATGCATCAGGGCTGAAAAAACAGCTGTCACACTTCATCGATTTTTCCAGCGATAGGGCGCTCATGCTCAACAACGCCGAATGGCTCATGCCGCTTAACTTCATCGAGTTCCTGCGCGATATAGGCCGCCATTTCAGCGTAAACAAGATGCTTGCCGCAGAAAGCTACCGCATGCGGCTCGAGACCGGGTTGAACTTCATCGAGTTCAATTACATGCTTCTCCAGGCATACGATTTCCTGCACCTCTTCCGAGAGGAAGGCTGCACCCTGCAGATGGGGGGGAACGACCAGTGGGGGAACATCCTGGCCGGCTCGGACCTGATAAGAAGGGTCGAAGGCGGCGACGCTGAGGCGCTTACATTCCCTCTCCTGACCACCGCGGCGGGCGCCAAGATGGGCAAGACGGAGAAAGGCGCGATCTGGCTCGATCCTCAGCGTACGTCACCGTACGATTACTACCAGTACTGGATCAATACCGACGACAGGGATGTCGGGAAATTCCTTGCCCTGTTCACATTCCTTCCCATGGAAGAGGTGACGCGCCTCTCGTCGCTCGAAGGGGCTGAGATCAGGTATGCGAAAGAGGTCCTCGCCCGGGAATGCACCGCGATACTGCACGGACAGAAGGCAGCCGCCGAGGCCATGGAAGCCTCGAGAGCGCTTTTCTCGGAGGGTGGGGCGGCGGCCGGGGACGCTGTGCCGACGTTCGAGTTCGAGCTTGCAAGGCTTAGGGAGGGAGTGCCCGTCTTCGTCATCTTCACAGAGGCCGGGCTGGTAAAGTCCCGTGGTGAGGCCCGGCGCCTTGTCCAGCAGGGCGGCGCGTACGTCAATGGAAGGCGCGTCGAGCAGTTCGACGAGAACGTCACCGCCGGCGACATCGAAGATGGATTCGTGCTTCTAAGGGCGGGCAAGAAGAAATACATGAGGTTACTTCCTGTTTAGGCGGTATAGGCGCCTGGTGCGACGGAGGTCATGCAGGATGTCAGGAGACTGGAGAAAAGAGTTCGGCAGGGAGAGGGACAGGCTCAACGAGACGGTCCTGTCCTCTGGCCATCTCGGCATAAAGAGGTTCTTCGCCCTGGACACCCAGGCGTACGAAGACGGCTCGCTCGACGCGGGGACGAAGGAACTGATGGGTCTTGCTTCTTCGATGGTGTTGAGATGTGATGACTGTGTAAGCTATCATATATCAAAATGTTACGAGCGGGGCGTAACCAGGGAACAGTTCTACGAGGTTTTCAACGTGGCGCTCATAGTAGGCGGTTCAATAGTGATACCCCATCTTAGGCGCGCCGCTGCCAGGATGGAGGAGCTTTTCGGCGGGTGACCGGTCCCGCCGCTGAGAGGTGTCCCGATGGGATTCATGCTGCTGGATTACCTGATGAAGAGAAGGCGGATGATACTCGCCGCCGCACTGGTGTTCGCCGTTGCCGGACTTCTTTACGTACTGGTCTCCGATCCGGTCTACGAATCGCGGGCGATGCTGATGCCGCCGATGGAGGAGGGAGGCGAGGGACTACTGACCGCCTGGATGGCCTCCATGAACCTGCCTTCCATGATAGCTCCGATATCGGCCGGATCGATGTCGGCGGCAGTCATGACCGATATCCTGGGCAGCAGAGGGGTCGCGGAAAAGGTGATCGACGATCTTGGCCTCAGGAAGTGGTACAAGTCTGACACTATGGACGACGCCGTCAGGAAGCTGAGAGGCTCGATATCGACCAGCTCCTCGCAGGTCGGGATGATAACCCTGAAGGCCCGTGACAGGGATCCAGTGATGGCGATGAGGATCGCCGCTTACCATATCGCTAGCCTCGATTCGATCAATCGCAGCCTCGTCAGCGAGCGGGCCAGGGGCACGCTCGAATTCACAAGCAGGCAGATAGAATCGTACAGGCTCCGCCTGGAGACCCTCAGGGCCGAGATAGCCGCTTTCCAGGAGGAACACGGGATAGTCAATTTCGATGAGCAGGTACGCGGCGCAATAGATGTGGCGACAACCCTGAAAGTGAAGGCAGCCGTGACCGAGATACAGATCGATATCCTCCGCGAGTTTTCCAGGGATGACGCGATAGAGCTGAACAAGAAGAAGCTCGAGCTCAGGAACATCAACGTCCAGTTGGAGAAGATCGTCAGCGGGGATTCTATGATGAGCGTATTCCCTTCCCTCGAGACGCTTCCCGCTCTGTACCAGGAATACGCCTCCCTCGAGAGGGACCTCGAAGTCAACGAGAGGGTCTTCTCGTTCCTGCTCCAGAAGCATGAGGAGAGCGGGATCGACCTGGCGAGGACTACTTCGTCCGTCCAGGTCGTCGATCCGCCGCGTGTTCCGGAGAAGAAGGCCGGGATCCCCCGCTGGACATTCATCCTCGCAGCGTTCGCGGCAGGCGGAGTGTGGATGTCGCTCGTGCTCGCCTGGTGGGGCTGGATCAGCATTAAAAAGAGGTCCGGGGAGGAGGACAAGGCGTTCAAGAGCGTCGTCGCGCGGGTCGGCAGCGACGTCTCAGGGATCCGCAGGCGCCTCCGATTCTGACCCGCATCATCTTCCACGACTCCTGATTATCTCCGCGGTCATCAAGACGAGTCCGGGGTCTGCCATGAACCCTCCAAGGTGGCCCTTCGTGAGGCGATGTCGTGGTATCGGGCAGGGTGAGGTCAAGGCTATGGAATGCGCCTTGCAACCGGTAGAGGCATGAATCGATCGATGGTCCTGCCACAGGACAGCCCGATGGAGGCCTTCTTCGGATGGAACTTTACAGGAGCATATCCAGGATCGTCGCAACCGGTTTGTTTGCAGCGAGTCTGGTCGTCGTATCCCTCTCCGTGCCGAGATCCGGGACCTCCCTTCCCGTGATGCAATGGTCCGTAAGCGTCAAGGACTCGACCTTGAACGTGATAACGGTCGAAGGGAAGGTTTTCGGCCGGACCGGCAGAAAATTCACGTTTTCCGCCGCCGAGACAGAGGCGGGCGGAAGGCTCGAGCCGATCGGCATCGAGGCATTCGCTCCGGACGGCCGCCAGCTTGCCGTCACCGATGACGGTGCAGTCTGGGAAGTGGAATGCGACAATGGCGATTTCACCATACGGTACGATCTGGTAATGACGATCGAGGACAGGTATTCCCCCGAGGTCAGGGGGATGCTCAGCCATCTCGGCCCGGACAGATCGAGACTGATGGGCAGGGATCTCTTCATGCAGCCGCGGTGTAATGTGGCGGGAGGGATCACGGTCGACATAGAACTGTACGCCACCGGCAGGGTCGGAGCCCCATGGGAGACTGTCGGCCGCAGGATGATCGTGCCGTCGGCCGGCGAGCTCCCGATGACGCTGGTAGCCGCGGGAGGGTTCCGGTTCCTCGAGACATTCGTTTCCGGAGTAAGGCTAGTCCTCGCAGTCGGCGGCAGATGGGATTTCGCTGACGGCGAACTGCTCGATACGGTCCGCATGGTGGTCTCTGAAGAGATCGCCATGTTCGGTTCGTCTCCGAGGGACATGCACCTGGTGATCTGCGACCACAATCCGGTAAGGGGCGGCAGGGGATTCGACTACTACGGGGTACATTTCGGAGGGACGATCCTCCTGCTTCTGGATCCCGGCATAGACAGGAGCGAACTCTACGGGGCCCCGATGTCGATAATAGCCCACGAGTTCTTTCACAACTGGAACGGAGAGATCCTCCGGCCGGCTGATGATTCGTTCATGTGGTTCACCGAGGGGGCGACCGTCTATTTTTCCTACAAGGTGCTTCTGAACGCGGGCATAATCAACGCCCCGCAGTACGGATCTGCGGTATCGGCAATAACGGAAAGGTTCGAAAGTAACCCGCTGCGGGGTTCGATACATCTATCCAGAGCCGGTAACAGCGATCTTTCCGATCGGGAGATGGTCAATCTGCTCTACGACGGCGGGTACCTTGCCGCAAAGGCGCTCGACGATAGGATAAGGTCGCTCACACAGGGGAGCAGGGGCCTTATCGACGTCATCAGAAGGATGTACAGGGAAGATCCGGGAGGGCGGGAGATCGGGGCAGGGGAACTCCGCGATGCCATCATCGCAGAGACAGGTACGGACCTGTCCCGGTTCATTGAGGAGATCCTGAGTGACCCGCTGCCAGGTCCGGATGTGGACGTATCTTCTTGATTCACGACGCCCTCTGTAATACAGTCTCTCACCATGAGATGTGATAACGAAAAAGCCAAGATGGAGATCTCCGGCACGGCCGGGGCTATCTTCATCGCCGCCGCCCTGGCGATGCTGCTTCCGGCTGTGCCTTCTGCGGGTGAGACCGGGAGGCTGGAGAAGCAGGGCTGGCTCGATTCAGGCGTAAGGATATCTTTGGGCGCCCTGGCCCACAGAAAGGATGAGGCTCCGGCGGGCAGGTTCGAGACGCTGATGCCGGCGGGCGGAGTCAGGGCTATACTCTCCGACGGCGATTCTGTCTGGGTCGGAGCGGACGGCGGCCTTTTCATATGGGTGCCAGGCTCCGATACCGTGCTCGCGGAAGGGGGGGCGCACCTCGCCTCCGTCACGAGCCTGGTATCAACGGAGAATGGCGAGATCTGGGTCGGAGGAGAAGCCGGACTCAGCATAAGGCGCGACTGGGGCTGGGACAGGTATACATACAGGGAACATCCGTTCTTCGCCAGCATCACCGATATCAGGCCCGGCGAGGGGAAGATCTGGATCTCGACGTGGGGAAACGGCTGCGGGTACGTGGCAGGCGATACTCTTACCATACTGACCAGAGCTGATTCGCTTCTCGACGACAGGGTGACCTGCGTGGTCGAACAGAGTGACGACACGATATGGATAGGGACAGAGAGCGGTGTATGCAGGGCGGACAGCTTCAGTTGGACCTCGATGAGATACGGCAGCAGAATCCCAGTCGGCATGGTGCGGGACATGATCATCAACGAGGAAGGTGACCTTTTCGTATCCGTGGCGAGACAGGGAGTGGCCAGATACAGCCTTGGCAGGGTCAGCCGGTATGGCCCCGGGCAGGGGCTTCCGGACAGGGACATCTACCGGTTCAGCCTCGACTTCGAGGGGCGCGTATGGGCTGCCGGACGTTTCGGCCTTAGCAGCTGGGATGGTTCCGGATGGACGCCTGTCAGGCTGGCGGGGATCCCGCTGGGAGAACGCGACTATCTCGCGATAGGACATGATACCGAGGGTAACAGATACCTGGGCACTTCGGACGGGATCCTCGCGTCGGTAGCGAGGGATTCCTACAGGGAGACGGCTCTTCCGGGAAACGGGCCGGAGATGATGATCGGAACGATAGTGAGCTCGGGCAGGAGCGTACTTCTTTCCGGCCTCAGGGCGATCTACAGGTTCGACGGTGGGTTCACGCCCGTCGGCCTGCCCGGAAGCTGGTATGAAGGGGCCGTGACCGGGATAGTGCCTGAGCAGAGGGGCGGGATGTGGCTGTCAACGAGGTTCGGGATCCTGCATCACACTGGAAGTTCATGGGAGGTCTTTGACCGCAGGCAGGGCCTGCCCACTGAACATTTCACGTGTGTGACCGCCGGCAGCGAAGGAGAACTGTGGTTCGGCACATTCGACAGGGGAGTACTCCGGCTGAACTCTGGAGGCTGGGTCCATTACAGGACCAGACATGGCCTGCCGGATGAGAGGATCGTTTCCCTGGTCACGGACCGTTCGGGAAAGGTATGGGTCTCGACACGGTCGGGGAAGATCGCGGGATTCATGGATGAGAAATGGGAGACGCTCGAGATCCCCGGATCGTCTCCGGGGCCGGCGGCCGCCATGCTCGCTGATTCGATCTTCATGGAGGACCCGGCGGTCCGGATCCTTCCCTCCGAAGGAGAAGGCCCTGACAGCGACTTCGCGCCGGTCTTGGGGCTCGACGGGTCAGGAAGATGCATGTTCTGCACGGGGGAGGGGATATTCTTCCTCTCGGAGGCAGGCTGGAGATTGATAGATGTGCCGCTGCGGCGTTCCGGTCCCCGCCCCACCTCGCTGAGGGGGACATCTGATGGAAGCATATGGCTGGGCACTGACGGCGCAGGAGCCTATGTCCTCAAGGGCGGCAGATGGTCTCACGTCGGCAGCACGAACGGTATCGGGGACGACCACGTGCTCTCTATCGAAGAGGATCGCACGGGCACGGTCTGGATAGGCACCAGATACGGCGGCGTGACGAGGTACAGGGGCGCCGGTATTGATTGACACGGGAGGATTTAGGGCGTATATTGATAATGAACAAGGAGTAATATAGAGCGAGCGTTACTGTTTTTCCGTATATATCCTCAGCAGACGCGGCCTGATGTACGGGAAAACGGGTGACGCGTTTTTTTTGCATGAAGGATTTTTGTTTGAAGATCTTCCTTCATGTGTTAAGAATACGTAACTTCGCATATATGGGGGAACCGGGGAGATGGATATTTTCCTGAAGCTTCTTGTCTTTTCTATCATAGCGCTCACGGCCTATATCTATGCCGGATATCCGCTGATACTGGCATTTCTGGGTATTTTCGCGCCCAGGCGGCCCGGCCGGGGAAAGGATCAGCTTCCGACGGTCGCCCTTATTGTCTCCGCCCACAACGAGGAGAGGATAATCAGGGACAAGATCGAGAACTGTCTCAGACTCGACTATCCCAGGGACCTGCTCAGGATCATCATCTCGAGCGACGGATCACAGGACGGGACCAACGATATCGTAAGGGAATACGAGGGGAGCGTCGTCGTCCTGAAGGCTTTCAACGGGCGCGAGGGAAAGAGCGCGACGCTGAACAAGACAGTGCTTGGTATCGAGGAAGATGTGCTGGTCTTCTCCGACGCCAACGCCTTCTACAGGGAAGACGCGCTGCTCAAGCTCGTGAGGAATTTCGATGTCCCGGAGACAGGGTGTGTCGTGGGCAGGCTCGTCTATCTCGACAACGAGTCGTACGTGGGCAAGGGCGAGAGCCTCTACTGGCGCTATGAGGGGCTGCTCAACAGCCTGGAGAGCAGGCTCGGCTCGGTGCTGGTCGCCACAGGCACGATCTTCGCAATACGCAGGAGGCTGTTCCGGCCGGTCATGAAGGACGTGGCCAACGATTTCCAGCTCCCGGCCGAGGTGGCCTCGCAGGGGTACGGTGTGGTATACGAGCCCGAAGCTGTCGCTTTCGAGCGCTCGACATATTTCTTCAGGGAGGAATTCAGCCGCAAGCGGCGGATCGTCGTCAGGGGCCTAACCGGTTACAGTCACCTGCGGAACGATTTCGGAGGGAGACTGAGAACATTCCAGTTCGTCTCGAGGAAGCTGCTCAGGTGGTGCGTCGGCGCGACGCTTCCGGTCTTATATGTAGCGAGCATGTTCCTTCTGCGAGAGCCTTTCTTTGCCGCCTTCTTCATCCTTCAGAACATCTTCTACATCTTCGCCGCTATCGGAGCCATCCTGAGGAGAGGAAGGGTAAGGACGAAGGTCTTTTTCGTGCCGTTCTATTTCGTGATGGTGAATGCAGCCGCCCTGGCCGCGATATTCACGTTCCTCTCCGGAGGCAGGCTCTGCTCATGGGAAAAGGCCGAGACTACGAGAAACGTCGAGGAAGATTCCTTCGTCGAGCCGGTTCTGAGGGTCATCGAGGGAAGAAAGAGGATCGCCGATCAGGTCGAGAAGTACGAGCGGATCACGTGACAATTCCGATATGATATCCCGCAATATCCTGTTTTTCATCTCATCGCTCAATATCGGGGGCGCGGAGCTTCACGTGCTCGACCTGTGCCGGTATCTCGACGGACACGGGATCCGCGCGTCCGTCTGCATCCTCGGACAGGGTGGTGAGCTTGCTGGCCGGTTCGAGGCGACGGGAGTGACCGTCTACGAGCTGGGGATCGGGTCGCTCCGGGATCTCGTTCGGCCGTCCATAAGAAAGAGGATAAGAGGAATCCTCTCTTCCGCCCGGCCCGATATCCTTCATGCCCATATGTTTCATGCCGAGATCGCGGCCGCTGTGGCCTCAGTCATGTCGGGCGTGCCGCTGGTGGTCACGAGGCACAGCGCGGGCCTGGAATTCAACGGTCCGAGAAGGGTCCTGGCCGCGCTCGCGGGAAGAAGGACGCGGCGCGTGATCGCCGTCAGCGATGAGGCAGCGCAAGAAGCGGCAAGGATCGGCGCGGCGAAGGATTCGATAGTCGTCATACCCAATGGGGTGGACACATCCAGGTTCCGGCCTATGGAACCCGCCCTCAGGTACAGCGAGAAGGCCCGGCTTGTGAGTGAGAATTTCCCCGCAGGCGCCGGATCGGAATGTGTGCTGATCGGCTCGTTGAGCGGGCTCAAGCCGGTGAAGGACTTTCCTACGCTCCTGAAGGCGTTCTCAGGCCTCCTTTCCTCCGGTGGCCATGACGCGCGGCTTATTGTGGCCGGCGAGGGGCAGTCAAGGGAGGAGCTCGAGGGGCTTGTCTCGAGCCTCGGTATCGGAAGGTCTGTCTCTTTTCCAGGCCACACCGACAGGCCCGAGGAGTATCTTCCCCTTTTCGATATCTTCGTACTCCCGTCTCGCTCGGAAGGCGTTCCGCTGGCGCTGCTCGAAGCGATGTCATGCGGCGTCGCCTGCGTGGCCAGCCGGGTGGGAGGGATGCCCGGCGTCCTTGGTGATTGCGGGATCACTTTCGAGCCCGGTGACCTGAAAGGATTGACGGAGATAATGGTCAGGCTCGCTGCTGACACCCCCGCCCGCGCCGACATCGGCAGGCGCGCAAGGGTAAGGGTGATGGAATTCTACAGTCTGGAGCTGTGGGGGAGCCGGACAAACGAGGTATACGAGCAGCTGGCTGGACTACGGGGGAAGCGCTGACCCAGGAAGCACTCTCATCAAAAAATGAAACTTTTTTCCCGCTCCGGGATATACGGGTCAGAAGAGAGCGGTTTATTTCAGTGTGGACCCTGAGGAGGTGAGCGGCCGCCAGTAAGAGCGGCCGGAGAAGATGAGAAAGACAACGATACTTTCATTTGCCGTTTTCGTGGCGTTCACATTCGCTATGACCGCGTTCGCGTTCGCCGGGGAGAAGACGGCCGTGAACACGGACAGGAAGGTCAAGAAGATCGAGGAAAAGGGGGCGTTCCTCGGGATCTACATGGAAGACCTCGACCAGGAGATGATCAAGAAGTTCGATTACCCCAAATCCACGGGGGTCCTGGTCACAGGGATAGTCGAGGACGGCCCCGCCGAGGAGGCAGGGCTCGAGGAAAATGACGTGATATACACGATAGCAGGCGAGAAGGTCAAGGATTCGAAGGAACTCGCCGATCTGATCGGCTCGAAGCAGCCGGGCGACAAGATCGCGATAGTCGCATATCGCGATGGCAAGAAGAAGAAGTTCGATCTAGCTCTCGGCGAGAGGAAGACGGCGTATGTGACCATCGATATAGACGATTACGGCGATATGGCTAACAAGGCCTATTTCAACACCCTCGGCAAGGGTGCCAACGTCTGGGTCACGCCGGATGGCGATCATTTCTCCATTTACGAAAGCCGCGCGAGGCTGGGCGTGATGCTGCACGAGTTAAACGCCGATATGGCCCCATATTTCAAGGTGAAGGAAGGCGAGGGTATCCTGGTGCTCAGTGTCGTCGAGGATTCGCCGGCCGGGAAGGCAGGAATGAAAGCCGGCGACGTGATAGTGAAGATCGGCGATGCGAAGATCTCCGAGATCGACGATGTCTATGAAGCGCTCGACGGCGCCTACGCGGATATCGAGGAGGAAGGCGACGAAGCTGAGGGCGAAGATGCGGCTGATATGAGCGTAGCCGTCACGGTCGTACGGATGGGGACTCAGAAGGTCTTCGAAGTCGAGCTCGAGGACGAATTCGACATGAGCAGGGAATTCATCATAAGGAGCCCCCACAAGGAGGGCATGAAACGGATAGAGATGATGGGCAAGCCCCGGATCGGGGAATACAGGATCCAGGGGATGGACCAGGAGAAGCTCGAAGCCAAGTTGAAGGCTCTAGAGAAGGAGATGCAGAAGCTTCAGAAGAAGCTCGAGGAGATCGATAAAAACGACTGAAAACCGGGAGCATTCCAGCGTATTGAGGAGCCGGCGCCCCAGGGGGCGGCCGGCTCTTCTCTTTATAAAGCAGGAGGTTGACAGGAAGGGTAAAGTAGTCTATTTTAAACCTTGTTCCTTTCCTGGGGCGGCACCCGTACGGGTGGTCGCCGAATTCTGTTCAAGGGTAAAAGGAGTGGAAGGATGAACGAGAACCCGGGTGGAATCCCCGAGGAGATGGAAAATGTATCCCCCTCCGGTGAGGCCGAGGGCGGATTCTGGGCTTCGCTTATCGACATATTCATCGATCCGGTCAAGGTATTCAGGAGGATCGAAGCGGGGCTCTCCTGGTGGAAGCCCTTCCTGGTCATAGCGATAGCCTCTTCCGTGATCGCGTATTTTCAGCAGCCGATCAACAAGCAGCTTTTCATGCTGAACGAGAGGGGCCTCTCCGAGGACCAGCTTCAGACGCAGGGCGAGATGATGGACAGGTTCGGCTTTGTCGGCATGATCGCCGCGCCCCTGATAGTGCTGCTGATCTATGTGATCCTTGCCGCGCTATGCAACGTAACGGTAAATCTCGTCAGCGGCAGGTCGGGCTTCAAGAAGATGCTCGGCCTTCTCAGCTTTACCGGTTTCATCGGGTTGATCGAGCAGGCGCTGCGCATGCTGATAATCCATATGAGAGGGATCGAGAACATAACGTCGCGCGAGGACCTGTATTCGACGTCCTTCTCACTGAACAGGTTCATCGGGGCCCACGGTATACTTCGGGCGATCCTGGAGAGTCTGAGTCTCTTCCAGATCTGGTTCCTGGTCCTGTTCGTCGTCGGAGTCTCGGTCGTATACGGGATCAGCCGTAAGGCGGCACTTGCGCCCACGATCGTGATCTGGGCGCTGGGCGTGCTCATGCTGATGTTGCAGAATCTGGGCGGCTGAGGCCCCGCCCGGGATATTGCCGCCGCTGGCGGATAGATATAAAGATAAGAAACTGGAGGTTGTCTTGAAGAAGTTTTCGATCGACATGATAAGGAACACAGTCTTTGTCGGGCATCAATCGTCGGGGAAGACGATCCTCGGCGAGGCGATGCTGTTCAACGCCGGCGTCACGAACAGGATCGGAAAGATCGAGGATGGAAACACCGTTCTCGACTCGGCTCCCGACGAGATCGAGAGGCATATCTCCATCAGTGCCGGTATCGCGTGGCTCGAGCATGAAAAGACAAAGATAAATATCCTAGACACACCAGGTTACGAGGATTTCGTCGGCGAGGTCATCTCATCGATGGCGGTGGCGGAGGGCGGCGTGGTGGTCATGAGCGCGGATTCCGGCGTCGAGGTCGGCACCGAGAAGACCTGGAAGTACCTCAACGCGAGGAAGCTGCCGAGGATAGTCTGCGTGAACAAGATGGACAAGGAGCACGCGGATTTCGATAAGTGCCTCTCCGCCGCGCAGAAATACCTCGGGGCGAAGGTGATGCCCATGACAATCCCCGTCGGCCAGGGCGCCTCGTTCAAGGGTGTGGTCGATATCCTCAGGAACAGGGCCCTGATCTATTCCGGCGGAGGAAAGTTCGCCGAGGAGGATGTCCCCGCGGACATGGAAGGCACGGTCGGCGAGATGCGGCAGAAGCTGATGGATTTCGCGGCCGAATCGGACGATTCCCTTCTGGAGAAGTTCCTCGAGAGCGGAGAGCTGAGCGACGAGGAGCTTTCGAACGGGCTGTCGGCGGGGTGCCATTCAGGGACGTTCGTCCCGCTTGTCGTCACGTCGGCCACGGAGAACATCGGCGTGCATCAGCTCATGGACATGATAGTCTCCATGCTCCCTTCGCCCGCGTGGCGCACCATGATAGATACGGTGACGGGAGCGGATAAAACCGAGAAGACGAAGATCGGCCCGGACGAGCCGACGGCGGCGTTCGTGTTCAAGGCCCTTTCGGAGAAGCATCTCGGAGACCTTTCGTTCATAAGGACCTTTTCCGGGGACCTGAAGGTCGGAGAGGACATGTACAACTCCTCGGTCGAGACTTCCGAGAGGATCGGGCAGCTTTATTTCATACAGGGCAAGGAGAGGATTGACACTGATTCGATACCGGCCGGTGATATCGGCGCGGCTGTGAAGCTGAAATCGACCAGGGTAGGCAACACGCTCTGTCCCAAGTCGAAGCAGATAGTCATCGCTCCGATCGAATTCCCGCAGCCGTCGCTCCATACGGCGATCGAGGCCAAGACCAAGGGTGAGATGGACAAGGTCAGCGCCGGGCTTACGAGGCTCTCCGAGGAGGACCTCACGTTTACGGTGGAGAACAATGCCGAGCTGAGGCAGACGATCCTCTCCGGACAGGGTGAGCTTCATCTCGAGGTGATCCTCGGCAGGCTGAAGAGAAAATACGGCGTAGAGGTCGATATGATCGCTCCGAAGATACCTTACAGGGAGACGATTGCGGCTACGGCCGAGGCGCAGGGCAAGCATAAGAAGCAGAGTGGAGGGCGCGGCCAGTTCGGCGACGCCTGGCTGAGGCTCGAGCCGCTTCCGAGGGGAGGGGGATTCGAGTTCGTCGACGCGATCGTCGGCGGGGTCATCCCCGGCAAGTTCATCCCGGCGGTGGAGAAAGGCGTCAGGGAGGCAATGTCTACCGGCGTAGTCGCCGGGTACAAGTTCCAGGACGTCAGGGTGACGGTGTTCGACGGCTCTTATCACACGGTGGACTCTTCCGATGCGGCGTTCAAGATGGCCGGGTCGAAGGGATTCAAGGCGGCGGTCAAGAACGCCAAACCCGTGATACTCGAGCCGATCTATGACGTCGAAGTCCTCGTCCCCGAGGAGTACATGGGGGACATCATGGGTGACCTGTCCGGCCGGCGGGGCAAGATACAGGGCACAGAGCAGGAAGGGAGCCTGCAGAAGATAAAGGCCCAGGTGCCGCTTGCCGACCTGCACCGCTACGCCACTTCGCTTCGGTCCATGACGCAGGGCAAGGCGTCTCATACGAGGTCGTTCTCCCATTATGAGGTCGTGCCCCATGATATCGCGCTGAGGCTGATCGCCGAGGCGGAAGCGGAAAA
The DNA here is from genome assembly GCA_964599375.1 of uncultured bacterium. Taxonomy (GTDB): domain Bacteria; phylum Krumholzibacteriota; class Krumholzibacteriia; order Krumholzibacteriales; family Krumholzibacteriaceae; genus JAUWCL01. Next base: position 38,185 of record CAZREW010000016.1, read on the forward strand.
GGAAGAAGACAAGTAAACTCAGGATCCGGAGGCAGGAGTTGTCAGGACATTCCAAGTGGAGCACGATCAAGCGGAAGAAGGAGAAGATCGACGCCGAGAGGGGCAAGATCTTCACAAAACTCATCAAGGAGATCGTAGTGGCCGCCCGCGAGGGCGGCGGAGATCCGGAGACTAATCCTCGGCTCAGGACAGCCGTCCAGGTGGCGCGCGACGCCAACATGCCGGCGGCTAATATGGACAAGGCGATAAAGCGCGGCACCGGAGAGCTGCCAGGCGTGGTCTATGAGGCCGCTACCTTCGAGGGTTACGCCCAGGGGGGCGTGGCGGTGCTCGTCGAATCGCTGACCGACAACAGGAACCGGACGACCGCCGAGGTGCGTCACCTCTTCTCAAGGCACGGAGGGCATCTAGGAGAGCCCGGCTCGGTGGCCTACATGTTTGAGACAAGAGGGATGGTCGTGATCGACCAGGCGGCGGCAGACGAGGACAAGGTCTACGAAATAGCCCTTGAGAAAGGCGCAGATGATATCCGCACCGAAAGCGGACAGTACGAGATCCTCTGCCCGCCCGACGTGTTCGAGGATGTCAGGGAAGGGATAAGGGCGGCCGGCATCGAGTACCAGGTAGCCGAGGTCTCGCTTCAGCCAAAGACGACGATAGAGCTCGACAGCGACAAGGCCATCAAGGTGCTCAAACTCGTCTCGGCGCTCGAGGACAACGACGACGTCCAGAAGGTCAGCGCCAACTTCGATATTTCCGACGAGATCCTCGGGGAGATAGAGGACCAGATATAGCGCTCTCCGGAGGGAAGATTGCCTGTGATCATCGGCATAGATCCCGGAAGCCGCGTGACCGGTTACGGCCTGGTCGAGAAACGGGGCTCCGGGATCGTCTACATAGGGTCAGGAGCGATCAGGGTAAAAGCTTCGGATACTATGCCGCGGAGGCTCGCGGCGATAAAGCGGGGACTCGACGAGGTGCTCAGGGAATTCTCGCCTGCCGCGATGGCGATAGAGGAAGTGTTCGTGGCGAAGAATCCGAAGAGCGCACTGAAACTAGGGCAGGCTCGCGGTGTGGCTATCCTCGCGGCGGCCGAGGCGGGGATCGAGGTCTTCGAGTATTCACCCCGTGAAGTGAAGGGAAGCGTGACCGGCGCCGGTTCGGCTCACAAGAGCCAGGTGGGGGCGATGATCGTCCGCCTGCTGCGGCCCGATCACGATCCTCAGTGCGAGGACGAGACCGACGCTCTCGCCATCGCTTTCTGTCACGCGCTGAGGGCTGGCTCGCCGGTCGGGAGAGAAACATGATATCGTCGATAGAAGGAATACTTGCCGGCAGGAGCGAGACGAGCGTCGTCGTCGAAACTGGCGGTTTCGGCCTTGAGATACACGTGCCCGCGCCGACTCTTTCCTCACTCGGTAATATCGGCGACAGAGTGAGGCTCAGCACGTACCTGCATGTGCGCGAGGACGCGCTGACGCTCTTCGGATTCGCGACGGAGTACGACCGGGGCGTCTTTACGGCCCTTCTGGGCGTCAGCGGAGTCGGGCCTAAAGCCGCGCTGGCGATGATGTCGCAGGGAAGCGCGCCGGCCCTGGCGGGGATGATCAGGAACGGGGATGTCCAGGCCCTGGTCAGGATACCCGGTATCGGGAAGAAGACCGCGGAGAGGATAATACTCGAGCTCAAGGACAGGATAGAAGTCTCAGGGGAGACCGCCGGCCGGCGGAGTCCCTCGGCGCGTACCGAGACGATCGAGGAGGCGCTGGCCGCCCTGATGTCGATCGGGCTGACCCGGGCCAACGCCGAGAAGGCGCTCGAGAGGATCGACTTCGAAGGCGGCGCGTCCGGTTACACGGTCGAGGATATTGTCAGGATGGCGCTGAGGAAGGTTCCCCTTTAGTCTCGGGCATGGAAGGATCCGATGGACGAGAAGCTGGTAACAGACCCGAAGGCCACGCATGAGGAGCTCATGTCCGAGTCCACGCTGCGGCCGTCTACCATGGCGGAATTCGTGGGCCAGACAAAGCTGAAGGAGAACCTCGAGGTCTTCATCGAGGCGGCGGTAAAGCGCGGAGAGCAGCTCGACCACGTCCTCCTGTACGGTCCTCCGGGGCTGGGGAAGACGACGCTGGCCCATATAATAGCCTCTGAGCTCGGCGTCCATATCAGGAGCACGTCCGGTCCAGTCTTCCAGAGCCCTGCGGATCTTCTCGGGATCCTCACGCAGCTCGAAGCGAGGGATGTCGTATTCATCGACGAGATACACAGGCTCAGCCGGATCGTCGAGGAACACCTCTATCCGGCGATGGAGGAGTTCAGGTGCGAGCTTATAGTCGACAAGGGCCCGCACGCGAGGCATTACTCGCTCCAGATAGAGCCATTCACCCTCGTTGGCGCAACGACCAGGGCAGGGATGATCACTCCGCCGATGAGAAGCAGGTTCGGGGTTGTGGCCAGGCTCGATTTCTACTCTCCAGGCGACCTCTTCAGCATCGTCAAGCGGTCGTCGGGCCTTCTGGGAGCCGCGATCGACGATGAAGGGGCGGCGGAGATAGCGGGCAGGTCGAGGGGGACCCCCAGGATAGCGAACAGGCTGCTTCGCCGGGTGCGGGACTTCGCGCAGATAAAAGGCGACGGGACGATAGATCTCGAGATGGCGAGATACGCGCTCGAGATGCTCGAGGTCGATGAGCGGGGACTCAACGAGATGGACAGGCGGATCCTCTCCGCCGTCATAGACAAGTTCTCCGGCGGGCCGGTGGGAATAGGTTCGCTCGCTGTGGCGGTCTCCGAGGAGAGCGACACTATCGAGGATGTATACGAGCCTTTCCTCATACAGGAGGGCCTGCTCCAGAGGACCCAGCGGGGGAGGATCGTCACCGAGGCCGGCTACAGGCATCTCGGCGCCGAGCCGCCCTCGGCCGACGGGAAACAGGGCAGGATCCTCTAGGGCCCCGGCGGCCCTTCACCTCCTCAACGGAAAGCCTTATGAGATTAAGAGATTTCGATTACGAACTCCCCGAGGAACTGATCGCTCAGTATCCCGCCGGGCGCCGCGACGAGAGCAGGATGCTCATGCTCGACCGCTCGAGGGATGAGGTGCGCGAGACGAGGTTCGCCAACCTCCCGAGGTATCTCCATGAGGGCGACATCGTGGTCGTGAACGACACGAAGGTAATACCGGCACGCCTTCTCGGGCGCAGGGAGACAGGAGCCGAGGTGGAGGTCTTCCTCGTTCGGCGCCTGGGAGAGGGGAAGTGGAGGGCGCTCTGCCGCCCGTCGAGAAGGCTAAGGGAAGGCGACAGGGTCCTGGTCGGTGAAACGGGTCACGCCCTCAGGATCGTCGAGGAAGTCGGAGGGGGCGAATGGGTCGTCGCGATGCCTGAAGGCGTCGCCGAGCACGGCTTTATAGAGAGATACGGGCATGTCCCGCTGCCGCCCTACATAAGACGCGGGGACGAGGAGCTCGACAAGGGCCGCTATCAGACGGTCTTCGCGAAGGTCGAAGGCTCAGTCGCCGCTCCCACGGCGGGGCTGCATTTCACCGAGGAAGTGCTCGACGGGCTTCGCCGCAAGGGGATCACGGTCATGCCGCTTACCCTTCATGTCGGCCCGGGCACGTTCAGGCCGCTCGAAGAGGAAGTGGTCGAGGAGAACGTCCTTCCGGCCGAGCACGTCTCCATCAGGAAGGACTACCTCGAGGAGCTGACGTCCGCCGCAAGGAGCGGCAGGAAGGTGATCGCGGTCGGCACGACGGTCACGCGGGCGCTCGAAGCGGCCGCCTCTGGAGCGATCGAGGGCGCAGGGACAGTCGAGATCGACGGTGCGGAATACATGACAGGATGGACCGGCCTCTTCATATATCCGGGCTTCGAGTTCAGGGTCGTCAGCTCACTGCTTACGAACATGCACCTGCCGAGATCGAGCTTGCTCGTCCTTGTGGCGGCTTTCGCCGGCAGGGAGAGGATCCTGAGCGCCTACCGCTGGGCCGTCGAGCGAAAGTTCCGTTTCTACAGCTACGGGGATGTCATGTTCATACGTTGAGAGAGGCAGGAGCCCGGTTGAGTTTCGGATTCAAACTTACAGGTACAGAACGGGGGGGAGCCCGGACCGGCATCCTGACGACCGGTCACGGCGATGTGGAGACGCCGGCCTTCATGCCGGTTGGTACACAGGCGACGGTAAAGTCCCTCTCACCCGACGATCTCAGGGCCGCCGGCACGCAGATAATCCTCGCCAACACATACCATCTGCACCTCCGCCCGGGAGAGGCCCTGATCAAAGAGGCGGGAGGGATACACAGGTTCATGTCATGGCCCGGCCCGATACTCACCGACAGCGGCGGGTACCAGGTGTTCAGCCTCGCCGACCTGAGGAAGATATCCTTCGACGGGGTCAGCTTCCGTTCCCATATCGACGGGTCGAGCAGGCATCTGACGCCGGAGAGCGTCATCGATATCCAGCTCGACATAGGCTCCGACATAATGATGGTCCTCGACCACTGCGCCGAGTATCCGTGCAGCCGCGAGACGGCGGCGGAGGCGGTCGCGAGGACGACCCAGTGGGCCGAGCGAAGCCTTGCGCCTTACGGCCCCCGCGTTACGAGGGACGGGTATGAGAGGGTCATCTTCGCCATAGTCCAGGGCTCGGTCTTCGAGGACCTCAGGGAGCGGTCGGCGCGCGAGCTCACCTCGCTCGATTTCCCGGGGTACGCGATCGGGGGGCTCTCGGTCGGAGAATCGAAGAAGGACCTCTACGGTGTGGCCGCATTCACGGCGAAACTGCTGCCGGAGGACAAGCCGCGATATCTTATGGGAGTAGGCTTCCCCGAAGACCTCGTCGAGGCGGTGGCGAGGGGCATAGACATGTTCGACTGCGTGATGCCGACGCGGAACGCACGCAATGGCACCGTGTTCACCTCGCGTGGCAGGGTGATACTGAAGAACTCCTCGAACAGGGATGATTTCGGCCCTCTCGACCCCGACTGCGACTGCTACACGTGCAGGAATTACTCGAGGGCCTATCTCAGGCATCTCTTCATGGCGGGAGAGATGCTCGGCCCGCGGCTGGCGACGGTCCACAGCATCCGTTTTTACTTGCATCTTATGGAAGAGATGAGGCAAGTTATAAAAGAAGACCTTTTCAGCCAGTGGCGGAAGGAATTCTACGAAAAGTACGGAAAATCAGACGGTTAGCAGCCGTCTCGGTTTACGCGCTTACCGGTCACAACTCACACAGGAGGAAAGATGTCGGCATTATTGTTCGCGATGTCCACAGGCGGCGCAGAGGGTGGAGGCAATCCCCTTACGATGTTCATCCCGATCATCATGGTGTTCATAGTATTCTACCTTCTTCTCATCAGGCCGCAGCAGAAGAAGCAGAAGGAACACCAGAAACTGCTCTCGGAGCTGGGCAAGGGCGACAAGGTGATCACCAACGGCGGTCTCTACGGGACGATCTCCGACGCCAAGGATCATGTGGTGGTCCTCAAGATAGCCGAGAACGTGAAGGTCGAGGTCGTAAAGAGCGCGATCGCGACGGTCGTAGAGAAGAGGAAGGAATAGCCCACCGATGGAATCGCTAGGTATAAGGATATACGGCGATGAGATACTCCGGGGCAAGAGCGAGGACGTAGAGGTCTTTGACGAGGAGCTCGAAAGGCTGATCGCCAGGATGGTCGAGACGATGATCGTCGAGGAGGGAGTGGGGCTCGCCGCGCCCCAGGTGGGAGTCTCGCGCCGGATAGCCGTGGTCAACCCCGACCCTTATAATCCCGATACCCTTATCACACTCGTCAACCCCAGGATCCTCTCCTGCGGCGATGAGACCGACTGCGTCGAGGAAGGATGCCTGAGCGTGCCCGGCATAAGGGGAAAGGTCGAAAGGCCGGTCGCTATCGAAGTGGAGTTCCAGGACAGCCGGGGAGTGAAGCACTGCGTGAAGGTAGACGGGCTAGTCTCGAGGATAATCCAGCACGAGCTCGATCATCTCGACGGTGTTCTGTTCGTCGACAGGCTTTCCTTCGGGAGAAAGACCCTCGTCAAGGGAAAGCTCAGGGACCTCGCACGGCAGGGAACACGGGAGTGATATCGCGATGCCGCGGGTCGTATTCTTCGGGTCTCCCGATTTCGCCGTACCGTCGCTGAAGGCTCTTTACGGTTCGGCGTACCGTCCGCAGCTCGTGGTCACGCAGCCCGACCGTCCCGCAGGCAGGGGAAGGAAGAGTACCCCGACGGCGGTGAGGATCGCTGCCGTGGAACTCGGGCTTCCCGTGATGGTCATGAAGAGTTTCAGGGACGAGGGGGCCTTCGAGAGGCTTGCCGGTATCGATCCGGACCTATTCGTAGTCGCGGCGTTCGGGCTGATCTTCCCCGGGAGGGCGCTGGGCCTTCCCGCTGTCGACTGCATCAATGTCCACGCCTCGCTCCTTCCGAGGTGGAGGGGGGCCAGCCCGATCAACATGGCCGTATCCTCCGGAGACAGGGAGACAGGGATCTCGATCATGAGGATGGTCAGAGCCCTCGACGCCGGCCCGGTATACGCCAGGAGCGCTGTGCCGATCGGGCCGATGGAGACCGCCGGCGAACTTTCCGGAAGGCTCGCCGGGATCGGGGGCACGCTGCTCGTCGAGACGCTCGGCAGGATCACCGCAGAGGGGCTGGAGCCGCTGGAGCAGCCCGAAGAAGGCGTGACGTTCGCGCCGCTGCTCAAGAAGAGCGACGGGCTGATCGACTGGAACAGGGAGGCCGCCGCGGTCCATGATCATATCAGGGGGATGAACCCGTGGCCGGGGAGCCATACTACCGCGGGGGGACGGCTGATAAAGGTCCACCGTTCGGAGCCCCGCGCGCAGGGGGCGGACGGTGCAAAGCCGGGGGAGGTCATCAGGGCGTCAGGCGGTATAATAGAGGTAGCCTGCGCCGCCGGGTCCGTCAGGCTGACGATGCTGCAGGCCGAGGGAAGAAAGATCCTGCCGGCCGGCGAGTTCCTCAGGGGGGGTGGCCTCACAGAAGGGGCTGTCCTCGGAGGTGAGAGAGATGAGTGAGGGGAAAAAGGGATACCATCCGTTTCTGATATACACGGTGGCCATAGCAGGGATCTTCATCCTCGGCATGGCGGTTTTCAATCTCGTCATACTTCCGGTCCTCACGGGCCGGGGAGACATCGTTATCGTGCCGGAGCTCGAGGGCATCCCTCTGGAAGCCGCCGAGGAGGCTTGCAGGGAGAGCGGCCTCAACCTGATGGTCACCGGCGAGCGTTTCTCGGACAGCTCTCCGGCCGGTTACGTCCTCGAGCAGGATCCGTCGCCGGGCGAGGGGCTCAAGGGCAGAAGGACGGTCAAGGTGGTCACGAGCTCGGGAATGCAGATGGAAGAGGTCCCGGACCTTGAGGGGAGGTCGCTCAGGGAGGCCGAGCTGGACCTCGAGGGGGCACGCCTGAGGCGGGGAAGCATCGCGCGGGTGTTCACTGCTGACGAGGGGCCGAACAGGATCGCCGCGTCGAGTCCTCAGGGAGGATCGCTGGCGCCGGCGGGTTCTCAAGTCGACCTGCTGCTCTACATGACCGGTGAGCCTTCAGTCTTTCTCATGCCGGATCTTACCGGCAAGGACCTTCTCTTTGTCAGGGAGCGTCTCGAGAGGGGCGGATTCCACGTAACGCGTGTTGTAAGCAGGCGGGACGGCAGCCGATTTCCCGGGACGATACTGTCTCAGAACCCGCCGGCCGGATACTCGATAAAGGAAGGTGGGACGATTGAGCTCGTCGTTTCTACAGTCGATTGAAAGAGGCCGGGCTGCGGTCGGGCCGTCGTTGCTCTCAGCTGATTTTACAAGGCTGGCCGAGGAACTGCGGGCTGTCGAGAAGGCGGGCGCCGATTTTCATCATCTCGACGTGATGGACGGTCATTTCGTGCCGAATATCACTTTCGGGCCGATGGTCGTAAAGGCTATTTCGGGGGTGGCTTCCATTCCCCTTGTCACTCACCTCATGATCAGCGACCCGGCCAGGTACGCTTCTGAATTCGTAAGGGCGGGCAGCGACGTCGTCTCCTTTCATTACGAGGCGGTCGCGGATGGCCACCTGGATATCATACGCGCTATACACGGGGAGGGCAGCGCCGCGGGCCTTGCGATAAATCCGGACACGCCGTTCGGCAGCGTCAGTCATCTGCTCGGCGAAGTCGACCTGCTTCTCATAATGACGGTCTTCCCCGGTTTTGGAGGGCAGAAATTCATAGCAGCTGTGCTGGACAAGATAATGGAAGCCTGTTCGGCGAGGGACCAAGGGGGGCACTCGTTCCTGATAGAGGTAGACGGAGGGATCACCCCGGATAACGCCGGATCTGTAAGGAAAGCGGGGGGGGAGTGTCTCGTAGCCGGGACCGCGATCTACAGGAGCGGCGATTACGCCGCCGCCATCAGGGCTATAAGGGGCTGAAAGGCCCTTTTCCGCTATAAAGGGGCTCTTCCCGTTTTCCCTTGCCAGCCACAGGTAATCGTGTTATTTTATGTCTTTTACGAGCAGGATGTGTCCTTTTGTTCCAGGACCTAGGAAATAAGTTCGCGCGCGTCTTCAAGGAACTACGCGGACACGGGAAGGTACGCGAAAGCCACATCCAGGCAGCGATGAAGGAGGTCCGCCGGGGGCTCCTCGAGGCCGACGTAAACTACAAGGTAGTAAAAGAGTTCGTAAGCCGGGTCGGCGAGAGGGCAGTCGGGCGCAAGGTGCTCGACAGCCTGACCCCTGACCAGCAGGTCATAAAGATAGTCAACGAGGAACTCGTTGTCCTTCTCGGCTCCACACCGGCCGGTTTCGACCTTTCAGGGTCGCCGGCATCGGTGATGGTGTGCGGTCTTCAGGGTGCCGGGAAGACGAGTTTCTGCGCGAAGCTCGCCCTCTCTCTCATGAAGAGAGGACGCAAGCCGCTGCTCGTCGCGGCCGATATCTATCGTCCGGCGGCGGTCGAGCAGCTCAAGGTGCTTGCCGGCGAGATCGGTGCCGCGATATACGCGCCCGGCGACAGATCGCCGGTCGAGGAGATAGTCCGCGGCGCGGCGCTGGAGGCGAGAAAGACCCTGAAGGACACCCTCATCGTCGATACTGCGGGACGGCTGCACATCGACCGTGAGATGATGGAGGAACTCTCCGCTATAAGAGAGATCCTCGAACCTGAAGAGATACTCCTTGTCCTCGACAGCATGACCGGCCAGGAGGCCGTCGGTGTTGCGGCGGAGTTCAAGAAAGAGATCGACTTTACCGGTGTCGTCCTCACCAAGCTCGACGGTGACTCACGTGGCGGCGCCGCGCTCTCGGTGCGCGCGGTAACGGGCGTACCGATAAAGTTCGCCTGCGTCGGCGAGAAGGCTTCTGACCTGGAGGTCTTTTATCCCGACCGCATGGCGGGAAGGATCCTGGGCATGGGGGACGTGCTGTCCCTCGTCGAAAAGGCCCAGGACGCGATCGACGAGAAGGAGGCCAGGGAGCTCGAGCGCAGGATTCGAAAGGAGTCTTTCACCCTCGAAGACTTCCTCGACCAGCTTCAGCGGCTGAAGAAGATGGGGCCTGTGGACCAGCTCCTTGGGATGATCCCGGGAATGAAGGTCGACAAAGCCCTGGCATCCGGCATCGGTGAGAACGAGATGAAGAGACTGGAGGCGATCATTCGCTCCATGACCCCCGAAGAGCGGCGTTCCCCGCAGCTCATAGGCGGGTCGAGGCGCAAGCGTATCGCGAAAGGTAGCGGGACGAGCATCCAGGACGTCAACAAGCTTCTGGGCCAGTTTCAACAGATGCGCAAGATGATGAAACGTTTTTCAAAGCTGTCGGGCAGGATGCCCGCGGGATTTGCGGGCAATAAGCCCGCTGGATTGGCGGGCAAGAAGCCCGCTGGATTTCCCTTCTCATGATCGAGAGGGATACCTGATACGGAGGTCAAATTGGCAGTCAAGATCAGACTGAAGATGATGGGCTCGAAGAAGAGGCCTTTCTACCGGCTTGTCGCGGCCGATTCGCGCTCGCCGCGGGACGGACGTTTTCTCGAGACACTGGGCCACTACAATCCCATGGTCGAGCCGGCCGAGATCGTCATCGACGAGGACAAGGTCTACAAGTGGCTCGGCAACGGCGCGAAGCCTTCGGTAAACGTAGTCAACCTTCTCAAGTCCCAAGGGATACTCGAGCGATGGGAGCTGATAAGGACCGGCATGACGATCGCCGAGGTCAACGCGAAGATCGAGGAGAGAAGGGCCAAGCAGCCCAAGGCACAGAAGAAGGAAAAGACCAGGATCTCGAAGAAGGCGGCCGCAGCAGCCAAGGCGGCTGAAGAAGAAGCCGCCAAGGTGGCCGGGGAAAAGGCCGCGGATGAAGCCTCTGCCACGGAAGCGCCGGCGGAGGAATCCGGCGAGAAGCAGGAGTCCTGACGGGCTCTCAGTGCGACTGTCTCCTTCGAAGGTAATGAAAAATGAAGACTGACAAGATAAATACGATGATCCGGCGGATCTCCGAGATGCTCGTCGACAAGCCTGACGCTATCAGGATATCAGAGGAGAGCCGCGACAATACGACCATACTCGTCCTCTCAGTCGACAAAGCCGACGTGGGAAAGGTCATCGGCAGGAACGGGCAGACGGCCAAGGCTCTCAGGGCCCTGGTGAACGCCGCGGCCACGAGAATGGGCGAAAAGGTGCTCCTGGAGATCCGCGAATAGGGAGCGGGAGATGACGGCCATGACAGCCACCCTCGGCAGCATCGTGAAGGCCGTCGGCCTGAAGGGCGAGCTGAAGCTTCTCCCGGGACCCGATTTCTGGATCGGAGCACTCGCGCTCGACAGGTTGGACCTGGTGTCGGATGAGGATATCCACCGAAGTGTCCGGGTCGAGAAATACAGGCCGAAAGGCAATACATATATCATCAAGCTCGCCGGTATAGAGTCACGCGACGAGGCAGAGCCGGTGATCGGCAGCAGGCTTGACGTACTGACAGGCTCCCTTTCCGAGGCTCAGCTCCCCGGGGAGCTCAAGCCCTTCCAGGTGATGGGTGCGCAGGTCAGGCTGAAAAACGGCGAGCTTGCGGGCACTGTCGTGGACATGCTGATGGGCCCTGCCCAGATGTGCCTGATAGTCGAGACGAAAGATGGGAAAAGGGCCGTTCCCGTAGTTCCCGAGGTCGTTCTGGAGACGGATATCGATAACGGCGTGATCGTGATAGATCCTCCCGACGGTCTGCTCGATATAGAGTGGTGAGGAGAGGCATGAAATGGAGATCAGTTTTATAACGATCTTCCCGGATATGATGTCCGGTCCGCTGACCTCGGGGATGCTTGATGTCGCGGCGAAGAAGGGGGCGGCGGATTACAGGGTGGTTGACCTGAGGGATTTCGCGGTCGACAGCTATGGCTCGGTCGATGACTATCCATACGGAGGCGGGCCGGGCATGGTCATGATGGCGCCTCCCATAGTCGAGGCCGTCGAGTCGGTCAGGGCCGCCGGGGAGGCCGGAAAGGTCCCGGTGATCCTGATGTCACCCGCGGGCAGGAGGTTCGACCAGTCGGTCGCCGTCGAGCTGGCCCTCCACGAGAAGATCGTATTCGTATGCGGGCGGTATAAGGGGATAGACGCGAGGGTCGAAGAACTGGTAATAACCGATTGTGTATCTATCGGTGATTATATACTGAGCGGCGGGGAACTCCCCGCACTGGTAGTGGCCGATGCCGTGGTAAGGCATCTGCCCGGCGTGATAGGCGACGAACGGAGCAGGGACAGCGATTCCTTCTCGCGGGACCGGGGATCCCTGCTCGACGCTTCGTATTACACAAGGCCTCCCGAATACAGGGGGCTGAAGGTCCCGGAGATCCTCCAGTCGGGAAACCACGCGAAGATCGATGAGTGGAGGAGAGAGTCGGCACTGGAAAGGACGAGGCGGCTGCGGCCCGACCTGCTGGACGCGGGTGGAAAAGACGCCGGACAGCCGTGATCATCAGATCGATGACCGGAGTCATCCGCCCTAAGGCGGGTTCGACGATCCGGAGATGACAGACAGAAAGCAATCGATACAAGGAGGAGAGATGGATATCCTCGATCAGGTTTCAGCAAAGCATATCAAGGACGATATCCCGCAGTTCGACGTAGGCGATACGGTCAAGTGCGATGTCAAGGTAGTCGAAGGCGATCGCGAGAGGGTGCAGGCCTTCCAGGGGATCGTCATACAGAAGAAGGGCAGCGGCGTCGCGGCGACTTTCACGGTCAGGAAGGTCAGTCAGGGCGTCGCCGTCGAGCGAGTGTTCCCCCTGCACTCGCCCAACCTCGCCGGGCTCAAGGTCCTTCGCAAGGGCAAGGTAAGAAGGTCGAGGATCTTCTATCTGCGCGACCTCAAGGGGAAGGCCGCCAGGATCAAGGAGAAGACGAACAGGACGTAGCGATGACCGCTTCATCCCGCGTTCATTTCGAGGATCTGGTACTTTTCGACCTGCGAAGGGCAGGCGGGTCGCGGGGCTTGATCGCGGGAGTCGACGAGGCGGGAAGGGGTGCGCTGGCGGGCCCCGTGGTCGCCGCGGCGGTGATCTGCAGTCCCTGTGAAGAGCTTCGCGAGGTCAGGGACAGCAAACTGCTTTCCGAGAATACGAGGGAGAGGCTCTGTGAGCTTATCCTCCAGAGAAGCACTGCGTACTCGACAGGTATCGTCGGGCATGATGAGATAGACCGGATAAATATTCTGAGGGCGACGCTGAAAGCGATGAAGATCGCCGTAGAAGGTCTCGGGCATCCGCCCTCGCTGGTCCTTGTGGACGGGCCGCGGCTGCCGGCGCTCACCGGCCGCTGCGAGGCAGTCAAGAGCGGGGACCGGCTGAGTTTCTCGATAGCCGCAGCGTCGATCGTCGCGAAGGTCACAAGGGACCGGATAATGCGTGAGAGGGACGTGGAGTACCCCGGATACGGGTTCATGAGAAACAAGGGATACGGGACCGTCGAGCACAGGGAGGCGATAATGCGTATCGGCCGCAGCCCTTTGCACAGGAGGAGTTTCCAGGTTAGGATCTGACGGCGGGGAGGATGATGTGACGGGGAATATAGATTGCGGAAGGATCGGAGAGGCGATCGCCGCTGAGTACCTCAGGCTTATCGGATTCGGGATTATCGAGAGAAATCTGCGGATAGGAAAGAACGAGATAGATATAGTAGCTTCGGACGGGGACTGCCTCGTCTTTGTGGAGGTCAAGACGAGGAGAAGCGGCCGGTTCGGCCCCGCGGCGGCGGCGGTCGGGAAAGAGAAGATCCTCGGGATAAGGCGGGCGGCGGGAAGGTACCTCAACCGGCCGGGAACTCCCGGTGGATTCTCCGAATCGCGTATCGACGTCATCGCCGTCGAATTAGACCGGTCGGGGGACAGGATGACCGTAGAACTCCTGAGGGGAGTGTCCTAGAAAATTCTTGATTATGCTCTGGCATGTCTCTATTTTGATTTTATGAACAGATGGACGGTCAGTAAGGAGGAGATCGATTGAACGGCAAGAAGTCACTACTCCCGGCTCTCTGCGCATTGCTTCTCGTGTCAGGCTGCGGTGCATACAAGACTGTTGAAAAGGATATCCCCCTGCAGCAGATGGACGCGCTCAACGAGGAGTATATAGGCCGCAAGGCATGGACCAGGGCGCTGATCGTCGATATCAAGCAGACCGGAGTCATCGATCGCGGGACCGAGGTCGAGATAGTCGAGCTGGACCTTCACTGGGGGACGGCCGTCGGCGTCAGGGGGCCGAACAAGCGCAAGTACAGGCACGCTCTCAACCTCGAGAGGCCTGTGACCCGGGAGGCTTTCGAGCAGGCCATGTCCAGGTTGTTCTGGTTCGACGATCCGGATAAGCGCTACAGGATGAACCTTCGCGCATACGGTAAAAGGACGGCAAGGGCTATAAGGGACAACGAGCTTTTCAAGGGCATGTCGCGCGAAGCGGCCATCGAATCGTGGGGATGGCCGGACGAGATGCTTTCCAACGATATCGGCAACGTGCTCTCCGAACAGTGGATCTACAAGGATCCGAGGCAGCGGACCAAGAAGAGGTACGTCTGGCTTATCGACGGCGAAGTAGACAAGTGGGAGGAGTAGGTAAAAAGCCCGCTCTGGCCCTACATGATCGATAGAGTAAGGCTCTTTCATCCTCGATGAAGGGGCCTTTTCCTGTACGACCCCGAGTCAGTAAAAAAAAGCCCCCGCCGTCACCGTGGGGGAGAAGCATTCTGGATCAAACTCTTCATGAGTTGAGCCCGCGGATATTTTACTCCAAAATCTTTCTCCTCACCAATCCAGCAGGGACTTCTATTTGAATTATATCCGGTCTTTGCAGCAGTGTCAATGACAGTATCGAATTATAGCCAATACCACCTATCTTATATCTTACGCGCGGCCGGCGCGGCGGCCCCGGTAACTGCATGGCGTGGCCCCTCATGAGTCTTCCTAGCTTCCGAATAGCTTGTTCTTGTAGCGCTTGTGCGGCCTCGAGAAATAATCGACGGTCAGCCGCTTCACCACTCCCGAGAGAGCGAACAGCGCTATAAGGTTTGGGATCGCCATCATCCCGAGAGCCGTGTCTCCGAAGGCCCAGACGATCTCGAGAGAGAGGATGGCGGCGAGGAAATTCACGATGCAGAAGGCGACACGGTAGGGCATGATGAACCTGCGGCCGAAAAGGTACTCTATCGACCTGTCCCCGTAGTACGACCAGGATATTGCCGTAGAAAAGGCGAAGAGGAAGACCGCTATCGTGACTATGTAGTTGCCTCCCCTTGTCACCGGCGCAAGGCCTGTCTGGAACGCCCACGCGGTAAGGGGAGATCCGTTCTGGAGCATCCCGCCCGACAGCTGGACATCCGCCACGGGAACGGGTGTCCCGGACAGGTCGGTGAAGGCGGGAGTGCCGTCCGCGGCGACGTCGCAGACTCCGTCGAAAGGTTCGCTGCCGAGCATGACCACGGCATCGTCGACGAAGCTGTCGTTCCGGACGAACGTGACGCTGTGAACCCGTCCGCCGCTGATATGGAAGGCGCCGGTCTTGAGGGCCGAATCATCGATATGCCCGTTCGCCCCGATAGACGCCGAGTCGACCAGTATCGTTATTGCGGACTGTTTCGTGAAGGGCACCGCCTCGACCTTCTTGCCGTGCCATACGCCGACGGTGACGATCACGAGCCCCGTCAGGGTGCATATCAGGAGGGTGTCGATGTATGGTCCCATCATCGCCACGAGGCCCTCGCGGACCGGTTCGTCGGTCTTGGCCGCGGCGTGGGCGATCGGCGCGCTTCCCTGCCCGGCCTCGTTGGAGAAGATGCCCCTCTTGACTCCCCATACCATCATGAACATGAAGGTGGAGCCGAAAAACCCTCCGATACCGGCCTTCGCCGTGAAGGCATCGCGGAATATCGTCAAGAACGCCGCCGGTATCTTCGGCGCGTTGAGCAGGAGCACGGTGATTGCGCCGACGAAGTAGATTATTGTCATAAACGGTACGAGCCTGCTTGTGACCATGCCTATCCGCTTGATGCCACCGATGATCACCATGGCCACGAGCGAAGCGCTCACGGCTCCCGTTATCCAGGTCGGTATCCCGAAATCACTCCTGAACGAGTCGGCGACGGTAAAGGCCTGTACCGCGTTGCCGCTGCCGAAAGAGGAGATCACGGCGCATGCCGCGAATATTATGGCGAGCCATTTCCAGTTCCTTCCCATCCCCTTCTCTATATAGTACATCGGCCCGCCGGAGACCGTCCCGTCCTGGTGGATGTCGCGATAGTGATTACTCAGAGTGCATTCGGTGTACTTCGATGCGCAGCCGAGCACGGCCGTCACCCACATCCAGAAGAGGGCTCCGGGGCCGCCGTAATGGATCGCCGTAGCTACACCGGAGATATTCCCGATGCCTATCGTGGCTGACAGGGCCGAGGTGAGAGCCTGAAAATGGTTTATCTCGCCCTTGTCCTTCGGATTGTCGTAGTAGCCCGAGATGATCGCCAGGCTGTGCGAGACCTTGCGTATCTGGATGATCCTCATACGGACGGTCAGGAAGATCCCGGTGCCCAGCAGGAGGACGACGAAGTAGGGGAGCGCGGCGGGCCAGTCCCATATGTACTTGTATACCGAATCGACTACCTGTTTGATCGTATCGCTGTTCATCTGGCGCTCCCTAGCTGAACGTAAGCAGCGGCATCAGCCCGCCACAAGATCCTTTATCAAGAAGAAAAGCACGATGGCTATCGCGACCGGGCAGAAGAATCTCAGAAAGAGGAGGATCAGCGGAGCCCAGGAGCTGTAGCCCGGGCATCCTTCCTCTATCTCTGCGGTCGATCTTGCCCTCTGCCATACCCAGCCGAAGAAGATGGAGATGAAGACCGCCCCGACGGCGAGCATCACGTTTCCGAAGAGCCAGTCCATGAACCCGAAGAAGCTCATGCCGACGAGCGGCAGCTCTCCGAGCCAGCCGACCGCTCCGAACGAGAGGGCCGAGGGTATCCCGAACAGAAAGGCCGCGGCGGCCACGAACCAGACGGCTCTCCTTCTCAGTATATGCTTCTCGTCCACCAGGAAGGCGGTGACTACCTCGAGCAGTGATATGGTCGAGGTCAGCGCGGCGACGCTGAGCAGAAGGAAGAACGACGCTCCTATAAGTGTCCCGCCCGGCAGTTTCGCGAAGATCACGGGGAGGACGTCAAAAACGAGCCTCGGCCCCGCGTCGGGACTGAAGCCGGCGAAGAAGAGGGCGGGGAAGATGAGAAGCCCGGCCATCACCGCAATAAGCGTGTCGAAAAACGAGACGTAGATGCCGGAAGTGACTATGTTGTCCTTCTTCGAAAGGTAGCTGCCGTAGGTTATCATTGCTCCCATGCCGAGGCTGAGCGAGAAGAACGCCTGTCCGAGCGCGGCGAGGACGGTCTTTCCGGTCACCTTACTGAAATCAGGCTTGAGGTAGAACGAGAGTCCTTTCGACGCTCCCTCGAGAGTAACAGAGCGGATGATCAGGACGACCATCAGCACGAACAGCAGGGGCATAAGTATCTTGGCCCATCTCTCGATGCCGTTTCGCACGCCTCCCTGGACGACGAGCACGGTGAGCACCACGAAGAGGAGCAGGAGCGGGACCGTATGGGCCGGATCCGCCGTGTAATCAGAGAATGAAGCGGTGCTGTGGGAGACGGTCTTCGCGATGTAACCGACTGTGACGCCGGCGATAACGCAGTAATATGACAGGATGGCCAGCCCCGTGAATACGCCCATGAACCCGACCAGCCTCCAGGCGCTATCTGGCCTGATCGTCTCGAAGGCGCCGACCGGGTCCTTCCTCGTGTGCCTCCCGATCGAGAGTTCCGCTATCATCACCGGCAGGCCGATGAGCAGTATGCACAGGAGATAGATGAACAGGAAGGCCGCGCCCCCGTTCTCTCCGGCCGTGTAAGGGAATCTCCAGATGTTTCCCAGCCCTATGGCGGAGCCGGCAGCGGCCAGGATGAAGCCGATCTTGGAGCTCCATTCCCCCCTTTCAGACGGACTCGCTGACAATTCGAACCTCCTTCTGTGACGCTTTCGTCCGTATGGAGCGTATCAGGGAAGACCGTACATTATACGGGGAAAACGCCGCAAGATATTTTCAGGCAGCGGCGCGGGGCTCCGCTCTCTTCTGCGAGAGCCACAGGCCAGTCAGCACGACCGCGCTGCCGGCCAGGAACCATAAGGTCACTTCCTCGTCGAACAGGAGCCAGCCGAACAGCGCCGCAAAAGGCGGGTTGAGATAGATGAAAGAGGCTACGGATGAAGCGGGAAGGTGCCGCAGCGCGAGGTTCCAGATGAAGAATCCGAGCAGCGTGCTGGCGAAGCTCAGGTATGCCAGGGCGAACCAGTGCGAGGGATCCATGGAGAACATCCTGCCGAAGAATCCGGGAGTCGCGAGAAAGAGCAGCGGCAGTGTGCCGATCACGACCGGGAGGCAGGTAACGACCCAGGGGGACCTGCTCTCGAGGAGGTCCTTTCCGAGTATCGTGTAGAACGACCAGCTCAGCGGAGCCAGCGTCGCTATCAGCATGTACTTCATATCGGCGTTCTTTACACCGGTGACCAGGCCCATGCCTATCCGTCCCCATCTCAGCACGATGATGAGGCCGGCGAAGGCTATCAGCATCCCGGCGATCCTTCTGGCGACCACCTTTTCCCTCAGGAAGAGTATCGCGAGGACGAGAGTGAAAAGAGGCGAAAGGGTGGTCACGAGGGCGGCCGCACCCGGCTTTATCTCGCTCTGGGCGAGATATAAGAAATAATTGTATCCCGTGACCCCTGTGAGCCCCATCCCGGCGAGTTTCAAGGGAGACATCCTCAGAGTCTCGAAAGTCTCCTTCCTCAGGCGGCTCCTCGACATGAGGCAGGCCCCTCCCACGATGAAGACCGGGAGGAACCTCGCCAGGACGAGCTCCATCGGCTCGAAGATCTCCCGGAGGTGCTTTATGGCAGTGAAGGCGTTGGACCAGATGACGAATAGTCCAATCATCATGAGCCTTACCGCCCAGGGCTGGAGGCCGTTTTTCGAGGAATCCTGAGGCACCAGAAGAAATCCTTCCAGACTTCGCGTAGCGGCTTGAAACGGCGAGAACGTATGTGGTATAATAAGACACAGCAGGGTCAATAGTACAGCAACTTGTGAGACGACATCGAAAGGAAGTGACCACGATGTTGAGACGTCTGACCCTGGTCCTGCTGTTGACAGCTCTTGTCGCCGGCAGCGCCGACGCGAGTATATATCGCGGAAAGAGGGGGCGCGTGTATTGTCGCAGACAGGGGCTGATCCTTTATCTGCACAGCGACGCGCTGAAGATCTACGAACAGTACGGATATCCCATCCACAGGCTCCGCATAAGGGGGATCGACGAGACCCAGGAGCGCTGGACCTACTACGAGGCTGGACGGGAGTTCTTCTTCGACGAGGATCAGAAGCTCGTAAGGACGAGGGAGTTCTTCCCTGAATACAAGAGGGAACGGATCACAGGCGGCAAGCCCCGGCAGGTCCGGAATCCGCATCCGGGAAGATTCTAGGGTAGCCGCCTATATCGGGTTCGCGGGAGAGTGAAGTGGGTGACTCACCTCACCCGGGAAAGGGCAGGGGCCGTAAGCCCCGTGCCGCTTTCCCGGAAGAAGAGAAGGGGGACAGGTCCCGGCTGAAGACGGTGCCGCTCCAGGATGCTATTTCCACGGCGCCGCAGCCGGTCCGGTTCGGAGTAGCCGGGACCAGGCCCCCGTTCTCTTTCATTTTTTAAGGTTGGATTAATCCGTTAAATCTGATATATTTTCTCGGCCCGTGCCCGGTGTCCGGGTCTGTCTTTATAAGGTGTAAACGTGCGATCGTTGTCTTTTAGAGCGACTTTTCCAGAAGAGGTGTTCAATGAGCGGAAAAGGCATCAAAGTGGCCCCGGGAGATGTCCACAAGACTCTAGAGCGTAATATGCTGGTGGATGGTTTTCCATTCGTCCTCGATCTCGAGAAGAGCCACGGCAGCTGGCTGTGCGATGCGGTCACCGGCAAGGAATATCTGGATTTCTTCACCTTTTTCGCCTCGAGCGCGCTCGGTTACAACCATCCTGCGCTCACGAGCGACGAATTCCTCGCCGGGCTCGGCCGGGTGGCCGTGAACAAGGTCTCCAATTCCGATCTCTATACGACAGAGATGGCCGAGTTCGTAGCGACTTTCGCTCGCGTCGCCGCTCCAGCGAACCTGCAGCACCTCTTCTTCATAAGCGGCGGAGCTCTCGCGGTCGAGAACGCCCTCAAGGCGGCCTTCGACTGGAAGGTCCGGAAAAATTTCGCGAAGGGGTACAAGGAGGAAAAGGGGCATAAGGTGATCCATTTCCGCGAGGCGTTCCACGGGCGCACCGGTTACACCATGTCGCTGACAAATACCGACCCCGCCAAGGTCAACTACTATCCCAAGTTCGACTGGCCGAGGATAGACAATCCCAAGATCATCTTCCCGCTCGAGGACCATCTCGACGAGGTGATCGCCGCTGAGAAGAGCGCGATAGGGCAGATCGAGAAGGCGATAGCCGCCGACGGCGATGATATAGCGGCCATCATCATCGAGCCTGTCCAGGGCGAGGGAGGGGACAACCACTTCCGCCCGGAGTTCTTCAGGGAGCTGCGCAGGATCGCCGACGAGCACGAGATCATACTGATCTTTGACGAGGTGCAGACGGGGGTCGGCATCACCGGAAAGATGTGGGCACACCAGAACTTCGGGGTCGAGCCCGATATCATCTGCTTCGGAAAGAAGACACAGGTCTGCGGCATCGCCGCGAGCGACCGCCTCAACGAGGTCGACAGCGTCTTCAAGGTCTCGAGCAGGATCAACTCCACATGGGGAGGGAACCTCGTCGACATGTTCAGGGCCAGGAAGATACTCGAGGTCATCGAGGAGGAGAAACTCGTCGAGAACGCCGCGAAGATGGGAAAGCTCCTGCAGGATTCGCTACGGGGATTCGAGAAGAAGTACGCGGGATTCGTCAGCAACGTCCGCGGCCTGGGGCTCTTCTGCGCCTTCGACCTTCCCGACTCGGCGTGCAGGGACACTTTCATCACTACGACGATGAAGAAGGGTCTCGTGGTCCTCAAATGCGGGCCCCGCACGATCAGGTTCCGCCCGCCTCTGAACGTGACCGGGGAAGAGATCGGGAAAGCCGCCGCCATACTGGATATGGCTCTCGCCGAGTCCGGCAAGGCAGTCTGCGACGGCGATGTGTCTGGAACCGTGCATACCGAATAAGTAACGATGCGTTTTCATACGTGCGTGCAAAAATAAAAGAGCCTTCCTATCCGGGAAGGCTCTTTGTATATCCTTCATCTTTTCCGGACTTCTCACCCGCCGCAGTCCTTTTTATTGGAGCAGCCTTCGCACGCCGGTGACGAAGGCGCCGGCTTCTCCTCGGCGAGCTTCTTCTTGGAGTAATCATCGCTCCGGTAGTCGGTCCTGTAGAAACCCGATCCCTTTAGGATGTGCCCGACCGGATGTATCACGCGGAATATCTTCCCCCTGCACTCGGGGCACCGCTTTCTGGGAGGATCGGATATCTTCTGCTCTATCTCGAAGATGTGCCTGCATTTTTCGCATTCGTAAGTATATGTCGGCATATTCGGCTCCAATCTATCATCATATCCCGTCCAGCTCCCGGTCATGATAATCTACAATCCCGGGCCGGCGAAATCAAGTCCCCGGGGGCAGGCGGTGGGCAAAGATGCCCGGGCGCATTATAACCTTAAGAGAGACAAGGTGTTATTGACATTAAAGCTTTCACGGTGATAAAATCGTATCCTATGCACGGCCCCGGAACCAGGTCCGGCCCTGGATGTCTGAAGCGAAAGGCCATACCGGATGAGACTGCTGGCCCTGATCCCCGCGTATAATGAGGAAGGCAATATCGAGAAGCTAGTCGACGGGGTCAGGGCGGAACTGCCCGAAGCGGATATCCTCGTCGTCAACGACTGCTCGACCGACAGTACGGACCGGATCCTCTCGTCCACCGGAGGGATCAGGTACCTCGACCTGCCGTTCAATATGGGCATCGGAGGCGTGGTCCTGGCGGGGTTCAACTATTTTCTGGATAACGGGTATGATACTCTCGTCAGGCTTGATGGTGACGGTCAGCACCCCCCCGCAGAAGCGGCAAAACTGGTCTCAGCCGTAAGGCAGGAGGGGGTGGACGCCGTGATCGGGTCGAGGTATCTCGGCGGTGACGCCGAATATTCCTCCAGGATGCGCATGCTCGGTATCAAGCTGCTCGATCGCCTCAGCGCCGTGATCCTCGGCAAGAGATTCGCCGACAACACTTCGGGATTCCGGGCGTTCAACCGGAACGCCATCGAATACCTTGTAAAAGACTACCCCTCCGATTATCCTGAACCGGAAGAGGTCTATCTGCTTACCAGGGGCGGGTTCAACATCATCGAAGTGCCGGTCAAGATGCTGAGCCGCGAAGCGGGCGTCTCGTCGATAAGCGCGCTGAACACTTATTACTACCTGATAAAGGTGCTTCTGACCATATTCGTAAAGTACATGATCGGAGGAAGGAATTGAACCACATCTACTACATGACGAGGGTCCAGTTCTTCAGCGTTCTGGGAGCCGTGTTTCTGCTCGCAACGCTCATATGGCTGATCCGGCGGAAGAAACTGCTAGTGGAGTATTCGATCCTCTGGCTCGGCATCTTCTTCGTCTTTATCCTGATCGCGATATTCGGCGAGCTTCTCGGCCGCTTCTCGGCCTTCTTCGGGATACTGTATCCGCCCGCCGCGCTGTTCATAATACTCCTGACCGGCGTCTTTCTCCTTCTGCTCTGTTTTTCCGTCGTGATTTCCGAACTGAAAAGGAAACTGAACGACCTTGCCGTCTACAACGCGCTTCTCGACGAGAGGCTCAGGTTGCTGGAGAAAGAGATGGGGAGGGGCTGACCAGCCCGGAGGATTCCATTGAAGAAGAAGACTCTGATCGGCTTTATTATCAGCGCGGTCCTTCTCTACCTCGCGTTCCGGAAAGTCGATTTCCGTCTGCTCGGCGACTCTCTTAAAGACGCCAGGTATATCTGGCTCGTGCCGGCGTTTTTCCTGATGTTGTCAAGCGTGGTGTTCAGGGCGGTCAGGTGGCGGTATCTTCTCAGGGCGGTCAAAGAGGTGGAATTCGTTCATCTCTTCTCCGCGTCAGCGATAGGGCTGATGGCGAACAACCTTCTGCCCGCCAGACTCGGTGAGATCGCGAGGGCATGGGTGATAGGAGAGAAGGCGGGGATAAGCAAGACCTCTTCGTTCGCCACGATTGTCGTCGAGAGGGTCTTCGATGGCTTCACGGTGATATTTTTCCTCATAATCGTCCTGCTGTCCGGGAAGATGCATCTCCCCGCCCCCATGACGAAGATCGCATACGCCGCGGTGTCCTTCTACGTCCTCGCGGTCGTCTTCCTCGCCATACTGCGCCTGAACCGGGAGAGGACATCTTCCTTTGTCAAGGCCCTTACCTCGCGCCTCCCGGCCGGAGCGGCCGCGAAGACGGACAAGCTACTTCGATCATTCATGGAAGGCCTGACCGTGTTGAAACGCCCACGCGACATAGCCGCTGCCGGGCTACTGTCGTTTCTCGTCTGGCTGCCCAATATCATAGTGATGCATATGATGATCAGATCGTCCGGCCTCGAGACTTCATTACTGGCGACGCTGACGGTGTTCATCATCGTGACATTTGGCATAATGATACCGTCCGCTCCCGGATTCGTCGGGACTGTGCAGTACTGTTTCGTCATAGGGCTCGGCCTCTTCGGTGTGGCGGAGTCAAGGGCACTCGGCATCTCGATCATCTATCACGCGGCGACGTTCATTCCCATGACCGCAGCCGGGCTGTTCTGCCTGGCCCGGGAGGGGATGTCTTTCGCGAACCTCAAGGCCGCGGTCGAGGATGGAGAGAATGCGGAAGATGGGACTCGACAGACAGATTCGGAAGGACCTCGATGAAGATAATAAGCATATCAGCGCTTGCAGTCATACTCGTCATCGCGGGAGCGCCTGTCTCCTCGGCAGATGACTCGACAACCCTAGTCAGGGCCAGGCTGCCCAGAGGGGCTGATTTTGGCGACCTCACCGCCCGTGGTATCGAGATCCTCTCGGCGAACGGGGACGGCACATACGATATGGTCGTCACCGGCGGGCAGCTCGAATGGCTCCTGGCGGCATCGCCCCTCGTAGATGTCCTTGACAGGCCCATGCACGGCGCGGCAGCGGAGCTCGACGAAAACCTCGGTCTGTACCACACGTACGACGAGATGCTCTCCACCCTTGAACAGATGGTCCTCGACTACCCGGATCTCGCGATCCTGGACACTATCGGGACGTCGCACGAAGGGAGGGCGATCGTCGCCCTGAAGATCTCAGACAATGTATCGGCCGACGAGAGCGAGACAGAGGTTTTCATAGCAGGGTGCCATCACGCCCGCGAGCTGATGTCGGTCGAAGTCCCGCTGCTGTTCGCCCAGTATCTCCTCTCGAACTACGGAGTCAGCCCCTTCGTCACGTCGATGGTCGACACCCGCGAGATATGGGTCGCACCGATGGTCAATCCGGACGGCCATGTATACGTCCAGAACAACCACTCCGGCGATTGGTGGAACTGGTGGAGGAAGAACCGGAGGGACAACGGCGACGGCAGCTTCGGCGTCGATCTGAACAGGAACTACGGACATGAGTGGGGATACGACGACGCGGGCAGCTCGCCCGATCCATCGAGCGTGCTCTACAGGGGGCCCTACGCCTTCAGCGAGCCTGAGACACGGGCGGTCAGGGACTTCTGCCTCTCCCGGGAGTTTTCCGTCGCTGTCTCGTATCATACCTACGGCGAGCTGATAATCCATCCCTGGGGATACGACGCGTTGATGACCGAAGACCACGAGTTATTCACTGTCCTGGGCGACTCGCTCAGCCGGGGGAACGGCTATCGGGTCGGCTGCACCGCGACCCACATACTCTACCCGGTCAACGGTGATTCAGACGACTGGATGTATGGCGAGATGGCATCAAAGAGCAGGATATTCGGCTATACGGTCGAGATGAATACATACGCCGAGGGCGGATTCGGCCCTCCGGACTCCCTGATAATCCCGACGTTCGAGAAGGTACTGCCCCTCAACCTCACTTTGTTGAGCAGGGCCGGCGATCCGTACTCCGTGCTAGGACCCATGCCGCCCCGGATCTCGGAAGTCGTTGCGCTCGCGTCATCCTCGCATCTCGTCACGTGGTCCGGCCCGGAGAAGGGCGACCCCAATCCGCCAGTCGCGTGGGAAGTGCAGGAGTACGCCGGCTACACCTCCTCGAGTGACCCGGGAGGCGCCGGAGGGGACACATGGATCCTGGACGGGTTCGTGGAAAGCTCTGTCAGGTTCGATTCCCCCTCAGAATGCTACTACTCGCGGCGCGATGACGGGAAAGAGTACACGATGACGATGTCGGAGCCATATCCGGCCGCTCTCTTCGGCGATACCATCCGCTGCAGTCTGTGGTACGCGATAGAGACCGGCTGGGATTACGCGTATCTCGAGATGAGCGGTGACGGGGGTATTACATGGATCACCGTCCCGGGCAACCTTACGACGACGGCCGATCCTAACGGCAACAACCGGGGCTACGGCATAACCGGATCCTCGGCAGGCTGGACCGCGGCGGAATTCTGGCTGGGCGAGGCCGCCCCGCTTCAGCCGGACGCGGTGGTGGACCTGAGATTCGCTTACAGCACCGACGCATATGTCAACGAGGAGGGCATCTTTATAGACGATATCTCCCCCGTTCCTTCGTATGGCTCGAAGTCGGTGATCGCAGCTGCTTGCGACGATACTTTCCTGGTTCGTGAACCGGACAGCGTCGCGGCTTACGCCTACCGCGTAAGGGCGGCCGACGGAGAGGGCCATATGAGCAGGTGGAGCTCGCTGGCCTTTCATACTGTAACGGTCTATGTGGACTCCGACGCCATGCCTGCCGCCGGTTCGGGTCTTGAAAGCGTATATCCCAATCCGTTCAATCCGCTGACGAAAGTCAGGTACACCGTCGGAGAGCGGGAGGCCGCTCCGGCGGGGCGGGCCCACGTGCGGCTCGAAGTATTCGACGTGGCCGGCAGAAGAGTGGCGCTCCTCGAAGACGGTCACATGGTGGCGGGCAGGTACTCGGCGCAGTGGGATGGCACGGTATCCGGGGGAGGGGATGCCGCGAGCGGCATCTATTTCATGCGGCTTACGGTGGGGCAGAGGTCCTTCTCCCGCAAGACGGTGCTTCTGAGGTGACCGCGGCGGGGATTGATTCTCCAGGTTGACCTGTGTGGGCGGATGTGCTTATCATGTCAGTCCGCGCTTAATGTGCCATCAGGCAGGCGCGGGTAGTAACAGATATTAGATGGTTCTGACTGCCGCCGGGAGGCGGCGAAGGAGGCAGGCGGATGAACAAGCTGATGAGCGCCGCGAAGCAGGCCGTCACAGGTTCGCTCAAGGTAAAGAAGGGTGAGAATTTCCTTATAGTGACGGATCGCCAGAAGATGAAGATAGCAGAAGCCCTCGCGTACTGGGGCAGGCAGAGAGGGGCGGAGGTCACGACTTTCCTGATGACCGAGACCCTCAGGCCGATCACCGGTCCCACCGGGATATTCAAGCAGATGATGAAGATGGCCGACGTATCTGTCTACATGCTAGACGCGAGAGTGGCGGAGAAGCCTTTCCGCGGCTACATGGTCGAGCACGGCGGCAAGGGAGGCCGCATCTGCATGATGCCCGGCATCACGGTCAGCATGATGGAGCGTCTCGTCAACATCGACTTCAGGAAACTCGACAAGCTGACGAAGAAGACTATCCGCGCCCTGAAGGACAAGACCGACGTCCGGGTGACCAACAGGCTCGGAACGGACATCGCATTCAGCGTGAAGGGTCGCAGGTGGGAGCCTGACAACGGTGACATAAGCCGTATGGGCAGCCACGGAAACCTTCCCGCTGGCGAGTGCTACACCTGCCCGGTGGAGAGCACCTTCACCGGGAAGCTCGTGATCAGCCTGATAGACGACAAGATCGGGCGCGGCACGATGGTCTTCGAGAAGGGTAAGCTCGTCGATTACACGGGCAGGGGCATATCCCAGATCATAAAGCAGATCGGCAAGGACCCGACCGGATACCTCATCGGCGAGTTCGGCGTCGGGACCAACAAGGGCGCGAAGATATGCAAGAACATGCTCGAGGCGGAGAAGGCTTTCGGCACAGTCCACTTCGCGATCGGCGACAGCTACGGGCTTGGAAAGAACAAGAGCAAGTGGCATTTCGACGCCCTCGTCGAGAAGGTGACCCTGACAGCCGGGCGGACGACGGTGATCAAGGACGGAAAATTCCTGCTCAAGTAGGGATCATACAGG
Source organism: uncultured bacterium (assembly GCA_964599375.1). Classification (GTDB taxonomy): domain Bacteria; phylum Krumholzibacteriota; class Krumholzibacteriia; order Krumholzibacteriales; family Krumholzibacteriaceae; genus JAUWCL01. Next base: position 65,123 of record CAZREW010000016.1, read on the forward strand.
CATCAGGAGACGGTGGACATGACCTGTCCGCCACGAAGGAGCGGCCTTCGGCCGCTCCTTTTTTTCTCCGGGCGGCTCTGCTGCGGGAGGGGCCCCAGGGAGAGGCCGCTGGCGGTGCCGGGGGTAGTAATTGTTTGACACGCCTTGTTTTTTCTATGCTAGAATGCCTCGAATATGATGATTTGACGACCTTATAGATATTTCGGCAGGTAAGGAGGAGCGATGGAGCAGAGCAAAGGCACCGGCAAACTCCCGGCGAACGCCTATCAGGTACTCGGTCCGGGCGAGGAGTACATCCCGTACGTGCCGACCGGCAGGACTATACCGGAGATAACTTCCCGCTCGGTCACTCTCGGGCTGTTGATGGCCGTTCTTTTCACCGCCGCCGCCGCCTATCTCGGCCTCAAGATCGGACAGGTATTCGAGGCTGCCATCCCGATCTCCATACTCGCAGTAGGAATAGGCGGGCTGTTCGCGAGGCGCTCGACGATACTCGAGAACGTCATCGTCCAGTCGATAGGTTCTGCGTCCGGGGTCGTAGTGGCCGGGATGATCTTCACTCTGCCGGCTATCTTTATCCTCGATCTCGAGCTGAAATACTACCAGACCTTCATAGCTGCGATGCTCGGTGGATTCCTGGGGATACTTTTTATCGTCCCGCTGAGGCGATATTTCGTCAAGGAGCAGCACGGCCAGTTGCCGTTCCCCGAGGGGACGGCGATAACCGAGGTGCTCGTCACCGGCGAGGCTGGAGGAGAGCAGGCCAAGGTTCTGATCAAGGCCGCGGTGATCGCGGGGCTTTACGATTTCTGCATCGCCACGTTCGGGCTCTGGCGCGAGGTCATATCTACGCGCGTGCTGCCGCCGCTGGCCGCCGTCGCTGACAAGGCCAAGCTAGTGGTCAAGGTCAACGCCGGAGCTGCCGTGATGGGGCTCGGATATATCATCGGGCTGCGCTACGCGACCATAATCGCCGCGGGAAGCTTTCTGTCGTGGCTCGTCCTGATACCGGCCGTCTATTATTTCGGTCAGAACATCCCCAATCCGCTTTCCCCGGGCGATGTGCCGATCGCGCAGATGACCCCTGAGCTCATCTTCACGAACTACGTGCGCCACATAGGTATCGGCGGCATAGCCGTCGCCGGCATCATAGGGATAATAAAGAACATCAAGATCATCGTCTCGTCGTTCAGCGTCGGTATCAGGCAGATGTTCGCCGGGAAGGGCCAGGCGGACGAGAAGACCGAACGCGTCGATACCGACATGCCGATGTCGTCGGTCGTCTTCCTGCTTACGGTCACGCTGATCGCCGTCCTTCTCTTCTTCGGGTTCGGCGTAGTCGATACCTGGGCGATGGCCCTGATCTCGCTCGCCGTCGTGGCTGTCATAAGTTTCCTCTTCACGACGGTCGCGGCGAGGGCGATAGCGATAGTAGGGGTCAATCCGGTGTCTGGCATGACGCTGATGACGCTGATACTGTCGAGCATCGTGCTCGTGAAGGCGGGACTCTCCGGGCCTTCCGGGATGGTCGCCGCGCTCATCATAGGGGGGGTCGTCTGCACCGCACTTTCCACTGCGGGCGCATTCATAAGCGACCTGAAGGTAGGGTACTGGCTTGGCTCGACTCCGAGAAAGCAGGAGCAGTACAAGTTTCTCGGCATCCTCGTCGCCGCGGCGAGTGTCACGGGCGTGATCATGCTGCTTAACAAGGTCTATGGCTTTTCAGGCGAGGGAGCGCTGGCGGCGCCGCAGGCGAACGCGATGGCGGCGGTGATCCGGACGCTGATGTCGGACTCCAGCGCGCCATGGGGCCTGTATATAGCGGGCGGATTCATGGCGATAATCCTCGAGTTTCTGAAGATATCGCCACTGGCGTTCGCGCTCGGCATGTACCTGCCGATAGAGCTCAACACACCGATACTCGTCGGTGGGATCATATCCCACTTCGTCATAAAGAGCAGCGGCGACGCCGAGATCAGCGCGCGGCGCAAGGAACGGGGCACCCTGATCGCTTCTGGATTCATAGCGGGAGGCGCGCTGATGGGCGTGGTCAGCGCCCTGATCGCACTGCCCGGCTGGGACGAGGTCGTCCATACGGGGCTTGGCGAGACATGGTTCGGGGAGGTTCTCAGCGTGATACTCTTCACGGGGCTCTGCCTCTATGTCTATTGGGATTCCAAGAGGGCAGCGTAAGGGCGGGATGACCTCCGGGCCGGACCGCGCCGGCCACCGGAGATGACGAGACGACAAGAGGGATGTGACCGTGGCCGGACTCCTGGCAAGGATCATATACGCCTTCGACCGGATACTTCCCGGTCCCAGGGTCGGAGGCAGGGATTCTCGCGAAGCCTACGCGGAATGGGAGTACGGCATCGGGAAATCCCTTCTCGAGGAGTATTCAGGCTGGTTCGGTTCCCTCGGCGGCAAGAAGGTGCTGGACATCGGATGCGGCCTCGGCGGGAAATCGGTCGCCTACGCTGAGGAGGGAGCCGCCGTGACGGGTGTCGATCTCGATCCCGTGCACGCGGCCGGCGCTCTCGATTACTCGAGGAAGAGGAGAAGCCCGATCGAGGTCGTCACAGGCGACGCAGCCGATCTTCCTTTCGTGGAAGGGTCCTTCGACCTGGTCATAGCGAACGATTCGATGGAACACTTCTCGAGACCCGCCGGGGCACTCGAGGAATTCGCAAGGGTCACCAGGCCTGGTGGATCGGTATTTCTCTTCTTCACGCCGTGGGGTTCCCCGCTGGCCTCTCACTTATATGACCATATACACACCCCCTGGTGCCATCTCCTCTTCAGCGGCGGGATGCTCGAGCAGCTCCTCGAGCTATCTCTGAGGCGGCGCGGCGACGAGGACCCGGCTGGCGGGGCGGCGAAGATGATGGAGGACTACCGCTTGTCGAACAACAGGATCGACGTATCCGCTTTCAGGAGGATGGTCAAGGGGGTCCCGTCGCTCGAGTCCGTCCATGAAGAGCTCAAACCGCCGCGATTCAGGTTCCTGGCGCCATTTACCGCTGTTCCGCGTCTCGGTGAACTCTTTACAGGAACGGTAGCGGTGTTCCTGCGTAAAAAGGGATGATCTTCGCGGTCTCGCTTCCCCGCGGCGGGGCATTCCGCCTTGACTGGGAATAGCCGCTGATGTAACTTCCACACGCGTCCCGTAAAGAGGGGATGAAACGGAAAAGCTGATGAAACGGATATATTCCTCATACGTACCCGCCATAGTCGCGGCGGTCCTGGCCCTGTCGGCAGGCTGCGGCACCGACGCCGAAGGCCCGGTAACCGTGCCGTTCCATGAATCCGGGTGGTATAGCCCGCAGGCCGGCGATACGGAGAGGTATGTCGATACGCTGCGCAGCATATCGACGATCAAGATACCTTTTGGCATCGGTCACAGTTCGACCCTGAAGCTAGGCGAGATAAAGGGCATAGTGTACACGACGCTGCTCATGCAGTTCAGCTATGATTCCCTCGCCGGCTTCGAGGACATGACGGTTGATTCGGTGATCCTCGACCTGCCGGTTATAACCGTCCAGGACACGCTTTTTCATCTCGGCGTGACTTTCAACGAGCTGCTCGAAGGCTTTTCAGAGGATGATACGATCACCGCACCGCTGGCTTTCGACCCCGACCCGATCCCCGGCGCGCACGGCGAGACCGTCCGGGACATAAGCTTCGAACGAACCGAGTTCAGCATCGACAAAACGATAGTGCAGGGCTGGGTGGACGGGACATCCGATACGTGGCCCTTCGGTATCTCGATCAACTGGGCCGGAGATCCAGATACGCTCGGCCTCATCGAGATGTACTCCCAGAACTTCGGGCGCAATCCGCCTCTTATAAGGGTGATATTCGACGGGGGCGCCGAGGTGAACCTTCCGGCGATCGCCGACTACGCGATCACCTCGGACCAGATCACCGTTCTTGCCGCCGCCGGAGGGGTGGCGCGAAGGCTTTTCTTCGAATTCGACCTGGACGGGGTGCCGGAGCTCGCCACGTTGCACTACTCGGCTCTCGTCTTCCACACGGACGGCTCGGCCGGGCTCGGCGCGACGTACGGCGAGCAGTTGCTAGGGTTATCGACGGATTTTTCCTACTATCTCTATGCTCCGGATTCATCAGATCCGGACGATCCCGGCATCCTGAAGGGAACGGGCGTTTCTGCCAACCTGCTACCGGTCAATATCGACGCGAAGATAAAGATCCCTCTGGGCCTGTACACTATCGATGTCCTGAACGGGACCAGGGTGAACCACGGTCTCGTCCTGCAGTCCGACCTCGAATCTACGAGATACCAGATCCTTGCATTATTCGATCAGGCCGCCGGAGATTCGCTCAGGCCTTATATCGAAGTGATATATACGATGCCGACCGAGTTCGGAGGGAAGTGATGAGGGCACTCGTCCTGCGCGCGGCAGCCATCCTCTTCCTGATCGCTCCATGCGGGGCCCGGGCCCAGTCGATCTACGGCATGAACTATATAGGCGAAGCGATACACAAGGGTAGTTCCAGGCACCAGGCCCTCGGATACTCGGCGGTCGCCGTCCAGGACACGAGCAATTCGGTGACCCCGAATCCGGCCTCGACGGCCGACCTGACTATGGTCACTCTGACCGTGCAGCAGGTAGTCAGCGCGAGCAGGGTCTACTATCTCGATTATCTGTCGAAGCAGACCCGTTACCAGGTGCCGGCGTTCACCGCGTCTTTCCCTTTCAGGGAAGGCCTCGTAGTGACAGCCGGATACAGGACGAGATACTGCGGGAGGGCTGATTTTGCATATCAGCTCGATATAGAGGGCGCCCCTACCGGGTTCCAGAACTACAAGCTCGACAGCAATCTCTACACCATCCCGGTGATAGTGGCCTGGAGGCCTCTCAGTACCCTGCGGATCGCGGGCGAGGCGCAGTTCAACTTCGGCTCTATCATCGACAGGGTCAATGTCTGGTTCGACGACCTGAACTATCGAAACGTCGACACGAAGCGCATGAGGACATACTCGGGGCCCTCCTGGGGCGCGGCGCTGCTCTGGGAGGCGCACCCTCGCCTCTGGCTCGGATTGAATATCGACGGAGCGGTAGGTTACGACGTCCGGGAGACCCTGGAGAATACGGCCTCTGTCCTTGATACTTCATTCACATACGGCTATACCCTGCCCCTCGCCTGGGATGCCGGGCTTGCGGTAAACCCCTTGGGACGGTGGTGGCTCTCCGCCTCGTACTCAATGAGGTCCGCGGCCGACCCGGTCGGGTATTCCCAGCTCGAGGGAAGTGTGGTGGATGAGAGGCATATAGGTTTCGGAATCGAGCGAAGGGCGGGTATCGAAGGGAACGTCCTGGCCAGGATCCCTTTGAGGCTCGGGTTCTATACTGACATATGGAATTACCAGTTCCCGGCCGGACATGATGTAAGGTCGACGTTCCTGACCCTCGGATCGGCGATACCCATGAAAAACTCGACGGGGGCGATCGATTTCACGCTGGAATTCGGGCGTGTCGGGTCAAAGACCGAGAACTTCGTCCAGGAGAACATCTTCAAACTGGGGCTGAGCTTCAGCGTAGCCGAGCCCTGGTCGAGACGCAGCACCGAGAAACATTGATAAGGCGTATCGTCATGATGAAAGCAGCGGCACTGAGAATAACCGTCCTGATGGGGATCATCTCCAGCGTGGCCATGTTCATACCGGCTGTCGCACCCGGATATCCTTCGGCGGGAGGAAACAGGTACGTGGATGATCCAATACCTCAGGGCTCCGGCGAGATGCCACTGTCCCAGCAGCTTGAGGGACTTGGCCCTCTGCCGAGGCTGGCGTACCTGCGCCACCTGCTCGAGCAGGGGCGGGCGGACGCGGAGGTGATGTTCCAGACCGCGGTCGCGTTCCACGAGCTCGGTGAGACCGACTCGGCCCTGTACTACTATGACAGGACGATCGCGATAGATCCGAACGATTTCAAATCGTACGTGAACAAGGGCGTTATCTACGATGAAGCAGGCGATTACGCCCGCGCGATCCAGAGCTTCGCGATGGGGGCGACGCTGAATCCGGAGGATGTCCTGGCTCACTCGCATCTAGCCTTTCTCCTTCACCAGAAAGGTGACAACCGGGCAGCATGGGAACATCTCCATGCGGCCCTGGAGATCGACCCAGACCATCCGCAGCCCCATTTCTACCTGGCCATCTTCTTCTGGGATGCCAGGATATTCAGGGAGGCGATGAGGGAGTGGGAGACCGTTATAGACCTGGAGCCCGACGGTTTTCTCGCCATGAAGGCCCGTGACAACATAGTGATGCTCCAGAAGGCTCTCGAGTCTCCCTCTCCGGACGGCGACTGGAGCCCCGAACGCTGATCCAATCTTCAACTTGACAGTCAAGGCCGCTTTTTCTAGATTTAAGCTGGGTAAGGGTAAGATCGGCATGAAATTCGAATTATGAATCCTGCACTTGAAAGGAAGGCAACGTGAAAAGAATCCTGACTATTGTGGCCGTGCTGGCAGTCTCGGCCCTGACAGGCTGCTCATCCGGTGGAGGCGGGACCTCCGTTGAGACCGGAGCGGCGCCACATGATTCCAGATCGACGACCGATTCACAGGGATTCCAGCGCAATCTCGGCCCGGCCGAGATAGCCTATCAGTCGGCGAAGCAGTTCATGGCTGCGGGTAACTACACCGAAGCGATCTCAAATCTCGAAAAGGCGGTATCGATAAAGCCGACCTATCTCGAAGCGTGGTCCGACCTGGGGAGGGCATATACAGATAGAAAGGATTACGAGAAAGGGATCGCCGCATACCAGAAGGCCCTCGAGCTTTCCCCCGGTAACGAACCGCTCATAGCCTCGATCGGATATAACTACCTAAATCTCGAAGACTTAGACAATGCCGAGAAATACTATCTGATGCTTGTCGAAGATGATTCTCTCAATTATAACGGCAATGTAAATCTTGCCTTCATCTCTCAGAGGCGTGACGATACTCGGGGAGCGATAAAATATTACGAGCGGGCCCTTAAGGCCAATCCCGGAGACGCGACGACGATGGGGACACTCGCCTCACTGTACGACCAGCTCGATAATAAGGAAAAAAAGTACATGTATCTCAATATGGCGATAGAGGCCGCTCCGGAGAACCACCAGTTCAAGAAACAGCTGGCCAGAGCTTATTTCAGCGAGAAGGATTACGTCAACGCCATCCCTCTGTACGAATCGCTCGTCCAGGAATATCCGGATGACGCCAGCTTTCACCAGAGGCTCGGATTCGCGATGTCGCAGACCGACAGAAAGGCGGAGGCTCCGGCTGAGCTGGAGAAGTCCATAGAGCTGAGCGGCGGCGACGCGTTCACTTATGCGATTCTTGCTAAGATCTACAACGAGAACAGCATGTATCAGAAAGCGGCGGATGCTGCGAAAGCGGGCCTTGCCCTGAACGGCGGGGAAGTCGCGTTCCTGAACTACCAGTGGGGAGAGGCCCTCTCGAAGATGAACGATTATGAGGGCGCGATCGCGAAATTCGAGAAGGTCGCGGGTATGGGAGACGCTCTCTGGTCCGGTCCGGCCGCAAAGCAGGTAGACCGCCAGCAGAAGCTGATCAAGATACGGGAGGCCAAGAAGGAGCAGGAACAGTACGAATAGAACTTGTCCTGGTCCTGAAAACCGTTGCTCATTCCGGAGCCTCCCCGAAAAGCGGGGAGGCTTCGTCTTTTTAATAGACGGAGGTGAGATCGATGGTCCCTTCCGGGAAGACGCGCAGGCGCCGTCCGGGAGTGCCGTTGGCAGTGCTCATCATCCTGATGTTCGCCGCAACGGTTCCCGTTACAGCCGCCGATACCGATGCCGTACCTGACTTGTCAGTCCACACTCAGCAGCAATCTCAGACCGTCCCCTCAGCGACATCCGAAAAAGAGGAAGGCCCGGAGGCGCCCGACGCCCCGAGGGTCGTGATCGTCCTAGAGGACGGAGGCGAGATCGTGATGGAGCTTCTTCCGAAGGAAGCGCCCATCGCGGTCGAGCGGTTCACCACGCTGGTCAAGGAAGGCTTTTACGACGGACTCAAGTTCCACAGGGTCGAGTCCTGGCTGATCCAGACCGGCAAGAAGGAGACGAAGCTCGAGCCTATCGAGGGTGAGATGTTCTCTCAGAACCTCAAGCACGAAAAGGGGATGGTCGGCATGGCCCGCTATCCTGACGACTATGATTCCGCCACGACGCAGTTCTACATCCTGAAGGAGTGCAAAAACGTGCTTAACGGCGAGTATACCATCTTCGCCTGTGTCGTCGATGGGATGGATGTAGTGATGAACGTCAAGAAAGGAGACGAGATAAAGGAGATCAGGTTCGTGGAATAGGCGGCGGGCCGCGAGCCGCCACTGACCTGTTCCGGCTCGAGGGGGATTATTATTTCCGTCCGATGCGGCCAGGCACTTGACCTGGGAGGCTTCGTTCAAGTATATATATATGGCTGCGAGTGATGTCTGGACCGTAACATTAAGGACGGATGATGCGTTTTACCGCGATGTTCAGGTATGGCCTCAGGGCCCTGGCTGTAATGTCCGACAGGTACGGCGGGCAGCCGGTATCGGCAAAGGAGATATCGGAGCGGGAGGATATCTCGTCGAGCTTTCTCGAGCAGCTTCTCGCCCACCTTCGGAGACATGACTTGATCGTAGGAGTGAGGGGGCCGGGAGGAGGCTTCAGGCTCAAGAGACCTCCCGAGGAGATAAGGATCGCCGACGTGGTGGAGGCGCTCGAAGGGCCGTTCTACGTTTCCAGCTGCCTCAGCGGGGACTCTGAGAGAGACCTGGAGATCCCATGCGACAAGTTCGATGACTGTACCGTAGTGCCGATACTCAAGCGGCTCGAGACGGATATAACGAACGTCCTCTCATCGTACAGCCTGTCCGACATCCAGATGCTTTTTGATCAGGAAAAGCCCGGCTGACAGCGCTTCAGCGTCCATGCTACCGGGATAAGCGTTCAGGGCTCGAGGCTGTCCCGGGCGTGTCGCACCGTATGAAATCCGCTACTGGAGATAATCACGATATGGATGATCAGAACCGCAGGGTCTATTTCGACCATAACGCCACGACATACATGCGCGAGGAAGTCATAGAGGCGATGCTTCCATTCCTGCGTACCAGATTCGGCAACGCGAGCAGCCTCCATTTCTTCGGTCAGGAAAACCGGGGCGTCATCGACGAGGCCCGGGAGCAGGTGGCCTCCTTCATCGGAGCAGAACCTGCCGAGGTGATCTTCACCTCGGGTGGGACGGAATCGGACAATATCGCGATCAGGGGCGTGGTCAAAGCGATTCGGGACAAGGTCCCCGCGCCGCACCTGGTAACCTCGTCCATCGAGCACCCCGCGGTCCTGAGGACATGCGAGTCTCTGGAAAAGAATGGGGTCAGTGTCACATATCTTCCCTGCAGGAGGGATGGTTCGGTGGATGTCTCCGATCTAGAGTCGGCACTGAACGGGAATACCGTCCTCGCAAGCATCATGATCTCTAACAACGAGACAGGGGTGATCCAGCCGATCAGGGAGATTTCGGAGATAGTCAGGCCCCGAGGGATAATCCTTCACGTGGACGCGGTCCAGGGCATGGGTAAGATACCTGTCGACGTCGGACGGCTCGGCGTGGACCTGTTGTCGATCTCGGCCCACAAGTTCTACGGACCGAAAGGTATCGGAGCCCTCTACGTCAGACGGGGCACCCCGATCCAGCCGGTGTACACCGGCGGACACCAGGAAGAGGGCCTGAGGCCCGGAACAGAGAACATCCCGGCCATAGTCGGGTTCGGAGAGGCTTGCAGGCTCTCGGCGGAGCACCTCGATGATGAGATGTCGAGGATTGGCCGGCTTCGCGATCGGCTCCAGGAGGGGATCCTCGACAAGGTGCCGAAAGTCCACATCAACGGCGGCGAAGCCACCAGGGTTCCCAACACATGCAATGTCACCGTGCCAGGCATCGAAGGCGAAGCGATCTCGCTCAATCTAAGCATGCTCGGGTTCGCCCTCTCCAGTGGCAGCGCATGCGCCACCGGTGATCCGGAACCGAGTCATGTCCTCAAGGCGATGGGCCTAGATCCCGTGGAGGCCCAGGGGGCGCTGCGCATAAGTCTGGGCATATGCAATACTGAAGAGGACGTCGAAGCGTTCCTGGAGACCTTCCCGGGTGTGGTCAGGAGACTTCGCGACCTGTCGCCGATAAGGGGAGAGAGCTGATCCCTTGATCCAGCCGTCACGATCCTCGACAGGGTATTCCGTCCGCGCCGCGGCGGTGATTCTCATGCTCGCCGCCCTGGCGGTGCCCCACGCGGCCTCGTCCTATGACAGGAGATTCGTCGACAGCCTCGAGGGGTATGACTCGAGGTCCGCCGCGTGCGGGACCTATGTCATCTACTACACGGACAGGGGAGAGAAGCTCGCCGAAGAGGTCGAGAAGATACTATGCAGGTCCGCCGGAGAGATCGCCGCGCAGATCGGTCTCGAGGAAGTCTCCCCCGTCGCGTTCATCATCGCTCCAGATACACCGTCTTTCAGGCTGTTGCACGGCGGCCGACTTCCCGAGTGGGGAGAGGCGTTCGGTGATTCCAGGAGGATGATCATCGGTATAGATGCCTCACGCGTCCTTCTTTCCAACCGTCCTTTCAAGACCGTGGTCCTTCACGAGCTCTCGCACGTCTTTCTCTCGCAGCGGACCGCGGGCGCGCGCTATCCGTCCTGGTTTGCCGAAGGGATCGCGATGCGGCAGTCGAGAGAGTGGACTCTGAGCGACCAGTGGGGGCTCGCGCTGAATGTCTGGAGACAGGACACGCCCCGTCTCGAGGATCTGCGTGGCAGGTTCCCGAAGAGCGAGGACAGGGCGGTCATGGCCTACCGGGTAAGCTACGCGGCCGTCGATGAGCTAATAGGGCACGATGAGAGAAAGCTGGTTACCTTCACCGCATTCCTCAGGGATACGGGAGATTTCGAAAAGGCCTTTACACTCACGTTCGGCGAGACGGTCGACGAGTTCTCCGAAAGGTTTGAGGCCGCCATGAGAAGCAGATACCGCCACACTTCACTGTTCCTCAACATCTCCCCATATGGCCTCACTCTTTCGGGACTCTTCCTGCTGGCCTATTTTATCAAGAAGAGAAGGAGCAGGATGAAGGTCGAGCAGTGGGAGAGGGAGGAAGCGGGACCGCAGGAACCTCGATGAGACAGTCGTCATGGGAAGGCCCCGCACCGGAAAGGCCGTCAGTCCTTGACAGCCCGCCGGGCACTTCTTATACTGTCTGGTACCTTCCGCGGGTCTGCGGAAGTGGTTTTTTTTGGAGGGCTAGTCCTAACTGGTAAGGCAGCGGATTTGAAATCCGCCGGGCGCAAGCCCTTGGGGGTTCGAGTCCCTCGCCCTCCGCCATGAAAAGACGGAGTCCAGCGGAGAGGTGGCCGAGCGGCTGAAGGCAACCGCCTGCTAAGCGGTTGTAGGGTTAACACTCTACCGAGGGTTCGAATCCCTCCCTCTCCGCCACTATTTGATATATAATCGAAGGAAAAGGCGCCCATAGCTCAATTGGATAGAGCGTCTGGCTACGGACCAGAAGGTTGGGGGTTCGAATCCTCCTGGGCGTATTTGATCTCATCCGGCGGCCCCCTGGCCGCCGGATGTCGTTTAATGTGTTGTGATTATGGGAGATAGGATTGTGTTGTCGGTGATGCAGGTACCGTGGCGCCCATGGGATCCGTGAATACCCTCCG
>CAZREW010000017.1:0-71452 GCA_964599375.1 uncultured bacterium
GCAACAATTTCCTACTGATACTGGGCAAATTGACATCCTGGCGGTCAGCAAAGATCGCAAGAGACTGCTCGTTATAGAGCTGAAGAAGGGCAGAGCCAGCGATGTAGTGGTAGGCCAGATACTTCGTTACATGGGTTTCGTCCAGGACGAACTCGCTGAGCCTGATCAAACTGTGCAAGGTGCTGTCATTGCGCTTGAAGATGATCAGCGGCTCAGGAGAGCTCTGGCGATGACTCCAAGCATCGATTTTTACCGATACCGTGTGAGTTTCAAGCTTGTAAAGGCGTGAGAAACGAATATTTGGACAAAAAATAGTAGAATCCAGTTATTCTTCATTGAATCTGCAGGTTGGATAATCTCAAATATACGCACATATCCATGTGACATCGTTTCCTAGAAAAATGGGATGCGATGACAAAGCCAGGCTTGAATTTGGGCTCACTCATTCCCCCATTGACATCGCACCCTCAAATGTACTAAATTCTTCTCTCTATACCAGATTGGGGAGAAGTGCGCCCCGAGGGGTTCCCCCGATTCATCAATAATGTATGATTCATACGGATCTGGATAAAGCGAGGTAACGTGAGCAGGAATCTCAGGTTCAAGGTGATATTGGTCTTTATAGTGCTTATAGCGTCGCTGTGGGCCCTGTATCCGACCTTTCGGGTGTTGACGATGAAGCCGGCCGAGCGGAACTCGATGGAGATCGAGGATCCCGAGGCGTACGACAAGCTGATCCGCAAGGCCATCAAGCCCGGCCTGGACCTCAAGGGCGGGATGTACCTGGTCCTCGAGGTGGATGATTCCCAGCTCGCCGAGGATGAGAGGGTCGATGTGATCGACCGGGCCCTGCAGGTCATCCGCAACCGTGTCGACCAGTTCGGCGTCTCCGAGCCCGATATCAAGCGCGAGGGCGAGAAGCGCATCATCGTACAGCTGCCCGGCCTCCAGGACGCCGAGCGCGCAAAGAGGCTGATCGGACAGACGGCGATGCTCCAGTGGCAGCTCGTCATGCAGCAGGCAGAGGTCGCAGGCGTCCTCCAGAAGATCGACCGGGCCCTTAAGTCCTCATCGCTCGGGGACTCGCTCGAGGTGGTCGAGCCCACCGAGGGGGAGACCGAGATGGGGGCCCTGGTGCCCGCCGATTCGGCCGCGGCCGACACGGCGGCGCCTCCGGTGCCGACATTCCTCGACTCGACGATGCTCGCGCAGCAGACCGAGACTCCCCTGGGAGCGCTTCCGCTGCAGACGATCAACAAGGACAGGCCGTTCACCTCGCTCCTGACCGATTTTTACCGCGACTGGCTGGTCGTCTACGAGGACAATATCCCCAGGGTGCGAAAGCTCCTCGCCCGGCCCGAGGTGCTGGCGGCCATTCCCAAGGACGCCCAGTTCGTGTGGTTCGACGAGTGGGTGACCCTCCCCGAAGGGGGCAGGGCGAAGTACCTCTTCCTGCTGTCCAAGACCGACATGGTCTCCGGCTCGAACCTCCAGACCGCCGTTCCCCAGCCCGACCCGCAGAGCCCCCAGCGGCTGATCGTCAACTTCCAGTTCAACAGGAAGGGCGGACGCGAGCTGGCGAGGTTCACAGGGCGGAACGTCGGGCGGTTCACGGCGATAGTACTCGATGGCAAGATAAGAAGTTACCCCGTCATAAGGTCGAAGATACCTGACGGGCGCGGATATATAGAGGGCAGCTTCACCGACGAGGAGGCCAGGGACCTCTCGGTCATCCTGCGCGCCGGCGCCCTGCCCGCCGACCTGATCCCCCGCGAGGAAAGGACGGTCGGACCGAGCCTCGGCTCCGACTCGATCCGCCAGGGCGTGCGCGCCGCGCTGCTCGGCCTCATCGTGGTGATCCTCTTCATGATCGTCTACTACAAGGTCTCCGGCATCATCGCCGGGGTGGCCCTTGTGTTCAACCTCGTGATCCTCTTCGGGGCGCTCGCCTACCTGGGCGCGGCGCTGACGCTGCCCGGCATCGCCGGGGTGATCCTGACGATCGGCATGGGCATCGACGCGGCCGTGCTGATCTTCGAGAGGATCCGCGAGGAGATCAGGAAGGAAAAGACGGTCCGCTCGGCGATCGACGCCGGGTACGACAGGGCCTTCACGACGATCCTCGACGCGAACCTGACGACCCTGATCACGGCCGTCGTGCTGTGGCAGTTCGGAACGGGCCCGATCAAGGGGTTCGCCACGACGCTGAGCATCGGCATCATCGCCAGCATGTTCACTGCGCTCGTGTTCAGCCGTATGGTATTCGATCTGTGGACAAAGAGCGGGCGCATAAAGAAGCTCAGTATATAGAGGCAATAATAACGAGGAGAAGAGATGCAGTTCTTCGGTGAGACACATATTCATTTCTCGCGGCTCCGGTACAAGGCGTTCATCCTCTCGGGGATCTTCATCGTCGCCGGGCTGGTGTCGCTGGCGATAAAGGGCGGCCCCAGGCTCAGCATCGACTTCGAGGGGGGCACGCTGATCCAGGTCAGGTTCGACCAGCCCGTGCCGATCGGCGAACTTCGCCAGACCGTAAAGGACGCCGGGTACGACGGGGGCGACATCCAGGAGTTCGGCGCCCATAACGAGTACCTGATCACGATCGAGAAGATCAGCGAGGCGGGGCTCGCGTCCGAGATCCTGATGCAGGCCCTCGAAGGCGCCTACCCGAAGGCAGGCTGGCAGGTCCTCTCGTCGCAGGAGCTCCCGCCCGACATCTCGGCAAAGTTCGAGGGAGGCAACCTCGTGATCGTGAGCGCCGACTCGATCCCGCCGATCGAGACGCTCAAGAGCGAGGTCAGGTCGCGCGGCGTGGGAGTCGTCGAGCTGACCAAGGAAACCTCTACCACGGCGGCGTTCAGCCTGCCGTATCTCGGCGTGGAGGCCCAGGCGGTCGGCAAGATCACCAACGCGATGAAGGCGCGGTTCCCCGACAGGGCCATCGAGATCCGCCGCACCGAGTCGGTGGGGCCGAAGATCGGTGAGGAGCTCAAGAACAGGACCTGGGCGGCGATCCTCATATCGCTCTTCGGGATCCTCGTGTACATCTCGTGGAGGTTCGAGTTCAAGTTCGCCGTGGGCGCCATCGTGGCGCTGATCCACGACGTGATCATCACGGTCGGCATCTTCTCGATCCTGAACAAGGAGATATCGCTGGTGATCGTCGCCGCGCTGCTGACGATCGTCGGTTACTCGCTCAACGACACGATCGTGGTCTTCGACAGGATCAGGGAGAACTTCAGCCTCAGGCGCCGCGAGACATACGAGAGCATGATAGACATCTCGATCAACGAGTCGCTCAGCCGTACGATAATCACATCGCTGACGACGCTTATAGTGGTGCTCTTCCTCTATTTTTTCGGGGGAGAGGTAATCCACGACTTCGCCTTCGCGCTGCTGGTCGGTATCGTAGTGGGAACGTACTCGTCGATATTCGTCGCGAGCCCGATACTGATCGAGTGGCAGAACAGGCTGACGGGCCGGAAGAAGGCTGTCGCCCAGAAGGCCACGGCCAAGGCATAAAGGCCATCGACACAGACTGCAGTCAGATTTCGGAAGGAGCAGGATTTGGTCTCGGTACTTCAACACACGGGGCTGGTCCTGCTCTTTCTTTTGATATTCCTCGTCGACCTGCTGATATTCGCCGGGCTGCCGGGGGGCTGGATAGGCCTCGGGATAATCTTCATATACGACCTGGCGAGCGGCTTTCACACGGTCGGGTGGCCGTGGTGGATCGTCTTCGGCGCGCTGCTGGCCGTAGGGGAGATCATCGAGGCTTTTCTCGGCACGGCGGTGGCCCTGAAGAAGGGCGCTTCGAAGTGGGGGGCGCTCGGGGCCTTTGTCGGGGGGATCGTCGGGGCGATACTGGGGACCTCTGTGATGCCGGTCATCGGGAGCGTCGTCTTCGGGCTCTTTGGCGCGTTCGCAGGGGCGGTCGTCGCCGAATATATCCTCTACAGCCGCATGGACGAGGCGCTTCGGACCGGGTTCTGGGCCTTCGTCGGGAAGCTCTGGGCGTATTTCGTGAAGTACGCGCTGGCGCTGGTGGCGCTGGTGATCTTTATCATCCGGTCGTGGCGGTGACGGGGAGATAGCTTCTTTTCCGACATAATTATCCAGGCACATTTAAATCATCTATATTGATGCCGCTTCCGTGGTGTGGTATATTATATACCACACATGCCGAAGAGGAGACTGATCATGTTCGGCGAGATGGTCAAGGCGCGTCGGGCTGAGCTGGGGCTGACACTCAGGGAGTTCTGCCGAAGGCTCGGGGAGGACCCGAGCAACTGGAGCAAGGTCGAGAGGGGGATCCTGAGGCCGCCCGTTAGCAGGGAGAAGCTTCGGCGTATCGCCGGGGTCCTGGGCATCAGCGAAGGCTCGGCCGAGTGGGAGGGGCTGGTCGACGCGGCTGTCATCGGCTCCGGGGAGATCCCCTCGTATGTCATGGAGAACAGGGAGGTGTACGGCACACTTCCCGAGCTGTTCAGGGCGATCGGGGGCGCTTCCCTGACGGCCGAAGAGATCCGGCGGATGGTCGAACGGTTGAAAGAAGGCGGCCTGGATGATACGGATGGGGTCGTCGATGAGCGGACTGAAAGAAAAGCGATAGTGGTGGCCGGGCCCAACGGCGCAGGGAAGACGACCTTCGTGCGCGAATATCTCGTCGGGCATGACATCCCGTACATCAGCGCCGACGCGATCGCCGAGAGCATGACCGGTGGAGATATAAGAGATGTCGCCCTGTCTGCCGGAAAGATGTTTTTCGCAGAACTGCGTGACGCTGTTTCAGCAGGCAGGAGCTTCGCCGTGGAGACCACGCTCTCGGGGATGGGATTCCGGCGCCTTCTAAACGCAATGAAACAGGAGCGGTATGGAGTGAGTATCATCTTCATCTATCTCGATAATCCGGGGTTCTGCGTCACCAGGATCGTGGAGCGGACAAGAAGAGGAGGGCATCATGTGCCCGAGGGGGATGTGGTCCGGCGCTTTCACAGAAGTGTCGCCAATTTCTGGAAGATGTACAGGTTCGAAGCGGACGACTGGCATCTCGTATGTAATACAGCGCAGGAATTCATAGAGGTGGCCAGGGGATGCGGGGGCGAGCGCCTCGTGTTCGATCCGGAGTCTTGTGATGCATTGCTTGAATCGGAAGGATTGAGTGATGAAAAGTAGACTGTTCGATCCCGGTTTCGCCAGGCAGTCTGCCGAGATCCGGCGGATCGGCAGCCGGGCGGTCAAGAAGGCCCAGGAGGAAAACCGCCGGCTGGGCATCCCCAACACATACTTCATCAACGGGCATACGTACTACGAGCTTCCCGACGGCACGCTCAGCCTCGAGGACCCGTGGGATAAATGAAAGGTGTCTACGATCGGCCTCACCGCTGTCCACTTTCGGGGACGCGATTCTACTAAAGTGGACACTTTTCTCTTTTCTGATGGTGTAACTCCTTATTCTACAATGGCGTGTTTCGGCACGTCTCATGCGATTAACCTTCTTTTGGGCCAGTGCGGCATGGGAGAGGTATGCCCTGCCGCGTTTCCGCCCGGCAGCCGGGGGATACGCCGATACGCGGCGGACGATCCGGCGGCCAGCCGCCCCGGCGCGGGAGATATCGACCGGAGCAACTTATGGCATCAGTGCGAATGACCAGGCTGACAGCGGCGCTTATCGTGATACCGGCCCTGCTGCTTCTTGCCGCCACGCCCGCCTTCTCACAGGAGAGGAGCATCCCGGACAAGCGGAAGATCGAGAAGAGGAAGCCGGCGGCGGCCTCGTCGCAGGATCCCCTGAAGGTCTTCAAGGGGCTGGAGCGCGCCTGGCAGAAGAAGAACGCCGACGACATCGCCTCGTACGCGGGCGAGGGGCGCGTATTCCTAGACGTGCGCGGCATCGGCAAGAAGGGTGGCTACTACAGCAGGTCGCAGGTCAAGTACCTCTTCAAGGACATGTTCAGGACCGACGACCAGGTCAAGTTCGAGTTCATCAAGTTCCAGAATCTGGAAGAGCCAGACAGGAAGGTCTACGGGATAGCTTACAGGAGCTGTAAAAACAATCGCAGCGGCAAGGTCTTTCAGGATAAGGTTTACGTTACGCTGGGGCGCGAGGGCCCCTCTTGGGTCGTGGCCGAGATAAAGACCACACGTTGATCCCGGCCGACGGTTTTACGGGAGACACTTAGCCGTGGACGCAAAGCGAGAGAATAAGATATTCCTGTCGGTCCTCTGGGTGTTCCTCGTATCGGCTCTTGTATTCTTCTTTATCTACATCGCGGCAGGCAGGATCGGGCTCGCGCCCTCGGTCTGGTTCATGTTCCTGCTTCTCGACCTCGGCTTTATCATCTTTCTCTTCGTCCCGCTGCCGGGCAGGCAGAAGGCGGGCGGGAGGAAAGCGCCGCGCAGGCAGGAGTGGTACCCGCGCGACCTCGGCGAGATCGTCGAGAAGCGAGGCGACGCCGTCTCCGAGGATCCCGGGATGCTAAGGCCCGGCAGGGCCGTAGGCCCCGTGCCCCTTATCCCCCTTCTGATACTCCTTGTCGTCATCCTGCTGGCCGCCCCGTTCGGGAGCGGCGAGGAGGCGTGGGACAAGAGGGAGACCGGCCGCCTCACCTCGATTTACGGCGAGGCGGCAGGCATGCTCGCCGGCCTCGAGAGCAAGCTCGGCGATGTCGGTGCCGAGGCGGCGGAGTTGCTCGGGCGCTGGGAGATCACGAAGTCCGACGATCCGGCGCGGATCGAGATGATACACGCGATAGACTCGCTCGCCGCCTCGGCCTCGGCCGGGCTCGAGCCGGTCTCCGAGCTCGGCATACAGGTCTTCAACGCGGGAGGGAACAGGCTCGCCTGGGGCGGGAGGCCGAGATACGACGGGCGCCAGGACACGAGGGCCGACGCGACGAAGCTGTTCATCGCCAGCGCGCGCCTCTTCACAGTGCTCGTGCGCGAGATCCCGCTCGAGTCGGGCGGAAGGGTCGTCGTCGACCTGCCGCTCGAGGTAAACTACAGGATAAGCAACCGGTTCCTGCGCAGCACGAGCCTCGGGGAGATCGTCGGCGCAAGGCACGGAGTCGACGTCGAGTTCAGCTACTGGATGGGGCGGCACGGCAGCCGCACGATCGAGGGCGAGGATGAGGGAGACATCCCGCAGGCGGCGAGGACCTCTGACGGAGCGGTAAGGGTGACGGGGCTGCTGCGTTCTGCGGACGGGCAGCCACTCGCCAGGCTCACGGTCCGAGGCGAGACGTACGAAGCGGCAGCGGCAGGCGCCGCGGGCAGGAGGGCCACGTGGGCCGGCCTGCTTCTGACCCTCTCCGTGATAGTGATAGCCCGCTGGATCTACAACGGGTGGGGAAAGAGGAGGCCGGGCGGCGAGAGCAACCTGCGCGCATTCGCCAGGCGGGTCGTCCTGCTCGTCTTCTTCATAGGGATAATCCGATATCTCCTGCTGCGGCTCGAGATGCCGGGCGGGATATTCGGGATAGACCTTTTCGACTCGGCGCTCTTCGCCGACGACGCGCCGGGCGGGCTGATGCGCACAGCGGGCGACTACCTCGTCTCGGCGGCGTTCCTGCTCGCGCTCGTCTTCGGGATCGTCAAGTCGTTCAGGACCTACTACGGCGGGATACTCGAGAAACAGATATCGAGGGGCGCGCCGTTCGACGCGCTGCGCATGGCCGTCCGCGCGGTCCTCCTGGCCGCCGTGCTCGCCGGGGCGGCGTACGGTTCGACGCTCATCGTCTCGAGGACCGTGCTCAACTCGAACCCCAGGCTGATCGGTCTCGACGCGGGGTTCTTCAGCATCCCCGCGCTCACGCTTCACACGGCGCTGCTCTTCTCGGTGGCCGCCGTCTTCATCGCGGCCATCTTCCTCTTCAGGCTCCTTCTGAGCTGGGGAGGCGGGCCGAAGGGCGAAGCGCTGCTCTCGTCCGCGCTGGGCCTGGCCGCCGTCTATTTCCTTGTCCACCCGCACTGGTCGGCGCTCGTCGCGGCGGCGGCGCTGATCTTCCTTTCGGCGAGGATCTTCCCGCTCCTTCGCAAGGAGGAGGTCCTCTCGGTCGTCTTCGCGTCGTTCTTCCTCGTGCTGATCTGCTCGGTAGTGATATACGGGGTCGGAACGAAGGCTTACGACGAGATAAGGAGGGGAAAGATCGAGGAACTCGCGGGCGACATCAACGACCCGCAGGAGAACATGTTCGAGATGGCCCTGCAGTTCGGCATGGAGGAGATAGCCGCCGACAGGACGCTCGTCTCGAAGGCGATGTCGCATTCACAGTCGGCCGCGTTCGAGATATGGGCCGGGAGCGACCTGAGCGGGCTCGGCCGGCCGTGTGTCTTCGACGTCTACGACGCGGCGGGGGTGAGGTTCTCGAGCTTCTCGGTCGGCATCCCGTTCGAGATAGCCGGCGTCTTCGACGACGGGGGGTACCCGCTCGAGAAGACCGGCGTGCTCAGCGTCGAGCGCGACAGCGACTTCGGCAAGGTCTATTACTTCGTCGGCGTGGCACCGATCCGCCACCCGAGCGGTAGGCTCGCCGGGCGGGTCGAGGTCAAGTGGCCTTACCACTTCGAGAACCCTTCCATGCTTACCAGCGCGGGGCCGGCCGCTCCCGAGATACTGCGCAACGTCGAGAGGGGCTCGGTGACGCCGAGGATAGACGAGCCGGAGAAGCTGCTGGTCGCGAGGGTCGAAGGTGGCCGCGTGCTCGAGTCCTCCGACCCGATGTTGCGCACCGGGACGCCGCTCGCGGGCAAGCCGGGGGAATGGTTCGTCTACGGCTCGGCCGAGGGGAAGTACTACTGCGTCTACATCCCGGGAGACGGGCCGTCGCAGTACATCGTCGGGTACCTCTCGCCCGGGCTGAACGGAAGCGTCCTGATGTGGGCGACAGTGATATCTGTCGACATAATGATAACGATAGCATCGCTGGCGCTCCTGTTGCTCGTGCGCAAGCTCCCATTCTTCGGGAGCGTCACGCCCGACGTCTCGCTGCGCGGCGGGCTCGGGTTCAGGCGCAAGCTCCTTCTCTCGTTCACCGTCGTATCGATGATACCGGTCCTGCTGATGGGAGTCTTCTCGTCGCGCTACATCCGGTACAGGTACAGGGCGGTCAGCGAGAGGGAGGCGTTCGAGGCGGCCTCGTCCGCGGGGGCGCTCGTGCGGCACGGAGTGCGGGCCGAGGCGGAGGCGTTCGCGCGGAGCAGCTATCTGAGCGACATGCTCCGGCCCGCCGGGGCGGATGAGGCGGAGGCGCACGAGTACGGGGATGCGCTCTTCACGATAGTCGATGCCGGCGGCGCGGTCATCCTCGATGACAGCCGATATCCGGTCGACCAGGACAATCTGCCGACGATAAGGCAGGAGTCGCTCTCGGAGCGCGTGACGATAACCTGGGACAGGCCGGGGCTCTACGCAGGGACGGTGATCCCTATCTCGCTGCCCGGCAGGCCCGGCGCGTACCTCTACTACCGCAGGAAACTCGACGACGATTTCATAGGAAGTACGGCGGCCGTGCTCGGCCGTAACCTCAACGTATACTACAAGGGCTCGCTGGCGGCCTCGAGCGAGCGCGAGCTCTTCGTGGGCGGGTTTCTGCCGACCCTGCTCGCGCCGCGCACGTACGCCGACGTCGCGCTCGGGGGGAGCAGGACCGTGGTCACAAGCGAGTCGCTCGGTGACTACTCCTACCAGGTCTCGAGCATCGCGATGCCCTCGCTTACAGGCGGGGAGAGCGCGGTCCTCTCGGTGCCGCACCTCTTCAGGACCGCCATCGTGCGCAGCGAGGTGCTCAGGACCTCGGCCGTGCTGCTCGGGCTGCTCGCCCTGATACTCTGCGTGGCGGTCACGCTCGGCGTCTTCCTCGCGGGGAAGATATTCAACCCGATAGCGGCGCTGCGCGTCGGGACAAAGAGGATCATAAGAGGCGATCTCGAGTTCAGGCTCGAATCGGGGGCAACAGACGAGATCGGCGAGCTGGTCGACTCGTTCAATTCGATGACGTCGTCGCTCGCCACGGCTAGGCGCGATCTGCTCGAGAGGCAGCGCTACCTCGCAGCGGTCCTCGACAACATGTCGACGGGCGTCATCTCGGCCGGGAGCGACGGCACGATAATGACGATCAATCCCGCAGGCGAGAGGATACTCGGCATATCCGCCGGGGAACTCGTCGGGCGCAAGGCGGCCAGGGCGGGGGACGCCCATCTGCGGGGCTTCTTCGACCTCTTCGCCCTCGAGACCGGCAAGACGATCGAGGGGGAGATCACGCTCGAGCAAGGCGACGAGCGCCGCACGCTGAAGACCGTCGTCGCGGGTCTCTCCGAGGGGGGAGAGAGGCTCGGCACAGTGATCGTCTTCGACGACCTCACCGAGCTGATACGCACGAAGAAACTCGCGGCGTGGATAGAGATGGCGCGGCAGATAGCGCACGAGGTGAAGAACCCGCTCACTCCGATCAAGCTCTCGGCGCAGCTGATGCGCAGGGCGTACGACGCGGGGAGCGGCGAGTTCGGCGAGATATTCACGAGCGGGATAGAGACGGTCATCCAGCAGACTGAGATCCTCCGCCAGATAGCCTCCGAGTTCTCGAGCTTCGGCCGGGCCGTCGACCTCAGGCGCGAGACGGTCAGGCTCGACGAGTTCATCGGCAGCGTCATTGCGGGGTACCGCGGCGTAGAGGGTATAACGATCAGGTACGCGGGCGGCCCGGGCGCCGCCACGGCCGACCGGGAGGCGCTCAGAAGGATACTGGTCAACCTCGTTGAGAACGCCCTCGAGGCGATCTCGGGCGAGGGCGAGATCGTCGTCTCGCACGAGGTCGCCGGCGGCAGGGCAGTGATCAGCGTCACCGATACCGGGACGGGGCTCGCGGGGGATGCGGAGAAAAAACTCTTCGAGCCGTACTTCTCGACCAAGACGAACGGCACCGGGCTCGGGCTCGCGATATGCCAGTCGCTGGCGAACGAGATGGACGGCGAGATAGTGCTCAGGAACAGGGAGGACGCCCGGGGGGTAAAAGCGGTTGTGACCCTCCCCGCGGCGAAGGATTAAAAGGGATGATATAGACTGTATGTCCCTGTCATATTCCCCTATGGGTGAGAGATATGCTTAAACGTTTCTGTATGGCGTCATGTGTCGTTCCGTTATTGTCGGTGGCGTTCTGTGGAGAGTGCGCGGCCGGGGAGGACAAGTTGGCCGAAAGGCTAAAGGGGCCGCTTGTGATTACTGGCGCCCTGATCACCGGGGTGAATATCGCTATGACGGCGCACAACATTTCCGGGTTGCGCGCGGACACGCCGGGCAAGCTCGGAGGCGTAGGAGGGATGCTGCTCGGGTCGTACGGCGCCCTGTTCGGAGCCGCCTGCTTCTTCGTCCAGGAGCCGGTGTTTTTCATCACCGGCCTGGGGTGCACGGCGGCCGGCGTGGTCACCGCGTATTACGGGGTGAAGACCCTGAAGGCCGTTCAGCGGAAATTTATCGAGGAGGAGGAGCGGGGTGTCGCCTTCAGCCCTGTCCTGATCGACGACGGGTCTGGAAGGCTCGAGCCGGGAGTGCAGGTCAGCTGGAGGTTCTGAGACAGGGAGCGTGAAAGGGCGGCATCGTGAAAAGGCTCGCGTGGATATTACTGGCTGTTCTGGCGGCGACTTCGTCGTGCGGAACGAGGTACGCTTACGATCCGGCCGAAGAGTTCGACGGGGCGATAGACCAGGCCACGCGCAAGGAGATGCGGGAGATAACCGGGGAGTTCTGGTGCAACGGGTACGGGGATTATTTCGCGCCCTATGAATTTGAAGAGATATGGTGCACGTCCGGCGGAGGGCTCTGCCCGAGGTACGAGGCCGAGATCGACAGGCTGTTCGAAGAGGGGGTGCTCGACGGCGGGGACCCGTACGTCGAGGTCACGCTTTCAGGCTTCATCGGGGTCCCGATCGACTGGTACTATGAGCTCGACTGTGCGCGGGTGTTCTACGTCACGAGCATCGACAGGCTGGTTGTTAGAAACAAGGGTCCGGTGATCTACGGAAATGAGGAATAGATCTATATATGGCCGGCGTTCTCGAGCGCGTGTGGGCGCGTTCGTGGCGGCCGCATTGTTACTGGCAGTGTGTGGCAGCGCCGGTGCCCAGGGACACAGACCTGATGGGATGGATACCCCCGCCGCGAAGCGCGGCGGGGCGGGCAGGGCGGCGTCCGACGAGTACCGGGTGACGGTCGCCCGGCTCAAGTACGGGGGCGGCGGGGACTGGTACTCGGATCCCTCGTCGCTGCCGAACTTCCTCTCGGAGTTCGAGAGGCGCACCGGGATACCGACCGCGTCGATGGAGAAGGTCATAGAGCCGGGGGATCCGGCGCTCTCCTCGTTCCCGTTCCTCTACATGACCGGGCACGGGAACATCTCTTTTACCGGCACCGAGCTCGAGCGGCTCCGCGCGCACCTTCTCGGGGGCGGGTTCCTCTACGCGGACGACAATTACGGGATGGACAAGTCGTTCCGCAAGGCCGTCACCGAGCTCTTCCCCGAGCGCGAGCTCGTGGACGTGCCGTTCAGCCATCCGATATACAGCTGCTTCTACCGGCTCGACGGGCCGCCGAAGATACACGAGCACGACGGCAAGCCTCCCGAGGGGCTGGGGATCTTCGACGGGGACAGGCTGATGCTCTTCTACACCTACGAGAGCGACGTCGGCGACGGGCTCGAGGACCCCGACGTGCACGGCGATCCTCCAGACAAGAGAGAGGCCGCGATGCGCATGGCGGTCAACGTCTTCTATTACGCTATGACGAGGTGACCTCATCAGGGGCGCCGGGGATGATTCCAGCTGAAGAGATCTCTGGCTGTCATCCGGCATGGACATTGCGAGGGACAAAATGATGGACATGCATAGGCACTTGACATGTATTTATTGTTGTGTTAATATCATCTGTGTGGCGACTAATACGTTATAATATAATCAGATAAATTCAATAATGGCGGTCATGTATGCGGACATATGAGCGGACACATCCCTGGATAACTTATACTCTCGATTTGAACAATGCCCGGTATATCCATTGGCTTATGCTGGGTGAAGCCCAGTCAAAATGCAAACATTTTGAGCGGGTGCCCCTTCTCCCCGCTGCAGCGGAGCGTCTGTACAGCGTCTTTCTCGCGAAGGGAGTGCTGGCGACAACAGCGATCGAAGGAAATACTCTTACTGAGGATGAGGTCATGAGGCACCTGGAAGGCAGGCTCGAGCTCCCCCCTTCCAAGGACTACCTGCTTCAGGAGATCGACAATATCATCGAAGCCTGCGGGGAGATCGGCGACCATGTACTGAAGGCTGAAGTCGCTGACATCTCCATCGAGACGGTCAAGCGATACAACAGCCTAGTCCTGAAGGACCTGCCGCTGGCTGAACATGTCGTCCCGGGCGAGATCCGTGATTATGTCGTAGGCGTGGGGCCCTACAAGGGTGCGCCTCCTGACGATTGTGAATACCTTCTCTCCGAGATGTGCGCCTGGATCAACCGGAGACTGGATGCCCCCGCCGAATACGGGATGGCGTTCGGGATACTGAAAGCCATCCTGGCCCATCTGTATCTTGCCTGGATACATCCTTTCGGGGATGGAAACGGCAGGACCGCGCGGCTTGTCGAGTTCCATCTGCTCCTGTCCGCGGGAGTCCCCGCCACGGCGGCACATCTCCTGAGCAGTCATTATAACCAGACCAGGACTGAGTACTACAGACAACTCGGCCTGAGCCATAAGGCAGAAAACAATGTCTTCCTGTTCCTGGAGTACGCTCTCAGAGGATTCATCGACGGGCTCAAAGAACAAATCGACATCATAAAGGACCAGCAGATGACGGTTCACTGGATAAACCATGTGCACACGGTGTTTAAAGACAGAGACAGCACGGCTGATCTTAGAAGGAGAAGGCTGGTGATCGACCTGTCCCAGATAGAGGAGCCCGTGCCCGTGTCCAGCATAAGGCACATTTCGCCGAGGATCGCTGAAGCATACGCGTCAAAGACGGAAAAAACGGTGAGGCGCGATCTGAACGCACTCGAATCGATGAACCTGATCGTCAAGTCCCGTGACGGAGTCAAGGCGCACAAGGAAGTCATGCTCGCATTTCTTTCGCCGGCTAGGAAAGGCTGATAAGGATGGCGGGATCACATCACAGTGATTTCAACAGGCGGATCGAAGCGCTGGGCGCGCGGCGCAGGCGCGCCGCGCTCGCGGGAGTGTTTTCGACCCTGCTCCTGCCGGCCGTAGCGGCCTGGATAGCGCTCTGCCTTCTGTCGCTCGCGGCGCTCGGCGGGCGGTACTTCCCGCTTGTCGCGTTCGTCGTATTCTGGTCGATCGTCGGGATTGCGGCCGTCGCGGCGGCTCTTCGGGTGCCGGCAGCCTTCGGGGGCGCGGCCAGGGCCGCGGCAGAGCTCGGCGCGAGCTCGGGTCGCGGGAGCCTTTTCGTCTCGGCGCTCGAGTTCGCCCGCGGTGGAGAGCGGCTCGCCGCGTACTCGCAGTACCTGGTCGCGGAGACCGTGCGGCGCGCCGGCGAGGAGCTCGGGTCGGTCGACGCCGCGCCGGTGATGGTGTCGGCCGGCAGGCCGGGAGCGACGGCGGCGGCATTTCTGCTCGGGCTGGTGGCGCTTCTTCTCGCCGTTGTCGACCCTGGCGGATCCCTCTCTGTCGGCTCGTTCATCTCCGACCCTCTTTACTCCTTCCGCGGCGAGCCGGTGAACGGGCTCGCGGTGCCGGGGCGCGATATCGCGGCGATCTCCGGCGAGGACGTGACGGTCGCGGCGGTGAGGCTCGGCTCGCGGCGTGATCCGGTCAGCATCGAGTGGAGCACGGTGCCGGGAATCTGGAGGACAGGGAAGGCTGAGGCCGGGAGCGCCGGCGAGGGGGAGGCGTCGCTCGAGACCTTCGAGCACACCTTCACCGAGCTGCGCGAGGACGTCACATTCAGGTTCGAGGCCGGCGGCGAGAGGACGGCTGAGGCGAGGATAGTGGTCGAGAGAAGGCCGGTGATCAACCGCGTCTCGGCGAGGCTCGACCATCCGGTCTATACCGGGGTGCCGGCTGATACGATAGAGACACTTACGGGGAGCGTCGCCGCCCCGGTCGGCACGAAGGTGACGCTCGCCGGCGAGACGAGCAGGCCCGTCGCAGCGGGAAGCATAAGGATGGCGTCGGGGGGTGATTCGGAGCTGGCCCCGTCGGCGCAGGGGTTCACGGGTAGCTTCACCGTCAGCGCAAAGGACACGGTGTACATCACCGTGACCGGCGAAAACGGGCTCGAATGCGAGGTGCCGTTCCGCGTGCCGGTCGTCCCGGTCCCGGACAGGCCGCCGGTCGTCGAGATACTGGCCCCCGGCGACGGCGACCTGCTGCCGCGCTCGCAGAGGGTCAGGCTCGTCCTTCGGGCCTGGGACGACTACGGGCTCACGGCGATAACGCTCTTCTACATGCTCGAGAGGCGAGGCGGGAACTGGCGCGAAGTGGCGCTCTACCCCGAAGGGCATCCGTGGCCCGCGAGGATAGAGGGGCCGTACGACTGGTCGCTAGAGGACGAGCGGATAATGCCGGGCGACAGGGTCCTCTATTATCTCGAAGTGCGCGACAATAACGCGGTGACCGGGCCCTCTTCGTCGCGCACCGAGACGAGGACGCTGCGCGTCCCGTCCCTTTCCGAGCTGTACGCCGACTCGCGCGAGCGCGAGGATGCGCAGAAGAAGGAGATGGACGACATCCTCGAGGAAGGGCGCGATATAAAGGAGCGGATCACCGAGCTCTCCGAGGAGATACGCGCCGAGGGCGAGATGGACTGGAGCCGCCGCAGCGAGGCGGGCGAGCTGCTCGAGCAGCAGAAGAGGCTGCAGGAGAAATTGAAAGATGCGGCAGGAAGGCTCGACGAGACGCTCGAGTCGCTCGAGGCGAACCGGATGACATCGGCCGAGGTCGGCGAGAAGCTCGAGCAGATACAGTCGCTGATACAGAATATAGAGAGTGAGGAGCTGCGTGATGCGATCGAGAAGCTCCGCTCGATGATGGAGGAGGCCGACCCCGACCAGGTCGCCTCCGCGATGCAGGACATAGAGATGACGGCCGAGAAGCTGATGGAGAGCCTCGACCGGACGATAGAGCTGCTTCAGCGCCTTCTCGACGAGCAGAAGGTCGAGGAGATGATGCGCAGGATGGAGGAGATGCTCGCCGAGCAGCGCGAGCTGCGCGATTCGACGCTCGCCGGCGGCGGCGAGAAGACGGCCGACGACCAGGACCGTCTCGGGGACGAGTACGGGGAGTTCGAGAAGGACCTCGGGGAGTTCTCGGAGCAGACGAAGAGCCAGCAGGCATCCGACCTCGAGCAGATGGCCGAGCAGGCCTCCTCTTCCGGGGTCGATTCGCTGATGAAGTCGGCGGCCGGGGATATCCGAGAGGGCCAGATGGAAGGCGCGGCGAGCTGCCAGTCCAGCGCCATCTCTAAGATGATCTCTCTCTACACGAAGCTCGGGAAATGCCAGATGTCGATGTCGTCGATGATGGACGAACAGGTCAACGAGGAGGTAGAACGCGCCGTCGTCGACCTGGTCGAGACCTCGAAGCTCCAGGAGGATTACGCCGCCTCGCTCGCATCCTCGGGGGGCAGGCTGCCCGTCCGCGCGATGATCGGCGGTCAGCTCGAGATACGCGACGCGGTCTCGGCGATCACCGACCACCTCTACGAAGTGGCGAGAATGAGCCTGCGGATATCGCAGGACGCCTTCATCGAGCTGGGGTTCGCGATCGCCTCGATGGACCAGGCGATGAGCGAGATAGAGTCGCGCAAGACGGGCGACGCCGCGCGCACGGCCGCGCGCGTCCCCGAGAGGATCAACGTCGCAGCGATAAGGCTCCTCGAATCGACCTCGTCGAGCGGCTCGAGCGCCGGCGGCGGGGGGCAGGGGATGCAGAAGCTCTCCGGCGGCCAGAGCCGGATCGACAACGGGATGCGCGACCTGATCGGCGGCCAGGGACAGGGATGGACGATGGAGCAGAGGGCTGCGATGGAGAGGATGGCGGCCGAGCAGCGCAGCATGAGCGAGCTCCTCGATCAGATACTCGAGGAGGGAAGCGGGTCGCAGCCGACGCTTGGCGACCTGAGCGATCTCGGCGGGGATATGGAGGAGATCGCCCGGCGACTCGAGAGGGGAGATCTCGACAGCGAGCTCCTCGATCGGGAGGAACGGGTGCTGAGCAGGCTTCTCGAGTCTCAGAGATCGCTGAGCCGCCGCGACTACAGCCGACGCCGCAAGAGCCGCACCGGCGATGACCTGCGCGGCGTCGACCCGGGGGATCGCTATTACGCGCCCGACGACAGGGAGGTCCTGCTCGACCGCATAAGGCGGGCGATGAGAGAGAAGGGGCCGGCCGAGTACGAGGAGCTCAACCGCCTCTACTTCAGAGCGCTTTCGGGGAAAGCGAGGGAGGTGAGATGAGAAGGGCGGCGAACCTGTTTCTCCTCTTCCTTCTGGTGGCCGCCGTCCCGGCCGCGGGCCAGAAGAATGAGGACGGGTCGGTCGACGGCGCGGCCAGGGCGCTTCGCGCCGAGGCGTTGGCCGCGATGAACGCCGGGGACTACGCCGGCGCGATCGGGCCGCTGAGGGAGTTCCTCGCGAGGTACCCGGGCCACTACGCCGAGAGCACTCTGCTGGCCAACTGCTACCTGGGCGCAGGGAGGTTCGAGGAGGCGGCCGCCTTCCTCGAGGAGGCGGTGAAGAGATGGGCCGGCGACATCCAGATGATCGAGATGCTCGGGCAGGCTTATCTCGAGACGGGGCAGCCCGAGAAGGCGGTCTCGGTATGGCACTCGGTCCTGACCGGGAACGAAAGGGACGTGCCGATGTACCTGAAGGTCTCGAGGGCGGAATGGAACGCTGGGATGTACGACCAGGCGATCTCCACACTGAAGGAGGCCCGTAGGTTCGAGAAGCAATACGCGCGGCTCACCGCCGAGATAGTCCGGATGGAACAGACCAGAGGGAACTACCGGGGGGCGTTCATCGAGGCGCTTCCGGGGTTCGAGATGGAGGATATCCCCGACCTCGGGCGGGCCTCCGGCGCGATACGCTCGTTCAGGGAGGCGGGAAGCCCGCCGGAGCTGATCGCCGCCGTGGATTCGTTCGCCTCTCACGGCAAAAGGAACGCGGTCTTCTTCCAGACGCTCGGCGCGGCGCTTCGCGTCGACACCGGCGACTACAGCCGGGCGTCGGACTACCTGATCCTCGCCGGCTCGGGGAAGGTGCCGGAGCAGGATGTATACTCGCTGGTCCTTCATCTCTATTCGCTCGGTGGGAAGGCGGGAGATCCGGCGTTCGAGAGCTACCTCGAGCGGGCGTCCTCGACGTTCGTACGAAGATTCGGGGATTCACCGAGGGCGCCGAGGGTGCTGCTCGAGGCCGCCGGGCACGCCGAGCTCGCGGCGGGGCGCGGGGGGGCCGGAGAGCGCGAAAGCGCCCTGCGGGCGGTGGCCCTGGCCGACAGCACGATATCGCACAGGCGCGGGCGGCCCTACATGGAGAAGGCCCTCCTGGTAAAGGCCAGGGTGTATCTCGAGCACCTTCACGATCCCGCCGCTGCGCTAAGAGCGGTCGACGGCGGGCAGTGGCGCCACCCGGACACGGCGGCCGAGGCCGCCTCGATAAGGCTCGAGGCGCTCGTCCTTTCGGGACGGTGGGACGAGGCCATGAAGAGGTTTGAGGCGCTCTGCGCCTCTCCCGACTCATCGCTCGCCGCCTCGGGAAAGTACGGCAAGGGCATGGTACTCTTCTACCGGGGGAAGTTCGAAGAGTCGGCGAAGCTCCTCTCGGAGACTGCCGCGGAGGCGCCATGGGGCGAGTGGGCCAACGACGCCCTGGCGACGGCCGTTCTGATAAGGCGCGCCGAGTCGGACGACCCCGCCGTCCTCGCCTCGTTCGCATCGGCGATGTCGGCCGGCGGGAGCGGCAGGTACGGCGAGGCCGCCGATTCGCTCTCCGCGGTCGCGGTGAGGTTCCCAGGCTCTCCGCTCGCGCCTGAGGCGCTCTACCAGAGCGCGCTCCTTCTCGAACGCGCGGGAAGGCACGGCGAGTCGGTCGCGGCGCTCGAGGAGGTCGCGGGGACCTGGCCGCTCAGCAGGGTCGCGCCGCGGGCGGTGGAGACGCTCGCCCGCCTCTTCGAGGAGCCCGACCCCGAGGCGTCGGCGCGCTGGTACGCCCTCTTTCTAGAGCGATACGGGGACGACCCCTGGGTGACGAGGGTGCGCAGCAGGTATATAAGGCTGAGGAAGATAATGGGAGGCGGAACGCCCGGGGAGGACGAGACATGAGAACGATAAGGATGCTACTTCAGGCGGCGGCGGTGCTCCTTTCGATAGCCGTAGTGATCCTGGCGGCGACTTCGGACGCTTCCGCCGATTTCCTCGTCCCGATGGACCTCTCGCAGTCGAACCATCTGAAGGCGTACGGCCTCGCCTACCACGTCCTCGAGCGCGGGGGGAACGTCCGGTGGCTGCTCAACTACCGCGGCGGCTCCTTCCTTATGCCCGAGACGGCCGGCCTGACGCTCGAGGCGCAGGCGCTCGGGGTGAGGATGGAAAGGGTCGACGGGTCCGCGATCGCGGCGATACTGAAGGAGATAGACGGGGGGAACATGGATGTGGTCCTCCTCGAGAAGGCGCCCAGGATCGCGATCTACGCGCCGCCGAACAAGCAGCCGTGGGACGACGCCGTGATGATGGCCCTCGAGTACGCCGGCATCCCTTACAAGATCGTCTACGACCGCGAGGTCCTCGCCGGGGAGCTCCAGCTCTACGACTGGCTCCACCTCCACCACGAGGATTTCACCGGCCAGTACGGGAAGTTCTACCGAGGCTACCAGACCGCCGAGTGGTACATAAGGCAGCAGATCCTCTTCGAGGAGATCGCGAAGTCGCTCGGGTACGACAAGGTCTCCGACGAGAAGAAGGCGGTCGCGGAGATGATCCGCGAGTACGTGCGCGCGGGGGGGTTCCTGTTCGCGATGTGCTCGGCCTGCGACACGGTCGACCTCGCCCTGGCCGCCCACGGGATAGACATCGTGCCGCGGCAGTTCGACCACGACGGGACGACGCCTCTCTGCCAGGAAAAACTCGATTACTCGAGATGCTTCGCGTTCGAGGGGTTCACGCTCGAGATGAACCCGATGGTGTACGAGTTCTCCGATATAGACATGACGATGGAGGCGGCCGCGCGCGGCGAGGGGAACGACTGGTTCACCCTCTTCGAGTTCTCCGCGAAGCACGACCCGGTGCCGACGATGCTCGTCCAGGACCATGTCCCGGTCATAAAGGGGTTCATGGGGCAGACGACCTCGTTCCGCAAGTCGCTGCTGAAAAAGAAGGTCCTTGTGCTCGGCGAGGTGAAGGGATCGGACGAGGCGCGCTACATACACGGGAACTTCGGCAAGGGGACATTCACGTTCTTCGGCGGCCACGACCCCGAGGACTACCAGCACTTCGTCGGCGACCCCCCGACCGACCTCGACCTCTACCCGAACTCGCCGGGATACAGGCTGATACTGAACAACATCCTCTTCCCAGCGGCGAGAAAGAAGGAGCAGAAGACCTGATGGGATCCCTGCCTGTCAAAGCAGTCCCCGCCGACGCGAGGGAGATATTCGCGCTGATCGTCTCCTGCCGTGACGCCATGCGGGGGTCGGGGATGGAGCAATGGCCCGATTTCTACCCCGACCTCGATACCGTCAGGGACGACATATCGCGGGGGGCCCTGTGGATATACCGCGACGGTGGCCCGATCGTCGCCGCCATGACGGTCGACGACATCCAGCCCGGGCCGTACGACGGGATCGAATGGAAGTACGGCGGGCTGTACATCTGCGTCCACCGCCTCGCCGTCGACCCGGCAAGTCAGAGGGAGGGGATAGCGGGCCGGATGATGGCGTTCGCCGAGGAGGAGGCTCTCCGCAGGGGGCGCAGATCGGTCCGGCTCGACACTTACGGGCTCAACACTGCGGCGGTGAGGTTCTACGAGGGTCTCGGTTACAGGCGAAGGGGGACCATACACCTCCCCAAGAAGGAGGGAGAGTACATCTGCTTCGAGAAGAGCCTTGCGCCCTTCCCTCCGGACCGGTTCCGCGCGCTCGTCTCGGGAAGCAGGAGCGTCCGCAGGTTCAGGGAGGACGTCCCGGTCAGCAGAGAGATGCTCGAGGAGCTCGCCGGGCTGGCAAGGCTCGCCCCGTCGGGGGGGAACAAGCAGCCGCTAAAATTCATGCTCTCGTCGGGGGAGCCACGAAACGGGATGATATTCCCCCACCTGCGCTGGGCGGGGTACATGCAGGACTGGGACGGTCCCGCCGAGGGGGAGAGGCCTGCGGCCTACATCGTCATCCTCGGAGATACGGAGATCACCGAGAGCTTCGGCACCGATCACGGCATATCGGCGCAGACGATCATGCTCGGCGCCGCCTCGATGGGGCTCGCCGGGTGCATAGTCGGGTCGGTGGACCGCAAGGGGCTGCGCGTGGTCCTAGGAATACCGGTCAGTTACGAGATACTCTACGTCCTCGCGCTCGGGTACCCGGCAGAAGAGGTCGTCATCGAGGAAGTCAGGGAAGGCGACATCAGGTACTGGCGCTCCGGGGACGGGGTACATCACGTGCCGAAACGGTCCCTCAACGAGATCCTGTTCGAACCGTAAGATTATTTAGCGCGCCCCAGGATCTGCTCGACCTGCTTTTCCATAGCCTCGTAGTGCGAGCCCTTCCAGTACACCCTGCCGCACCAGACGCACTCGCGAAACTCCTTGAATTCCCTGGCGATACGCGGAGGCACCCTCGGCTCGGCCTCTTGCGGCGATATCTCGCGCAGGGGCTTGTTGCACTCGAGGCAGATCGTGAAGGGCTCGAGCTCCGGCGTCTCGCCGATCGCGATGAAGAGCTCTGCGATCATCTCCGCGGCGCCAGAGAGGCGCAGAACGATGGGGGGCCTGCCGCGCCTGTCGAGCGGCCGGGTGGCGGTGGTCACGGCGGTGCGGCCGTCCGCTTCTGCGTCGGCGAGGAAGTACGGGCTCCTGCCCGGGGCCACGAGCTCGCAGTCCAGCCCCAGCATCCGCATCTTCCTGCAGAGCCTGCCGAGCATACCGTCGAGCAGGAAACGTCTTTTCATGGCAGCCGGGCCCCGTCCCGGGGGTGTGGAAAAGAGTTCAATTTTCCTTGACAGCCTAGCAGAAACTCTTAAAGATGAGTAGCCACAAAGGTAGGGATGTCGTGTTACGGTGGTGATTAAGACGGAGATGGAGGTGAGAGGTCCGGTTGGAGGGGATGCCGGATGGGGAACATGCCGGAAGAATTTACAGGATGTCTCAAGTGTAACAAGGGTGTTTTGCTGCCCCTCTCTGATTACGGAAGGGACGGCGCGCCGATCCGCTACAAGGCCTGGGTCTGCAACAATCCCGATTGCGGGTTCAATATCAGGATAGACAACGGGGAGATCAGCATCGGCAAGGACCTGGGCTATTCATCGAAATGACCCCGGACTGACAGATCAACGGCAAATGAGGGAGGACACGGGTCCTCCCTCTTCTTTTATATCCCTTTTGCGCGCATTTTATGCCCCGTCCGTGTCCGCGTGGCGGGCGGTGTGCCTCGTGAAAAGGACCAGCGCGACGGCCAGGGCGGCAACCGAACCGGCGAGCCAGCCGGTATCCGGAGGCGACCACTCGAAGCTCCTTATCGTCTCCTCGCTTATGCCGCTGAGCCTGTAGAGGGAGAAAAGGTTGAAGATCGAGTGTATGATCACCGCGTAGGTCAGCACCCCGGTCCTGTAGAAGACATACGCGAGGACTATGCCGAGGGCGGTCACGCCGGGGATGAGGTAGAGGACCCCGTGTGAGGCGGCGAAGACGAGACCGGAAAGGAGGATGGCCGGGGCGGCGGTCATGTTCCTGTGGAAGACGCTCTGGACCGTACCGCGGTAGAGGAGCTCCTCTCCGAGAGGGCCTATCAGGCCGAGCCCGAGCGCCATCCCGGCGAAGTGCCACGCCCCTTTGGGCTTGAACGCGAGCAGGATTTCGATATAATCGGAATCCACCGGGCGCCCCCGCCTGAACAGCCACGAGAGAGCGTCGACGGGGTAGATGGCGGCAGCCGCTATGAGGATGACCAGGGCCGCCGTCACGGCCTCGGGGCGGTGCAGCCTGAACTCACCGGTGAAGCTGAGGTTATACCGTTTAGTGATGATCACGAGGGGAAGGATATAGCCGAATATCGACGGCAGTATCACCGACAGTACGACATTTCCGTTCAGGTAGAGGATCCCTACGAGGGACGACGCCATCAGGAAGCACGCGAATGCGTAGATCAGCAGGAACCAGTTGTTCATCCTGCCGAAGAGGCCCGGCTCCTGCAGCGGCTCCTGCCCGTCCTGGTCATCATATTCATCTTCATCTGTCACGGGGATTGACTATATAACCGGCCGGCCGGGCCGGCAAGCGGAAAGGGCGCGATGATAAAGCTCATCATCTTCGATCTCGACAACACGCTGACCGATTTCATGAGGATGAAGGACGAATCGATCAACGCCGCGATCTGGTCGATGATCGACGCGGGGCTCGATTTTCCCGAACAGAGGATACGCGAGGAGATATACAGGATCTACGACGAGGAGGGGATCGAGTACCAGAAGGTCTTCAACAGGCTGCTGGTGACCCTGATAGGCGAGGTCGACTACCGTATCCTCGCCGCGGGGATCGTGGGTTACAGGAAGGCCCGCGAGGCGGCGCTCGTCCTGTACCCGCACGTAAACCGGACGCTCCTGACGCTGCTGAAGAAGGGGCTCAGGCTCGCAGTGATATCAGACGCGCCGAGGCAGGAGGCGTGGATGCGCCTCTGCTACCTCGGGCTCCACCACATGTTCGACACGGTCATCGCCTTCGAGGACACCGGCGAGCGCAAGCCGAGCCCGGTCCCCTTCCGGCTCGCCCTCGAGAGGCTGGGATTAGAGCCGACTGAGGCCCTGATGGTCGGGGACTGGCCCGAGCGCGACATCGCCGGCGCCGGGGAGCTCGGGATACACACCGTCTTCGCGAGGTACGGGGACACCTTCGGGACGGGGGAATCTGGGGCGGATTACGACATAAACGACATATACGCGCTCGTCGGGATAGTCGACGAGCTGAACGGGGCACTTACGGAGGGGTGACCGGATGCATTTAGTCACAAGTGAGCAGATGAGGCTTCTCGACGAGGAGACGATAAAGAGGTTCGTGCCGGGGCTGACCCTGATGGAGCGGGCCGGCCAGGGGATCTTCGACTCGGTCCTAGAGCTCGCAGGGGATGCCGCGGAGCTCTGCGTCTCGATATTCCTCGGCCGCGGCAACAACGCCGGCGACGGGCTCGTCGTGGCGAGGCTGCTCGCCGAGAAGGGGGTCAAGTGCTCTCTCTTCTACCTCCACGAGCCGAAGGAGCTCTCTCCCGACGCGTTCAAAAACTTCTCGAAGCTATCGAGGCTTCGCAAGAAGGGGGCGATCGAGGAGGTCAACCTCTTCCTCGAGGGGTGGGAAGACAAGGCCATCAAGGGTCTCGCCGAATGCGACCTGATCATCGACGCGCTCCTCGGCACCGGGATCAACAGCCCCGTCAGGGAGAGCTACGCGGGCGTCATAGGGCTGATCAACCACTCGGGCCTTCCCGTGATGGCGGTCGACATCCCGTCGGGGATCAACGGGACGACCGGCGAGGTGATGGGGACCGCCGTGATGGCCGACATAACGGTGACTATGGGTCTGCCGAAGACCGGGTCGGTCTTCTATCCGGGCAAGGCGTTCACAGGCTCTCTCGAGGTAGTCGACATCGGCATCCCCCCCGAGGTCATCGAGGCGGCCGGCCTGGACACCTGGGTCCTCGACGACAAGGCGGCGCTGGCCGACCTGCCCCATCACTCACCCGAGGCCCACAAGTTCGAGAGGGGGTCGCTTCTAGTGGTGGCGGGGAGCAGGCGGTACGCCGGGGCGGCTTCGCTCTCGGCGGTATCGGCGCTTCGCACGGGGTGCGGGATAGTCTATCTCGCAGGCCCCGAGTCGATACGGACCGTGGTGCAGTCCGCGCATCCGGAGATAATATTCGTATCGCTGCCAGAGACGGGCTCAGGTTCTATCGCCGAAAGCGCGTTAAAGACAATCTTCGAAGAGATAAGATTCGACGCCGCCGCGATAGGCCCGGGTCTGACGACAGACAAGGAGACCGAGATCCTCGTTCGCGGGTTCGTGTCGAGGTGCGAGAAGCCGGTGCTGATCGACGCAGACGGGATCAACGCATTCGCCGGCCATTACGAGGAGCTCAAGACGCTGTCTATGGGCAGGCCGGTGGTGATATCGCCCCACTCGGGGGAGCTTCGGAGGCTTACCGGTATAGACGTGCCCTCTGAGCCCGGC
The DNA here is from genome assembly GCA_964599375.1 of uncultured bacterium. Taxonomy (GTDB): domain Bacteria; phylum Krumholzibacteriota; class Krumholzibacteriia; order Krumholzibacteriales; family Krumholzibacteriaceae; genus JAUWCL01. The sequence goes on from CAZREW010000017.1 coordinate 25,430, forward strand.
GACAGGGCCGACACGCTCAGGAAGCTCGTCATCGGGGCCGGGATAACGCTCGTCCACAAGGGGGCGCCGACATTGATCTCGCACGCGGGCGGGCGCGTCGACGTCAACGTCCACGGCCATCCCGGCCTGGCGACCGCCGGGAGCGGCGACGTCCTGACAGGGGCGATAGCGGGGATGCTAGCCCAGGGAGCCGCCCCCGCCGAGGCGGCGCGGGTCGGGGTCTACATACATTCGAGGGCGGCCGAGATAGCCGCCGAGGTGACCGGCGAGCGCGGCATGCTGGCCGGCGATTGCTCAGCCTCACTGCCGGCGGCGTTGCGTGAGCTCGAGGAGCTGACGCCGTAGCGGCAGGCGCGTTCTCAATCGAGCCCGGCCGTCGGCCGGGCGTGCACATTCAACAGGGGAGGGGTTCCCATGAAGAGACGGGTTTCCAGCGTCCTGGCCCTGATCGTCCTGGCGGCGTCCGTATCCGGATCCGCCGCGGCGCAGACGTACATGTTCAAGAGCGTCCCGGGCGAGACTCCGCAGATCGGCGTGAGGTATCTCAGGCCCGATTTCAAGCATGGATCCGAGATGTCGGTCTTCTCGGGGATATACGATTTCCGGGCCGATCTGCCGATCAACGCGAGATGGAGCATCGACGCCTCTGTGCCCTGGTCCAGGTGGTCTTCGGACGAGGAAGACGTGTCCGACGACTACATAGGGAATATCTACGCCGGGATGCAGTATCTCCGGGCGGAGGGGGACAGGACCATGGTCGCCTCCTTCGGCGCCTACCTCCCGACGGCCGAAGCGAACCTCGGGCATGTGCTGCTCGGGGCGATAACCGACAACATCGGCCTGTTCAAATATATCCCCGACGCATGGACCTTCTACGGCAACTTCGCCTGGTTCGACCTCAGGGAAGGTGGGGTAAGGTTGGGCTTCGAGGCCGGCCCCGACCTTGTCGTCCCGACGGGCGATAACGACTCGGACACCGAGTTCTTTCTCCATTATGGCCTGACCGCCGGGTTCAGGGCGGAGAAGTTCGCGGCCACGTTAGAGCTCATCGGCCTGATGGTCGTATCGGAGGACTACGACGATTTCGGCGACAGGTTCGTGCACGCCCTTGATCTCGGCGTCAGCTATATCAGCCCGCATCTCTCTCCCGGGGTCTTTTACATGATATACCTCGGTAACGACGAGAACGACTGGACCAGCCTGGTCGACGGGGTGCTCGGGGTCGACGTGAATTTTGTCTTCTGACGCGGAGGCAGTCTTATCAGGGAGCGCGACGTAATAGGGTTTCTCAGGGACTCGTTCCCTGAGGCGGGGCTAGGCGACGACACCGCCGTCATCGATCCACCGGGCGGGAGCTTACTTTTCGCCTCCGACGCGGCGGTCGAGCAGGTGCACTTCCGGCTCGACTTCTCGACCGTCGGTCAGGCCGTCCAGAAGGTCGTGACCTCCAACGTCTCAGACGTGTACGCGATGGGGGGAGAGCCTTACGGGATAGTCTTCACCGCGGGGCTGCCGGAGAGCTGCGGGGAGGAGGACCTAGTCTCGATCGTCGACGGGCTGCAAAGGGCCTGCGCCGCCTACGGCATCAGGCTCTGCGGCGGCGACACCGTCCTTTCGCCGGCCCGCTACTTCTTCGATGTTGCCATAATAGGATCGGTGCCCGTGGGGTTCGCGCCTTTCCGGCGCGGCGGGGCGCGGCCCGGCGACAGGCTCGTCCTCTTTGGCGAAGTCGGAGGCTCGCTCGCCGGGCTGAGGCTGCTCGAGGGGATCACAGGGCCCGGGCAGGCGGAGCCCCTCGACCGGCTCCTGCCGCCTCAGGCCGGCAGGGCCTGTCTTCTCGAGGCGGCCCGTACGCTCGCGCTGGACAGCACGGCGGCCGGCTTCTCGGCGATATGCGCGGAAAAGGGCCTGGACGCGGGCGCGCAGGCTGCGCTGGCGATGATAGAGAGGCACGTCGCGCCGCTGGCGCACAAGCCCTCGGTGAACGGCTCGCCGGAGTGGGCGCCGATGGTCATGGCGATGATAGACATAAGCGACGGTCTAGGCAGGGACCTCGCGACGCTCTGCGCGGAGAGCGGAGTGGGAGCGGTCGTCTCCGCGGAGGCGGTCCCCGTTCCCGCGCCACTCGCGGGCGCGATTGAGGGCGGTCGCGAGAAGCTGATCCGGTTCGCGCTGTCGAGCGGCGAGGAGTATGTCGCGCTCGCCGCCCTGAGCCCGGGCCCCGTCCCACCGGGCGCTGTCGTCATAGGCGCCGTCACCGAGGAAGCGGGCGGGCTGCTGATGGAGGAACCCGACGGTGGGATCAGAAGGCTCCCGACGTTGGGATACGAACACGAATTCCGGGAGAGTGACGAATGAAATACGATCTCGAGCCTGGCTTCATGATCGCCGGCAAGTACGAGGTCATCGATAAGCTCGGATCCGGCTGGGAGGGAGAGGTATACCGCGTAAAGGAGAAGGCGATAGGCGTCGAGCGCGCCGCCAAGCTCTTCTACCCGCGGGCCGATTCACGGAACAGGGCGACAAAGTTCTACGCGCGCAAGCTTCACAAGCTGCGCCACTGCCCGATCCTGATCCAGTACCATACGGGCGAGAGGATCGCGATCGACGGCGAGAAGGTCAACGTCCTGATCTCGGAGTACGTGGAGGGAGAGATCCTCGCCTCCTTCGTCAGGCGCCAGCCGGGCAGGAAGCTTACGCCGTTCGAGGGGCTTCACCTGCTGCACGAGCTCTCGGTCGGTGTCGAGGTGATACACAGGGCGCGCGAATACCACGGCGACCTGCACGACGACAACATCATCATCAGGCGCAAGGGCCTCTCGTTCAACGTAAAGGTCGTCGACATGTTCAACTGGGGCACTCCCGGCGCGGAGAACTACAAGGACGACGTCTGCGACCTCATCAGGATCTTCTACGACTGCATCGGGGGCAAGAGCACTTACTGGAAGCAGTCGCCCGGGATCAAGTACATCGTCTCCGGCCTGAAAAGGTCGCTGATCACGGAAAAGTTCAGGACAGCCGGTCATCTGCGACGGTATATCGAGACGATGGAATGGGAGTGACGCCACAGGATGCTCATCTACATGATCAGGCACGGAAGGACGGACTGGAACGACCGGCGCAGGATAATGGGGCGCGAGCAGGTGCCGCTCAACGCCGCCGGCCGCGAGATGGTCGAGGCGGTAGCCGGGCATCTCTCAGGAGAGGGGATCGCGGCGGTCTACACGGGGACGCTCGCGCGGACACGGGAGTCGGCCGGGATACTCGCCTCGGCGTGGGGCGCCGAGCTCATCGAGGAGCCACGGCTCGACGAGTCCGGATACGAAAAGTGGGTCGGCATGACCTACTACGAGCTCACCGGGGACCGCGATTTCGAACTCTACACGAAACGGCCTACCGAGTCGCGTTTCTCCGAGGGCGAGAATATGGCGGGGATACAGGAGCGCGCGCTGGCCGCAGTCGACAGGATCGCCTCCGAGAGACGCGGCGTCAAGACTGCGCTCGTCTCGCATGCCGATGTGATCAAGCCCGTGATCACCCACTACCTTGGGATGGATCTCGACACGATGCACAGGCTGGCGGTCGCGAACGCCTCGGTCACCGTCCTCGACCTGGGCTACCCGGGCAGCCCCCGGATCAGGTATATGAACCTGATGCCGTGGAAATGGAAGAAGGGCCTGACCGACCCGCCGTCCCCCGAGTGACGAAGCGGGTTGCGCCGGCGCCGTGGCCTGGTTAATTTCTGATTATGAATCTTTACCTCGGCATAGAGACCTCGTGCGACGACACCTCGTGCGCGATCTATTCACCAGAAGAGGGCCTGATCGCCTACCGGACCGCCGCCCAGCTCGACCACGCGAAGTACGGCGGCGTCGTGCCGGAGATCGCCTCGCGCACGCACATGAAAACGATCCTTCCCCTCTACGAGACGGTGATGGAGGAGGCCGGGGCAGGGCTCGGCGGCCTTTCTGGGATCGGGGTGACCAACGGACCCGGGTTGACCGGGTCGCTCCTGGTCGGGCTCTCGTTCGCCAAGGCTCTAGCTTACGGGAGCGGAGTGCCGCTCGCCGGCATCCACCACATCGAGGGGCACATACTCGCCAACGCGATCGAGGGGCCTATGGGGACGCCGGCCATAGTGCTCGTGGTCTCGGGAGGGCACACACAGCTCTTCAGCGTCGAGAAGCCGGGCAGGTACGAGCTCCTCGGCGGGACGAGGGACGACGCGGCGGGCGAGGCGTTCGACAAGATCGGGAAGATACTCGGCCTCCCGTACCCGGGCGGGCCTTCGATAGAGAAGGCCGCGCGCTCCGGCGACCCGGCCGCCTTCGATTTTCCACGCGCGATGCGCGGCTCGGGCAGGTGCGACTTCTCTTTCTCGGGGCTCAAGACCGCGGTCAGGCTTAAGGTCGAGGAGCTCGGTCGCCTCACCGAGCAGGCCGTCGCAGATGTCGCCGCCTCGGCCCAGGAGGCGATCGTCGACGCACTCGCGATCAAGTCGGTCATGGCGGTTGAGATGACGGCTGTCTCGCGCTTCTACCTCGCCGGCGGGGTCGCGGCCAACGGGAGGCTCCGCGAGGTGATCAGCGAGCGGATCGGAGCGGCGGGCGCGCAGGTGTCGTGGCCGCCGGCAAGGTTCTGCACGGACAATGCCGCGATGATCGCGTGCGCCGCCTGGCACCATCTGTCGGCAGGCCGCGCTGACGGGCTCGACCTGAACACCTTTCCCAGAGGCGGGCTCGAGTCCTGGGCGTGAGGCATATCTCCACATTTTCCCCGGCCTTACATTTATTTCTTACCGATCCGATAGTGCATTGTCGATATTGCATTATCCGACATTTCCTTTGCATTCCCTCCCCATCCCGGCGCCCGGACAGATGCGTGAACCCGCCGTATAAGGGCTTTTCAGGTAGCGGGTTAACCGGTTTCCGATACTCCCGCTCCTTGGCATATTAATTGCCATTCATCTCGTGGCGATCGGCCGAAGACCCGATCTGAGCGGAGGGGAACTACCCTTTTCGGGGATTTTGATGGATGAGCGCAGGGAAAGATAACGACGTCCGCAGGGTGCTCGTCGTCGACGACGAAGAGCACATCAGGCGGATACTGAAGTTTCAGCTCGAGAAGAACGGCTACGAGGTCGTCACTGCGGAGAACGGCGAGGAAGCGTTGAAGTTTGTCAGGCGTTCGATGCCCGACCTCATTCTGCTCGACCTGATGATGCCGAAGATCGACGGCTTCGAGGTCTGCCGGCAGCTCAGGGCTGACTTCCAGACGAGCCAGATCCCGATAATCATGCTTACCGCCAAGAGCGACCTCCCCGACAAGATCAAGGGGCTTCAGGGGGGCGCCAACGATTACCTCGTCAAGCCGTACTCGAACGAAGAGCTCATGCTGCGAGTCAACAACGTGCTCGAATGGAGCCAGAACCAGAAGAACGCCAATCCGCTCACGGGGTTCGCGGGGAACAAGGCGATCGAGAAGGAACTGGCCCGGAGAATAGAGCGCAACGAGCCGTTCGCGTTCCTCTACATCGACATCGACAATTTCAAGGCATACAACGATTACTACGGATATCAGAAGGGCGACGAGTCGATCCTCTTTCTCGCCGACATCATCACCGAGGCTGTCAACTCGCTCGGTGGCAGGAAGGATTTCGTCGGCCATATCGGTGGCGATGATTTCGTCATCGTCACTTCTCTAGACCGGGCCGAGTTCATAGGGCGCCACATCATCGATGAGTTCGACAAGGGCTCCCTGGTCCTGATGCACGAGGAAGACATCCGCAAGGGGTACCTCGAGATCAGGAACCGCCTCGGAGAGATCAAGAGGGTGCCGCTGATGTCACTGACGATAGCGCTTGTGCTCAACGACGGCGAACGGCTGAAGCATTTCGCACAGGTCAGCGATATCGCGTCCGAGCTCAAGAAATTCGGGAAGGGTATGACAGGAAGCGTCGTCGTGAGAGAGAGGCGCAAGGAGATCTCGGAGCCAGCCGAGATCGACAGCCTGTAACCGGAGGGCGCAGTGGCCGGAACGACCTACACGGACAGAGGCCGCGCGGCGGGGACGGATCCCGCCGGACAGAGCGAGACGGATCTTCTCAGGGAGGAGATCGCCCGCTACCGGAGCGTCTTCGAATCGGCCAGCATGATCGTCGGCCACGAGCTGGTAAAGCCGCTCACCTCTATAAGCGGATACGTGGAACTTCTCGAGGACCGGTTCGCCGCTTTCACCGACGGGGACGCGAAGAGGTATTTCATGCGACTGAGGGAATCGATCGGCCAGCTCGAGGAGCTCGTCGAATCGTTCGTCCAGCTGCTCAGGTTCAACCGGGTCGACGACCAGGCCGGTGTGCTCCAGAGCGTAGACCTGCGCGCGCTCGTCGAGAAGCTCAGGCCGGGCGAAGGCGAGGGCCGGGCCAGGCTGAGAAACGCGGTCGACCCGGCGATGCCGCCACTGCTGCTTCGAAGGAAACATGTCGAGGTCGTCCTAGACAACCTGATCTCCAACGCCCTGAAGCACAGCGGGGGTGGCGCCCCCGTGACCGTCGAGGCGGAGGTCATAAAGGAAAGGCGCGGCAACACCGCCGAGAGCGTCCTGATCGTCAACGTGACGGACGCCGGGGTAGGGATACCGGAGAACGAGATAGAGGAGATCTTCAATCCGTTCTACAGGGGAGCTTCGGACCGGCGCTCCGGCGGGCTAGGGCTCGGGCTGGCTCTCGTGAAGAACATCATGGATATCATGAGCGGAGAGGTCCGGGTAAGCAGCGCTCCCGGCAAGGGCACAAGGGTGACAATAAGCATCCCGCTCAATGGAGACGACAGGCCCGGAGAATCGAAAGAGCAGAAAAATGGCCGTTAACAGGAAAAATGAAGTAAAACCCCCGCCGCTCGTCAGCATTCCCCAGGCCAGGCTGATCGAGCTTGTCGCCATGTTCGCGATACTCTACGTCGCGAGGGAGATAGCAGGATTCACCTATCATACCGGGTTCGTAGTCGGCGTGTTTGTCGCCGCGGCGCTGTTAAACGTCGGCATATCATCGGTGCGGGGAATAATGAGGAACCACGGCAGTGCGGTCGCCGGCCAGCGGGTCTGGAGCTGGCTGGCAGTCATGATAGACCTGACCACCGTGCTCTCGCTCATCTATCTCACCGGCACGGTTGCCAGCCCGTTCATGTTCCTCGTCGTGATACCCCTCTTCTTCGCGGGGAGGCTGCTGCCGGCGATGACGGCAGGGTTCGCCGTCACGTTCGCCACCGTGGCCGTGATCGCGGCGCTGGGGCTGCTCGAGCTCAAGGGAGTCATCCCCCATCATTCAGTCCTCGGCAGCGGCATGGAAGGCCCAGCGGAGTCACATTACCTTATTGGCACACTGCTCGTAGTCGGTGGCTTCATGAGCCTGATGACCTACCTGTTCAGCACCTTCTATGATAACTTCCAGGTCTATTTCCGTGACGCGGAGAACCGCATCGATTCCTCGCGCAAGAGAATACTCGAGCTGACACGTCTCTACGACATCAGCCTCGGGATCAACTCCGTCATAAGTCTAGATACGCTGCTCAAGATGGTATGCAAGGAAGTCACCCTCCTGCTCAGGCGCCCCTGGGCCGCCGTCGCCCTGATATCGCATAAGGGCGAGGTTGTCAAGTTCATCGAGCTCGGGGCGGGAGGAACGGAAGCAGAAGGGTCACTGGGGAAGCTCGACGAGGATCCGCTCTTGACGGAAATGATCGGGAGCGAGGACGGCCTCGCGGTCGAGGATGCCAGCGGGCACGAGACTCTGGGGCAGTCACGCATAATAAAGGAAAGAAAACTCGTGCCGGTCCTCGCGGTCCCCGTGCTGTCGGGACACGATTCGCAGGGCGTGCTTTTCGTGGGCGACCGCAGGAAGGACCCGTTCACCGACGAGGAAGTCAAGCTCATGTCGATACTTTCCGGCCAGATCTCGACGGCCATCGACAAGAGCCGGCTCTATGAAGTCATGACCGGAAGGATCAGGCGCCTCGAGCGGGAGAACGAGGCCCTGCAGAACTCCAACAACCTCAAGATGGGTTACATATCGCACGTCTCGCATGAGCTCAAGACGCCGCTCACATCGATAAAGGCGTACGTCGAGTCGCTCGCCGAGAATATGGGCGATCCGGGTTTCACCGAGGGGAAGGATTTCCTCGGCGTGATATCGAGCGAGACGGACAGGCTCATACGCCTGGTCAACAAGGTGCTGGACATATCCAAGATAGAGTTCGGCCAGAGGACGCTCCGCCGCAGGCTCTTCGACCTGCTCGGCCTGGTGAGCGAAGTCGACACCTCGATGCAACCGTACTTCAGCGAAAAGAACCTTCACCTGCTGATCGATTTCCCCGACGACCTGCCGCTTGTTGACGGCGACGAGGATCTTGTCAAGCAGGTGCTGATCAACCTGATCGGGAACGCGGTGAAGTTCTCGCCGGCGGGGTCGAGGATATTCCTCACCGCGGAGGAGGAGGCCGTATCGATCAAGATCACCGTCCGCGACGAGGGAGTCGGCATCCCGAAAGACGACCTTAAGAACATATTCAGGCAGTTCTACCAGGTCGGAACGGACTCGTCCGAGGGCGTTGGCCTCGGGCTCGCGATAGTGAAGAACATAGTGGAGCAGCACGGTGGGTATATGCATGTCACCAGCGAGATGGGCGAGGGAAGCTCATTTACCTTCACTCTGCCGAAGGAGCACCACTTCAACGACCTGCTCGGGTACATATTCGATTCCATGGATGCCCGCGAGGAGGTCCAGGAGATGTTCCAGCTCGCGGTAAAGGTAGTCGCAGAGATACTGTCGGCGAAGATCGTCTCGATGATGCTTCTCGACCGTGAGCGCAAGGAGCTCTTCATAAAGGTCGCCTACGGGCTCGATGAGAGGATAGTAGAGAACACGCGAGTGGCGGTGGGCAAGAGCATTGCCGGCCGGGTCGCCCAGACGGGCGAACCCCTGCTTATAGAGGATATAGAGGAAACTGGACTCTCCTCGATGAGATCGAACAATCCGCAGTACGAGACGAAATCCCTGCTCAGCGTCCCGCTGGTGGTCGGCTCGACGGTCATCGGCGTCATAAACGCGAACAACAAGACATCGGGCAGGCCGTTTACCGAAGACGACATGATACTGCTGCAGAGCATAAGCGAAAGGATATCTAAGGTCATAGAGAGGATGCGCACGGCCGAGGACTTCCATGCCTTTCTGCGTGAGACCATCTCGTCTCTCAACTCGCTTCTGGAGATATGCGAGTCCGACGAAGCCGGCATGCGAAACATGCTCGTCGAATGGTCGGTCAAGGTCGCCAGGAAGCTCGGGCTTTCCGAGAAGGAGATCCAGGTAATCCAGTTCGTCTCGAGCGTCCACGACGTGGGGATGACGACAATCGGCGACGACATACTCTCGAAGACGCTTGATCTGACCCCCGAGGAGATCGACGAGATCCGCAAGCATCCGCAGCGTGGAGCGGCGATAATGCGGCCGCTCGAGTTTGTCGAGGCGGTAAGCCAGACTATGCTCTTCCATCACGAGAGGATGGACGGCAAGGGGTACCCGATGGGTCTCAAGGGGGACCAGATACCGATAGGCGCCAGGATAATCTCAGTGCTCGACGCGTGGGTGTCGATGGTGAGCGAACGGCCGTTCAGGAAAGCGCTTGCCCTCGAGGATTCGATCAATGAGCTCGTGGACAACGCCGGGAAACAGTTCGACCGCGAAGTCATCGGCGCCTTCATGGAGGTGCTCGTCGACGAGGGGCGGATAGAGATAGAGGAGTATGCGGGAATAAGGGACAGGCTGAGGTTCGGCGGTAGGCACCACGCCATGCCGTAGACAGGAGCATTCGATGCTGAGGGCAGGCGCGGAATACATCTTTACCGGCGAAGCAGGAGCGGTGACGTATCTATTCGTCCTGCTCCTTCTCTCGCTCTCATGCGTTTGCAGGGCGGTCTCCGCACACAGAGAAGGGGGCCGCAAGGAGCTCGGCGCGCTCGCGTCCGGGCTGTCCCTGCTTTTCGTCTCCCGCGCGCTCGGCGTCTACTCGATGAGGTCGGGCGTCGAGGCCCTCTCGCTCCTGGCGGCCGCCGCGGGACTGGCGGGGCTCTACCTGATGATCACATCGATAGTGTCCGGCAGGAGGGAGGGCGACTATGCGCCTCTGAGCAGGACGGTCCTCGCGGGAGGGCTGACGGCCGGTGTCGCCGTGAGTGCCGTGGCGCTCCTGCTGCTTCCAGGCTCGGGTTCGGGCCCGGCCGCCATCAGTACGGGACATATCTTCGCCGCTGCAGTTCCGGTGGGTCTTCTCGCCGGATTGCTGATCGAGAGTATGCGCAGGCCGGCAGGCGCCCGCCGCGCGGGCGGGTCGCTCATCGCCGCCGCTGCCGCCGTCTTGCTTGCGGCGGCTTCAACGGTCGCCGTCCTGGCTTGGACAGGCTTTGCCGGAGGCGGGTCGTTCGTCCCGCAGCTCTGGGCCCTTCTCGACGTGTCGGGGATCTTCCTCTTCCTCGCATGGCTCACACTCGAGCCTGCAGGGAGGAGGGCGTCCTGCTCCCCCGCCCTCTGCGGCGCCGCCCCGTCAGAGGCAAGGCTGCCAGAAGGCCAGGGGCGCCGGGTGCTGGAGATCAGCAGGGCGATCGTCTCGGGAGACAGGGAGACGGATATATACAGGGAGATAGCCGCCGCGATCCGCGAGGAGACAGGCTCCGGGTTCGTCGTCGTGCGCGCCTCCGGCGAGGGCGACGAGAGGTTCGAAGTAAAGGGATTTTCGGCCGAAGGGCACGATTCGGGGTCCCCCGCCTTCTCGATGAGCCTGACGAGAGAGAGGCTTGAGCAGTACCTCGATCCTCAGGACGGGGCGTCCGGCCTGCTCGTACTCGACGAGAAGACGCTCGGCGACGACAGGGAGGCCTTCGTGCCCGCGATGCTGGCCGCCGACAGGGGGGCCGTAGCCGTGATGCCGGTCGAGGACGCCGGTGTCAGCAGGGCCGTGGTGATCGCCGGCTTTTTCCGCGACGGGCTGCCCGAGGAGGTCTCCGGCGTGATCGAGGCATACAGGATAAACATCATCCAGATCGCCGGGCGGGAGGAATGGGCGAACAGGACGAGGAAAAGGGAGAAGGAGCTCACCGTCTGCAAGGAAGAGCTCGAGAGCGTCAATCAGATGAAAAGCAACTTCCTCTCCATCGTCTCGCACGAGCTCAGGACCCCGCTGACCTCGGTGAAGGCATACGCCGAGACGCTGATGGACAACGTGGGATCGATAGAGACAGAGACGGTGCGGGATTTCCTGAAGGTGATGGGAGAGGAGAACGACCGCGTCATCTCACTGGTCGACAACATACTGAACTACTCGTGCATGGAGAGCGGGCACCTCAAGGTCGAGAAGACCGAATGCGATCTTGGCGAGATCATAGAGGAGGTGCACGCCGGGCTGGAGAACCGCATGCTCACGGAGCGTGTCAACAGCGAGATCAAGCTGCCGCGGGGACGGGTTGTAGTCGACGCCGACCGGGAGCTGATCCGCCAGATGCTCCACAACCTGATGAGCAACGCGATAAAGTTCACGCCCCAGGGCGGGCTGGTCACGATAGTCCTCGAGGAGGAAGCCTCCGCGGCGAGGATAGTTGTGCAGGATACGGGGCGGGGGATCCCGGAGGACCAGCTCGAGAAGATATTCGAGAGATTCCACCAGGTCGACGCCAGCGACACGCGCGAGCACGGCGGATCCGGCCTCGGCCTTGCCATTTGCAAGAACATCGTCGAGTGGCACGACGGACATATCTGGGTGGAGAACGTCAAGGAAGCGGGAGCTAAGTTCACCGTGATGCTTCCGATGAAGGACATCATCGTGCGGCACGCCGTCTCCTCGGGATTCATCGGATCAGTGCGCTTCGAGAGGGAGAGGTATCTCACCCTGCTCGTAGAGATGCTGTCCGGGTTCCTGCAGGCGAGAAAGGCCTCGATCATGCTGTTCGATCCACGCGACCGGACACTGCAGGTAATCGCGGCCAAGGGGCTCGATCCCGAGTTCGTCCAGAATTCCCGCGTCGAAGTGGGAGAGCGCATATCCGGGAAGGTCTTCGCCGACGAACAGTCCCTTCATGTATTCGATATCGAGAAGGATTCGAAGGTGTCGAGAAGCAACAACACCGCCTATTACTGGACCAAATCGTTTATATCGGTACCACTGCGCGACGGCGACGACGTCATCGGCGTCCTCAACGTCGCCGACCATGTGGAAAACAGGGGATTCACTCAGGCTGACCGCGAGATCCTCGAATCGCTCGGGCCGGTCATCTCGGGAATGGTCAAGAAGCTGGGCGCTTTTGAGACTGTCTCCTCGAACTTCGAGAAGCTGAAGGAGGCGATGAAGGGAATCCTGCACATAAGGGAGGTCTGGGGTGCGAGGAACATGCTTAACTTCACGATGATCGCCATGGCGGTCGCCCGCAGGCTCAACCTCGACGAGAAGTCGCTGACAGCGCTCAGGATGGGGATGAGCCTGTACGATCTGGGCATGATGAAGATCCCGAGGTCGCTCAGGGTGAAGAAGGAAAGCCTGAGCGAGAAGGAATGGGAGAAGCTCAGGGAGCATCCAGACCTCGGCTACTCGCTCGTCTCCCCGATGGGGCTCGACGAGAGGATCATGAAGATGGTACGCGGCCATCACGAGCATTACGATGGCAGCGGGTACCCGGCAGGGCTGATAAAGGACGAGATCCCTATAGAGGCGAGGATCCTGGGCGTCGTCGATTCGTTCCGGGCCCTTATAACGCCAGGGCCGTACAGGCGCTGCTTCTCGGTGGACGAGGCGAAGAACGAGATAATACAGGGCGCGGGCACGAGGTTCGACCCGAAGGTGGTCGGGGCGTTTGTCAAGTCGCTCCACGACCTGGGCGCCCGCGAAGACAGGTGTGAGCTCGTGCTCGACGCGGTCGAGAAGGAGCTCGAGATGAAGAAGATGGAAAACGAAAAGACAGCAGAGACAGAAGTAAATGAAGAGATAGCGTTTGCAGTCAAGGAGGACGCCTGATGGCAAAGGGCAAGATCCTCGTCGTAGACGATGAGGTCAACATAACGCAGATACTGGAGTTCAGCATAGGAGCGGAAGGGTACGAGGTAGTGACCGCCGCTAACGGCGAAGAGGCTATAGACAAGGCGCGCCGCGAGCAGCCCGACCTTATAATACTCGATGTCATGATGCCGAAGATCGACGGGTACGAAGCCTGCAGGATACTGAAGGCCAATCCGTTGACCAAGTCGATCCCGGTAGTCCTGCTCACCGCCAAGGGCAGGGACATCGACAAGAGACTCGGCTACGAGGTAGGCGCTACAGACTACATCATCAAGCCGTTCAGTCCCAACAAGCTGATAGACAGGATCCACCAGCTGCTCGTGGGCACGAAATAGCATAACGGTTGCCCGGCGCGGCCGCCCGTCATATAATCCGCAACGAGATGACGCCGCGCCGCGAAATACACGGCTATGCCGAGATCGCACTTCCCGTTCCCGTGGACGGGACTTTTACCTATATGATCCCCGAAGAGATCCGCGAGGCGATCGCACCCGGTTGCCGCGTGATGGTGCCGTTCGGCAGGAGGCGGATGACCGGCTACGTGATCTCGACACACTCGGATCCCCCCGGCGGGATGAAGATCAGGAACATATCCGCGCTCGTCGACGACCAGCCGCTCATAACTGCCAGTCTCCTCGATCTCGCCGCATGGATGTCCGGATATTACGCGCACTCGATGGGCGAGGTGCTCAGGGCGGTCCTCCCCGCGGCGCTCAAGGGCCGTGGAAGGATAGCGGCCTCGGCGGCGGGCGACTCGATGTTTCCCGAGGACGAGCACCGTCCCGCTTTGACCGCGGGGCAGCAGGAGGCGTTCGAGGCCGTAAGGGCCTCGATCGGCAGGGGCGAGTTCGCGCGCTATCTCGTCTACGGCGTCACGGGGAGCGGCAAGACCGAGGTATACCTGAGGTGCATCGAGGAGGTCCTCGCGGCCGGGGGCAGGGCGATAGTGCTGATCCCCGAGATATCGCTGGTCCCGCAGACGACAGCGAGGTTCCGCAGGAGGTTCGGCGAGCGGGTGGCGGTCATCCACAGCAGGCTCACCGGGCCGCAGAGGGCCTCGATATGGAGGGACGCGGCGGCCGGCAGGGTCGATGTGGTCATCGGGGCGCGCTCGGCGGTATTCGTCCCGCTAAGGGACCTTCGCATGATCGTCATCGACGAGGAGCAGGACTCCTCTTTCAAGCAGCAGGAGAAACCCCATTACGGCGCAGTCGAGGTCGCCGAGTTCAGGGCTCGCTCGGAGAGCGCCGTGATGGTGACCGGCTCGGCTACTCCCTCGCTCGAATCATGGTACAGGTCTCAGAAGGGCCAGATAGAGAGATTCGTCCTCCCGAACCGTCCCGGCGCGGGCAGGCTCCCGCCCGTCGAAGTCATAGACATGAGGAAGAAGCGGGGCGGGATCTCGGAGAAGCTCCTCGATGCCCTCGATGTGTGCGTCTCGGCGGGGCGCCAGGCGATCGTGCTGATAAACCGGAGGGGATTCGCCAATTATCTCCAGTGCCCGAAGTGCGGATGGATCGGCAGGTGCCCGAACTGCTCGATATCGCTCACATGGCACAGCAGCGGCAGAAGGCTCGTCTGCCATTACTGCGGCTACAGCGGGGGCACGCCGGAGAAGTGCCCCGAGTGCGGCTCGTACGGGTTCGTGCGCCTCGGAGGGGGGACGCAGAAGATCGAGTCGGACCTGGCGAACCTGCTCCCCGGGGTGAGGATACTCAGGATGGACCTCGATACGACCGCCGGCAAGAGTGGGCACTCCGATATCCTAGAGAAGTTCGCCTCGGGCGGAGCCGACATACTTCTCGGCACGCAGATGGTCGCCAAGGGGCACCATTACCCGAACGTGACCGTGGTCGGGGTGCTCTCGGCGGACGCCGGCCTGAACTTCCCCGACTTCCGCGCCGCAGAGAGGACCTTCCAACTCCTCTCCCAGGCGGCGGGCAGGACGGGCAGGGGAAGCGAGGGGGGAAAGGTCTACATACAGACATATACTCCGGAGCACTTCATATTCGATTATATCGTCAGGCACGATTACCCGGGGTTCGCGGGCAGAGAGCTCGCCTCGCGGGAGCAGTTCGCCTACCCCCCGGCCGGGCGGCTCATACTGCTGACCGTGTCGGCCAGGACCCGTGATACGGCGATGAAGGGGGGCGAATCTGTCGCGGGGGCGGCCGCGGCGTCGGGGACGGTGGAAGAGTCCGGCATCCTCGGGCCCGTCCCGGCTATGATAGAGAGGCTCAGGGGGATGTACAGGGTCCAGGTCCTGGTGCGCGCCGATATCGGCCCGGACGGGAAAAAGGCACTCGTCGGGGCATGCCGGGAGGCCCTTTCAGGGATGCGGGGGGCCGCCCTGCAGTGGGACGTCGATCCCCTCGATATCTTCTGAGAAGCGGGGGCTTTCCGCTTGACACCGGGGCGGCCGGTTGCTAATTTTCCATTGTAAAAAGAAGATACCACGATACTTCCAATTCCCGTCCAGACTTGTCGATGTCGGGAGGATCCCCGGGTCCAGAGCAGAAACGAAGAGACGGCCCCCAGCGGATGGTCCGTATCGTGACAGGGAGAGAACGAAGGTCAGGAAACGAGGTTTCGAAGGAGGTTTGTCCGCCCATGAACAGGAAGCATATCATAATCGTGCTCCTCGTCGCCGCTCTCGCTACCGTCTACGCGTGCAAGAGCGTCGAGACCACGAGCGCGATGCTTCATAACCAGACTGGCAACTACGAGGATGCCATAGCGCAGGCCAAGCTCGGCCTGGCGAAAAATCCTAATGACGCCGAGGCTTACTTCCAGCTGGGCATTTCCTACTCCTATACTGAGGAGATGGCGCTCGCGTACCAGAGCTTCACAAAGGCAGCGGAGCTTGACCCGAAGAAGCAGAAACTCGTGGAGGACAATATAAAATCGAACTGGGCGCGCCACTTCAATGCCGGTATAGCCGAGTTCCAGGGCGACAACATAGAGGGAGCCGCCGTCGAGTTCCGCGAGGCCGTCGACGCCGACCCGAGGCAGATCAAGGGATGGCTCAACCTGGCGAAGGCCTACAACTCCCTGGCTGCCGACGATTCGACATACTGGGACAAGTCGTTCATGGTCGCAGACACGCTTATGACGCTGGTAAAAGAAGACGACCAGGACTACGGCAAGGTGCTCGAGCTCGCCGGGAAGGTCCTGATAATCAAGGGCGAGAAGGACAGGGCCTACGGGATATTCGAGAAGCTGATGAGGGACGACCCTGTCAACGCCGAGATAGTCGAGGAGGTAGGCAACGATTTCCTGATGAACGACCAGTGGGAAGACGCCGTGAAGTTCTTCCAGCTGGCCGCCGACGGGCGCCGCGCTACCGAGACGGAGAGCTTCGACCTCTACTACAACATGGGCGTTTGTTATCTGAGGCTTGATCAGTACCTTCTTTCCGCGGATTCCTTCCAGAACGCGCTGGCGGTAGATCCCGATAACAAGGCCGCGAACTACAGCCTTCTTCTCGCCTACTACTCTGGCGAGTTCTGGGACGAGGCGATCATGCAGGGGCAGGCCTATACCGAGAAGTTTTCGGACGACCCGAGGGGCTGGCAGATCCTGAGCCTCGCCTTCAACAAGAAGGGCATGAAGATCAAGGCCGAGGAAGCGGCCAGGAAATACCAGGAGCTGATGGGTGGCTGAGAGAACTGTCGCGGGGGCGCGCCGCCGGCGCGCCCCGGCTTCGCTTCCGCCCGCCGGCGTTCTTTCCGTTCGAAGCCCATTTATCTTGACATGGGGAGGATTCTCAGATATTATGATTATCGTAAGGGTTTGTTTCTTCGATGTCCCCAGTTCTCCCTGAAAGACGGAGGTCGTTCCCGGCAACGGGTCCTCGTATAAGCCCTTTCGATGATTGCCACATATCATGTTCGAACGCCATGGATCCACCGAAATAAACGGAGAACTTGATCAGCGTTGTTTTTATCGATGATTGAGATAGATCCCGATTTTCAGCAGGAAAGGAAAGACCAGTGAAACCGCGGGGTACCGCCCGGCGGTGGTGAGGGGTAACAGTAAAGAGGTTTTTATTTATGGAAATAGCAGAGCTCAAAAAAAGGAAGATCGACGAGCTGATGACGATGGCTGACGAGCTGAAGATCAGCGAGGCGAGCAGCCTGAGGAAGCAGGAGCTTATATTCAGGATCCTCGAGGAGCAGGCCAAGCAGAACGGCTTCATTTATAACGAGGGGGTCCTGCAGGTGCTGCCCGAAGGGTACGGGTTCCTGAGGTCTCCCGATTACAATTATCTGCCTGGCCCGGACGACATCTACGTGTCACCGTCCCAGATCAAGAAGTTCTCGCTTCGCACGGGGGATACGGTCTCGGGGCAGGTCCGCTCGCCCAAGGATTCGGAGAGGTATTTCGCCCTTCTGAAGGTCGAGGCGGTCAACGGGGAACACCCGGAGGAAGCGAAGAAGAAGACGCTCTTTGACAACCTCACCCCGCTTTACCCGCTCGAGATGATAGATCTCGAGCACGATCCGGTCGACCTGTCGACGAGGTTGATGAACCTTCTCACCCCGATCGGCAAGGGGCAGAGGGCCCTGATCGTGGCCCCCCCGAGGACTGGAAAGACGATCCTGCTGCAGAAGATCGCTAACTCGATCACGGCAAATCACCCCGAGATAGTCCTGATAGTCCTGCTCATAGACGAGCGTCCCGAAGAGGTCACCGACATGCAGCGCTCGGTCCACGGCGAGGTAATCAGCTCGACGTTCGACGAACCGGCGGACAGGCACGTGCACGTCGCCGACATGGTCATCCAGAAGGCGAAGCGCCTGGTCGAGCACGGGAAGGACGTCGTGATCCTGCTCGACTCGATCACGAGGCTCGCCAGGGCGCACAACGCGGTCGTCCCCCATTCGGGCAAGATCCTCTCCGGAGGAGTTGACTCGAACGCGCTGCAGAGGCCGAAGCGCTTCTTCGGAGCGGCCCGTAACACCGAGGAGCAGGGGAGCCTGACGATCATCGCCACGGCGCTGATCGAGACGGGAAGCCGGATGGACGAGGTCATCTTCGAGGAGTTCAAGGGAACCGGCAACCTCGAGATAGTCCTCGACCGCAGGCTCGCCGACAAGAGGGTCTGGCCGGCGATCGACATCTTCCGCTCGGGCACGAGGAAGGAAGAACTGTTGCTCGACGAGAAGGTGCTGAGCAAGGTCTACATACTACGCAAGTTCCTCAGCGACAAGTCGTGTGTCGAGGCGATGGAGTTCCTGCTCGAGAAGATGTCGAGGACTAAATCGAACAACAAGTTCCTCCAGTCGATGAACGCCTGACGGCGGAGGCGTGAAAATATATTTGAATTCGTCGTGGCGCGTTATTAGATTGTCTGGTCCCCGGCATCCGCCGGATAAGTGGAAGTGAAACAGGGATAATACCGGAGAAGATGAAATGAAGAAGGATATCCACCCCGAGTACAAGAAGACGACGATCACCTGTCTATGCGGCAACGTGATAGAGACACGTTCCACACAGGACGAGATACACGTCGAGATCTGCTCGCAGTGCCACCCGTTTTTCACCGGAAAACAGAAGCTGATCGATACGGCGGGGCGTGTCGAGAGATTCCAGCGCAAGTACGGCGATTACAGGAAGAAAGCAAGCGAGCGGGACAAGAAGTAGCTCCACCCTCACAGGCCTTCGATCGGGACAGAGGGAAGAATGCCCGGCTGCGACGGAGAAAAACGCCTTCAGGTCGGTGGCCAGGCCGTCATCGAGGGCGTCATGATGCGTTCACCCTCAGGCATGGCGACGGCCGTGAGGACGCGCAACGGCAGGATCGTCGTAAAGACCGAGCCTTTCGTCAGCCTCACCAGGAAAAACAGGTTCTTCGGCTTTCCCGTGATCCGCGGGGCAGTGGCCCTTGTGGAGACGTTCGTCGTCGCCATCAAGGCGCTCGCCTTTTCGGGGGACGAGTCTATCAGAGAGGATGAAGAAGAGGAGAAAAAGGGCGGTGGCGTCACGTGGCAGATGGTCCTTGCGATGGTCGGGGCGGTCTTGCTCGGCATGGCGCTCTTCTTCTACGTCCCCCTTCTGCTGACCGGACGACTCGGTATCGAGAGTGGCGTGCTCTTCAACCTCGTCGACGGGATCTTCCGGCTTACGATCATATTCCTCTACATCTGGGGCATAACGAGGTGGAAGGAGATGAAGAGGATATTCGAGTACCACGGCGCGGAGCACAAGGCTATCTTCACGTACGAGGATGGAGCCGAAGTAACGGCCGACAACGCGATGGACCACCCGCGGCTTCATCCGAGATGCAGCACCTCCTTTCTTATGATAGTGGTCCTCGTCAGCGTCATCGTCTTCATCTTCACCGGCAGGCCCGACAGTCTCGGGGAGAGGGCCTTCAGGCTCGCGTTGATCCCGCTGATCGGCGGCCTGTCGTACGAGGTCCTCAAGGCTTCCTCGCGCCCGGGCTTCCGCAGGTATTTCGGGTTCGTCTACTGGCCGGGGATGATGATGCAGAAGATGACCACCCGGGAGCCATCCCGCGACCAGATCGAAGTGGCCATAGCCGCCCTGAAAGCCAGCCTGGCGGACAATTTACTGGAATCCCGACAGTTTATGGATTAGTGTTTTTCGCGGGATCGGCGGCAGTCCCGGGGATCTTCCCCGCGCGGGGCCGCCATTCCGCCGGAGGACCGCGATGAGCAACAGCGACAGGTACAGGAAGGTACTGGCCCGGTATGACCAGCTCTCCGAGGAGCTGGGCCGCCCGGAGAATATCCGTGACCAGAGAAAATACAGGGATCTGGCCCGAGAGCGCAGCGATCTGGCCGACGCAGTCAAGGCTATCCGCGAGTACCTGGATCTCGACGTGAAAGCCGCCGACGACGAAGCCGTCGTCGACTCCTCGGACGACGGGGAGCTCGTCGAGATGGCGAGCGCGGAGCTCGAGGAGATCAGGCCGCGGATGGAGGAGCTCGAGGACGAGATAAAGCTGCTGCTGATACCGAGCGACCCGGACGACTCCCGCAACACGGTCTTCGAGATCAGGGCCGGCACGGGTGGGGACGAGGCGGCCCTGTTCGCCGCCGACCTTGCGAGGATGTACAGGCTGTACGCCGAGGAGCAGAAGTGGAAGATCGAGGTGCTCAGCAGCAGCCCGACCGAAAAGGGCGGGTACAAGGAGATCATCTTCCTCATAACGGGCGAGAACGCCTATGGCAAGCTCAAGTTCGAGAGTGGAGTGCACAGGGTACAGCGGGTCCCTGTCACCGAGTCGGGCGGGAGGATACATACATCGGCCGTCTCGGTGGCGGTGCTCCCCGAGGCTGAGGAGGTCGACGTAGACATAGATCCCGGCGACCTCAAGATAGACGTTTACAGGTCAAGCGGGCCGGGAGGCCAGAGCGTCAACACGACGGACTCGGCCGTGCGCGTCACGCACTTGCCGACCGGGCTGGTCGTCACCTGCCAGGACGAGAAATCACAGCACAAGAACAAGGCGAAGGCGCTCAAGGTTCTCAGGTCGCGCCTGCTCGAGAAGGCCCGCAGCGAGCAGGATGACGCGATCGCCGCGCAGAGGCGGAGCATGGTCGGCTCGGGCGACCGCAGCGCCAAGATAAGGACGTACAACTTCCCCCAGGGGAGGGTCACCGACCACAGGATCGGGCTGACCGTGCACAATCTCCACGGTATACTCGACGGGGATCTGGGCGAGGTCGTCGAGGAGCTCGCGGTGGCGCATCGCGAAGAGCTCCTCGCTCAGGAGATGGCAAAGGGATCCGCGGCGAAAGGTTGAACGGATGGATCGCACGCCGACAGTGATCGAAGCGGTCAGGATGTCCGAGGGGTACCTCGAGAAGCACGGGGTCGAGTCGCCGAGGCTCAGCGCCGAGCACCTGCTCGCCAAGGCCCTGCGCTGCACGAGGCTCGATCTCTACCTGAGGTTCGAGGAGAAGCTCTGCGCCCCGGTGCTCGACGAGTACCGCGGCGACCTGAGGAAGAGGGCCGGCCGGATGCCGCTGCAGTACATACTCGGCGAGGCCCCGTTCCGTTCCCTTATGCTGAGGATCGAGGAGGATGTCTTCATCCCGCGCCCGGAGACCGAGCTTCTCGTAGAGATGGCGGTCGGGCTGATGGGCGGGCGCGAAGATGTCCGGTTCATAGAGTTCGGCACCGGTTCGGGCGCGATATCGGGCGCGCTCGCCTCGGCCGGCCCGGGTTGGACCGGGATAGCGTTCGACATCTCGCCTAAAGCGGCGGCGCTGGCGGCCTCTAACATGGAGAAGCTCGGCCTGTCGGGGCGCGTCGATGTCCTGGTCTCGGACGGGTTCGGCGAGTTCGCTGAAGAGGGGAGCTTCGACCTCGTGATCTCCAACCCCCCGTATATACCGGCCGGCGATATCGCCGGCCTGCAGGCGGAGGTATCGTCTTGGGAAAGCCGCATGGCCCTTGACGGTGGCGAGGACGGGCTGCGATTCTACCCCGTTATCGCCGGGGAGGGCATCAGGCTGCTCAGGCCGGGCGGGGCGATCGCCGTCGAGATAGGTCACGGGCAGGGAGGAACAGTCTCCTCCATGCTGAAGGCGGCGGGATTTGCCGACGTGGAGATAAGAAGGGACTATAACGGCCTCGAGCGGATGGTCGGTGGAAGACGGGAGCAGTGATGGACAGTTTCATTATCAGGGGGCCGTCGAGGCTCGAGGGGACGGTCAGGATAAGCGGCGCTAAGAACGCGATGCTCCCGCTCATGGCGGCGACGATCCTCACCGGAGGGCGCTGCATCCTCGACAACGTCCCGAACCTCCGCGACACGAGGACGATGATGAAGGTCCTCGGGACGCTCGGCATTCCGTCGGCCCTCGAGGACGGAGTCCTGACGATCGACGCGACCGATGTCACCTCGTTCGAGGCGCCGTACGACCTGGTCCGCACGATGCGCGCCTCGATATATGTGCTCGGCCCGCTGCTTGCGAGGTTCGGCAGGGCCAGGGTCTCGATGCCCGGCGGATGCGCCTGGGGCCCGAGGCCGATCGACCTGCACCTCAAGGGGATGATGGCGCTGGGAGCGGAGATAAGGATAGACCACGGATATATAGACGCCACAGCCGACAGGCTCAGGGGCGGTCAGGTGATACTCGCAGTTCCGAGCGTCGGCGCGACCGTGAACATACTGATCGCCGCTTCGCTGGCCGACGGCGAGTCGGTGATCGAGAATGCCGCCCGGGAGCCCGAGATCTCGGCGCTCGCAGGCGCGCTCAGATGCGCCGGCGTGGAGATCGAGGGGGAAGGGACATCCACGATACGCGTTCAGGGAAGCGGATCGGTAGAGCCGTTCAGGCATGCAGTTATCCCCGACAGGATCGAGGCGGGTACTTACGCCGCCGCGGCGCTCATCACTGGGGGCGACGTGACTCTTGAAGGCTGCCGACCGGATCATATGCTCGCCATGATCGACAAGCTCGAGGCGTGCGGCGCCACCGTCAGCGCGACCGGTGACTCGATGAGGGTCAAGGGCCCGGACAGGATCTCGCCGGTCGATATAGACACGGGATTCTATCCTTCGTTTCCCACCGACATGCAGGCGCAGATGATGGCGGTCCTCTGCGTTGCCGAAGGGACGAGCACGATCATAGAGCATGTCTATCCCGACAGGTTCACCCATGTCCCCGAGCTGAGGCGCTTCGGCGCGAAGATCGCGCTTGACGGTCACGTCGCGATCATCTCCGGCACGGAAAAGCTCGAGGGAGCGCCGGTGATGGCTACCGATATCAGGGCCAGCTCGGCCCTTCTGCTCGCCGGTATGATCGCAGAGGGTGAGACGAAGGTCCTGAGGATCTATCATATCGAGCGTGGTTACGAGGACATCGAGAACAAGCTGCGCGCACTCGGCGCGAACATACAGAGAGTTTCCGGCTGACCGGTCCCGCGGGGGGAGCCTCTTCTTGAAACACGTCATCATAGGAACCGCCGGCCATGTCGACCATGGCAAGACCGAGCTGGTCAAGGCGCTCACGGGGCACGATACCGACCGCCTTGCCGAGGAGAAGAAGAGAGGCATCTCGATCGTCCTCGGTTTCGCGCCGATCGACCTCGGTACGGATGTCGAAGCGGGCGTCGTCGATGTTCCGGGCCATGAGCGTTTCGTGAAGAACATGGTCTCGGGCGCGGTCGGCGTCGACGTCGCGCTGATCGCCGTGGCTGCCGACGAGGGCGTGATGCCTCAGACCGAGGAGCACTTTGAGGTGCTCAGGCTGCTCGGCGTTCGCAGCGGCGTTATAGCGCTGACCAAGATCGATATCGTCGACAGGGAGATAGTGGACATCGTCGAGAGCGAGATCGTGGATCTTCTGAAGGGCACCTCGCTCGAGGGCAGCCCCTTCGTTCGGACATCGGTGGTGAGCGGAGAAGGCATAGAGGAGCTCAGGAAGGCGCTCGCCCGCGCCGCGGGTGAGGTCTCGGGGCGAGCCCCGGGCGCATTCTTCAGGATGCCGGTCGACAGGATCTTTACCAGGAGCGGGATCGGGACGATAGTGACCGGGACGACATGGAGCGGGAGCGTCCGCACAGGTGACGAGCTGGCGCTCGAGCCGCAGGGCCGCAGAATCAGGGTCAGGGAGGTCCAGTCCTTCGAGCATGACATAGATGAGTCGGTTTCGGGGATGCGCACGGCCCTGGCCCTTCACGGGGTCAAGGTCGAGGAGGTTCATACCGGCGACCAGCTCCTTACGCCCGGGATCCTCCCGGTGACTTCGATGATAGACGCGCGCATAGAGATGAGCAGGCTTGGGGGCTCAAAGCTCAGGAACAGGCAGAGGGTGAGGTTCCATCACGCCGCCGCGGAGATATTGGCCCGGGCCGTCCTGCTCGACGGCGAGCAGCTGGGCCCCGGCGAGAGCGGTATCGTCCAGCTGAGGCTCGAAAGGCCGGTCGCCGCGATGGGCGGTGACCGTTTCGTGCTGAGGACGTACTCCCCGATGAGGATACTCGCTGGAGGGCGGATCATCGATCCCGCGGCGCCGAAGGAGAAGCGTTTCCGCTCAGAGAGGCTCGCCCTGCTCGCCGAGCTCGACTCCGGAGAAGCGGGGCGCATAGTCGCCGCCCTGGCCAGGGGCGCGGGCCCCGCCGGGCTGGAGACCGGGCAGCTCTTGATCTACGGCGTAGGCCCCGAATCGGCGGCGGACGCGGCGCGCGCGCTGGTTTCTTCCGGCGAACTGGAGACTGACGGCGCGAGGTTCTATCACCGCGATACGGTCGGACGTCTCGAGAAGAGGATCCTCTCTGAGCTCGAGGATTTCATGAAGGAGAACGAGCTGGTGTGGGGAGTAGACCGCGAGGAGCTGCGCGCAATGGCCGGTCTGGCCGGCAGCCCGCTCTTCGACTATCTTCTCGAGAAGGGGCGGACGCGGTCCACCCTCTTTTTCAGGGGCGGCAAGGTGCGGGCCGGATCGGATGATCTCGAGCTGACAGGCGAGACGAAGGCTCTCGTCGAGAAGCTTGGCTCCGCCTTCGCGGAGGCGGGATGGAGATTCCCGATGAAGGGCGACATCCTTCAGGCCGCCTCGGGGGACGCAAAGAAGATGAACAGATGTATCCGTATCCTCCAGGACGCGGGGAAGATAGTGCGTGTGGGGCAGGAAGGGTGGATATCGGCTCAGGCCCTTTCGGAAGTCATATCGAAGGTAGCCGGCATCATCGGCGAAAAAGGATCGATGTCTGTCGGGGATTTCAAGGACGGGCTCGGGCTGTCGCGCAAGTATGCCGTCCCGCTGCTCGAGTATCTCGACGGCAGCGGCTACACGAGGCGCGAGGGGGACGAGAGGGTCTCCGGCCCCGCGCTGAAGGGAGAGGTGGAATGACAGGGCCTTCGGGGAGAAGGAAGACGAGGCAGGTCCGCTACGGCCGCGTGGCGGTAGGCGGCGACGCGCCGGTGAGCATCCAGTCGATGTGCACCTGCCCGGCATCGAGCACGGGCGATGTCCTCAGAGAGATCGATGCCCTCTCACGGGCGGGCTGCCAGGTCGTGCGTGTCGCGGTCAGGGATGAGAGAGACCTTGTGGCGCTCCCTGCGATCAT
The DNA here is from genome assembly GCA_964599375.1 of uncultured bacterium. Classification (GTDB taxonomy): domain Bacteria; phylum Krumholzibacteriota; class Krumholzibacteriia; order Krumholzibacteriales; family Krumholzibacteriaceae; genus JAUWCL01. The sequence continues at coordinate 50,572 of CAZREW010000017.1, forward strand.
TGGCGGGAGCGGCATGCCTGTCGTCGCCGATATCCATTTTCATCATCTCCTCGCGATCGGAGCCGCGAAAGCGGGAGCTGCGGGGCTGCGCATCAATCCGGGCAACATAGGAAGCGAGGATAAGGTAAGGGCGGTCATCGAGGCGGCGGGGGGGGCCGGGATACCGGTCCGCGTGGGAGTAAACGCGGGGAGCCTGGAGAAGAGGCTCAGGGAGCTCGCGCGCGGCGAGCCGGCGCGGGCGCTGAGCGAGAGCGCTGCCGGATATATGGAGATGATCGAACGATGGGGGTTTGCGGACATGGTCTTCAGCCTCAAGTCTTCCGACGCGGCGGTCACCGTAGAGGCGAACGCGCTCTTCGCGGCGGGCAACGACTACCCGATACACGCCGGGGTCACCGAGGCGGGGCCTCCCCTGAGCGGAGCTGCGAGGTCGGCCGTCGCACTGACGAAACTCCTCTCGATGGGGATCGGCGATACGATCCGCGTCTCCCTCTCCGGCGATCCGGTCAACGAGGTCATAGTGGCGGCGGCCCTTCTCTCGTCGCTCGGGCTGAGGGACGACTTTCCGAGGATAGTATCGTGCCCGACATGCGGAAGGTGCCATCTCGACGTCGGAGCCATAGCTGAAAGGATCGAGAGGGAGATAAACGGCTGCGGGAAGGGGATAAGCGTCGCCGTGATGGGATGCGAGGTTAACGGGCCCGGGGAGGCCCGTGAGGCCGATATCGGGATCGCCGGCTCGAAGAAGGGCGCCGTCCTGTTCAGGAAGGGCGAGATCATCCGTACGATCGACGGGGACCCGCTCGAGACCCTTCTGGGTGAGATCGGGAAGCTTCTGGAGAAGGCGTAAACTATTTTTACAAACTGTCCGCATATTACGTAAAATCATCTAGAAAAATTACCAGAAATATGGTATATTAACCGCCGTATGACTGTATGACCGTTTTTTGTGTCAGCTATGACCGGACACAGGGCGTGCAGTGAAGTCTACCGTCAGGTAGAGAGGAGGTCTTTGATGAGGGGCAGCAGTAAGATCCTGATGGCGCTGGTCGCCATGATGATTCTCGCCGCACCTTTCGCCAGGGCGCAAGACGACCTGGCCCTGCCCACAGATAAGACATCAGGGACGACGTACAAGCTGGTCAGGTTCGACGGCGTTGTCTACAGGATATTTGCGGAGGTGCCGTGCGAACTGTACTTCCAGAAGGTAGACAGCTGTCACCATCGTTTCTACGCAAAACCGGTTGCGGACACAGTGACGCCTTTCTGTGAGGTCTCGGTCCAGTGGGGCTCGTTCCCCACCGTGTCCCTCTTCCTGGAAACGGGTGGCACTAACAGCTGGATACTGGGCACGGAGACAGGCTACGCTGAGAAGTAGTCGAGAAAAGATTTTAACGCGCCTTTAAGAAATTTTACCAGGCTTCTGGAAGCCCGGCAGAGAAAGAGTGGATCTTTTTCTGCCGGGCTTCCATCTTTAATCAGCACAAATAGTTGCAGTGGCACTTCCGGCGGCCCCATTTCGTCGTATTGGAATGGCTCTTGCCCTTTGAATGAGACCCGCGGTAACAGGAAGACGTGGCTGATGTGGCCGCGCAGATGAAAGGGAGCCCGAGAGGGCTCTCTTTTTATATGAGACGGGACGTGTGGCGGTCACTCCGCTATTAGTGCTCTTCCCGTTCCCGGTCGTCCCGGCCCGGTGTGGCGTCGGCCTCAGGCAGGCGGGGCGATACGAAGAGCGTCTTCGACCTCAGGCAGGCCGCGGTTCCCGGCTTCGCGCCGCGGGGCCTTCTGACGTATCTTTTCTCGGCGCATATCACAGGCACGGTCCCCGACCCCCTGGCCTTGCTGAACCAGGCCGCCGTCTCGGCTGCCTTCTCGATCACGCTGGCCGGCGTAGAAGGCCCCGCGCCTCTGAGGACCACGTGCGATCCGGGCGTTCCCTGGGCATGGAACCAGAGGTCGGAAGGGGCCGCGTAGCGATGGGTCAGCTCGTCGTTCTCCCTGTCGCTGCGCCCGACGAGTATGGTGTGGGCGGCGTCGATACGGAATGACTTGAAGCGCGGCTTTTCCGCGTCTCCCGCCTTCCCGGGACCCGCTCCACGACCGCCGGCAGGGATGATCATAGCCGCCAACGCGGCCGGGTCGTCGACGGCGGCGATCTCAGCGATGCCTCTCTCGAGTTCCTCGATGTCCTTCCTGATGCTCGCCCTGCGAGCCTTGATTATCTCGAGGCCCTTGTCGCCCTTCTTCGCCCTGCGGAAAAGGGCCCGGATATTCCCTTCAGGATCGAGGGCGGGATCGAGCTGTATCTTTACCTCGTCCTCGCCGTTGAAGTCTTTTACGGTGATCTCCCTCATCCCGGGCTTGAGCCTGTGCCGCCACGTGACGAGCAGGTTGCCCATGTATCGCATCTCGTCGGCTCGCCTGGCCGACTCGAGGTCCTCCTGGACATTGACGAGGAGGCGGCGGGTCTTCTTCAGCGCCCGCAGCCGCTGCCTCGCCGCGGCCTTCCTGAGCCACGCGGTGTATACCGGGATGACCTTCTCCCCGGTTCTCGCGTCGAGGACGGCGGACATCCCCACCGGGCTCCCGGGCCGGGGATCGAACGGGAGCGCGACCGGATACACGGAGCAGATCCCGCGGTCGCCCGCTTCGGGAAAATCATAGACCTTCCATTCGAAGCCGCCGGTGCGCAGACGCGCTCCGATCTCCGTCAGTGCTTCCGATAGTCCCGCCGGATCTGAGACGAAACGGGCGGCGAGCGCCTTCGAGAGGACCGGATCGACTCCTCCGACATTACGGACAAGGATAGAGGAGAGATCTTCTTTTTCTTCCCATAGCCTCGTATGCTCCTCTGCCCCTGCCGGCCCCTGGTGCGGCGCATACGCGGCGGGGTCGAGATCCCATCCCGCGGGCAGGTCGAGAAGCGACCACCTCTTCGGGGGCGGCAGCTGACGCGGCGAACCGGGCGGCCGCGTGCCGGGAGCGCCGAAGGTCTCGAGAGCGCGGCCGGCCCCCTCCCTGAAAAGAGCCGCGGCGCGGAAGACCGAGGAAAGGTCTATCCTCAAGGTGAGCGAGCCCTTCTCGCCCCAGGTCCCCTTTTTCTCGAACCGGATCAGGATCACGCGTTCGAGGCCGAGAGGCTCGACGGAGGCGACCACCTTTCCGGACAGGTCGCCGAAAGAAGGCCTGCAGACACTCTCGGGCAGGAGACGGTCCTCCGAGAGGATGATCTCCGTTTCCCTCCCGACGCTGACCAGGTGGAGGAAGCGGCGCCCGACGCCCGAGAAGGCGACAGTCATCCCGCCGGCGAATCCGCATGCCGATTCGACCGCCTTGTCCGCAAGCAGCGGGGCGAGCTCGAGGCTCAGTGCGTATGCCGTCATTGCGTTCACGGCGGAATCATAAGTGTCGGAGGCGCTTAAGTCAAACCGTACCGCCCGTCTCGAATCTGTGGACAAGGGAGGCCGATGGCTGTAATATCAAGTCCGGGCGGCTGTTTTCAGCAAAGGAGATGATCAGATGGTGACGAGCATGACCGGGTACGGAAGGGGCGCCGCGCCGGTCGGCGGCGGGAAGATCGACGTCGAGATAAGGACCGTGAACCACAGGTTCATCGACTTCTCGATCAGGGTCCCGAAACCGCTGAACGGATACGAGAGGGATATCGAGAAGGCGGTCAGGCGCAAGGTCAGGCGCGGCCATGTCTACGTGAACGTCATCTTCGACAAGGGCGTCGATTCTTCGGCGTCTGCGGTGAACAGGGATCTTCTCAGGAAGACCTACAGGGACCTGACCTCGTTCGCGAAGAAGGAAGGGATCCCCGGCGACCTGGAGATAGGCACTCTCCTCCTGCTGCCTGACATGTTCAGGCCGGAGATCGACACGATCCCTCCCGCCAGGCTCAAAGCCGCACTGAAGAGGGCTCTGGGCGAGGCGGTCGACAGGCTGGCGGCCATGAGAGACAGGGAGGGGGAGACGCTGAGGGCAGACATGGCCAAAAGGCTCAGGGACATCTCGAAGGTCGCGGCGAGGATCGAGAAGAAAGCCCCGAAGGCTCTCGAGGAGACGCTGGCGAGGGCGCGCAGGAAGCTCGAGAACCTCCTGGGAAAGGCCGAGGTGCGTGACGACCGCTGGGCGATCGAGGCTGCGGCGCTGGCGGACAGGACCGATTTTTCCGAGGAACTTGTCAGGCTGGGAAGCCACCTCGTCGAGTTCGGGGCGGTGCTCGACAAGGGGGGCGAGATCTCGAAGAAGCTCACCTTCCTGCTCCAGGAGATCCACCGGGAAGCGACGACGATGGGGAACAAGTCGGCCGACCCGGTTATCATCCGGGACTGCCTGGCGATAAAGGAGCAGGTCGAGAAGATCAGGGAGCAGGTCCAGAACCTCGAGTGACGGGAAGGCATGTCAGCTGGAGATCCTATCATAATAGTGATATCGGGGCCTTCAGGGGTCGGCAAGTCCACGGTTGCCCGGAAGGTCCTCGACAGGACGCCCGGGCTGGTCAGGTCGGTCTCGCTGACGACCAGGCTGCCGAGGGCCGGCGATGTCGACGGAGAGGACTACTTCTTCGTGTCACCGGCTGAATTCGCCGCGAAGCGCGACGGGGGCGGCCTTCTAGAGTGGGCCGAGGTCTATGGCAATCTCTACGGGACCGAGGCGGACCAGGTCGACCGGCAGCTGGCGCTCGGAAAGAGCGTGCTTCTCGAGATAGATGTCCAGGGAGGCAGAAGCGTCAAGGCAGCGCGCCCCGAGGCGGTCCTGATATTCATCCTTCCGCCCTCGGACGCGGTCCTCGAGGAAAGGCTCAGGGGAAGGGGCACCGACGAGGAGGCGGTCATCCTCAGAAGGCTCGAGAACGCGCGCAGGGAGCTTGAATCGGCCGGAGAATATGATTTCAGGGTCGTCAACGATGACCTGGAGAGATGCGTCGGAGAGGTCCTCGGGATAATCGAAGCCCAGTCGCGCAGCGGCGCCACCGGCAGGCCTTCCTCTCCTTCAGGCGATTAACTATTGATAATTACCGCGATTTGTATTAATAATATATATTCCGATAAAATACGGCCGGAGAGGCATCCGCAAGGGCGCCGGCGGCGCACCGGGCGCTGTGTCTCCGCCGCGGAAGGCCGGTAAGGGGATGTTCCGCATAAAAATGAGAGGTTGATGAATGGAGACCGAATCAATGGAAAAGATCCTGGAAAGAATCGACAACAGATACGAAGCGATAAGGGTGATAGCCAAGGAAGCCCGCAGGATAAACACGCTCATCAGGCTCTCCGGGGAAGAGTTCGAGGAAAAACCCACCACCATCGCGGTCAGACGCACGATCGACGGGAAAGTGAAATACACGTATGGGCAGGAGGAGCAGGAGTAAGGGGGAAGGTGGCCTCGAAGGCAGAAAGATCCTTCTCGTAGTCACCGGAGGAATCTCCGCTTACAAGTCCGCTTTTCTCGTACGGATGCTCGTGCGCTCTGGCGCGGCCGTCAGGGTGCTGATGACGGAGGCGGCCGCCAGGTTCGTGACTCCGCTTACATTCGAGGTCCTCTCGGGGAATCCAGTTCCCATGGATATGTGGGTCTCGCGCTCCGAGGCCCCTGTCGAGCACGTCGACCTCGCCACTTGGGCCGACGCCGTCGTCATAGCGCCGGCGACGGCAGATTTCATCGCGAAAGTCGCCGGCGGAATCGCCGATGACCTTCCCTCTACGGTCGTATGCGCGTCCCGGTGCCCCGTGTGGCTCGCCCCGGCGATGAACGACGGGATGTGGGACAATCCCGCGGTCGCGCGCAATATAGGAATACTGACAGAAGACGGCAGGCGCGTCATCGAACCGGGCGAGGGGGACCTCGCCTGCGGCACCAGAGGCGCCGGCCGGATGGCCGAGCCCGAAGAGATCGTCTCTCGCCTCGGGGCGTCCTTCGCCCCGGGACCGCTCGCTGGAGTCCGGGTGCTGGTAACCGCCGGGCGCACCGAAGAGGAGATAGACCCGGCCAGGTACATCTCCAACCGCTCGAGCGGGAGGATGGGATTCGCGCTCGCTCGACGGGCCGCCGAGCTCGGAGCGCGCGTGACGCTGATCCACGGTCCCGTGGATATAGCGCCACCGGCGGTCGAATCGGTCACGAGGACCGTGAGCGCGGCGGATATGAAGAGGGCCGTCACCAAGGAGTTTCCCCGGTGCGATGTCCTGATCATGGCTGCCGCGGTAGCCGATTACACACCGGCGAAGAGATCGGGCGAAAAGATCAGGAGGGAGAAGGGGGCGATGTCGCTCGGCCTCGAGCCGACCGAGGACATCCTCGCCGGGCTAGCCGGCAGGAAAAAGGACGGCCAGGTCGTCGTGGGGTTCGCCCTCGAGAGCGGAGACGGAGAGGCCTCGGCGAGAAGAAAAGCCAGATCGAAGGGATGCGACTACCTCGTCCTCAACATGATCGGCGACGGGACCGGCTTCGGCTCAGATACCAACAGCGTCACGGTATTCAAGGGGACAAGAAAGATCGCCGGGACCGGCCTCGTGACGAAACGGGAGGCGGCCTCGGTGATACTTGACATACTGGCAGGAGACAGTCGAGTGAAGAAAGCGGCCGGATGAAAGACGCGATCAGCTATCTCAGGCGGCGCGGCTCGCTGTCGGGAGGCGTCGTGTTCACGATCCCGGCAGAGCCGCCGGCCGAGCAGGCTCCGGCTCCCGCGAGAGACGAGACGGTCGTAAGGACCTCGCCGGTAAAGGGGACTGACGTCCACGATGCCGGACTCTCCGAGCTCGAGAGGATGGTCTCGGAGTGCACGAGGTGCGTTCTTCACGAGACCAGGAACAGGACTGTCTTCGGGGACGGCGATCCCTCGGCGCGGATAGTCTTCATCGGCGAGGCGCCCGGACGGGACGAGGACCTGCAGGGCCTGCCGTTTGTCGGCCGGGCCGGCAAACTCCTCGACAGGATGATCGAGGCGATCGGCTTCTCTCGGAGCAACGTCTACATAGCGAACATCCTCAAGTGCAGGCCTCCTGGCAACAGGGACCCTAGGGAAGACGAGGTCGCCGCCTGCGGGGATTATCTCGCCCGACAGATAGAGCTTATAGACCCGGTGATTATATGCGCCCTCGGAAGGGTGGCCGGCCAGAATCTACTGGGAAAGGATGCGCCCCTCAGAGTGCTCAGGACGGGCGAACATCATTACAACGGGATACGGGTCATCGTCACGTACCACCCGGCGGCTCTGCTGAGGAATCCCGCCTGGAAGAAAGGCGCGTGGGAGGACCTGCAGAAGCTCAGGGCGCTCTATGACGATTTCACGGGCGCGGATACCGGGAAATAGGTTACGATACGCGAAGCGGAGGGTTACAGTATGGCCCGGGATATGAAATTCAACTTGGACACCGATCTTATCGAGAAGATGCCGCCGCAGGCCACCGCAGCGGAAAAGGCGGTCCTCGGCGGGATACTCCTCGAGCCGGAGGCGGCTACGCGCGCCATCGAGGTCGTCCTGCCCGAGGCCTTCTATCTCCCCGCGCACGCGAGGATCTACAGGGCCATGATAGCCCTCTTCTCGAGACACGAACCGATCGACGTGATGACGCTCTCAGAGGAGATGCGCAAGTCCGGCGACCTTGAATCTGCCGGAGGGATAGCCTATCTCACAGAGCTCGTCGACAGCGTGCCGAGCGCGGCGAACATCGAGCACTACGCGAAGAACATCCTCGACAAATATATCCTCAGGCAGCTGATCGGCGCGTCGTCCGACATCGCGAGAGAATGTTACAGGGCTGAGACCGACGCCGGCTCGATCCTCGACGAGGCCGAGCAGAAGATCTTCCGCGTCTCTGAATCGAGGGTCAGCCAGGGATTTCTTCACATTAAGGAGATCCTCAAGGAGAGATTCGAGGAGATACAGCGCGTGCACGAGACGCGCGAGAGCGTCACCGGCCTCTCGACCGGGTTTATCGATCTCGACAAGTTCACTGCGGGATTCCATCCTGGCGACATGGTGATCATCGCCGGGAGGCCCTCGATGGGAAAGACGAGCTTCGCGCTGAACATAGCCCAGCACGTCGGCCTGGACGAGAAGAAGCCGGTCGCGATCTTCAGCCTCGAGATGTCGAAGGAGCTCCTCGTGCAGAGGCTGCTCTGCTCGGAGGCGCAGGTTGACGCGCAGAAGGTCCGCAGGGGATTTACATCGGCGAAGGATATCGAGAGGCTCACCAACGCGGCCGGGCTTCTGTCCGAGGCGCCGATCTTCATAGACGACACGCCCGCGATAACGACTCTCGATATCAGGGCGAGGGCGAGGCGCCTGAAGGTCGAGAGGAACATATCGATGATAGTGGTCGACTACCTGCAGCTCGCGCGCACCAGCGACAGGGTCGAGAACAGGCAGCAGGAGATCTCGTCGATCTCGAGATCGATGAAGGCGCTTGCCAAGGAGCTCAAAGTCCCGGTGGTCGCCCTGTCCCAGCTCTCCAGGGCCGTCGAGGCGCGCGGAGGGGACAAGAGGCCGATGCTCTCCGACCTCAGGGAGTCGGGAGCGATCGAGCAGGACGCCGATCTGGTCCTCTTTCTCTACCGCCCCGAGTTCTACGACCAGGGCGATCCGGAAAAGGAAGGAAAGGCCGAGCTGATAATCGGCAAGCAGAGGAACGGCCCCACGGGCACGGTGGACCTGATGTTCGAGAAGCAGTATACGAGGTTCCGCTCGCTCGACACGTCCCATGTCCCTGAGCCGGACGGGGTGTTCTGACCGGAGGCGCCCTTTGAGGATATTCGCGATACTGGGAAGGTTCTTTCTCGGCTTCATCGAGGAGATCGGCGGCGTATGTATCCTGCTGTGGAGCACCATACGGCTCGCCCCCAGGATCTTCAGGAACATCGGCAATACTCTCGTGCAGATGGAGAAGATCGGCATCGGCTCGATCCCGCTCGTCCTGGTGACCTCGGTATTCGTGGGCGCGGTAGCTTCCGTGCAGGCGGCCTACCAGTTCCAGGGATATGTCCCGCTCAAGTTCCTCGGAGCCGTGGTCGGCAAGTCGGTCACGCTCGAGGTCGGCCCGGTGCTCACCGCGCTCGTCGTCGGCGGACGCGTCAGCGCGGCGATAGCCGCCGAGGTCGGGACCATGAAGGTCACCGAGCAGATCGACGCGATGGAAATGATCGCGATCGACCCAGTCGAGTACCTCGTCCTGCCGAGGCTCGTGGCAGCAACCCTGATGCTGCCAGTGCTGACGGTGTTCGCCGATTTCCTCGCGATCATCGGCGGGATGGTTGTCGCCAAGATGGCCGTAGGAATCAGCTTCAGCACATTCGAGGACGGGCTGACTATGCTGTTCAAATATCAGGACCTGGTCGGCGGGCTTCTCAAGACCTTCGTATTCGGGTTCATAATAGCTTTCATGGGGTGCTATAACGGGTTCAGGACGCAGGGAGGAGCTGAAGGAGTCGGGATGTCGACGATGAAGGCAGTGGTCTCGTCCTGCCTGCTCATCCTCGTTTCGAACTACCTTCTCGCCTATCTCATATTCAGGGTGATATTCGCTCCCGATTGATGTCGGGAGCATCGGAGCTGTATTGAACGAGATCTGCGCAGGAGCGATAATCAGTATCAGGGACCTCCACAAGCGGTTCGGCCGGCAGGTGGTGCTCGACGGCGTGGACCTCGATATCGCTTCGTGCGAATCGCTTGTCATCCTCGGCCGGAGCGGGTGCGGGAAGAGCGTACTCCTGAAGCACATCACCGGGCTCATCAGCCCCGACAGCGGATCCGTCCTCTTCCAGGGCGAGGACATCACAAGGTTCAACAGGCAAAAGCTTTTTGAAATGAGGGTGCACTTTGGTATGCTTTTCCAGGGCGCGGCCCTTTTCGACTCGATGACGGTGGGCGAGAACGTCGGCCTGCCTCTGGTCAAGCACGGGCAGAGATCGGACGACGAGATCAGGGAGATCGTGTTGGACAAGCTCAGGCTCATCGGCCTTACCGATGTGTACGACAGCTATCCCTCGCAGCTCAGCGGGGGGATGAAGAAGAGGGTCGGGCTCGCCAGGGCGATAGTGATGGGGCCCCAGGTCGTGCTGTATGACGAACCGACCACCGGTCTCGACCCGATAATGGCCGACGTCATCAACAGCCTGATCAGGGATCTTCAGCGCGAGCTCAACATAACGTCCGTAATCGTGACCCACGATATCCACAGCGCGAACAGGGTCGCCGACAGGATCACGATGCTGCATGAGGGGAAGATCATATTTTCCGGCACTCCGCAGGAGACGAGAGAGACGGATAACGAGATAGTGAGACAGTTCATAGAGGGGCGCGCCGAAGGTCCGGTAAAGGCCGTGTAGAAAGGTATATCAGGAGAGTCAGATGGAATACAGATCACTCGAGCTGAAAGTCGGATTCACGGTCTTCATCGCTATACTTGCCTTTTCGGTGGGGTTGATGTGGCTCGAGGGGTTCAAGCGTCACGGCAAGATGTACGAGGTGCACGCGGTCTTCCCGATGGTGGGGGGAGTAAAGTCCGGGGACGCGGTCAACGTCAACGGCGTTGACAGGGGAGAGGTGACACGGGTCGACCTTCGCGAGCGAGACGTGATCGTCACGATGTCGATAGATGTCGACACGAAGATACCCGAGGACTCGAAGGTGGTCGTGCAGACGCAGGGGATAATGGGCGACCGGATTGTCACGATCATCGTGGGACAGTCCGAGGTCATGATGGGGCCCGGCTCGATGATAGTAGGCGTATACGACCCGGGCATCTCCGAAGCGCTGTCCTCGATGGGGAAGGTGATGGAGGACCTGCACTGGCTGACCGCGGATATAAGGGAGATAGCCAAGGTCCTCAGGGGCGAGGGGATCGCCGAGACGCTGAAGAACCTCGCCGCAGCGAGCGAGCAGATCACCTCCATGATACAGGACCTTTCGCCCGACCTGAAGACCGGCGCCGCCGCCTTCAGCGCTTCGGCGATCAGGGCCGACTCGATGATGGCGCGCAACGAGGCGAAGTTCGACAGCATCATCGTCCATCTCGACGATGCGTCCAGGAGGCTTCCCGCTCTCGCGGAGCGCCTCGGGGACCTCAGCGCGGCACTGAAAGGCGTCACGGACAGGCTCAGTAGCACGGACAACACTATGGGGACGCTGCTCAACGACAAAGAGCTGCTCTACAAGCTCGAGTCGGCCATCACGGGCCTCGACGAGCTTGTCACCGATATAAAGGCAAATCCGAAGAAGTATCTGAAGGTCGAGGTGTTCTAGGGATCGGGCGGCGGGGATAGACCCTGGAAGGAGACATCTGGAGATGAATGATGAGAAGATCGTCTGCCTCGTCGCGGCGGCGGGCAGAGGCAAGAGATTCGGGCGCGAGATGCCGAAGGCTTTCCACCCTGTCGAGGGCCTTTCACTCCTGGTCAGGTCGCTCAAGAGCCTCAGCGCTTGGGGGGGGATATCACGGTTCGTAGTGATGGTCCCTGAAGGATGGGAGAAGCAAGCAGAGGAGGACATAGCCGCGAACTTCGACGGCATGGAAGTGGTCGTCAAAGCCGGCGGCGAGACGAGGCATGAATCGGTCGCGATAGGTCTCGAGGCCGCCGGCGACGCGGACATGATCCTCGTTCACGACGCAGCGAGGCCGTTCGTCTCGCCGGCGCTGATAGAGCGCGTAGTGGCCGGCGCAAGGGAGGCAGGAGCAGCGGTGCCAGCCCTTCACATGACCGATACGCTGGGGAGGCTGCGGGGAGAGGAACTCGACGCTATCGTTCCCAGAGACAAGGTGGTGGGCATCCAGACCCCTCAGGGCTTCAGGACCGACGTCTTGAGGAAGGCCTTCGAGGTGGCTGCGGGCTCGGAGCATAAGGTGACCGACGAGAGTTCCCTGGTGCTCGCCGCGGGCATGTCGGTCAAGGTGGTCGACGGCGAGAGATGGAACGTGAAGGTGACGGTGAAGGACGACATAGATATAGTGACGAGCTTCCTCTCCGGAACGAAACTCGACCTGAGTCTCGATATGGAGAGCCTGGACGAGGCGTGAGCGGCGGAATGGAGATGAGAGTAGGCATAGGGTACGATATACATCCCCTCGTCAGGGGCAGGCCACTCGTGCTGGGCGGGGTCCGCATAGAGCATGAAAAGGGCCTGAGCGGCCACTCTGACGCGGACGCGCTTGTCCACGCGCTGTGCGACGCGATCCTCGGCGCGATCGGCGCTGGTGATCTCGGCAGGCACTTCCCCGGGACCGACGAGTTCAGGGACATGGACAGCCTGATAATCCTCGGGAGGGTCGCCGCGATGGCGGCGCAGAAGGGATACAGGATAGTCAACGCGGACTGCATCGTTCATGCGGAGGAGCCGGCGATATCTCCCCACGCGGCCGCGATGGAATCTGCCATGGCGGCCGCCGCCGGGACCGACCCCGGCAGGATCTCGGTGAAGGCGACGCGAGGCGAGGGGCTTGGGCCGGTAGGGGAAAAACGCGCCATAGCTGCGCGGGTGGTCATCCTGCTCGAGAAGGCAGACTGAAGAAAGGCACGGGGTCTTGTCCGGAATCAGAGTCAGATTCGCTCCCAGCCCGACGGGGCTTCTTCATATCGGCGGGGCGAGGACCGCCCTTTTCAACTGGCTCTTCGCTAGGCACGAGGGTGGCGCATTCGTACTGAGGATCGAGGACACCGATGTCGAGCGTTCGAGCGGAGAGCTCGAGCGGAGCCTGCTCGACGACATCAGGTGGCTCGGCCTCGAATGGGACGAGGGCCCCGGCACACCGGGAAAGTACGGCCCCTATCGGCAGTCCGAGCGGACCGGTACTTACAGGGAATACGCGGAAAGGCTCGTCGATGCGGGCAGGGCCTATCCCTGTTTCTGCACCGAAAAGGAGCTGAAGGAGAAGCGTGAGGGGGCCAGAGCCGAGGGCCGCCCCCCGAGGTACGACGGGAAATGCCGCGGCCTCAGCGAGGAGGAGCGCGCGGCGAAGAGGGCTGCGGGCCTGCCGGAGAGCGTAAGGTTCCGCGTCGAGGGAGACGCGGCGTGGACGGTCGAGGATATGGCCAGGGGGGGCGTCGAGTTCCCCGCCGACATGGTCGGCGATTTCGTCATACTGCGCTCCAACGGGATGCCGACTTACAATTTCGCCGCTGCTGTCGACGACGGGCTGATGGGGATCACACACGTTATCAGGGGAGCGGAGCACCTTTCGAACACGGTCCGCCAGCTCCTCGTGTACGAAGCGTTCGATATGCCCGCTCCGCGATTCGCGCACATACCGCTGATACTGGGGAGCGACAGGTCGAAGCTAAGCAAGCGGCACGGCGCCCCGAACATTGCGGACTATAGAGAGAGAGGATACCCGGCAGAGGCCCTTATCAACTATCTCGCTTTTCTCGGATGGTCGACAAAGGGCAAGGACGAGATAATGCAGGTCGGCGCGCTGATCGCCGAATTCGACCTGTCGCGCGTATCGGACAGCCCGAGTATCTTCGACGAGGACAAGCTGGATTGGATCAGCGCTAACCATATCCGCCGCGGAGGGTCGGGCCGTTATCTCGACCAGGCGATGCCGTTCTTCCCGGAGCCGATGCGTGAAAGGTACAACCGCGAAGAGCTGGGCAGGATATTCGATATCGTTTCGGAGAACCTGCCATGCTTCGGGGACCTCCAGTCCGGAGCCGCGGCGTTCATGCCGGGGCCTCCCGCGTACGGCGAAGAAGCCGCCGGGGGGATGGCCGGGGCGGCTGTGCTTCTCGGGGCGCTCAGGGACGGGCTCAGGGGACTGACCGACTGGAGCGCGGACACGTTGAGGGCCGCGATAAAGAGTATAGGAAAAGAGACCGGAGTGAAGGGCAAAGGGCTCTATATGCCGCTCAGGATAGCCGTCACCGGCGCAGCGCACGGGCCGGACCTCACGTCGATACTCGTCATAAGAGGGAGAAAGGACGTGATCGGTTCGATAGGCGAGGCTATCAGGTCGATTTCGAGGCAGGGGGGATGATGAGCAGAAAAAAAGGGATTAACGTGGCGGTCCTTATGGGAGGGCTGTCGGAAGAGAGGGAAGTATCCCTGGTCAGCGGCCAGGGTGTCCTCGAGGCGCTTCGCAGGAGGGGGCACGAGGCCTGTCCAGTCGACCCGGCGATCCCGGCCGAGGAGCAGTCGGATTCCTGCCACGCCGTTATAGGCGACGCTCCCCCGGAGGCGATCCCTCCACTTCCGCCCGAGAAGGTCTTCGAGTGGCTCAAGCTTCCGAGGATACTCGAGGCGGATCTCGTATTCATCGGGCTCCACGGGGGGGCTGGAGAGGACGGCACCGTGCAGGCGCTCCTCGATACTGCCGGCAAGGCGTACACCGGCACCGGCATACTGGGCAGCGCGCTCGCGATGAACAAGGACAGGGCCAAGGCTCTCTTCAACGAGGCGGGCGTCCAGACCGCGCCGCACCTGCTGACCGCCGGTAACGGGGATGTCGAGCTTCACCGGGTGATCGAGACGATAGAGACCGGCATCGGGTTCCCCGTCGTGATCAAACCGAACGACCAGGGCTCGAGCGTCGGTTTCTCCTTCGTAAGGAAGGCGGCGGAGCTGCCCGGCGCTCTTGCCGCGTCGGCGAGGTTCGGCGCCGAGCTCATAGTAGAGAAATACGTACCGGGTAGGGAGGTCACCGCCGCCGTTCTCGAAGGCGAGGCCCTTCCACTCGTCGAGATAATCCCGGAAGGCGGGTTTTACGACTACACGAGGAAATATACGAAGGGAACGAGCAGGTACGAGGTCCCCGCGAAGATCGACAGGCGGATCAGCGACCGGATAAAACGCGAGGCGATCCTTGCGTACCACGCGCTGGGCTGCAGGGATTACGCGAGAGTCGATTTCAGGCTGAACGGGGAGGGAGAACCATACTGCCTCGAGGTCAACACGCTGCCGGGGATGACAGAGCTGAGCCTGGTTCCGATGGCGGCGGCCGAGGTGGGCCTGCCGTTCGATGAGCTTGTCGAGAGGATATGCCTTATGGCCCTCGAGAGGGTCAGATAGCGAGGGGAAGATATGGACCGGATTGAGACACTTCTGAAGGAATTCACCGAGGCGGCCGGAGTCTCCGGCGCCGAGGGCGATGTCTTCGCCCTGATGCGCAAGCACCTTGGGGATATCACGGAGGTCAGCGGCGACCGTCTCGGATCGTTCATAGGGAAGCTTTCTCAGGGCAAGGTGGCTCCCAGGATAATGCTGACCGCCCACATGGACGAGATCGGGCTGATGGTCTCTCACTTCACCGGGAATTTCGTGAGGTTCAACGCACTCGGCGGGTGGTGGGCACCGAGGCTGATCGGCCTGCCCGTGAGGATAATCACGAGAAAAGGCGATATCCCAGGGGTCGTCGCCACGCAATCCCCGTTCCTGGTCGAGAAGGAGGAGAGGGACAAACCGGTCAAGCCGAAGGACATGTTCATCGACGTTGGGCTTATCGGGAAGAAGAAGCCGGAAGACCTCGGCATCAGACCTGGCGATCCCGTCGTCCCGGTCTTTCCCTTCACCGCGCTCAGCGGCGGGAAGACATACATGGCAAAGGCGTGGGATGACCGTCTGGGCTGCGCGGTGATCGTAGAGGTCATGCGGAAGCTGTCGAAGATGAAGCTGCCTTGCGGAGTGTACGCGGTCGGCACGGTGCAGGAGGAGGTCGGCATAAGAGGCGCGGTGACGAGCGGACACGCCGTCTCTCCCGACGTCTGCTTCGCGGTCGATGTCAACATCGCAAGGGACCTTCCCGGCTCTCCCGATGGAGAGCCCGAGAAGCTCGGAGGGGGAGTGTCGATATGCGTCTTCGATGCGACGCTCATCCCCAATACAAAACTGAGAGACCTCGTGGCCGACGTAGCCGATCGCGGGAAGATCCCCTACCATTTCAGCGCGGTCCCCTTCGGCGGTACCGACGGAGGGCGGATCCATCTGAACGAATCGGGAGTCCCGACTCTCGTCATAGGGATCCCGACACGCTATATACACAGTGCCGCCGGGATAGTGCACAGGAAAGATTTCGACAGCGCGGTAAAGCTGCTCGTCGAGGTGACGAGAGCCCTGGACGCGAAGACAGTCGCCGGCCTCTATTGACCGGCCGGCGGGAGGAAGGAACGGACCGATGTCACTGCAGGTCTATAACAGGTACAAGGGAAGAAAAGAGGAATTCAAGCCGGTCCACGAAGGGAAGGTCGGTATCTATTTCTGCGGGATGACCGTTCAGGACAAGCCTCACATGGGGCACATGCTCGCCTTCGTCGCCGGCGATATGATCAGGCGATACCTGAGATTCAAGGGGTTCGGCGTTACGTACGTCCAGAACTTCACCGATGTTGACGACAAGATCATATCGAAGGCGAACGATGAGGGCATCGATTTCACCGAGGTCGCCCGCAGAAACATAGACGAGTATTTCAAGTTTGCCGGCGAGCTTAACATCATGCCCGCGGATATCTACCCGAAGGCCACCGAGCACATCGACGACATCATCGCCCTGATAAGGGAGCTCGAGGAGAAAGGGTACGCCTATAAAGGAGGCAGCGACGTCTATTATCGGGTAAGGAAATTCCCCGCCTACGGAAAGCTATCCGGCAGGGTGATCGACGACCTGCAGTCGGGAACGAGGATAGAGGTAGGCGAGGAAAAGGAGGATCCCCTCGACTTCACTCTCTGGAAGGGAGCGAAAGAGGGTGAGCCGGCGTGGGATTCGCCGTGGGGTCCCGGCCGGCCCGGGTGGCACATAGAGTGTTCGGTGATGTCGATGAAATATCTCGGAGAGACCCTCGACATGCACGGGGGCGGGATGGATCTCGTATTCCCCCATCACGAGAACGAGATCGCACAGAGCGAGGCGGCAACGGGCCGAGAGTACGTCAGGTACTGGATGCATAACGGTCTTCTCAATCTCAGCGGCGAGAAGATGTCGAAGTCGACGGGGCATTTCTTCCTGATAGAGGACATACTGAAGGAGTTCTCAGGCGAAGTCGTGAGGTTCTACTTCCTTTCGACGCATTTCCGCAGCAACAGCGAGTTCGGGCGCGAGCGTCTCGCGGAGGCGGCCGCCGGGTTCGAGCGTATACGCGATTTCTGCGCGAGGCTCGCCGAGGCGCGAGGAGCATCCAGCCAGGAAGAGGGGCGCGACGGAAAGATCGACGCTCTCGCCGCCCAGGTCCGGGAGGATTTCATGGCCTCCATGGACGACGATTTCAACAGCGCCGAGGCGATCGGGCATATATTCCGGCTGATCCGCGAGGTGAACATTATCACGGGCGGGAATATCATGAGGCTGGCCGGTTCGCCCGGGACGCTCGACTCCCTGCTCGGGGACCTGCAGACGTACGATTCGATACTGGGCCTCTTCGCCGGCGGCCTGCCGAAGGCGGAGAGCGAGATCCCCGACGAGATACTGCGAATGGTCAGGGAACGTGAGGAGGCGAGAAGATCGAAGAACTGGGCGAGGGCCGATCAGCTGCGCGACGCCGTTGTCGAGGCCGGATACACGATAGAGGACAGGGCGGAGGGAACGAGGGTCAGCCGTTCGAAGAGCTGACCGGCATCAGGTCGCCTTTGGGCATCAGAAGACCCCAGAGCAGTATCGGCAGGAAGAAGTTTATTGTAAGGTTGAGGAACTCCGTCCCTGTCCAGAGCTGTTCGCTGCGGGTCAACGCGCTGAGGAACATAAGGAAGACCGTGATAATGTTGGCCGCCGTCAGGACGAGCAACCCGATAAATGCGGGTCTTATCCTCCTTCTCCACGCGACTCCCGTCACGGCGACGATCAGGGAGATGTAGACTATCGGGTTGAGCGAGATCTCCTCTGATACCTGCATGGCACGCTTCACATCGAGCGAGTTCCCGGTCAGCGCGACGAGTGGCCACGCGCCGTAGGCGACCGCCAGCGTGTAGAACCTCCCTATGAAGGCCCACGCGGTATAGAGTATCAGCGAAACAACGACGAACCGTACAAAGAAGACCAGGATCCTCTTCATATCGGGCCTTCCTGCTGCCTGCTGCGCCATGACCGTCTCACTTCGCCCCGCGAGGTTTGACTATCTTCGCCATCCAGAAGATCACGATCATAAGCATGAAGATGACGAAGGTGATCTGCCAGAGGTACCCGTGGAAAAAATCGAACATCTCCCTCCTGTGATAAAGGACGAGGGAGATGACCACCATCCTGATGAGATTAAGGATGTGTATCGCCGGTATGCCGATGAGCAGGCCGACTATCTTCTCTCTGATCCGCGCGGGATATGCCAGGATTATCGAAGAGAAGATGATCGTAGTGTAAAGCCCGGTGCATTCGGCTATTACTACGAGCCGCTCTCCGCCGTGAGCCGTGTTGAAGGTGAATGTCGAGTCGACGCGCGTGAAGAGGTAGTTCAGCTTGTCGAGGCACCAGTCAAGCTCGCCGGCGACGAGAAGCTGCGCCTGGAATACAATTCCGGGAAATCTTCTGGTCAATAAATAGGAAAAAAGCCAGAGGGCAAAGAAGAGAATCAGGAATACGGTAAAATCCCTGCGGAAGGTACTTGAATTCCTCCGCGTCTCTCTCGTTTGACCTTCTGGCTTCTTTCCTTGGCCCAACCGTTACTCTTTCAATACCTCACGCTATCATCGGCGAAACGGTTCTTAGGCCTTGCTTACGGCATGCCTCTTCATGATGACTGCGGCAGCGAGGATCATGGCAAGGACCAGGATCGTCACGACCGGAGCGGTGAAGAGAGGTACAGGAATCGGCTCGACCACGTGGATCGCCTGTACGCATGTGTCGTATACGGCTCCGCCCTGGGACCACACGACGATCGTCAGTGTGTCATACGTGCAGACGGCAGCCGATCCAGCATCGACGATACCGTATACATCCGTGCAAGCCCCGCCGGAGACTCCGCTGGCCGTTCCGGTCTGATCCAGCGCTGCGCCTACTGTGCCGAGGCTGGTGATCCTATAGTCGTAATCTGTCGGCGGCGCGCAGGCGTCACCGTTGCAGATCGAGAACGGGATGTAGGCTGCGGTCTGGCCCTGCTCGACGTAGTACAGGGTGTCCTGGAGGATGTAAAGCGCCGGAGGCGACTCTACGACCAGGAAATCCTGAGACATGAGGGCCGGGGCAGGGTCGCCGCCGTAGGTGTTGTCCCCACAGTCGCCGCTGTCCGGCTGAGCGACCATGTTAACGTCGCAGTAGGCCATCTGGGCGGTGAGAGTGTTCACATCATCGACACTGGCTTCGCACGGGACCGAGATACAGAGCTCGACAACGTAGTACCAGGGATCGTCGCCGTTGTCGTCGATTATGTAGCACTTGCCCTCGGCGTCTTCGCCTTCTGTTCCCATCGGCTCATAAGCGAGGAAGGTGTTCGTGATAGGCCAGTCAAGAAGGTCGCCTGTCACGACCGCGAAGGTGTCCAGCGTGCCGAGGCAAGGCCCCGCCGCCTGCCATGCAAAGTTAGCAGCGTAAAGATTGTCACACCAGGTCTCGCCACGGATAACTTCGATCGTGCCGCCAGGGAAAGCGAAGATGAAACCAGGATCTCCCTGCTTGATATCATACTGCGCGTTGGCAGCGGCAGGGAGAAGCATGACGATTAACGCCAGGAATACGAGCTTCTTCATTATTTGAAGCCTCCATGTTGAACGGTGAGGACTCGTCCCTTCCGGGATCCATCCTCGGGTTTACTGATTGATCGGCCTGTCGGAGGTTTCTGCGGATCCGGATGACCCGCGACCGGCCGCCAGGGTTAGAAGGCCATAGGTTCCCGTTGATTTATGACTGTGGCTTTCCTCCTTCCCCGGGTCAGCCCCTCTCGGGCCTCTTCGTGAAACCGGGAAACGAACATGAGGATATCATTACCCTCTCGCCCGTTTCAATGGGTTCCCTTCCCGTTCATCTTTGTCACACCATCCTGGTTCGTGAGGTATCGCGGCAGGCCCGAGGGCCTGAAGCGTACCTGCCGATGTCAGGATTCTAGCACGAGCCCGCCCGCCCCGTCAAGCTTAAAATCCGCCCCTTCATGAATTTCCATCACTTCAGAGAACGGGTGTCCGGCTGCTCGGGATCCTCTCTATGACCTGGCCTGACACGACCCCCCGGCCAAGCAACACCGCGAGGGATCCTGCGCAGCCGGACACCCGCACTTCAATAATAGAGATCCCCGAAGAGGAAAAAATGCAAAGAAAAATCGGGGTGGGCGGAAAGGCTGCTCTATCAGCCCCGTAACCTTCACAAAATAAGGTGGTTGCATGGGTGGTTGCGATTTCGGGAATTTCTTCCCGGATTCAAATAAAGAACAGTAGCTGTACAAAAGGCCGGGATCCGGGAGATTTTCCACAAAACACCACTTGTCTGTGGAAATATTCTGTAACTGTTGGTATGTATGGAGTTAAGCTTGCGAGGGGTTGTTTGTGGGGGTGCGAAGTGTGTCGCGTCTGTATCATACCCGCAGAATCCCTCGCGGCTTTACTCGGGCGGTTGAAGTGTGCATTGGCCCGTGTCACGCCCCGGGATCCCTCGATGCCTCCCTGGGGTTCTGGGGGCGTGACCGAGGACCCTCATCGGCGGTATTTTTTTTCTTGACATAGGATAAGGTCACGCGTATTATTCAGCACCTGAAATCTTATCAGGGGTGAAATGCGCCCTGTGCTGGCGTAGCTCAATTGGTAGAGCAGCTGATTTGTAATCAGCAGGTTGGGGGTTCAAGTCCCTTCGCCAGCTCCATGAGACTGAGTGGCCGGGGAAATTTTCCTTTCGTATATACAACAGGGAAATTTTTGGGATTAATACGGCCGGTAGGGGATTTTTTTCTTTTATCGGCGTGCCGGTCCTTCAGCGATAGATTCCCGGGGAGGTTCCCGAGCGGTCAAAGGGAACAGACTGTAAATCTGTCGGCGAAGCCT
>CAZREW010000018.1:0-66301 GCA_964599375.1 uncultured bacterium
CGGTACCCGCCATCGTCATCAGGTAGACGGCGAAACTCGCCAGGAATACAAGTGCGGCTGTCAGATTCGTGATCGCCCTGTCGGACATTCCTCTGCCTTTCTTCTATTGCCTGTCCCGTATTTATACTCCGGATCCGGCTTCTTTATCCATTGAAATCGTCCCCGTGATCTGGCGCTTCAGAAATAGGCCTCCCCCTATCAGGCTTACGCTTACCATGACTACATATGTGATGAACTCCATCAGAAAGGCCTCTTCCTCCCGCATCCCGATCCTTGTGAAGAGCAGTATGCCCGCGCCCTCCCTGAGGCCGAGGCCGTTGATGGAGATCGGGAGCATCATTATCAGGCCGAGAAGGGGGACGAAGACGAAGAAATGCAGCGTGTCGCCGGGCCCCGGGCGTATCCCGAGAGCCATCGCAACGGCCAGATGAGTCGTTATCCTCAGCGCCTGTATGGTAAGGGTCAGCGCGGTCACCTTCCCCAGAAGGGCGGGAAGGCTGCGAAACGACCCGAGATGGCTGAATACCAGCTCGAGCCTCTCCCCTATCCCCCAGAGCCTGATACGCGAAAGTGTCTTTCTCACGGGGGCAGATATCCTCCTGCTCAGCGTGAGAGCCACGACAGGCGCGATGCACCCGGCAAAGACGAGAGCATAGAGGCCTATATCCGCCCCACCCCCCGAAAAGAACAGTATCAGCGAAGC
Organism: uncultured bacterium; assembly: GCA_964599375.1. GTDB lineage: Bacteria > Krumholzibacteriota > Krumholzibacteriia > Krumholzibacteriales > Krumholzibacteriaceae > JAUWCL01. The sequence goes on from CAZREW010000018.1 coordinate 704, forward strand.
GGTAAGCGCGAGGATGCAGAGGCCGGTGATCCCTATCACCCTGTCGAGCAGCGTTATCGCGAAGACCTTGTGCGGATCATGCCCGGTACGCACCACGTCATATATCTTATAGGCGTCTCCGCCGACATTGGTGGGCAGGAGATTGTTGAAGAACAGCCCCATGAAATAGAGGCCTACTGTCCGGGAGACGGACATCCTCACCCCACCCGCTGAAAGGAGCACATGCCACTGGATCGCTCCGAGAAGGCTGCTCGCGAGGAATATCGCTACGGCGACGGAGATCCAGCGCGGGTCCATCTTCCCAAGATCATCGATGAGCCGCCCGGGGGATATCCGGTAGAGCAGGATCGCAATAAGCCCCGCGCTGACCGTGACCTTGAGCAGCTGCATGCCGGCTCGCTTCTTATTCATCAACGCTCACCCTGTTTCCGGCCCCGGTGACCGACAGCAGCACACGTTCGGTCTCGCGGGCGCATCTCTCCCACGTAAGCTCTCCGGTCCTCTCGATCGCCGCCGCACTCATCCTTTCCCAGAGCTCCCTGTCGGTGAGAAGCCTCACGGCGCTCTCGCCGAAGGCAATGTCATCGCCGTAAGGAACGAGAAAGCCTGTTACCCCGTCTACAACGGAATCTTTCAGCCCCGGCCGGTCGCTCGCCACCACCGGGACACCGCACGCGTTCGCTTCCACCACTGTCAGGCCCCAACCCTCCTTCGGGCTCGGGTTGAAGAGGAGATGCGACCTGTTGAGCATCTCCACGAGCTCGTCCCCGCCGACGTAGCCGGCGAACTCTATTGCACTCCCCAGGCCGAGCCCCGAGGCGTACTCTTCCAGCTCAGGGCGGTACGGCCCATCGCCCGCGATCACGAGCCTCGCCTCCGGGACGCTCCGCAGGACCCGCTTCATCGCTTTCATCGCCACCTCGATGCTCTTGTATCTGCGCAGCCTCCCGAGATGGACTATAGTCGGGCGCCCGTACCTCTCGAGGCCCAGGTCCCGGTACCTGCCGTGGTCGAGCCCGCAGAGTATCACTTCGATCCTTTCCGCGGGGATCCCCCGCGCGACCAGGTCGTCGCGCGTGCTCGGGCTGATGACCATAAACCTGTTCTTTCTGAAGACGCGCGGTATCAGCTTCTCAGCCGCCACTACGTAGGTCCCGATAGCCCAGTTGGCCTCGCGGAACACAGTCGTCCCGAAGAGATGAGGGATCACCGGTACCACCGGCACCTTCGTATACAGCGGCATGAAGAAGGGAAGCTTGTTTATGTCCTCGATGACGACGTCGTAACGCTCATTCTTCATGTGACGTTTCGCGAAGAGCGGAAGAGAGAAGTTGGCGTCGAACCACCGGCCGCGGCGCATGATCCGCACTCCGTCGATCTCGTCCTCGGCGGCGCCGCCCGGAAACCCCGACGACAACTGCGTAGTCTCGTGCCCCCAGCCGGCGAGACGGGCCAATATCTCCTGGAGATGCACTTCCGCCCCTCCCGCCTCGGGATGGCGCATGTCTCTCCAGTTGAGCGCGAGGATCTTCACGGTTCCGCTTCAGTCCTTTCTCGCTATCGTCCCTATCACCACGGTCGTGTACAGCACCGGACGCATCGAGAGCAGCGCCGAACGCAGGCCGGAGAAAGCCTTTCTCGTCGACGTGAAGACACGAGGGTACATAGGGAGCCTCGTGCCCGTGCCCTTTCTCAATATCCTGTACCAGATCGGCGGGTTGAGCCATTCACCGTAGGTCCCTACGACGGTAAACGACTGCTCCCGAAGCATCCTCTCGAGCTCGCGCGGGGAAAACTCGGTCTCCCAGCCGGCGAACCATCTCCCCGCCGCGATCATCGCGTGCTTGAGGACCGTGTAGTAGTGCCACCGCTGCGGAACGTCGACCAGTATGTGCCCGCCGCGCCTGAGGACCCTGTGATGCTCGGCCAGCATATCCTCCGGGTTCCTGAAATGCTCCAGCAGCCCCTGGTGGAAGACCAGGTCGAAGGTCGAGTCCCCGAAGGGGAGCGAGAACGCGTCGCCGCAGCACAGACCGACGTCCGCGCCTTCGGGCACCTGGCTCCTGACCATCCCGAGGCTCTGCATGCTGTAATCGAGCGATACCACCGACGCCCCCTGCGAGGCCATGAATATCCCGTCCCTGCCCGTGCCCGCGCCGACCTCGAGGACCCTCAGCCCGGAGAGTGGCCTGACGGCCATGTAGTGCCTGCTGACACGGCCCTCGTTGTCATATACCTCCGCGGCATCGCCGGATACCTTCCAGAAATCGTCCCAGTGTTTCTTTTCGGATACTCTTTTCATCCTGGTCTCTTGGCACAAATGAAGGACATCCGCCGGGATCAGCCGCCCGCCGTAAGCCTTTCCGCGAAATACGGCGGCAGCCCCGCTTCAATGATCTCCTTTGCCTCGGCCTCTATATCGTATTCGCGCCTGTGAAGCGTGACCGTCCTCTCTTCAGGGTCGTATATCATGAAGGCCGCGCGGTTGTCACCATCCCTCGGCTGACCGACGCTGCCGGGATTAATGATATAGCGGCCCGAAGGGTCCAGGGCTAAGGGTTCCCCCGGCTCGAGACTCTTCGGGCCGCCTGTGAGATTATACACCATCGGGACATGCGTGTGCCCCACAAAACAGAGGGAAAAATCAGATGCATTGAACGCGTTCTCGGCCTCATACATCGAGAAGATATAGGTGAATTCCTCAGGATGGACCGGAGACCCGTGGGCCGCGAGGAACTCGCTGTTCCTCACCGTCAGATCGAACCTCTTCAACAGGGGATCGTTGTACTTCCCCTTGAGCGCCTTCACCGTCCACTCGATCGCTGTAAAAGCGGCGGCATGGAAGTGCTCCCTCTCGCTTACGTCAAGAACGGCCCAGTCATGGTTCCCGAGCACCAGGTTCGACCGTGGCAGAGCGAGAAGCCTGTCGAGGCACGCGTCGGGATGGGCACCGTAACCCACCGCGTCCCCGAGAAAGAGCAGCCTGCAGGGGGAGTGCTCCCTGTAGGCTTCCAGCGCCACATCGAAGGCCCTGAGGTTACCGTGCACGTCGGAACATATAAACAGCTTCACCCGCCCCGCACCTCCCGGGACAGCCTGTCGAGGATCCCGTTGACGAACGACCCGGCCTTCTCGGAACTGAACTTGTGCGCTATCTCTATCGCCTCGTCGATTATCACTCCCGTCGGGACCTCCGGGCACTCGAGAAGCTCGAACAGAGCGATCTCCATGATGATCCTGTCTACGACGGCCACCCTCTCGAGCTTCCAGTTCTCGAGGTGCGACGAGACCATCGCGTCGAGCCGTTCCCGCGAGGCCGCGACACCTCCGACCAGCCTGCCGGCGTATTCCGAGGCCTCGTCGGATGCCTTTCTGCGCCTGACCGAATCGTCCAGCGCGTCCGCCCAATCGGAGCCGCCTATCTCGGCGGCGTACAGGGCCTGGAGCGCGATCTCCCTCGCCTTTCTCCTCCTGCTCATCAGCCCCCTATCTCTTTCCAGAGGCTGACCATCTCTACAGCGGACAACGCCGCCTGCCAGCCCTTGTTTCCGGCCTTGCCGCCGGCACGCTCGAGCGCCTGTTCCTGAGTATCGGCCGTGATGACTCCGAAGGTCACCGGCTTGCCGGTGCCCAGGCCGATAGAGGATATGTCCTTGACGACCTGTCCGGCCAGCACATCGAAGTGAGGCGTATCGCCCCTGATAAGGGCCCCCACGCATATCACGGCGTCTACCCCTGTCGCCGCGACCCTGCTGACGGCCTGTGGTATCTCGAACGTTCCCGGCACCCGGTAGAGCGTGATGTCTTTTTCCGAGACGCCGTGGCGTACGAGGCAGTCGAGGGCACCACCTATCAGGCTCTCGGTCACGAGCTCGTTGAACCTTCCCGCCACTATGGCGAACTTCATACCGGTCCCCAGGAGTCTTCCTGCCTTCTCAACAGCCATCCTTCTCTCCTTTCACGGTCGATTCTCTCTTGCAGCCGCAGCCTTTCTCATCATAATCGAGGACCTCTTCCTGCAGCGCTCCGAAGAGATGCCCGAGCTTGTCTCTCTTGGTCGAGAGGTACTTGACGTTCTTCAGGTTGGGTGTGACCTCGATCGGTATCCTCTCGACGACCTCCAGCCCGTAAGCCTTCAGCCCTATGATCTTCCGCGGATTGTTCGTGAGCAGCCTTATCCTGTGAAGACCGAGATCGACCAGGATCTGAGCCCCGATACCGTAGTCCCGCAGATCGGCAGGAAACCCCAGTTCCTCGTTCGCCTCGACCGTATCCCTTCCCTTGTCCTGGAGGGCGTAGGCCCTTACCTTGTTGACGAGCCCTATCCCGCGCCCTTCCTGCTGGATATACAGAAAGACTCCCGAGCCTTCGCTGCATATCCGCTCGAGCGCCTTGGCGAGCTGGTCCCCGCAGTCGCACCTGCGGGACCCGAAGACGTCGCCCGTGAGGCACTGGGAGTGCACCCTGACCAGCGCGCTTTCGTCTTTCCACGGCTCTCCCTTGATCAGCGCCACGCTCTCCGATCCATCGACGGTCCCCTCGTACGCGATCAGCCTGAAAGTACCGAATTTTGTGGGCAGGTCGGCCTCCGCTTCGCGCCTGACAAGCTTTTCCATCTTCCGCCTGTACCCGATCAGGTCGTAGACGGTGATCATCTTCAGGCCCCACTGCCGCGCGAAAGCGGTCAGCTCGGGCCCCCTGGCCATAGTGCCGTCCTCGGCGAGTATCTCACATAGGACTCCGGCAGGACTGAGTCCCGCCATCATCGTAAGATCGACCGCCGCCTCGGTGTGTCCCGCCCGCCTGAGGACCCCCCCGCGCGCCGCTCTCAGGGGGAAGATATGACCGGGACGAGCGAGGTCGTCCGGCCTGGTCCGCTCGTCCACAAGCGCGCGGATAGTAGTCGCCCTGTCGAATGCCGATATCCCCGTGGTTGTGCCGTGAACTGCGTCGACGGAGATCGTGAAAGGCGTGCTCATCTTTGCCGTATTTTCTTGGACCATCATGCCGAGCTGGAGCTGGTCGAGCCTCTCCCCGGTAAGGGCGACGCAGATAAGCCCTCTCGCGTGCCTCGCGATGAAATTGACCGCCTCGGCATCGACCTTCTCGGCGGCCATGATGATGTCTCCCTCGTTCTCACGGGTCTCATCGTCTATGACGATTACCATCTTCCCCGCCTTTATGTCCTCGAGGGCCTCTTTGACCGTGCTGATATCCTTGACCACTTCTTCACACCTCTCGTGACGCGCGCCCGGATGCGGCGCGTATCCGTCAGGCCCTTTCGGGCCCCATGAACCTCTCGATGTACTTGGCCAGAATGTCCACTTCTATGTTGACCCTGCTCCCCGGTCTGACCTTCCCGAGAGTCGTCGTATCCCAAGTCTGCGGTATGATGAATACCCTGAACCTTCCGCCCTCCGGATCCGGCCCGATCGTCAGGCTGACACCGTCGACCGCGACCGATCCCTTCGAGACCATATACTTCCCGAGGTCTCTCCCCGCGTCGATCTCGATGCCGAGAGGATCGCGGGTCACCCTCACCACCCTGCCGATCCCGTCCACGTGGCCGTTCACGATGTGGCCGCCCAGTCTCGCTCCGGCTTCGAGCGCGCGCTCGAGATTCACGGCCGACCCGGCGCGCAGCTGCCCCAGGTTCGTCACGCGCAGGGTCTCCGGCAGAACGTCGCATGAGAAGGAGCCTGCGCCAGTCCCGATCACAGTCTGGCAGGCGCCGTTGACCGACACGCTGTCCCCGGTCGCAAGACCCTCGAGAGGCGAAGAGATCGTAAGCAGGCCTCCCCTGGAGGATCGGCGCATCGTCACGACCCTGCCGGTCGTCTCAATCAGCCCGGTGAACATCGCCGTCCTCCCTAGTGACAGCGTCAAGGTACGCTGTCACGTGCTTCCTGTCGTAAACCGTCATGACGTCCCCGTCTATCACCTCGACATAGGAAAGGCCCAGGTCCGCGACGGCCGCCGGCGGAGCCTTGTCCTCGAACCATCCCTTTTCTCCCGCGCCCGCTATAATCGGCGCGTGAAAGAGCACAAGCCTGTCCGGGATCCCTGCTTTCATCATCGATGTCGCTATGCGAGCGCCTCCCTCGACGATCACCGAGGTTATTCCCCTTACGGTCAGGTCCCGGCGCCACGCTTCCAGGTCGAGCCCGCCCTCGCCCCGGGGAAGACGGACTATCTCCGCTCCGGCTCCCTCGAGCCGTTCCGCCTTCGCCGTATCCGTTCCCGTATGGCAGTAGATGATCACACGCTCTCCCCTGCCCAGCCACGGATGACCCGGCGGAAAGGCCAGTCCGGAATCGAAGACGATCCTCACCGGAGGCCCGAGCGGCCGCGAGTAGAAACGCCTGTCGAGCGACGGGTCATCGGCCCTCATCGTGCCCGATCCGACGGCCACCGCCTCGAGCCTCGCCCTGAGCCCGTGGACACATTCGAGCGATCCGGCGCAGGTGATGTATTTCTCCTTGCCGAAAGTGATCCTGCCGTCGAGGGTGACCGCGAGCTTGAGCAGCACGAACGGCGCACCTGAGAGAGAGCGGTGCACGTATGGCAGGTTGATCTCGAGCGCTTCCCTCGCCATGACCCCGGTCTCCACCTCTATACCGTATTCCCTGAGCTGTCGCGCTCCCCTTCCCCGGACCCGTTCGTCCGGGTCGAATATGCCGAATACGACCCGCGCTATGCCGGCTTCGATGATCGCGTCCGTGCACGGGGGGGTCCTGCCGTGATGGCAGCATGGCTCGAGGTTGAGGTAGAGGTCTGCGCCGCGGGCCTTCTCCGCCGCCCCGGCAAGTGCCTCTATCTCCGCGTGAGGCATGCCGGCCCCGGCGTGGAACCCTTCTCCGACGATCCGCCCGCCCGATACTATCACCGCACCCACGAGCGGATTAGGAAAGGTCAGGCCGGTGCCACGGTCGGCGAGCTCGAGAGCTCTCTCCATATATATGAGATCGACTTCGGTCACGGTCACGCGCCTTCCTGAAAGCCTGGTTTTCGGGGTTGGATCGGGAGAGAGTGCACGCAGGGAGCGCGCCCCGCCACGGGGGCATATCTCTGTCCACCTTCTCCCATCCAGACTCTGACTGTCGGCCCCGGAATCTCACCGGATCGGTGGGCCTTGCGGCCCATTCGCGGGCTTTCACCGCCGGTGGGGAATTACACCCCGCCCCGAAGGTTGCAGTTTTATATAAATCTACACGAACGGCCGCGAGGTGTCAAGAGACTCGGTAGCCGGGATGGAATGGGACCTTCATCCGCCGATCAGGGCTGCGACGAACTCGGAATGGTCGAACGGTTCGAGGTCTCCGGCGCCTTCCCCGACTCCCACGAAAAGGACCGGAACCCCCAATTTCTGCTGGATCGGGATTATGGCGCCACCCTTGGCGGTGCTGTCGAGCTTTGTCAGGACGATCCCGGTCACGGGAAGCGCTCCCGTGAAGGCCTCGGCCTGTCTGAGCGAGTTCTGCCCAGAGTTGGCGTCCAGGACAAGCCACGCCTCCAGGGCTATCCCCTCCATCCGGTCACGCAGGACCCTGAACACCTTGCCGAGCTCTTCCATCAGGTTGACCTTCGTATGCAGCCTGCCGGCCGTATCTACGATCACGATGTCTATCCCCCTGGCCTTCGCCGACTGCACCGCGTCAAAAGCGACCGCAGCAGGGTCCGAGCCCATCTTCTGCCTGACGACGGGGACCCGTGCCCTTTCTCCCCACAGCTCGAGTTGTTCAATGGCCGCTGCGCGGAATGTATCGGCGGCTGCGAGCATGACGCTCTTTCCCTCAGCGGTGAACCTCGCGGCAAGCTTGCCTATCGTCGAGGTCTTGCCTACTCCGTTGACCCCGATGATCACAATCACCCTCGGGGCCCCTTCCGGGACTGGAGGCGCGGGGATCTCGTCGATTATCGAGAGAAGCTCGTCGGCCACCGCTCGCATGTGGTCGCCGCCGCCGCGGGCGCGGATGCTCTCGATGATGCGCTCTGTCGCCTCTACACCTATATCAGCCGCGTAGAGGATCGACTCTGCTTCTTCGATGGCCTCCTCATCCAATTCGCCTGACGAGAGCGCGTCGCGCAGGGGGCGCAGAAACATCTCCCTCGTCTTCCTCAATCCCTGGAAGATCCGTTTCATCGGCGGTCGATTCTCCTAGTTGGACGATACGGCGGCCTCGGCTGTCTCCTCGTTCTTAGGGGACGGCTGCCGCCTGGCAAGCAGGTCCTCGATCTCTGTGAGATCTACCGAGACGATCCTCGATACGCCCTTCTCCTCCATCGTGATCCCGAAGAGCTGGTCGGCCGCCTCCATAGTCCGCTTGTTGTGCGTGATGATGATAAACTGCGTATCCTCGGAGAACTTTTTGAGCATCCTTATGAATCTCTGGATGTTCGAGTCGTCCAGGGGCGCGTCGACCTCGTCGAAGATGCAGAAGGGGCTCGGTTTGGCCCTGTACAACGCGAACAGCAGGGCCAGCGCGGTCAGCGCGCGTTCGCCTCCGGAAAGCAGCGTTATATCCTGGACGCGCTTGCCCTTGGGCCTGGCTCTTATGATGATGTCCACCTCGAGAGGGTCGCTTCCCTCGCCGAGGTGAAGGTCCGCTTCGCCACCCTCGAACAGGACCTCGAATATCTGCGAGAAGTATCCCTTGACCGCGTTGAAGGTCTCGAGGAACATCTTTCTCGCGCGCCTGTTTATCTTCTTTATCGCTTCGTCCAGTTCCTCACGCGCCTTTACCAGGTCCTCCTTCTGGGAGGTGAGGAACTCGAACCTCTGATTTTTCTCCTCGTACTCCTCGATGGCGGCAAGATTGACGGGCCCTAGGCTCTCGAGCTTGCGTTTCTCCGCATCGAGCATCTCCTTCGTTATCAGTCTCTCTTCCTCGGTAAGCGGGATCTCGACGCCGCCGACGTAGCCTCTGAGGTCGACATCGTAAAGCTCCCTGCCGCGATCGACGAGATCGTTCATGCGGGTCTCTATCGATGAAAGGCTGACGCGGAGGTTGTTTATCTTCTCGAACACCGCCTCACGCTCGGCCTTGCGCTCCTTAAGGTCCTTCTCGATCTCTTTGATCACGGCGCGCTTCTCCTCGAGCACGTCGTGCATGCGGCCGATCTCCTCCTCGTAGGAGCTCTCCTCCTCTAGGAACGTCTTCACGCCCGCTCTCTCTTCAGTGACCGAACGTTCAAGCCTGGCCGTCTCTTCCTTCGCGGAGCTGATCTCGACGCTTCTCTGCTCTATTATCGCGCGGAACTGCTTTTCCATCTCGCCGAGTCCGCGCAGCTCCTCGTTCTGCCTGTCGAGAGTCCCCTGCAGGGATGCGAGCCTCACCTTTCGCGAGGTCAACTCGGAGTCGAGCTCCTCCTTGTCCTTCCTGAACGCGGCGAGCTCCGATTCGAGCCGCTCGGAATCGGAGATATCGCCGGAGCCCATCTGCATCGCCAGAGAGAGTCTCGCCTCCTCCAGCTTCGAAAGGGTCTCGACACGGCCGTTCTCGAGCTCGTCGAGCGACTTCATCATCATGGATACCTTCTCCCTGCCCATGATGTAGGCGCGCTCTGTCTCCTGGAATGCCTCACGCCTGCTGCCGAGCTCCTCCCGGGCGCGTACCGACAGCCGCGCGATCTCCTCTATCCTCTCCCTGACGGCATCTTTCTCGTCCCGAAGCGCCCCGCCTTCCTTCTCGAGGACGGAGATCTCTCTTTCGAGCCCTCCGATCTCTCCGGCGAGCCTCTCTATCTCGCCGGTCCTCCCGAATATCGAAACCTCTTCTCCCGGCGAGCCGGAGAAGTAGATACCCCTGCCCTTCGAGTAGTAGATCCCCGAGAGCGTCACGACTCCGGCGGCGCTTCCATTCCCTGAAGTCACGAAAGCGACAGCGTTATCTATCGTATCGAAAAGGTAGATCCCGTCGAGGAGCTGGTCGACCGCCCTCCTGGCCCCTACAGGCGTATCTACGAACGAGGCCAGGGCGCCGAGCATCCCTGACGCCGCCGGCGGGCCTTCGGCCGCTCCGTCCCAGCCCGGATCGTCAGCGAGGAACCTCGCCCCGCCGAACTTGCCTTCGGAAAGCTCCCGCGCCAGATCGACCGCTCCGGTTATGCTGTCGATTACGACCCCGTCCATCAGGCCGCCGAGGACGGCCTCGAGGGCCCTTCTGTATTCCTTCTTCGTCCCGATCATCTCAGCGAGGGGCCCCTTCACCCGGGTATCGCCCTTCTTCAGGATGTGTCTCGCTCCCCCGGGGAACCCCTCGAAGTCTTCCCTCATCCTCATGTACAGATCGTGCCTGCTCTTCGCCGCGGCGAGCGACTCTTTCCTGTCCGAGACGGCCGCGGCATTCGTTCCGATCCCGTCCTCGAGCGATTCGAGCCTCCCGGCGCGTTCCGAGCTTTCCGCCTCGAGCGTGGACAGCACCCTCTGCGCATCGGTCAGAGCCGCCTGCCGCGCGTCGCGCTCTCCGGCGAGCTCGGCGGTCTCCGATTCGAGAGAGACGATCTTCTCCCGCATGCTGCGCGCCCTCTCGTCCAGATCGGCGAGTATCTTCTCGTAATGTTCGACCGAGCTCTTGACGCGGGCCTGATCCTGGATGAAATCGAGCTGGGTCTGCTTGAGGTCTATCAGCTCTCCCTGGATCCTCTCCATCTTGACCGAGATCTCCTCGAAGAGGCCGGCGAGCTTCTTTATCTCCTCCTGCTCGGAGGCGATCGATTCCTCGGTAACCGCGACCTCCGTGGCGACGCCTTCGCTCCTCTGTGCGATGCGGCCGAGACGGGACCCGGCCTCCTCGATCTCGCGCCCGGCCCGTTCGATCAACCGCTCCGCCTCACCCTTCCGCTCGCTCAGCTGGATCGTCTTTTCCTCGGCCGCCTGTATCTTTCTCCTGACCTCGTAACGCCTGTTCTGAAGGTCCGTGTTCTTCTTCTCGATCTCGACGAGAGCGAGCTTCTCCTCCTCGACACTTTTTTCTCTCTCGTCCAGAGAGACATCGTCCCGCTCGGTGAGCTCACGGCTGCCGGAAAGATCTTTCTCCGCGGCTCTCTTCTCGGCCAGGAGCACGGATAGGCTCCTGCGGAGATGGACGATGCCGTACTCGCGTATCCTTTCACTGATCGCGCGGTAACGCCTTGTCTTTCCCACCTGGTATTTCAGGGACCGGACGTTTTTGCCGAGCTCCTCAAGGATATCGTCCAGCCGCAGCAGGTCGTTCTCGGTGAGCTTCAGCTTCCTCTTCGCCTCCTCGCGCCTCATCCTGTATTTGACGATTCCGGCGGCTTCCTCGAACATCTCCCTGCGCTCGCCGTGCGCGTCATTTAGGACGTACTCGACCATCTCCTGCTCGATGACCGAGTAGGAATGGCTGCCCGTTCCCGTATCCGCGAAGAGTTCCCTGATGTCCCTGAGTCTGCAGGGAGACTTGTTGATAAAGTACTCGCTGATGCCGGACCTGTATACCTTCCTTGTGATCGTGATCTCGGAATAATCCAGAGGGAAAGAGCCCTTCTCGTTGTTGACCGTCATATTGACCAGGGCGAAACCGGTCGGCTTGTGTACCTCGGTGCCGTTGAAGATGACGTTCTCCATCTTCGTGCTTCGAAGCTGTCTGGCGCTCTGTTCGCCGAGCACCCACCTCACGGCGTCGACGATATTGGTCTTCCCGCATCCATTAGGGCCGAGGATGCACGTTATGCCGCTCCTGAGATTCAACGTGGCGGGATTCATGAACGATTTGAATCCTACAAGCTCCAGTCTGGCAAGACTCACCTTACAGCACCTCCGCGCTCACTGGTGTATATCAGTTGTTCGAATCCTTCAGCGTCACGATCTTCGCGTAACCGATCCGGGAGAGGTCGAGAAGCCGCAGCCTCGCCGCTTCCGCCTCCTCCTTCGTCCCGTATTCACCCGCGTAGACCCTGTACCATCTCTGGCCATTGACCTCGGCCTCAAGGACAGCCGTATCATACCCGTTCTTCTCCAGGTAGTCTGTCTCCTGGCCGGCCCTGCCTATCTCCTTGAACGAGGCCACGTGTATGGAATAGTGCGAGCCCTCAGGCGCCGGAGTCACGGTGACGGGCTCCTGGACGGCCTGTGCCGAAACCGTCTCCGTCCCGCCTCCGGTTCCGCCGGTGGCGGGACTCTCCACGGCCGGTTTCTCCAGCGGCTCTATATCGGACTCTCCGGTGGCCGCCTTCAAGCTGTCTGATTCTCCCGCGGCCTGCAATACCGCTCCCGTGCCGGCCTCCTCAGTGACCCGGGCGGATCCCTCTTCCTGACTGCGGTCCTTCATCGCCTGTACGTCCCGCTGTTTCTGGACGAGTTCCGCCGTCCTGCTCTCGCTCTCCTTGTTGCTAATCGACTTGTGGATCATGAACCACCAGACGAGGAAGACGACAACGAGGACCGCGACTACCGACGTGACGAGGCGCGGCAGGTTCATCCCGCCACCTCCGCGTTTTCCGTCGCTCTCGAGGTCGGCCGTCTTCTCTATCGCCGCCGCCTGATATTCTTCTTCCGGCCGCTCTTTCCCTTCGGGGGCCTCTTTATCCTTCAGCTCGCCTTCCAGGCGGACCGGCGGCATGAACGTCTGCTCAGCCGCGGCTCCTCCGTCCTCTCCGAAACAGACCAGGTCCGCAGGCGGCAGGCCTGTTCCCAGGTCCTTCAGGTTCTTCTGGAGCTGGCCCTCTGGCATCTCCTCTAGCCTGCAAGAGAGAAATATGGCGTCTACGAGTGACGCGAGCGGATTTACCGTCCCATCGTCTGTATAGAGCGTCGAGCAGTAGATCACCACGTCATGGCTGCGGCTGAGAAAATCCCTGACCTTCTGGAATTCCTTTTTCGCGAAGGGGATCGTGCGCGATACCGGGAAAGAGCCGGGCCCGATGACCGTCACACCGTCTATGCCTGTCGGGCGAGCGACTGTCTTGAGCGAGCTGCCGTAGAGGAGCAGATCGAGAAAGCCCTGATCCTCTATGTCCTCGACGAGTCCGCTCAGGCCGGGTGACAGGAAATCGAAGTCGACTATAAGTACTTTCCTGCCATGCTTCGAGAGGATGTGGGCGATCTGAAGGACCGCGAAGTCCCTCGACAGCCTGTTCTCCCCGATGGACATCGCCAGGATCGAACGGCTCCCGTTCTCGGAGAACCTCCCCTCGATCCTCGCTCCAAGCTCGATAAAGCGGTCCAGTTCGCGGGCGGATGAGAAATCTCCCGATGACATGAACGCTCTGATGCTATCCTCGCCGAGCAGTATTGAGAATCCGCCCTCGACGTGATCGCCCCTCTGCCCCCCGGCGGACATTCCGCGTTCTTCATCACCCATATGGATCACTCCTTCTCTTTTACACCCAGCATCGCCTCAGCGAGACTGTCGATCAATATATCCTCTTCATCGGCCCGGACCGTCCTGAGATCCATGAATACTGAATCTCCCTTTACTCTCACCAGCACCGGCGGATCGAGCCTTCTGAGCTCCCGCTCGAGCCGCTGGGGTCCGCCGGTTGTCAGAGTAATCCGCAGAAGCACCGTCCGCAAGGGATTAATGGGGAAACTTCCCCCGCCGATCGATGTCTCTCCCTCCACTACTTCGACCCCCGAGCCTGCCGGCGCTTTCTCAATGAGACGTTCCGCGACGGCCCGTGTACGGGCCTCCAGCCTGCCCCGGTCCTCCAGTATCATTCTCAGAGCCGGGATGCGGTCGATATGCCCGTTCCAGTAATGGACCAGCACCTGCTCGAGACCGGCCAGCGTCATCTTGTCGATGCGAAGCGCCCTCGAGAGGTGATTGTCGCGCATCAGCCCGATCAGGCCCGTCTCGCCGAGCAGTATCCCCGACTGGGGGCCACCGAGCACCTTGTCGCCGCTGAACGAGACGATGTCCACTCCCGTATCGAGCAGGGGGAAGATGCTCTCCTCTCCCTCGAACCCCTCGCTCTCGACCGGGTATAGGATGCCGCTTCCCTGGTCGTACATGACGGGTACTTTTCTCTTCCTGCCCAGTTCCGTGAGGGCCGCCAAAGACACTTCGTCGGTGTACCCCACGACCCTGTAGTTGCTCGTGTGTACCTTGAGCAGAAGGGTCGCCCCTTCGTCGACCGCCCTCTCGTAATCTCCGAGATTGGTCCTGTTCGTCGTGCCTATCTCGATGACCCTGCCCGCGGCCCGGGCCAAAATCTCCGGGAGCCTGAAGCTCCCCCCTATCTCGACCAGCTCGCCACGCGAGACGGCGACTGCTCCGTCGCGCGCGAAGGTATCGACGGCAAGCAGGACCGCGGCGGCGTTATTGTTGACTACAAGAGCCCCGCCGCACCCCGTGATGGCGCGCAGCAGCGAGGTGACCCTCCTAGATCGGCTCGCCCTCGTGCCGCTTCCGATATCCATTTCCAGGTCGGTGTACCCGGAGGCGGCGGTCAGCACGGCCGAAGCGGTTCCTGGATCGAGGACGGCTCTTCCCAGATTGGTATGAAGGATGACGCCGGTCGCGTTTATGACGCGACGGAGCCTGTCGGAGACCAGCGACCCGATCTCCCCGGCGGCCGCGGCTGCGATGCTCTCGAGTACCGCCGAGGCGTCCCCGCCCGCCTCGATCCGGCCGCTGATGATCCCCTCCCTGTAAGATTCTATCCTGTCCCTGACGATACGGGTTATGCCGCGCCGCGAGACGGTATTTATCCGCACCGCGATCCTCTCGTCCTCGAGTACCCGTTCGACCGAGGGCAGATTCCTCAAAGAGGCCTTCCTGTCCATTCCACCCCTGCCCGTTCTCCTGTTAAACCTGCCATTTTCTACCATATGTTGTGGTACCCGTCAACTGTTTTAACAATATATTGTAAGCGGGCTTGTCGGATTTTCTTATCGTCCTGTGACAGATGGATGCGGCGGCGTACGGAAGCGCCGCCGGATGGAACGGAATTTGCCGCTTGCTGCGGCGGGGGTCTATCTGATACACAGCAGATGAAAGGGATTACGGATCCCGGGAGGAACTGATGAGACACGCGACCCTTGCCATATCGGCGTCGATGCTGCTGCTGGCAGCGGTCCTGCTGGCCGGCTGCGGCGGGCGGAGATCGGTATACGATTCCCTCTACGCAGAGATGTCCGAGGACATCTCCGTCTGCGACCCGTCGGTGCTCTCCGGGCGAAGGATAGTAATCGATCCGGGGCACGGCGGGGAGTACGACGGCGCGCTCGGCGCCGACAGCCTAAGCGAGGCGGAGGTCAATCTCGGCGTCGCTCTCTACCTCTGGGGGCTCCTCAGGGAAGCGGGAGCCGAGGTCTACATGACGAGGTCCTCGGACAGGGACTTCCTGCCGGACAGCGTAGAGGTCTCGAAGACCGGCCTGGCCGACGCGCTCAGGGACGACCTCGCCGGAAGGGCCGGGAAGGCGAACATGTTCGAGCCCGAGGTCTTCATATCGATCCATCACAATTCCAATATCGCCCTTGACCGGGCACGTAACGGAGTGGAGGTCTACTACAGGGGATCGGATCCCGGTGCTTCCCTCGAACTCGCCACTGATATTCACACCCACCTCGCGAGAAACCTCGGTATATCTACGACCACGATCAAGCCGGGAAACTATTACGTGCTCCGGAACTCTGAAGCCGGCGCGGCGGTGCTGGGAGAGGCAAGCTACATATCGCACCCAGGCGTAGAGGAGAAGCTCAGACTGTCGGCGAAACAGAAGCTCGAGGCCGAAGCCTACTATCTCGGCCTGATCGAGTACTTCTCGAGGGGCGTCCCGGTTATCTCGATGAGGGAACCCGGTAACGATACGCTGACCGCTCCAGCCAGAATCGAGTTCAGCGTCACGCCGGGCGCGGGAATACCCATCGACCCTGCCTCGATCGAAGCGAGGATCGACGGGGTGAGGATCGCCTGCTTCCAGCCTGAAGGTGGCGGGGACGCGTTCTTCCTGATGCCCGCCTCGATGCCTAACGGCACCTTCGATGTCACCTTCTCCGCCACGAGCGAGAAGGGTGCGACAGCCACATTCGGGCCGAAGGAGATGACCCTCGACCGGCCGGCGCGGTTTTTCCTGCCCATGCCTCCAATCTTCCTCACGAACGGATCGATGAGACTGAAGGTGCTTGTCCTGGACTCCGGCGGAAGGCCGGTCGCCGATGGGAAGGCGGTGACCCTGAGCGATCCGGACGGAAAGAACGGCAGCGTCTCTCAAACGAAGAATGGGAAAGCCCGGTTCATCCGCGAAAGCACCGCCGGGACCTTCAGAGTATCTTCAGGCCCTCTTGCCGATACCCTGACCTTCGACTACGACGGCCCGGAGTCCTCCGTGCTGACTATCGCGGTCGACAGCCTGACAGGGAACGCGATCCCCCGGGCGGTCCTCCGTTTCGCGGACGGGAGCACGGCCGAAGCCGATGAAAGAGGCTGCATAAGGTCATCGTCCGGCGGCGGCGACGTAGGGGTGATATACGCGGCTGGCTACCTGCCGGCCCCGCTCGAAAAGGCCGGAAAAAAGATATCGGGCGACAGGTCCGCGGTACCCATCACCAGGATGGCCCCTCTCTTCGGGGGGATCCTGCATGGTAAAAGGATAGTGATCGATCCGGCCGGCGGCGGAACTGACGACGCCGGCAGGGGACCCGGCGCCATGCGGGGAGCCACCGTGAACCTCCGGCTGGCTTCGGCGCTGGAGAGGATGCTCACAGCCGCCGGCGCGTCTGTCCTTGTGACGCGAAGCGGCGAGGAGCAACTCTCCGACCAGCAGCGGATATTCAGCGCGAACAGGTTCGGAGCGGACCTGGCGATAGGACTGAGGTTCGGCGGCGCGGCAGGACCGGACCAGATGTGCGTGGTCTTGCACTATCCGGGCAGCTCGGCAGGGAAAGCGGCGGCTGACAGCCTCGCGGCCAGCCTCGCGGGGACGCCTCCCTGCGGCTCGTCCGGCGCGGAAGGATCATCAGATCTCTTCCTCCAGCAGACAAGCTGCCCGGCGGTCGTGATATCGGGAGGCTCCCTCTCGGACCCCGATACAGAGACGATCCTGGGGTCGTCACGCTGGGTGAGGCTCGAGTCGCGGGCGATACTGCGGGGACTCCTGGGGAATTTCGGCGCGAAGGACTGATCTCCAGGGTCTCGCGCGCTTCCCCCATCCTTGACCTTTTTCCCTGCCAAAGCGATATTTACGTAGAAAGCCATGTCAGAAAAGATCAAGGAATACGACCGCCGGTGGAGAAAGAGGCTTATGTACCTCGTTCCCCTCTCGGTTATCCTGCTGATCGTCCTCGCTATAAGCCTCGAGAAGTCGAGGGTGGTCGACAGGATATTCAGCGTCGGGTACGAAGGGCCGATGAGGATCCTTCCCGAGATCACGATAATCGACGACTCGGGCGTCGAGGCCAATGTGTTCGAGAAGGAGAAGCATGACATGGTCGCCCGCGAGGTGGAGGTCTACAGCGAGGCGATCGAGGACGAGGACAAGGAGGCCGAGACATCGCTGGCGCCGAAGGAAGAGCCTCAGGAACCGATATTAGACGAATTCGAGGGGCATGACGCGATCCGCACATACGAGTCGCACGCGCCTGTCGCTTACAGGGAGGACTACGTCATCACAAAGATGATAGAGCCGGTCTACCCGCCCGAGGCAATGCTCCGGGGGCACGAGGGGTATGTCCTCGTCGAAGTCTACGTCAACAGCAGGGGATTCGTCCAGGAGGCGTGGGTAAGGAAGGTCAAGGGTGACGAAAGCTTCGAGGCCGCTACGCTGGATGCCGTAAAGCAGTTCGAGTTCAGGCCTATAATGGACAGGGGAAAGCCGATATCGTTCTGGCTGAGTTTTCTTGTGAGGTTCGAGCTGAACTGACCAGGTCAGCGTCCTCTGTCGGAAAGGGTCAAGTATTCCTCCACCCTCTCCCCCCTGACGATACTGAAGCTTATCCCGTTACCAGAGACCAGACTGATGAAGTTGTGCCGTTTCTCGCTGAGCATCCTCTCCATCTCGTCCCGCAGCTGGGAACCGGAAGCCGAAGCGGCAGCCATCACCTCCATCACCTTCCTCACGCCGTTGTATCCCCCCGTCACGAACCTGTTGACGTCGCCGCCTCCGTACCCGGTCAGGGCGGCCGCCGCGAGATATCTTTTATCGCTCGAATCCGATACGTCGTCGGAAGGGAAGACAGCGCCCTCCATGTCGCGGCCCACCATCCTGAGAAGTTTGCTCGAGTTCCACGAAGATGTGCCGAGAAGCTGGACGCCGAACTCATAGAAGGAGAGCTGGGGCAGGATCAGCACCAGGTCCTCTGTGTCAGCAGGGAGAAAAAGCGCCTCCGGTTCAGCGCTCCTGATCCGTTCGATGTCCAGGTTGAAATCGGTGCTGCCCAGCTCATAGAAGTCCACCATGCAGAGAGTCCCTCCAAGCCCCTCGACCTCCGTCCTGAGAAGCTCTGCCAGGGAACGCCATCTCGGCGAGTCCCCTGCCATGAACGCGATCCTCCGTATGCCCATCTCGAGGCAGGCTACCCTCGCTATCGCGGCGATCTCAGTCTCGTAGTCCTGCGAATCCTGGAATATATAGCTGCCGATCTCAGTGATCCCCTCCTCGGACGCCACGGGAGAATAGAGGACGGTCCCCGCGTTCTCGGCAGCCTGCGCGGCGGCGATCGTCGTCGAGCTGAGTACGCCTCCCACTATCGCGTCGACGTGCTGCTCCTCGATCAGCGCAAGAGCAGCCTTCATCGCGTCTAGAGCGTTCGACCTCGTGTCCGCCACGACCAGTTCGACTCCGGTGACACCGTATTCCCTCGCTTCCCTGATCGCCACGGTAGCGCCACGGAGAAATTCCCTGCCGAGAGGAGCGAACCTGCCGCTCAGCGGGCATAAAAGCCCGATCGAACCCGACGCCGTTCCCGCGCCCCTTTCCTCCCGCCTCACCGTGGCCGGTGCGACCATCCTTCCGGGAACGGGGGCAATCATCGCCTCCATCGTGTCGAGCGCGGCTATATGCGCGCGGATCTCCCTTACAGAAGCCGTATCTCCCTCGGCCTCGGCTATCATCAGGGAGCCTTCGAAGACCAGTTCGATGCCGGGTGCCCCGGGATAGGCCCTCTGCAGGCCGGCGAGCTGGCTCGCCGACAGGAGGGGCACGATCCCCGACAGGCCCGCCCTTGCCTGGGAGCTTACAGAGGGATCGAGCGCCATCGCCGTCATGAAACGGCCGGCGGCCTCCGGGAACCTTCCCTTGTCCCTGTCGATGCCGGCGAGGATGACATTCACCTGCGAGGCCGTCGCGGCGCCGGCCTCGGGGGAGGCCAGAGGTGACAGGATCTGCGACGCCTCCTCGAGGAAACCGAGATCGAGGGCTGCCTTCCCCGTCTCGAACCTCACCTCTCCCGCCGCCTCCGAATCGGGATAAGCCTCGAGAAATCGCTTCCCGGCCTTGCGAACGGCGCGGTCGTCACCGCTCGATACATAAGAACGCAGCTGCGCTAGCTCTTCATCGTGTATCTGCCGTGGGGACACACCGGTCTCCAGGGGCACCTTCTTCCCGGTGCACGACGAGAGGGCTATGAGGATCATTAACGGTATGATTGCCTTTTTCATCATCGCTTTTCTCGCTGCGAGCCTGAGGGATCCCTGCCAAGATAGGACAGCGCCAGCTCGTGGTATTCCATCGCCTGCCCGGCCAGCTTCTCCATCACCGACTCGTCTACCTGCCTGCGCACCTTTCCGGGCAGGCCCGCCACAAGCGATCCGGGTGGTATCACTGTGCCCTCGAGAACTACGGATCCGGCGGCTATTATACTTCCTTTCCCTATCCTGGCACCATCAAGAATCACCGCTCCCATCCCGATGAGCGCCCCGTACTCGACTGTGCATGAATGAAGGACAGCACCGTGCCCGACCGTCACCCTGTCGCCGACGACAAGTCCCGGGCCACCGGTGGTACAGTGACAGACGCAGGCGTCCTGGATATTCGAATATCTGCCTATGGTGATCGCTCCGCAGTCTCCCCTGACGGACGCTCCGTGCCATACGCTGGACCCGTCACCGATGGTCACGTCCCCGATGACGCTGGCCGCCGGAGAGATATAGACGTCCTTCCCCAGCACCGGGGACATCCCCTGGAATTTCTCTATCAAGACTCCAGCCTTTCAGGGCTCGCCGAGCTCCCCCGGATCTATCTCCTCGAGGCCGTCATCTGCGCCACCGTCCTCGACCCTGCCTATCCGGAGGTTTCTCTTATACTTCTCGAACAGCTCTTCATCTACGCGTATCAGGGCTTCCGCCCTCAGGGCCAGCGCTATCGCATCGCTGGGGCGCGCATCGATATAAAAAAGCTCCTCGCCGCGGCCCAGGACGATCCTCGCGAAATAAGTGTCCTCGTGGATGCCTGTTATCTCAATCTCCCTGATCTCGCCGCCGAGCTCATCGACTACGAGCCTCAGCAGGTCGTGCGTCATCGGCCGCTCAAAGGTCTTCCCTGCAAGGACGGTATATATGGCGGCAGCCTCGGCCGCTCCGATCCATATCGGCAACACTTCCTCGCCCTCTTCGGACCTTATCAGGACCACCGGGAACTCCCTCTCGCGGTCGAGGGCGATCCCACTCACATAGACCTCTTTCATGCTCACGCCGTCAGTCCTCACCACCCTTGTCTTCCTCCATTTTTTCCTTCATGTGATCGACAGATTCAAATTTCGGATGCGGCTTGTTGAGGTTCTCGATCATCCATCTGGCCGAGCCGGCCACTTCAGAGTCGGGATACTTCTTCAGGAGCTCGTCGAACGTCCTTCTCGCCTCGACCAGGTCCATGACTTCCTCGGCATATACGAACCCGATCATGAAAAGCGCCTGGGGAGCGTACTTATCATCGGGGTACTTGTTTACGATATTCCTGTAATACTGGATCCTCGTGTAGTCGTCGCTCTCCTCCTGGGCCATTTCCCAGAGCTCTTCAGGCGTCCTCGTGGTCCTGATGATGTCCTCCCGGACGAAGTTCACCGGTTTATACTCCTCCCTCAGCCTGGAGATCTTATCATTCAGCTCTGCCTTGGCCTTTTCACCGCGGAGTTTTTCGAGGATCTGCTTCCTGACCTCGGAGAGCGGCTTGAGGTTCTCGGGTTTCTTGTCAGTGATCTTGACTATAGAATAACCCTTTTCGGTCACTATGATATCGCTGATATCACCTATCTCGAGATCCTTCACCTGGTTCGAGAACTCCTGCGATTCCCCGTAGAACTTGATGTATCCGCCCGGATTGAAGTATCCGAGCTCGCCGTTCTGAGGGGCGGTCGTATTGTCCTCGCTCTCGAACTTGGCTATCCTGTTGAACTTCTCGCCGTTGTCGAGACGCTTTCTCCATTCCACGGCCTTCAGGCTGTCCCTCGTAAAGGCGTGCTGCGCCTTCATGATCGACCTGTTCATGAACTCTTCCCAGTGATCATTATAATATTTCTCGATCTCATCGTCGGTCACATCGACCTTCTGCCTGATCTGTTTGTCGTAGTACGCGGTGATGAGTATGTTCTTTTCCGCCTGCCTGATCTGCTTCTTTACGTCGTCGTCATATTTCAGATCGGTCTTCTCGGCCGCAAGGTACAGGAGCTCCTCGTCTATCAGGGCATCGACGAATTTCGCTCGTCCGCTCTTCCCCTTGTACTGCGCCTTCATCTGCGGGGACATCGTCTCGAACTTGTCGTCTATCTCCCTTTTAGTGATCTTTGTGCTGCCCACGCGGGCGTCCAGGCCGTTGTTCACCTCTAATTTATCCTTCTTCTCGGAGCATGACACAGCGACCACGGCTGTAAGGACCGCGATCGTCATGAGTGCGATGGTCCTCTTCAACATCGGTTCCTCCTTTGATCTTCCTGTACTAAAGGTGTTCATCCTCTTTATTTTTCTCCAGCCTTTCAAGTATCTCGCGGACCCTCTGGCTCTCGCCTCTCCTGCTTACGAGGACTCGTCCGCCGCTGACCGCGACGATGATGTCATCTACGCCTATCATCGCGGTCAGGCCACCGGGGTTGTAGATTATGTTTCTGCTCGAATCGATCAGTTCCGTGCCGCCCGCCGCGGCGTTTCCGGCGGCGTCATTCGGCAGGATATCGCCGAGAGCGTCCCATGAGCCGACATCGCTCCATCCGAACGAGACCGGCACGACGACTACGTTTCCGGCTTTTTCGAGTATTCCGAAATCGACCGATATCGAGGGCATCGATCCGTATATCGATTCCGCCGCTATTTCGAGGCGGCCCTCACCGGCGGCGATCTCCAGCTCGCGAAGTGGATCCCTGCCTTCCGGCAGCTGCTCATTCCAGGCCGTGATGAATACAGACGGCCTCCATACGAAGATCCCGCTGTTCCAGTAGTGATTCCCGCTCTCGACATAGCTGCTGGCGGTCTCGCGGTCGGGCTTTTCATGGAACCTCTCCACGGGAAGAGGGACCGACGAAGCCGCGGCCCCCGGTGGACTGGATGTCTCTATATATCCGTAGCCGGTCTCGGGACCGGACGGCTCGATCCCGAATGTCACCAGGACGTCCCCGCTGATCGCCGCGTCCGCGGCAGTCATGACAGCTTCGCGGAAACCATCATCGTCCTGTATGAGATGATCTGAGGGACAGCAGAGAACGGGGTCGTCGGAACCTCTGGCGCGTATCATAACGGCGGCGGCTGCCAGGGAAGGAGCCGTATTCCGGGATACCGGCTCGGCGAAAAGATTCTCATCGTGAAGCCCTGGCAGTTCCCGCCTGACAGCTTCGGCCTGATCAGCGGCCGTCAGCACGAGTATCCGGTCGGCGGGCAGGAAAGACCGCAATCGCTCCCATGTAAGGGAAAGCATGCTGCCCTTTCCGGTGATATCGAGGAACTGTTTCGGATTTCCGGCTGTGCTCGCCGGCCAGAACCTCTTTCCTTTTCCTCCTGCGAGAATCGCTGCGTACAAGGGCCACCCCCTGGTCACCGCCAGGCCGCCGGGCGCATCAGTCGGAGTAAAGTGCGGAAATGTCTATATCCTCGGCCAGCACGTCGGCGAAAACCTTTCGTATCTCATCGAGGGACTTTTTGTCATCAGCCTCGAACCTAAGGACAAGCACGGGCTGTGTATTCGATGCCCTGAGCAGTCCCCATCCACTGTCGAAATCGACCCTGGCTCCGTCGACATCGTTCACCCTGTTCGTCTTCCTGAAATGCTCGACCACCCGCTTGACCACTTCGAATTTCTTCTCGTCCGGACATGCGACCCTTATCTCGGGCGTGCTTACGTACTTCGGGTAGTCGGCAAGCATCTCGCCGAGGCTCTTTTCGCTCTTCGATACTATCTCGAGAAGCCTGCAGGCGGCGTATATCGCGTCGTCGAAACCGAAATAACGGTCGGCGAAGAACTGATGCCCGCTCATCTCGCCCGCGAGAGGAGCGTTCTCATCGCGCATCTTCTTCTTGATCAGGGAGTGTCCCGTCTTCCACATTATCGGCCTGCCGCCGAGTCTCTCGATCTCCTCGGCAAGAGCTTTCGAGCACTTCACCTCGAAGATGACGGCTGCGCCCGGATTCTTCGGGAGTACATCCCTCGCATACAGCGCGAGAAGCGTATCTCCATAGATGATCTCGCCCTTCTCGTCGATGACGCCGATCCTGTCGGAGTCTCCATCGAACCCTATCCCGATCTCAAGGCCTCTTTCCAGGACGGTCTTCCTGAGGTCGGCGAGGTTCTTGGCGACGGTCGGGTCGGGATGATGGTTGGGGAAATTCCCGTCTGGTTCCATGTAGAGAAGTACCGGATCGCATCCGAGCTTTCTGAAGATCTCGGGAGCGGCCAGACCGGCAGTGGCGTTTCCGCCGTCAGCGGCGAAACGTACGGGCCTGTCGAGATGGATGTTTTCAGCCAGATAGTCTATGTACTCGGAGGTTGCGTCCCTGGAGGTCACCGAGCCCTTCCTGCCCGCGGGAGAGACGCTGCCGAGCAGTGTGTGGAGCTCCGTTATATCCGCTCCGTATATCGTCCCTTCTCCGCGAAGGACCTTGAATCCGTTGAACTCCGCCGGATTATGGCTCGCCGTGATCATCATCCCGCCTTTGATCCCCCATCTCTTCGCGGCGAAATAGAAGACCGGCGTAGGGACGACACCGATGTCGATCACGTCTATCCCGCCATCGGTCAGCCCTTCGGTGAGAGCGGCAAAGTATGCGCCTCCGCTCAGCCTGACATCCCTGCCGACCACGGCGCGTTTTATCCCTTCACGCGCGAAAGTGGAGGCGACGGCCAGACCCAGGCCCTGCACCCCTTCCGGGATGATGTCCTTGTCCACTAGCCCGCGGATATCATATTCCCTGAATATCTTTCCCGGCAGTCTGATGGTATGTCTCCCTTTTCTCCGGCCGACAGGCCGGTCAGGCCCTACTCCTTGACGACCCAGACCTTTACTTGTGTCTCGACTTCCCTGTGAAGCTGGACCGGCACAGTATATACACCGAGAAGCTTTATGTGTTCCTCGAGCTTGACCATGTTATGGTCGACCTTGTAACCCATTTCGGTGATAGCGCGCGCTATGTCGTACTCTCCGACAGAGCCGTAGAGCTTGTCCTCTTCGCCGGCCTGCACGACTATCGTGACCGAAAGGTCTTTCATCTTCCCGGCCAGCTCCATGAGGGTCCGCTTTTCCTTGTCGTCCCTGATGTCACGAAGCTTGTTCTCTTCGGTCATGACCTTCTTCATCGCCCTGGTGGCGGGAAAGGCCATCTTCTTCGGCAGAAGGTAGTTCCTCGCGTATCCGTCCTTGACCTTGACGATATCCCCGCGGCTGCCGAGTCCATCGACGGACGTGGTAAGAATGATCTCCATGTTACTGTCTCCCTACCGGTAGTATATCTTCACGAACGGAAGGATCGCTATCGACCTGGCGCGCTTGATGGCGTGGGCCAGCGCCCGCTGGTGTCTCGCGCATGTCCCGGTGATCCTTCTAGGTGTGATCTTGCCCCTGTCAGTGATAAATCTTCTCAAGAGGGCCTCGTCCTTGTAGTTGATCGACAACTTGTCCGCGCAGAACCTGCACGGCTTGTTCGTGGTCCTCTTCTCCTTCTTCTTCTTGACCTTGGATGATGCCTTCGCCATTACCCTCACTCCTCATTTTCACCGGCGGATACGGCCGGCTGTTCGGTCACAGGATTATCATCGATGACGATGAGATGCCTGAGCACCATGTCGTCGAAACGGTAGACACGGTTGAGCTCGCCCAGGATCTCGTTGTCGCCGTCGAAACTCATGAGGATATAACTGCCCTCGAAGCGCTTGGCGATCGGGTAGGCGAGCTTCCGCTTGCCCCATAGATCGACCTTGCGGACCGTTCCTCCCCTGGAGGTCACGATCTCCTTGAACTTCTCCGTCTTTTCCTTTACGGCAAGCTCTTCAAGGGATGGATCGAGAATATAAACGCACTCATAGGCACGCATTGGACTGCTCCTCCCTTCGGACTCATTCGACCTTCCCTGTCCGGGGTGGACGGGAAGGTAGGGATTTATGTACCGCGCCCCTCCGGGGGCGCGGAGTTGGAATATAGCAGATGCTCCGGCCCGAGTCAACCCCAGGTCATGCGCCATCTTCGCCGGCTTCCCCTGGAGTCGCCCTGCGGTTATAGCGTCTCTGGGCGTGCGTGATGCCCCTGGATAGGATGAGTTCCACGGAATCGGCCGCGTCGGAGACCATCCGGCTCACCGTTTCAGCCTCCCCTTCACCGAAGCCCTCAAGGACATGATCTCTCCAGAGCGCTCCGGGGGGCGCGGGGCCAGCTCCCAGCCTCAGGCGGGCGAACTCACTGGTGCCAAGGGCCTGCGTGACCGACTCGAGGCCGCGATGTCCCCCGCTTCCTCCTGCCGCCCTGATCCTGATCAGGCCGACGGGCAGATGGATGTCGTCGCAGACCACCAGAACCGAATCGGGGGAGGCGCCCGTCATACTGAGCGCGTCCCCCGAAAGATTCATGTATGTGAGGGGCTTGAGAAGCCTGACCTTCACGCCGGCAAATCTCCACGACGTCTCGAGCGCCAGCCCTCCCCGATCCTTCCAGCCCAGCTTGTGGCGCCTGGCGAGCTCGTCGAGGGTCTCGTAACCGAGATTATGCCTCGTGCCGGCGTATTCCTGTCCCGGATTGCCGAGTCCGAGAACGAGATTGATATCCGGCATCCGCTATCAGGCTTCCTCTCCGTCCTCCGCGGCGCCTTCGCCCTCGGCTCCGGCCGCGCCTTCCTCCGCGCCCTCGGCTGCTTCCGCCTCGGCGCCTTCCTCGAGACCTCCGGCGACCTCCAGCTTCTTCGGCGGAGATACGTGCGCGAGGTTGATATTGTCGTCATCGAGAAAATCGATAGCGGGATAGAGCGCCGCAAGGTCGGAGACGTGGATAGTCTCGCCGATCATCAGGTCGGATACGTCGATCTCGAGGCGTTCGGGAACGGTGGAGGCTGTCGTATTGACCATGACCTCACGGACACCCTGATCGAGGATGCCGCCGAACTCCTTGACTCCCCTGGCAACGCCGGTCAGGAGCACGGGGATCCCCACCTTGATGTTCTCGCTCATCGATATCCTCTGGAAATCGACATGGAGTATGTCTCCGGAGACAGGGTGGTGCTGCACGTCCCTTACGAGCGTGGTGTTCTCTTCCATGTCCACCCCGTCGACCTCGAGCTCGATGATCAGATGCTCGCTGGTCGCGTTGTGCAGGATGACCCAGAAGTCGTGCTCGGGCAGCGCCAGGTGCACGGGGTCTTTTCGGTGACCGTACAGGACACCAGGTATCTCCCCGGCCGCGCGCAGCTTGTGGACGTTCTTCTTGCTTGCTTCTTTCCTGATGCGGGCTTTCAGCTTGATAGATTCCATCTTTTCCTCCGGACTACACAAACAACATGCTGATCGATTCTTCCATATGGATCCTCTTGATGGCCTCCCCGAGGAGGGGCGCAACGTCAAGGACCTTGATCCTGCTGCATTCCCCGTTGTCTCTGAACGGTATCGAGTTGGTGACCACTATCTCCTCGATGCACGAGTTCTCCAGCTTCTCCAGAGCCTGTCCGGAGAAAACCGGATGTGTGGCCATCGCCATGATGCTGCCCGCTCCCGCGTCCTTGAGGACCTGGGCGGCCTGCGTTATGGTGCCGGCCGTGCTGATGATATCGTCCAGGATGATGATATCGCTGCCGGCAACTTCGCCGATCACGTTCATGACCTCGGACTCGTCGGCTCCGGTCCTGCGCTTGTCGACGATGGCGAGATTCGCGTCCAGCCTCTTCGCGAAGGCCCTGCCCATCTTTATGCCGCCGACATCCGGCGAAACGACGGTGAGATCGTTGAAATTTTTCTCCCTAATATATTCAAGCATGACCGGCGCCGCAAAAAGATTATCGACCTGGATATCAAAAAATCCCTGTATCTGGGCCGCGTGCAGCTCGAGGGCCAGGACCCTGTGAGCGCCCGCCGTCTCTATTAGGTTGGCGACCAGCTTGGCCGTGATCGGCACGCGGGGCTGGTCTTTCCTGTCCTGCCTTGCGTAGCCGTAGTACGGGATCACAGCCGTTATTCGGTTGGCCGAGGCGCGATAACAGGCGTCGATAAGGATGAGCAGCTCGAGAAGGTTGTCCGCCGGCGGCAGGGTAGGTTGGATGATGAATACGTCCTTACCCCTGATATTCTCATGGATGTTTACGCGGATCTCGCCGTCCGAGAATCTGTCTACTTCGACATCGCACAGCTCCCTGCCGAGATACGAGGCTATTTTACCCGACAGTTCCGTGTTGGCGTTCCCGCTCATCAGTGTAACAAGATCCATCTCAGCTGATCCTCCGAAAAAAAAGTGACCTGTCCGGCCACCGGTCCACCCATGAATGGTTGGGGCGGGAGGATTCGAACCTCCGATCCAGGAACCAAAATCCTGTGTCTTGCCACTTGACGACGCCCCAAGCAGTTCAGTTGTTTTTTTACTGCTCGGTTACTTCGATCCCGGCTTCTGTCGCGTTGTTGGCGAGCTCCTCCTTGTAGGCCTCCACGATCAGTCCTTCCATCCAGTCCCTTGTCTCGTTGTTGATAGGATGGGCAACATCCTGATAAGTGCCATCAGGCCTCTTGCGGCTCGGCATCGCGACGAAGACGCCCTTGGCACCCTCGATGATCTTCAACCCCCTGATAACGAAGCAGTTGTCAAGGGTAATGCTCGCAAAAGCCTTAAGCTTGTTGTCGTCCCGAAGTGAAATCCTGATCTCAGTTATCTTCATGTGGCCCCCCCTGAATTCTTGCCTACTCCCTTTCGAGGAGTTCCATCGTCCGTCCGGCGGGATATACGACCCAAGCTGAATGACCCTCGCCGAGCATGAGGTCCCTCGCCCTTGACGCCGTTGTGTCGTCTTCAAAAAGCGCAAAGCATGCTGAACCGCTTCCGCTCATCGAACTCAGCAGCGCCCCCTCGCGCTTCAGGAGAACCAGGATCCGGCCGATCTCCGGGTACTCTCCGGCAACGACTTCCTGAAAGCTGTTGATCGTCTCGAGAGCGATATCCGGAAATCCCTTCAATCCCCCCAGCAGACAATTCAGTTTATGACCGCCTCCATACCTTGTCAATATTAAATTGGGATTTTCGTAAGCCCACTTCGTTGAGACTCTTATATCTGGTCTGACGATAAGGATCACGCCCCGCCGAAGCCCCTCAGTACCTTCCAAAATCTCGCCGCGCCCCCTGCCGATGGCTGGCGATCCGAAAAGGAAAAACGGTACGTCGGAGCCGATCTCGAGGGCCAGCTCCATCAGCCGCCCGTCGCCGATCCCGAGGCCGAGCAGCCTGCTCACCCCGACAAGGACCCCTGCGGCGTCCGAGCTCCCTCCCCCGAGCCCCGCCCCCGCCGGGATATTTTTTCTCACGTCGATCGATACTCCGCGCGGGCTCCGGGCCTCTGCCAGCAGGAGCGACGCGGCCCTCCAGCACAGGTTCGACCCGTCCCAGGCGATATCCCTGTCATCTCCCGCGAGCGAGATGCCTGCCGGGGCAGCGCTTATCGAGATGGTGTCGTGGAGGGAGACCGGCTGGAAGACGGTGACTATATCGTGGAATCCGTCGTCACGCCTGCGGACGACTTCAAGATAGAGGTTGATCTTGGCGTAGCACCTGACCGTGATGCCGTCTTTTATCATCGGCGGGCCTCCGCGTAGGGTGCCCGATGGTGTGCCGGACCCCTGTGAAGCCGCTGTTCAGGACCTGTCCCTGTATCGTTCCCAGAGGCCGCCCCACTTCGTGCTCCTGAACTTCCTTATCTTCGAGCGCCCGATGGTCGGGTACCACAGGAGATCGTGGTAGATATTGCTCGCCAACGGGGCCCAGCCTACCAGCGGCGAATGCAGGGCCACCTTCTCGAGAAACCGCAGCTGCCCTTTCCGCAGCATCTGGTCTCCCCAGATGACGAAGCTCTTCTTCACGGAGAACTCGAAGTCGATCCTGTCGATATCCTCTCCCACTATCTCCAGCTCCTTTATCCTCGCCTCGCCCAGCCCTCTCTCGGTCGACCACCTCAGGTAGTCGATCGACATAGGGTCGAATCCCATTATCTTCGCGGCCACGGCGTCGATGGCCACCGAATCGGAGCTGGCCAGGATAAGGTCTCCCTCGTAAGGCTCCATCGTCCTCGGGCCGGCCCCGTTGCCGCAGACCGTGCCGTCCATGACCGCGAATATGTTGGGATGGAGCTCCCGCTGCATCATCAGCAGGTCGACGAGGACCTCGTGCATATACTTGTGGGCGTAATGCCTGACTTCCTTGAGCAGACCGCCGAAGGAGTTCTTGATCGCCCCCGTCGTCGTGGAATGTCCGTGCGTCTTGACCGTCGGCAGGTGAAGCACGTCCCTGCCTATGTACATCTTCGGTATCTCGATACCCTCGGGGAATATCTCGTTGAGCTTCAGCAGCTCCGAGCGGAACTCATAGACCGTCCATTCGACCTCGGTCAGCGGAACGAAAGGGAGCCCGTACCTGTCGAGCACCGGCATCCACAGGTTGTTCACCGCTCCTTTTCGAGGGTCCGTGACGACCGTCCTGTTCTCGACCGGGATCAGCGTGTCCTTCGTATAGCCGCGGCCCAGAAGGTCCTTTACCACGCCTTCGAGCTGCCACGGCTGGCTCGAGCACGCCGGGAAGTACTTCGTCCACGAGAGGTTGAGCTTCAGGAGCAGGTCCTTCTGCGCTGTCAGCACATCTCCCGCGCCCGCCAACACCATCAGCCGGTGGTAATCGTCGAGAACCGTTTCCGGGGTCGTCCTCAGTACCGCTACCTTGCTCATGAAATACCCGCTTCTCCCGGATCACCGCCTCCGGGCGTCAAACCTATCTCACAATAATTATATATATCACCGCGGCGAACCAGAGGAACACATCGATGATAATGGCTTTTTCGGTCAAGAGGACTCCCGAAGGATCCCCGCCCTCATGCCTATTGTAGACGAGATAGAGATACCTCATGATCCCGAAGACTACGAACGGGATCGTGTAGACGAGGTCCCTGGTGCCGAACTTCTCCACCGTCGAGGGCCAGACCGTGTATATCGAGTAAGAGATTATCGAGGCCGTCGCGGACAGGCTGACCAGTTGATCGAGCAGCGTCACCGAATAATCCTTCAGCGACAGGCGATGATCGCCAGCCGAGGCGAGATTCGCGATCTCGTTGCGCCTCTTGCAGATCGCGAGGAAAAGCGAGAGAAAAAGTGTGCATATCCAAAGCCAGGGCGAGAACTCGAGGTCGGGTATGACTGTGTGCAGCACCGCCACTCCCGCCGCCGCCCTGATCAGGAAGCTGAACGAGATGGAGATGACATCGAGGATGACGATCTTCCTGAAAAACATAGAATAGGCAAGATTGACCGCCACAAATACCGCCGCCAGGACAAAGAACTCGCTCCCGAGTTTCCACGACACGGCGAGCAGCGCCGCTGCCAGGAGAACAGCGACCACAGCCGCCGTCCCGGGCCCGATCTTCCCAGCGGCTATGGGACGCGAGGTCTTCTTAGGATGCTCCCTGTCCCTTTCGCGGTCGAATATGTCATTCAGTATATATATAGCTCCGGACAGGCCGCAGAAGACGATGAATCCGTAAAGACTGAGGCGGACCAGATCGGGATCGGTGAACCTCTTCGAGAAAACGACCCCCGCGAAGAGGACCAGGTTCTTGGTCCACTGCTTGGGCCGCATCGATACTATCAAATACCAGATCCTGTCCATGACGGCTAATATACACATCCTTATGTCGGCGGGTCAAGAGGCGCCGAGCTTCGTCCGGTTCTGGACTCCCTGTACATGGCCGCGTTCAGCCCGACGATGATAAGCATGACCGTCAGCACCTCCGCGTCTCCGAAGTTCCATTCGAACAGCCCGTTGACGATGAACCCGGCCATGGCCCCAAGGGACCCGGCCATCAGCCCCCTGGCGGGAGGCGGGAGATCGAGGCTCAGGTTCCGCACCAGGATCACGAACATCGAAACCAGGAGCCAGATGAACACCGCGAGCCCGACGGCGCCGAGAGTGACGGCCACCTGCAGGAAGATATTGTGCATGTGGCCGTGCACGTATACGGCCCCTGGAGGCATGTGGCTGCTGTAGATCTCCCCGAGATCGACCGGTCCCGTACCTATGACGGGGTGCTCCCGGAATATGGACAGCCCCCCCTCGATCATCTCGATCCTCTGGACGTTCGTCCTGAAATCAGGGTCCCAGATCGAACTGATCCTGTCACGGTAAGGTTCCGGAGCCAGAAAAACGATAGCGACGAGGACCATCAGGTATACCGGCACAAGACGCTTCCTGAGGATGGCTATGAATACGATCCCCGATACCGCCATTGCCAGCCAGGACGACCTTGTCTGCGTCAGGACGAGAGCAGCGTACGAGAAAACAGCAGCGGCTGATGAGGAGATCCTCAGTCTGCGCGTTATCCCGGGGGCCATCGACATGGCCGCGAAAAGGGAGAGCAGGAGCATCATGATCCCGCCGAAGGTCATCTCGTTGGAGAAAGTCCCGGGCGTCCTGTGCAACCCTCCCCTCCCCATCCCGAGGAAATATATGATGATGCCGTAAAGAGCCGAACCGCTTCCCGAGACAAGCAGGATGCCGTAGACCTTCTCCCGGATCCTGTTTCCGGCCGCGAGCGAGGCGGTCAGCCAGACAGTCACGAACAGAAGGTAGTTCTTCATGTTTCCGAAGGCGTCGGCGGGATCGCTCGATAACACGGCCGATACTATGGACACCAGCGTGAATGCCGCGAAGGGAAGGGCGAGCGGCAGCCATCCCGGCCTTGATGGCCGGTCGACCGCGCAGAGCGCTACCCAGAGGATAAAGGTGACACCGAGGGATATCTGGCTGATGGCGATCGAGAAGGTCGACGAAAAAACGAAGATACCGAAAAAGACGAGGGCTGCCTGCCGCAGGCGTGAAACGGCGAGGCTCTTCAGCTCTGTCCCCCCGCCGGATCCGCGGCCGTCAGCCTTTCTCATGTTCCTCCACACCGGCGCCGGATATGAAATCGAAAAGGATGCCTGACAGCTTCCCGGTCTCGCCCTGGTCGATGGCCCTGGTGATCTCCATCAGCACGCCGGTCACCCCCTCTGGAACGGGCCCCACGTCGACGGGGCTCGCGGGCGAGCCGTCGCCGCCGGCTCCCGGGCCGACCTCCCAGACGGTCCCTTCCACTCCCATGAGATTACCCGCCGCGTCCGCCAGCCTTTCGGTGCCGGCGGCGTCGTCGGCGCGTATGATCACGAGCTTCTCCTCCGAGCCGTCGAACAGGCCCCTTATGACCGCCTCGCCGAGAAGGAACGCGCGCCTCACATCGTCGCTGCGGTGCGCCCCTGCGCGGCTGATCACTACGAGCCCTGAGCCGGCCGAAACAGCGGCCGCCGCCAGCCTTTCGAGCGGAAGTATCACCTTGCGCATGCAGGCCTCGAGTGGATTGGACAGATCGCATGCGGTCAGATCGAAATCGGCGATGATCACGTCGGGCCGCAGATCGCATATAAGTCTCGTGGTCGCCGGACGGTCCTCCAGCACGCCCAGGTATGTACCGGTAACAGGCTCCAGGCATGCGGAATTCTCCCTGACGACGAAAAGGTCGTCTGTTATCAATGTAAGGCTCGCCGACCTGCCGAGTCTCGCGGGTGCGGCCCTTACCACGGGCCCGTTACCTGCAGCGGCCACTTTCATGCCGGCAAAAGGACCGTTCTTCGACGATCCGCCCGCGGCCGCTTCGGACGGATCACCGAGGATCCTCACCGGGACCCCGTAGCGATCGAGCTGATCGAATCTCTCGGGAGGGATCCTGCCTGCGTAGGTCGCCGAGATCACGACCTCGTCGATGCCATTGTGCGCGGCTATGCTCTCTATATCCCCCATGCTTCCGAGGACAGGGATGCCGTGTATCATCCTTCCGTGCATCGAGCGCCTGTCATCCAGCCACCCGACCGGGTGCAGCCCTCTGGTCTGATTGACCCTGTGAAGCACCGCCTCGGCGACATGACCGGTCTCGCCGATCACGACTCTCCTTCCCTCGACCTCCTCGTGCGCCGGGAGCTCGTTGAACCAGCGGGTCAGCACCCTCGCCCCGGCCATGAACACGGTCAGGATGAAGAGGTCTATCAGGAAAACCGAGCGGGGGAATGACTGGAACCTGAACAACAGGGTGAAGAGCACCACCATGATCGTCGAACCGACCGCGACCGCCCTGAATATCCTCACGATGTCGTCGAACGTCGTATAGCGCCATACGGCCTTGTAAAGGCCGTAGTAATAGAACACGGCCGTCCTGATCACCACGGCGATGGGGAGGCTCACGATCATGGTCCGTGTCTCTGCCTCGGGAAAGCTGAAGTTGAGGCGGATCATGTAGCTCAGGACATAGCTCGCTCCGATGAGCGCGAGGTCGATAAGCGCGGCGGCGAATATCCTGCGCGCGCTCCCCGCCTCCCCTCCTCTCTCGAGTTTCCTGATCTTGAATACGGCCCAGAGAAAAAACCCGGTCCAGATGACGGCGAGGCCCGGGATGAAGGCGTCCTCGCCGCTGACCAGGAGAAAGGCGCTCCCGCCTAGTAGAGCCGCGATGAAATACTCGAGAAGCGTGACCTGCTTGTGAGAGAGGCCGAGATCGGTCAGCCTCTGGTAGTAATGCGTCCTGTGCGCGGTAAAGATCTTCTTTCTCTGTATCATCCTTCTCGCCAGCGTCAGGGCCGCGTCTACCAGAACCCCTCCCATAAGGAGGATCGTCACGAAGGGGGGCACACCGTGACGCGCTCCCGCGATCGATAGCACGGCGAACGTGAAACCGATGAACGTCGATCCGCAGTCGCCCATAAAGATCTTCGCGGGAGGGAAGTTGTACCTGAGAAATCCGAACAGGGCCCCGGCGACAGCGGCGTAGGCGATGCCCAGCGCGGGGTCTCCGACAGCGAACCCGAGGAGTACGAGGAAGACGGCGGCGATCATGCCTACTCCCGCCGCGAGCCCGTCGAGCCCGTCGATAAAATTGTAGAAATTGATGATGGCTGTTATCCAGATGACGGTCACCGGGATCGCTGCGGGACCGAGCGATACTGTCCCGATCAGCGGTACCATGACCTCGTCCATGACCACGCCCGAGGCTATGACGATGGCGGTGGCGGCGAGCTGCGCGGCGAGTTTAAGTTTCGCGTCCAGCCCGCGGAGATCGTCGATGAGCCCGACCACCGCTATTATCGCCGCGGCCCCGAGGATGCCCGCCTTAGATCCGAAGCCTGGCAGCGGATCAAAGCCGGCGACTCTTGCCGTGAGGATCGCGAGAGAGAACGAGAGGACAATGGCTACCCCTCCGAGGCGCGGTTTGGGAACCTCGTGGGAGCCGCGGTCGGTAGGCATGTCGAGCAGCGACCTGTGAAGCGAATATCGGAGGATCGCTCCGGTCATCAGGAACGAGAGGAGTAACGCCTCCAGAAAGAATAGGAGTTCACGCATGCTGATCTTCCCGGTCGAAACGCCGCTTTCCGCAAAGCCTGATAATACTTTATGGGAACGCGGCGGACAAGCGATTTCGGCCCCCTGGCCCTCCGTTCCTGTTTCCGGAAAATGCTTGCCCGTCGCACGGCCCGCTCATAGAATGCGCTGGATCATGGCGATCCGCCACGCTGAGAGGGAAAGAGCCCCTGCGTAGCGGTTGATGTGATTCCCGGCCCAGGTCAGGAATCCGGCCTCGGCGGCTGAGGAGGCCGCGAGTGATGGAGGCTTCCCGAAAGATATCGGTCTCTCACCTGATCACTGGCACCTCTACCGGAGGCGCCGAGACGATGCTCTACAAGCTCGTCTCGAAGATCGACAGGGAGAGGTTCGATGTGAGAGTGATCTCCCTGACGACCGCCGGAGAGATCGGAAGGCGGATGATCGACGAGGAGATCCCCTTTGATCCGGTCGGGGCGTCGAGAGGAGGCCTTGATCCCGCGGCGCTCATCAGGCTGGGTCGGCTCCTGCGCAGGACCCGGCCCGATATACTGCAGACGTGGATGTACCACGCCGACCTCGCCGGGGGGCTCGCCGCCCGGCTGGCGGGCTCTATCCCCGTCGCATGGAACATACGCCACAGCAACCTCGATCCTGATCATATGAAAAAACGGACGATCCGCGTCGCGAAGATGTGCGCCCGCCTCTCCAGGCTCCTTCCCGCTCGGATCGTCTGCTGTTCGCGGGCCTCGATGGAGACGCACACCGCGATCGGATACGACAGGGAAAGGATGGTCGTGATCCCTAACGGCTTCGACACCTCCATGTTCGCACCCGACAGAGACGCCAGGAGTTCTCTTCGTAAGGAGCTCGGCTTCGGCGGCGACGTGCCCATCATCGGGCTCGTCGCCAGATACCATCCTCAGAAGGACCACGCCACTTTCATGCGGGCAGCCGGTATCCTGCGCGCCGAGATGCCCCATGTGCGTTTCGTGCTCTGCGGCGATGGTGTGACCGGCGGAAACGGGGATCTTGCCCTGATGGCCGGCGAGAACGGTCTCGGCGAATCGGCTTTCCTACTCGGCCGACGCCGCGACATGCCGCGGATACAAGCGGCCCTCGACGTGGCCTCGTCCTCGGCCTCGAGCGGCGAGGGATTCCCCAACATCATAGGAGAGGCGATGTCCTGCGGAGTGCCCTGCGTCGTGACGGACGTGGGTGATTCCGCTGAGATCGTGGGAGACTGCGGAATCGTGGTAGAGCCGGGGGACCACGAAGCGCTCGCCGCCGGCTGGAAGAGTATACTCGGGATGAGTCGCGAAGAACGAGCCGGGCTCGCCTCGAGGTGCCGCGAGAGGATAGTGACGAAGTACGAGATAAGCGCCGTCACGGCCAGATACGAGGTGATGTATCTCGGCATGCTCGGAAAGCACGGGGCGCGCGGGGAAGGTGGATCTGGATGACGGCTTGAGACCGCGTCAGCCCCGCCCGGTCAGCGCGTCGAGCCATTCGACCTGAAGCCGTGTGATTTCGCGTTCGTCGAATCGATCGAGGACCCTCTGCCTTCCCGCTCTTCCCATCCGGGCTGACAGGCCGCGATCCGACAAGATCTTCAGGATCGCCCCAGCGAGGGCGTAGTGGTCGCGAGGCGGGACGAGAATGCCGGTCTCTCCGTCGACGACCTCCTCCCTGCATCCCCTTATATCGGTCGCCACGACAGGCAGGCCCGTCGCCATCGCCTCGATGATCGAGCGGGGCATCCCCTCGCGATAGCTCGGCATGACGAACAGGTCGAGCAGGGCGAGGATTGCGGGGACGTCCCGCCTGTATCCGGTCATCACGAGCCGGCCCGACAACCCCTCGTCCCGCACGAGCGACTCTATCTCGGCCAGGCAGCCGTCGCGGTCGCTCTCCAGGGGCGCCCCGATCATCAGGAAAACGGCGTCAGGGATCTCGCGCGCGACCGCACCCGCCGCTTTTACGAACTCGACCGCCCCCTTCTCCCTCACTATCCTCCCGGTGAACCCTACGACCGGGCCCGCTGCGATCCCAAGCTCCTCTCGCACCGCGGCCGAAGCCGCCCCGTTGACCTGAGTCCCGAACATGGATGGATCGACGCCGTTGCCTATATGGACAAGTCTTTCAGCCGGAGCGATACGCGATTCGACCGCTTCCTCTAGATCCTCACCGCTCTGAACGAACACCAGGTCCGATATCGACGCGCCGAACCGCTCGATCGACCGCATGACGCGGCGCACCGACGGTCGCATATCCTCGTGAAAATAGAACCCGTGAGCGGTGTAGACGATCAGTGGCACTCCGGCGGCCCTCGCCGCCATGCGCCCGATCAGTCCCGCGACGGGCGTATGGGTATGCACGATGTCGAACTTCTCTCTGCGCATCGTGCTGTAAAGACGGGCAAGCGAGACGGCGTGCGAGAACAGGTTATACGACCTCGATACGGGGATCCTGAAGACGCCGAATCCCTCTTTTTCTAGGCGGTCGAGCCCTTCGCCCGGCGAGCAGCAGAACGAGACCTCGTAGCCCGAGTCGCGAAGCGCCAACCCGAGCGGCCTTAGTAGATGGTACGCGGTGAAATCGACGGCGCAGAGCTGCAGGATCTTCAAACCACCCCTCCGCGATCGTACCGGCCGGCACTCAAGCCTTGCCGGGCGAAGTGAGTATCTCTTCGACCAGACCGCACAGGATGTGCCCGAGGGCCATATGGATCTCCTGGATGCGGGCGAAGTCTTCGTCGGCGACAGCGATCGCGAGATCGGCCTTTCCCGTCATGGCGCCGCCGCCTGCGCCTGTGAAGATGAGTGTCTTCATGCCGAGACCGGCCGCCGTCGAGACAGCCTTCACGGCATTCGCCGAATTCCCGCTCGTCGACAGGGCCAGGAGCACGTCGCCCTCGCTGCCGATCGCTTCAACCTGCCTGGAGAAGACATCGTCGTAACCGAAATCGTTAGCTATGGCGGTTACGACCGAGCTGTTCGTGGTCAGGGCGAAGGCCTTGTACCCGCCGACCTTCTTTCTGCGGAACCTGCCGACGAGTTCTCCGGCGATATGCTGCGCGTCGGCGGCGCTCCCGCCGTTGCCGCAAGTCAGCACGATTCCGCCCGATCTTATAGAGTCGGCGATCGTCTCCGCCATCTCGGCGAGAGTCGCGGCCTGTTCCCGGGTAAAGGACCCCAGCGCATCCCTGAGGGCGTCTATCTCTCTTAGGACCTGCTCGATATATACGTCGGTCTTTTCCATTTCCTCACCGTGTTCCGTTTACAGGCCGGCTCCCGGTATTCCGGGCCTGGCGCTTTGCCCGGGGATCACGTTCTGGACAGCGCTACTATCGAGATGACAAGCGTCCCGACTCCGATAAGCCCAGAGAAGATGTCGGAGAATATCTTCGTCTTGCTCCGCTTTATTATGATCACGTCCCCGCTGTTGGGGCGGTAACTGCTGTCCGCCTTGATCGACGATCCGTTCTTCGATATGATCATGACTCTGTTTATGCTCCCCTCCTGCGTAGGGCCTCCGGCCGCGCCGACGTACTGAGCCACCGTCCAGTTGCTTACGAACCGTACCCTGCCCGGTAGTTGCACTTGTCCGCCTATGGCTACCGTCTGGTCGATCGACGGGATATGAAGTATATCGCCGTCGATCAGCGGTATGTCCTCTGCCGTGCTGGGCGGCATGAATTCCTTGAGGTTCACCCTGATAAGCTCGCCTGTGGCCCTCTCGAGGCTCGCGGCCGTAAGATCGGCGTCTACGTTGTAGATCGCCACCCGCCCGAGCAGGCTTTGCAGCCCCTCGCCGTCGGTGATAAAGTAATTGCCCGACTGGCTCGTCGCCCCGAAGACGAAGACCCTGCTCGTGCCGGTCATGCCGTCGATGACGTTGATCTCGTCGCGGTCATCGAGGATCAGATCGAATCCGGAGGATTGGACCTGCAAAGTGTTGACCGTCCCGTCGTCCCGGACCCTCGTGAGAAGCACCCGGTCCCTGATCGCCTCCGCTCTGAAC
Organism: uncultured bacterium; assembly: GCA_964599375.1. Taxonomy (GTDB): domain Bacteria; phylum Krumholzibacteriota; class Krumholzibacteriia; order Krumholzibacteriales; family Krumholzibacteriaceae; genus JAUWCL01. Next base: position 39,666 of record CAZREW010000018.1, read on the forward strand.
CCGCCGGCCAGATCGATCAGGTCGCTGACCGTCTCACTGGGCAGTATTTCGTAGTTCATGGGCTTGTGGATCGCGCCTCTTATCGAGGCGTGTCGTTGCGCGACCGGCACATGAATCCTGTCACCGTTGGACAGAAAGTGATTGGTCGAAAAATCGCCCTTGAGGACATACCGTAGGATATCGACTTCGAGTGTGTCCGCCCCTCTGTACAGTAGAACCCTCCTGTTCGATCCATCGGATATTATGCTGCCCGCAAGCTCCACCGCGTCCGAGACTCGCTGTACGGCCGAGACGTTCACCGCTCCAGGCGTGGCGACCTCGCCGGTAACGAACACCCTGAACACCCTCGGTTCCTGGAGGTAGCAGAAGATCTTCACGTTCTTGAAGAACCTGTTGACCTCTTCGTTGAGCCTTTCCCTGAATTCGTTCAGCGTGAGGCCATAGGCCTTTATCGCGCCGACACTCGGCACGAAGACTTCTCCTTCAGGGAGCACGACCATAGCGAATGTCCTCGACTCGGTCCCGATGACGTTTACAAGAAGCCGGTCGTAGGGTCCCAGTATATACCGGTCCGGGTCGATCGCCTTCTCCAGCTTGGGGATGTCGTAACTCGACCTCTGGTGCTCGACGACCTGGCCGTACCCAGATTCCTTCTTTTCCAGTTCGACCTGGCTTGTCTGATCCTGCAGATCGGTGTCGACCACCTGGGCCTGCAAGGCACCGGCCGTGAGCATCACCGCTGCAGAGACGGCGGCCATAATGACGAATTTCCTTTTCATATTCCTCACCGTCCGTTCATCAACCGCTCTACTATCCCGGCGAGGGCCTCGAAGACCCTTCCTTCGCTGTCGAGTTCCCTGGTACCGAGTTGAGCGAGATGATTCTTCCCGCCTCCTCCTCCGCCGGCCAGAGGACCGAGCTCCTTTACTATATCGACTGCTGTGACTCCCCTTTCGACTAGATCGTCGGTCACAGCGATCACGAATTGCATCTTTCCCTTTTCAGGCATGGAGAGTACGGCGACCCCCGAAGGGACCTTCTCCCTGAACGAATCGGCCATGCTCCTGAGCGCCCCGACGTCTCTCGCGCCGGGCCTGCCGGCCGCGATCCTTATCCCGTCCATATCCTTCGCGTCCCTCACGATCGCGTCGAGCTGGCCGCCTCCCCCCTTTTCGAGGAGCCTTATCTCCTTCTTGAGCTCATCGACGGCCTCGAGCAGGGCGCCTATCCTCGCAGCGGTCTCGGCCGGGGTCGTCCTCAGGAGGAACGCTGCCTTCTCCTCCCGGTCTAATACAGCATGGATATGCCGCAGCGCCGCATCGCCCGTCACCGCCTCTATCCTTCGGACGCCTGCGGCCACGCTGCTCTCCGAGAGTATCAGGAACAGCCCAGCCTGACCCGTAGAAGATAGATGTGTCCCGCCGCAGAGCTCTGTCGATACGTCTCCCATCCTCACGACCCGCACCTTCGCTCCGTATTTCTCGTCGAACAGGGCTATGGCACCGGACTCGATCGCTTCCTGGTAGTCCATCAGCTCCGTCCTGACCTCCAGCGAATCGCGTATCCACCGGTTCACGAGCTCCTCGATCCTTCTCTTTTCCTCGCCTGTGACCGCCCTGAAATGGTTGAAGTCGAATCTCAGCCTGTCTGGACCGACCAGCGAACCGGCCTGGGCGACATGGCTTCCTACGACCCCGCGCAGCGCGGCATGGAGAAGGTGGGTCACCGTGTGATTGGCCGCGGTCGCCAGCCTTGTCTCGTTATTGATATGAAGCCTTATATTCGGGTTCCGCTCCACGAAACGGCCGACATCGGGGATGTCATCCGCCGGCTCGGCCAGGTGGATTATCTCTCCGCCCCTCTTGAACACGTCGCGGATCTCCAACCTGCGACCATCCGCTTCTATCCACCCGCTGTCGGCGGTCTGCCCGCCGGAAGTAGCGTAGAAAGGCGTCCTGTCGAGCACGAGCTCGATCGCGGCGCCTTCCTTTCTGGACCAGGCGATATCCCCCCGCTCATCCTTGCCCGCGACCCTGTACCTGCGCACTGCCGCCTCGCCTCCTACGCTCTCGTACCCGGTGAATATCGAGCTCTCGCCATCTGACAGCTGCGTCATCCCGACAATAGCCTGCCCGTCGGCGCCGAAGGCGCTGCTCTCCTGGGCCCGCCTTCGCTGCTCCTCCATCGCGGCGGTGAATCCATCCTCATCGACCTCGAGCCCTTCGCTCCCGGCGAGCGCCACCGTGAGCTCGAGAGGGAATCCGAAGGTGTCGTAGAGCAGGAAAGCCTGGGAGCCCTCGATCCTCGAGCCGCCCTCTTTCCTGATATCGCCGACTATCGCGGAGAACCTCGACTTGCCGTCCTCGAGGGTGCGCAGAAAGCTCTCCTCTTCCGACCTGATTATCATCGCCGTATCGGGAGCCCGCTCCACGAGCTCGGGATAGTCGTCTCCCATGACCCTTACAACCTCGTCGACAAGGCCGAACAGGACCGGCTCATCGATACCGAAGGTGTGAAGCCGCGTCAGAGCCCGCCGCAATATCCGCCTGAGAATGTACCCCCTGCCCTCGTTCGAAGGGTATATCCCCTCGGATATCGTGAATGTCAGGGCCCTGGCATGGTCGGCGATCATGTTGATCCCCAGCCTGGCTTCACCGGTGACGCCGGTGCCCTCGGGAAGGCGGGCGATCACCGCATCCACGATCGGCTGGAATATGTCGGTGTGGAAATTGTCGGCGGCTCCCTGCATTATCATCGCGATCCGCTCGAGGCCTGCGCCGGTGTCGATCCCGGGTTTCTCGAGCGGCCTGTACGTGCCGTCCTCCTCGAGGAAGAACTGCGGGAAGACGAGGTTCCAGAACTCGAGGTACCGGTCGCAGTCGCATCCGGGCGCGCATTCCGCGCTTCCGCATCCCACAGCCTCGCCGGCGTCGTAGTAGATCTCGGAGCACGGCCCGCAGACGCCTGTACTGCCTACGGGGCCCCAGAAATTGTCCTTGCGCCCAAGCCTGACGATCTTCGCGGCGGGAACCCCGATGCGTTCGTTCCATATCCTGTAAGCCTCGTCGTCGTCCTCGAAGACGCTCACGTACAGGTGGTCCTCAGGTATACGCAGCACGTCGATGACGAACTCCCACGCCCACTCGATCGCCTCTGTCTTGAAGTAGTCACCGAAGCTGAAGTTGCCCAGCATCTCGAAGAAGGTATGGTGGCGAAGCGTCCTGCCCACGCTCTCCAGGTCTCCCGCCCTCAGGCATTTCTGTATGCTGACCGCCCTGGTGTATGGGAGGTTCTCAGGCGAGAGGTAGAAATCCTTGAACTGCACCATCCCCGCGGAAGTGAAAAGTAGCGTGGCGTCACCTTTCGGCACGAGCGGCGCGCTCGGCACCTCGGTGTGCTTCCTCTCGAGGAAGAAATCCAGGAAGGCTTTCCTTATATCATGTGCTGTCCTGATATCACTGTTCATCGGTCTCTCCGGTGATCTCTCCTCTCAATATCCCCGCGCAGATGTCACCGACGATCCACGGCGCGAAACCCCGCCTGGTCAGAAAGCCACCGATCCTGCGCACGGCCTTCTCACGCCCGGTCCTTGATGCGCCATGCCCGCCGGCCCGCCCGGCGGCAGGCCCGACTGCCCCCCAGGTGCGCGCGAGCCTGCCCGAGGCCAGCTTCGAGGCTATCCTCGCCTCTTCGCCGGGAGGGAAAGCATCCTCGAGAAGCTCGTCCGTGATCCCGGCGGGGACCCCCGCCTCGGCCAGCTTCCTTCTCAGTAGCGCCGGCCCGGCAGGATCGTGCCTCATCCTGTATCCTATCAGTTCCGAAGCGAACCGCCTGTCGCTGAGCAGGTTCCTTCGCTTCAGTGTCTCGACAATATAATCTATCGAGTCCGGATTTTCTATACCTTCCGCCCCGAGGGCCTTGCGCACCTCATGCTCGGTACGCTCCCTTCTCGACAGGAACATCAGCGCCAAAGCCATCCCCGCCTGACGCGCGACCGGACCTTCCAGTTCCTCTATCTCGGCCGGGCCGAGGACCCCACCCTCTTCGAGAAACCGCTCCGTAGCCGGTCCCTTCAGGACGAGAAACGTCCTCCCGCACGATGTCGCGACCCTGCGGAGCGAACCGGCGCTTCTCGATACGGATACTATCTCTGTAGTGTCGCTGTTCAAGGTCCTGATCTGGATCAAAGCCTTATTCAGGATCGGCATCCGCGCCCTTACCGGACTTTCCGTCCTTGCCCTCAGGAGCCGGCCGGGCCGGTTTTGCCGCCGGGACCGGCGAGGCCGCAAGGCCATAGTGCTCTCGCACGCTGGTCTCTATCTCCCTGCGGATATCGGGGTTTTCCTTGAGGAATATCCGGGTGTTGTCCTTCCCCTGGCCAAGCCGTGTCTCGCCCCAGGAGTACCAGCTGCCCATCTTCGTCAGTATACCGGAGGCCACGCCCAGCTCGATCAGGTCCCCTTCGAGACTGATGCCCTCGCCGTAAAGGATCTCGAACTCCGCCTGTCGGAACGGAGCGGCGACCTTGTTCTTGACGACCTTTACCCTCGTCATGTTCCCGATGACGTTATCGTGGTCCTTGATCTGTCCTATGCGGCGTATATCCATCCTCATCGTGGCGTAGAACTTCAGCGCGTTGCCTCCCGAAGTCGTCTCGGGATTCCCGAACATCACGCCGATCTTCATACGGATCTGGTTGGTGAAGATCATGCACGTGCGCGATTTGCTCACCGCGCCGGCGATCTTCCTGAGGGCCTGCGACATCAGCCTCGCCTGGAGACCGACATGAGAGTCTCCCATGTTGCCCTCGATCTCCGCGGCCGGCACGAGAGCCGCCACCGAATCGATGACGACTACGTCGATCGCGTCGCTGCGGATGAGGACCTCGGCGATCTCAAGCGCCTGCTCTCCGGTATCGGGCTGGGATATGAGCAGGTTGTCGATATCAACCCCGATCTTTCTCGCGTAACTGACGTCCAGGGCGTGCTCGGCGTCGATGAATGCGGCCACGCCGCCGAGTTTCTGCGCGTTCGAGATGATCTGGCAGGCAAGCGTGGTCTTGCCCGATCCCTCCGGCCCGTATATCTCGATGACCCTGCCGCGGGGTACCCCCCCGATGCCGGCCGCGATATCGAGAGCGAGGCTGCCGGTGGGAATGGCTTCGATCTCCTGGTACGCGCCTTCCGCTCCGAGGCGCATGATCGAGCCTTTTCCGAACTGTTTCTCGATCTGGTCGACGGCGAGGTCGATCGCCTTGCCCTTGTCACCCTGTCCAGTGCCTTTTTTTGCCATTTTGGGTCCCTTTGAGGTCTTGTTTTTCCTGGTCTCCATGTCCGTCCTCACTGTCTTCCTCCCGTTTCCTCCCCCTTACCGGTCCAGTGGTTGATTTACGCCGACCGGTCCGTGCACCGGCCGGTCAGACTGTTTTTATATCAGGAACCTGCCTTTTGTTCAATGAATTTCACGAATTCGGCAGGCATGCCTCATGGCGGAGAAAACTGCGGATCGATCGACGTGCCGGCGCCGGTGGGCCTCAGGGGCCCAGAGCGAAACGGCTGACTTCCTCGTAGACGGCACCCGACCGGGTCAGCCGGCTGCTTATCAGGACAAAATGGTCGATGTCGAGGATGGCGGAGCCGCCCAGGGGAGGGAATGATCGCAGGGCAGCCAGGGCATCTTCCGGAGCCGGCCGGCTCAACCGCGCCAGAGTCAGGTGAGCCCGGAATCTCCTCCTCTCCCGCTCGAACCCGTTCTTCCCGCACTCATCCTCCAGCAGGCCGGCGAGGTCCCGCAGGGCGCCGAATCCACCCTCGATCCCGTAGAAGACCACGCGGGGCCTGTCTAGGTCCGGGAATCCGCCGATGTTCCCCATCGTGATCTGGAACGGCCTCGCCCTGGCGGCGGCGCGTCCCGCGGCTTCCTGGAGAGAAGCGAGCCTGCCGGGGTCGACCTCCCCGAGGAATTTCAGCGTAAAGTGATAATTCTCCGGCCTGATCCATCTCCACGGCGCGAGCCTGATGCTGGATTCCTCTATTATCCGCGTGACCCGATCCTTTATCGCCTCACCGGTATCCACAGCGAAGAAGAGTCTCATGACTCCCGCCTTCCTGTCCCGAGCATCCTGCGCCTGAGCATATCGAGACATGTGCTCGCGGTCCTCAGCCTTATCATGCCACGGTCCCCGGCCATCTTCCGCTCCCTGCACTCTGTGGCGCCTTCATATGCCAGCCCCATCCAGCAGAGCCCCACAGGCTTTCCGGGCACAGCCCCTCCGGGGCCGGCTATCCCCGTAGTGGACAGAGCCACATCCGCTCCGGAGACCCTGACCGCTCCCTCGGCCATCTGCCCGCAGACTTCCCCGCTGACAGCGCCTGAAGCCTCGATAGCTCCTTCATCAACGCCGAGCACCCTGATTTTCGATTCGTCGCTGTACGTGACATATCCCTCGAGGAAAGTCTCGCTCGCCCCCGGCACCGAGACGATCATCGACGCGAGCATCCCTCCCGTCAGTGACTCAGCCGTCGCAAGGGTCAGCCCCCTGTCGCGGAGCATGCCGACCACGACCTCCTCGAGCCTGTCGCGGCCCTCCCCGAACAGGTGGTCCCCGAGGCCGCCGGCCGCCCTCGCGGCGGTCCCTTCATCTATGCCGGCGGGAAGGTATACGCTGATACCCGAAGGGGAGGAAATGATCGAAAGCCCTCCCATCAGCTCATTCCCGAGAAAAGGGGCCAGCCTTTCCTCGACGGCCGTCTCCATGAGGCCGTAGACCCTCCAGACCTTTCTGCGGTACCGCGCGCCCGATGCCAGACGCGGCAGGACGAGCCGTTCGAAGATATCCTTCATCTCCGCGGGGACGCCTGGAAGCAGGAAGACGGCGCATCCGCCGGCCTTCAGCGCAAGGCCGGGCGCAGCGCCAACGTTGTTGGCGAGCACGTCGGCTCCCGCCGGGATCCTCGCCAGGTCCCGGTAGCCGCCCGGCATCGGCAGGTCGAGCTCCTTGAACCGCCGCTCGATCCCGGCGACAATCTCCTCGCGGACATCGACTTTTCCGCCGAACGCGTCTATGGCGGCCTGCCGCGTGACATCGTCCACGGTCGGGCCCAGCCCTCCCGTGACCACCACCACGTCGCTCCTGGCCGCCGCGGCGCAGAGCTCGTCGCGGATCGAGCCCATATCGTCGGGAAGGGCCGTCTGCCTCGAAGGAGGGATACCTTCGGATGTCATGGACCTGGAAAGCCAGACCGTATTGTTCTCAACGGTCTCGCCGCGGAGGACCTCGTCGCCGACCGTTATGATCTCTGTTCTCATAGCAGTTCTGTGAAGTATCCGAGAAGGGCCATCACCGCCAGCGAGTAGAGGCCGGCGATCACGTCATCGATCACGACCCCGATCCCGCCCGGTAGCCTCTGCGACCTGCCCGCGGGGAACGGCTTCGCGATATCGAATATCCTGAACAATACAAACCCCACAACTCCCGCGCTGATCGAGACGGGCGAGAGGATCAGAGTGATCTGCATCCCGACCACCTCGTCGATAACGATACAGGGAGCGTCCTCGCCGTAGTATTTCTCCATGACACCCGAGATGATCACGGCGACGGGAATGAGCCCTGCGATGACGGCCCAGTGAGTCATCCAGTGGCCGCCGGGAACGAAAAGCCATACGAGCAGCCAGATCATGCTGGCGAATGACGCCGGCGCCACGGGAAAGAATCCCGTATAAAAAAAAGAGCCGAGGATCGTGACAAGAAAACGCTTCATCTGCATCCTTTGACGGGTACTGACGTGAGGATATAGATTATCGCCGCGGACGGCAATCAAAAATCACCTTGAACCGCGCGGCATTGTAAGCTTGCGAGATGGAGTCGATTCGCCGGTTGGATCGGTATCACATGCGCGAGGCGAGGACCCTACGAGAGATTGCGCAGGACTCCCTTGGCCACCGCTTTGAGCGTGTCGAACACGCCGACGCCCTTGACCGCCACCGCCTCGAACGCGGGGTAGTGCTTGGGATTGAGCTCCTCCTCGAGATCGGGGACCGCGATCAGGTCGGGAAGGTCCCTCTTGTTGTACTGGATGGCATACGGCAACTCGTCGAGCTTGAGATTGTACTCGGCGAGGTTCTCGTGGAGGTTGTAGAGGCTCTCTATGTTCGCGTCGTACCTGTTCGTCTGCGAGTCCGCGACGAATACCACGCCGTCAGTGCCTCGGAGTATCAGCTTGCGCGACGCGTCGTAGTATACCTGTCCCGGAACTGTGTAGAGATGGAAACGCGTCTTGAAACCCTTGACGGTCCCCAACTCGAGCGGCAGAAAATCGAAGAAGAGCGTCCTGTCCATTTCCGTGGCGAGCGTGATCAGCTTGCCCTTGGTATCTGGAGACACCTTGTCGTATATGTACTGGATGTTTGTCGTCTTGCCGCACAGGCCCGGCCCGTAATAGACGATCTTTACGTTGATCTCGCGCGAGGAGTAATTTATCAGCGACAACTCAGGCCCCTCCCCTTCAGTCTGAGAACAGACTGTCTATCTCAAGTTCGGCTTCGGCGGTAAACTCCTCGCCGAGCTCCTCGTGGTATTCCTCGTTCTCGTACTCCAGCTTGTCATAGAGGCCCCTGATGACAGCGGCCAGACCCTCGACCGCCTTTTTCGTCCTGAGCCTCACGAGGCCGAGCGTGGTCTTCTTGTCGAACAGCACGACGAGTATGATATCCTTCTCCACTCTTGCCAGATACATGCTCTCGTTGCTTCCCTGGTGGTAGAGGGTCGAGAAATCCTTTTCCCCGATCAGCTTGGCCAACTGGGCGTTCGCCTCGAAATCGGCCGCGCAGAGCGACGCGAAGCTGTACATGTCGAACCTCGGCTCCTCGCCCACGCTCGAGATCAGCTGCCCGGTCTTATCCAGCAGGATCACGCTGGTCGCGTTCGAGTTCTTCAGCAATTCCTGGAGCGTCGTGCTTATCGCCCAGTAATCTTCTTCGAATACTTTCCAGTTCGTTCTGACCATCCTGCTCTCTCTTTCCCTTGCCCGGGATCAGTGGATCAGTCGGCTTTCCATCGACACTTTCAGTCGACTTGCTGTCGACCTTCTCAGTCGACTTCCTCTCGCCCGTCGAGGGCCTTGCTTATCGTTCCTCTGTCAACGAACTCGAGAGAGCTGCCGAGGGGAAGCCCCCTTGCCGGCCTTGTCACCTTCACACCGCTCTCCCTGAACATTCGGGCGATGTAGAGGGTCGTCGTGTCTCCCTCGACGCTCGGGTTTGTCGCTATGATGAGTTCCGTTATCCCTTCCTTTTTCACCCGATCCTTCAGGGCCGCCAGGTTCAGCTGCTCTGGTCCCACTCCATCAAGTGGTGAAAGAACTCCGTGTAGAACATGGTAGCGGCCCCTGAAATGGCCCGATCTTTCAAGAACGTAAAGGTCGGCGGGCCGTTCAACGACGCATAACACGCCTTCGGCTCTTTCGGGGTCGACGCAGACCGGGCAGATATCGCCTTCTGCGAGGTTCCCGCACCTTTTGCAATATCCGATTTCTTCCCTGACTCGCCTGAGCGCTTCGGCAAAACCCCTGACCTCCCCCTCGTCCATGTCTAGGACGGCGAACGCCAGTCTGCGTGCCGTTTTCTCCCCCACTCCAGGAAGTCTCCTGAAATGTTCGATGAGTTCCTGAAGCAGCGGAAGACCTTGATCCATTGCTTTCTCCCTGGGTTTAGCAAGAATCTTGCCTTGTTTCGAGTCACGATAGGAAAAGATAAGCCGCGAAAAAGGACGGCGTTCCGTGCGGCGGAAGGTCTAGAACATCCCGGGCAGGGGCAATCCGCCGGTGATCGAGCTCATCTCGTCCCTGACCATCTCTTCGACACGGTTTGCTGCCTCTGTAACCGCAGCGGCCACAAGGTCTTCTAGCATCTCGACATCCTGTGGATCGACCACTTCCGGATCGATCTTCACAGATACGATCTCGTGCCTGCCGTTCATGACGACCTTGACCATGCCGCCGCCTGCGGAGGCTTCGACGCTCTTTTCGGCCAGCTCGGCCTGCATCTGGGCCATTTTCGCCTGCATCTGCTGCGCCTGCTTTAGAAGCTTGCCCATGTCCTTCATGCTATTCTCCCTTTAAACCTGTGCCGTATAAAGCCTTAGAAATTCGTAAAAATCCATCGCCCGGCCCCGGACCGGCCATTCCCCGGGAACCTGATCTCAGTCGAGGAGCTCCGCGTCCAGCCTGTCCATTATGCGCTCCAGCACGGGGTTATCCACCTTCGCCGCGCGCGAGCCCTTCTTCCCGGCGGTAGCTGCTGCCCGGGGGATGCCTCCATTTCCTGTCTCTTGCGCCTTTCCGCCCGCCGGCCCTGCATCCTCCGCGTCCGGGCCCTTTCCGCCCCCGCCAGGCCCCGGTCTCGTCCTGGCCTTTATCTCCAGCTCCGCCTGCCGGGGAGGGCTGCTGACGGTCTCTATATCCACCGTCTCACAGGTCTCCACGGTAAATTTTCTGCCATAGAACTTCTCGAGATGGCTCTCGATGAGGCTCCTGTTCTTCGTGTCCCTTATCATCCCCATGGCGAACCTGTTCTGAGGCGAGAACGACAGGATCAGTTTCCCGTTCTCGACGCCGGCGACATCGGCCGCCATCAGCCATATACCCACTGTAAGCTTTGATTCCCTTACCTTTGCCAGGAACCTCTCCCACTCTTCCCTTCCTCCAAGGGAGGCAAGCAGGGGGTTCTCCCTGACCGTGTTCTCCGGGGTCTTCATCGCTGCCCGGGATTTTACGGACTCCCCGGTGATGTTCTTCGCGGCCTCCGAGTCCATGGCCTCTACTGTCACGTTCATCGCGGTCAAGGCCTCGCCGGCATCGACCGGCCCGGCACTTTCCGCCTGTCCCCGCGCCGACCCCTTTTTCCCGCCGGCTCGTCTGCCGGTCTCCGCCGAGGCGCCGCCCGGTCTACCGGATCCTGCTCCCCCGCCGGCCTCGAGCCTGCCTATCAGTTCGCCGATCTCTACAGCCGAATCCCAGGACGCTGCCTCGGCCACCGCCGCCTCGATGTGGTAACGGGTCTGGCTCGCTCCCCTGAGTTCTCGGTGCGCCCTCGACATCGAGCGGAATATGAAGAGCAGGTCCTCGACCCCGAACCTCCCGGCGATCGCGGACAATTCCTCTATCTCCCCGGACGTCAGGTCGAGCCAGTCGGTCCTGCCTGCCGATACTGATATCACCAGTAGGTTGCGTATCCCCTCGATGAAGGCGAGAAAGAACTCCTCGAGGTCCATCCCCGACGCAGTGACTCTGTCGACGACGGAGAGCGCGCCATTTCTGTCCCGGCGGCTGACCGCATCAAGCAGGCCTGATATTATCTGCGAATCGACCAGGCCCAGGACCATCCGGACCGTCTCGAGATCAAGCTTTCCTTCAGCCGCCGATATGCACTGGTCGAGCAACGATTCGGCGTCGCGCATCGAACCCTCCGCTCTCCTGCATATCAGCGTCAGCGCTTCGGGATCGTACCCGAGCTTCTCGGTATCGCAGATCCTGGCGAGCTGCCCGGATAGCTCGGCGAGTTCGAGCCTCTTGAAATTGAATCTCTGGCAGCGTGACAGTATCGTCGCTGGCACCTTGTGCGGCTCGGTCGTCGCGAATATCAGGTAGACGTGCCCCGGAGGCTCCTCGAGAGTCTTGAGCAGGGCGTTGAAGGCCTGCTGAGTCAGCATGTGGACCTCGTCGATGATATAGATCTTCGATCCGGACTGCGACGACGCGTACCCGATCTTCTCCCTGAGATCGCGGATCTCGTCGATGCCCCTGTTGGAGGCGCCGTCGATCTCGATCATGTCGAGGTGCGTGCCGCTGTTGACGGCGACGCAGGAGGAGCAGACATTGCAGGGCTCTCCACCCTGCGGTGCCTCGCAGTTGATGACCTTCGCAAGCAGGCGTGCCGTAGTGGTCTTTCCGCACCCCCGCGGGCCGGAGAACAGGTAGGCGTGCGCGAGCCTGCCCTTCTCGAACGCCTTCTGGAGGGTCGAGGTGACATGATCCTGCCCGACCACTTCGGAGAATCTGCCCGGTCTCCATTTTCTGGCAAGTACGAGATAAGACATGAGCGAAGTCCCTCGGTAAGAGAAGTCATGAGACCGTGCACCCGGCCTCGAGAGGCGCCCCCGGCTCCTGCGACAGGGTTAGCTCCTGACAGGATACCCGCGGCACATAAGAATGACTGCGTACCGCTGCTACCTTCCGGTCCTGACGGGGTTGGCAGGTTCTCATTGCGCGGGTCCTGGCATTCAACGCCACTTCCCGACGCCGATCACTCGGAGACAACGCTCCCTCAACCGGGAATTCGGCCCCGCTATAGCGGATTGCGGGTGCAGGGCACCGCTACCTCCCCGCCTAGCACGATCTCTGAAAGCTCCAGGACATCCCCGGCCGGACCTTCGGAAGATCCGGCCCGGTACCTGGTATAAGTGGTGGAGATGATCGGATTCGAACCGACGACCCCCTCGTTGCGAACGAGGTGCTCTCCCAGCTGAGCTACATCCCCACCCTTTATCATCAACGCCGGTCCGCGTCAGCGGGCCGGCAGTCCCGTCCGATGGCGGAGAGAGAGGGATTCGAACCCTCGGAGCAGAAATCCTGCTCAACGGTTTTCGAGACCGTCCCGTTCAACCGCTCCGGCATCTCTCCGTCGGATACTATATATAATCAGAGCCGAGATATCAATAGCAGAGAGCCCTATTATCCGCTGTAGTTTTGAATCAGTGCCTTGAAAGCCCTCAGACGGGCTCAATAAAGGTTGGAGAGAAGGATCAGAGAGGGTCTCACGTCAGGCCTGATAAAATAATGGCGGAGAGAGAGGGATTCGAACCCTCGGTGGAGTCACCCCCACACACGATTTCCAATCGTGCCGATTAAGCCAGCTCTCGCATCTCTCCGCTGGATCCTGTATCTATAACGGGCATGCAGGATATCATCAGAAGTCCCGTTGCCGCGATCGGTCATCACGTAATCTAGTAAAAAACTTCCTTAGAAGCAAAAGGCATTCTTCCTCTAGCACTCCGCCCCTGACTATCAGCCTGTGCCCGTAAAGGTCGGCGTGGTGAAGGTCTCCGGCCGACCCGCAGGCGCCGCTCCTCGGCTGCCGGGCTCCGTAGACGACCCGTTCCGCCCTGGCGAGATAGAGGGCTCCGAGGCACATATGGCACGGCTCCGAGGTGACATAAACGCTGCAGCCGTCGAGCCTCCAGTCGCCGGTCCTCTCGGAGGCGTCATCGATCGCCAGGATCTCCGCGTGCGCGGTCGCAGTCCCCCTGGTCTCGACCTCGTTGCGGCCGCGCCCTATGATCTCCCCGCCACAGACCACGACGGCGCCTACCGGCACCTCTCCCGCCTTAAGGGCAAGCGCGGCCTCGGTCAGCGCCTCCTTCATCCATTTCTCGTCCATCGGGCGAGTCTCCAGAGGTATCATCTTCTACGATGTCTTAAGGATCATCAGGGTCTACGGGCCGTCACTGGGACCGCGCGCCGGATCTCTCCGGGACAGCCCCGACCAGCGCCTGGAGTACCATGATCGTGACATCGTCGAACGGGGGAGCCGCGTAGATGTCGCTCCCGGAGACGGATGTCCCCGAGATCCTCCTGTCGATCCCGGCCGTCGAAGACTGGACGCGGTCACCCTCGCTGCGGACCGATTCCTTGACGTTCTCGTCGGTAGCTTCCCATACGACATGCCCGTTTTCGGGATCTATCAGGCTCAGCGTCATCCCAACCTGTGTCGCCGAGGCCGCCGCCGCCTCACGATAGTCCGTCTCGTCCTTGTGCCAGAGGTAGACGACTGGGACAAGCAGAAGATCGACATCCAGCTCCGCCTTGACCGCTCGGCACAGCTCCAGATCCACGACATGCTCGCGGCTCCACTTTGTCTCGAACACAGTGAGCCTGTCTCCGAGGCCGGCCTTCGCGACGACCATCCTGAACTGCTCGGGCGACAGGAACTTGTAATCGTATCTCTCCGAAACGAGCTCCCAGAGTACCCTGTTGGGAATCTTCTCCGATTCACGTTTCGGATCCTCACCCCTGGTGATCGTGCTAATCACCGGAACGACGAGTATGGTCGCATGTTCCCCCGGGTTGAAGCCTGGTTCGACCGTGACGCTCGCGGGGTGCTGCGACCTGCATCCTGCCAGCCCGAAGGCGGTGATGGCGATCAGGAATATGGCTGTTTTTCTCATCTTCCTCTCCGTTCCGGTTGATCGACTCGAAGACCTTTTGAAAGATACCAGCGGGGTCGCCGCACTGTCAATCCGTAAGGGTCACAGGGCAGTGACGGGTCGGCCGTCATGTGGATTCATGCTGACGCGAGGGAAGTGCCATACGGGATGACTAAGGTCTTCCTTAATTCCTTTGTTGACGGGGCATTATAGACATTGTAGTGCGGATCTTGGCCTGCCCTTTGAACGCACTTCAGCCTCGTATCAGGGACCTTTCAGACCTTCACGTATCTTTCTCCCTGCAGTGAAGCCTTTTATCGCCCGCACGGAGAGCGCTGTCGCTCATGTGGGATTCCGTGCTATAATGTCATCGCGTGATGTGGGGATTACGGGAGGTGGAAGAATGAACAGACCGATCCGGCTTGATTCCCTCGACATCCTTTCCGACGACAGGCTTGTAAGGCAGCTGGATGCTCTACGTGGAAAAGAACGAAAGGTCCTCGCGGCTGTGCTTCGGCACCTTACGGAGATGGAACGCAGAAGGCTCTATCTGCCGAGGGGATACTCGTCCCTCTTCGAATTCTGCACCCAGCATCTGAAATATTCTAGGTCGGCGGCCGGGCGAAGGATAGCGTCGGCGAGGACACTGGCCAGATCACCTTCGCTCGAGGGATATCTCCTCAGCGGAGAGATCAATCTCTATTCCCTGTCACTCGTCTCCGGGATATTGACCGAAGAGAATTTCGAGCGAGTGGTCAGCGGTATCAGAAACAGGTCCACCCGTGATGTCGAGGCACTCGTCGCCGCCTTCCGGCCGGGCCGGGTCCTCAAGGACCGTGTCAGGCAGGTGTGCGTGATGGTCCCCTCGGCTCCTGCCACGCAAAATACCGATCCGTACAGGGCCTCTCACCGTCCCGGACCAGGTTCGCTGCCGGACACTGGACGAATCGCTTCCAGTCCCCGCCTCGCCGGTGTCGATTCTGCTCCCGGCGCCAGGTGCGGGGCCGACACTCCCGGCGCCGGGAGTGAAAGGCCATCCGGGCCCTCAGCGGCAAGGCCCGGGAACGACGCTTTCGAGCATGTCACGATCAGAAGGAAGTATAAGTTCGAGTTCGCGGTTGACAGCGAGTTCATGAAGAAGTTCGATCGTATGAAGGCTCTGCTCTCCGGCAGATTCCCCGGTGGAATCAGCTTCGAGACCCTCTTCATGCTGCTCATGGACGAATATATCGAACGTCACAGCCCCGAGGGTAGAGCCGCGAGGCGACGGAAGCGCCTGACCGCCAGGGCCGGCCGTGATGCCGTATCGGGAAGTGAGGGAAGATCTGATCATGACGATCCCGTTCATCGTAGCGGATCCGCAGCCGGTGATACGTCCGGCGGAAGCGACAGCACGGGTGACGGCACCGGACCCGGTGCCGTCACCGGCAGGGCTAGAAAAGATACACGCAGCATCCCTGGCAAGGTCCGCGACGAGGTCTACCTGCGCGATGGAGGAAGATGCACCTTCAAGGGCTCAGATGGGAAAAGATGCGGCTCTAAATGGAACCTGCAGATAGACCATATCGTGCCTTTTGCTCTGGGAGGAGACAACTCGCCGGGGAACCTCCGGCTGCTGTGTGGAAAGCATAACCGGCTGGAAGCAGAACGCGCTTTCGGAAGGCGTCACATGGAAAGATTCAAAAAGAAAGAGTGACGCCGGCAGAAGAATAGAAGCACCCGCAGGGCAGAGTCCGGCGGGTGCTTGATCATTGTCTTATTCCAGGCCAGTCCAGCGGACCCGCTTTCTGCCTTATCGGAAGGCCGGCGAGTCTGCCTGAAAGCCAGCGATCCTACCAGAAGTTCCGCGAGATGTCGGTCGAGGGGTCGATCTCGTTCCAGGCGATCTTCTCGACCTGTCCCGTAGTCGGGAATGCCGGCGGCGGCGTATCCATCAGCCTCGGGTCGTACTCGTAGTTCTTGTCGTAGCCCGAGGCGATCTTTCCCGTACTGGCGCTGAAGGTCCCTACGGGTCCTCGCTGCCTCTGGATGATTCCTCCGTACACGTTCAGCTTGCCTCTGGGGCTGCCGGAGCTGTAGCTTTCCGCACCCCACGAGGTATTTAGCGCCATTATCGCGGCCATGACCGTCTCGTCGGCCGAGTCCCTGTTGGCGGTGTTGTATGCCATCATCACGTCGCCTTCCGCAACGAGGCCGCACAGATCGGTCGAAGTAGGATCGACTCTGGGGTCTGTGTAGTATACGAGGTTGTCGATGACGTCTATATCGCCGTTACAGCCGACTGTCACCTGGCCCCGGATCGTCCCCTCGACCTCAGCGTTGCCCGAGACATAGATCACGCCGTTCGCGGGATAGGGCCTGTTGGTAGTAGTTCCTCCGACTGTGACCCGCAGGTAGGGGTTCCCGCCCGCGTCGGTCCTGAACCTGATTACCACTGGATTACCCGAGAGCTGCAGGCCGTCGGGCTTGGCCGCCTCTGCGTAAAGCATGTCGGTGTTGACCGGCAGTGGAATCGTCGAGGCGTCGAGAGTCAATCCATCCATGAACTGGGGGTCGTCGCTCGGAGGGCCTCCGTGGTAATAGTCGACGTCCGATGCCGAACTCGACACCTCTTCGAAAAATTTCGGGCTGCCGTAGATATGCAGCTGATCGTTTGTGTGAACGGGTCCATGCAACTCGTCCTCGGTCACAAACCAGATCGTCGATCCGCTGGGTGACTTCTCCATATCCGAGAAATAGGCGTAACGCGAGAAGTTCTGCTGGCCGACCTTGACCTGCAGCACCTTGGTCATGCCCGTCCCGTCGAGAGTGGCTCTGACCGTCACGCCTACGAATCGCGAAGGATTTCCGGTATTCGAGTCTAGCGGATCGAGATACGCCGTCACAGTCCCCTTGTCGTAGACCTCGACCTTATCGTATAGCATGACCGGTTCGTCTCTTTTCGCTCCGGAACCAAGAAAAGGCGTGCTCAGCTCGGAGAGATGCCTGATGCTCATCTCGGCTCCAGCCTCGGCGAGATAGAACGCCTGCTTGTCGAGCATCTCGTTCGAGGCAAGCTGGGTCTCGTTGACCGAAATCCTGCTCACGCCCATCGCGATCCCTGTAAGGGCAAGAAGTATCAGGATGACGATCACGAGCGCCGCGCCGTCCTGATTACCGCAAATATTGTTGTACTTTCTCATAGTTCATCACCATCCTGGTTGATCAGGGATTGTAAGCGGCGTTTTCTCTGATGGATACATCGTCGATATTCCATCCGGCGTAGGGATTGCCCCCGTCGGTCTTAAGCCTCCACCTTATCGCCACGTCATGTTTGCCGTCCGCTATGCTGGAGATATCGATCTCCATGAACACCCATGAGTCGTCTGTTATCTCGGTCGGATTGTGCCAGATCTCCGTCCATGGCCCGTCGTAGCCGTTCGTACTGATCTCGATCACCGCCTGGTCGTAGGCCGGCGCCTCCACGTTGAGCCAGCGCTGGAACTGAAGCACCAGGTTGTTCTTGCCATAGCAGTCCAGCTCGCCTTCAGGCGTGACGAGCGTGTTCTCGACGTTGTTTGAGTAGCGGCCATTATCGCGCCCGATGCCGAGATCGTTTCCATAGACGTTGGACCCGGAGTAGGCTGACGATGGGTCGTTATTGCCGTTGCGCTGCCCGCCCTCTCCGTTTGGGGTTCCTCGCTCCCAGTCGTCTTCCCTTCGGATCTGGAAATGCTGCCATCCCTTGTCTGTCTCGAAATCATCCTCGAAGACGAGATATGACCCCACGTCCTGGGCTATCGAGTATACCGGCCCCCAGATATTGGAGTTGACTGATTCCTTCCCGCTCGATTCGACGGCCTTGACGATGTAGTAATATGCTATGCCGTCGACAGGCGGCGAGCTGCTGTACAGAAATTCATCCTTGAACGTATAATACAGCTGACCGCTGGCGGTCAGCGTACCTATCACCGTGTCAAACGGGCCCAGCTCATTATCGGAGCGATAGATACTGTACGTGATAACGTTGTTCGTGCAGTGTCCGTCGTCCGCCGAGCGGTCCCACACGATCGTGATGCTCCCGCCGGCGTCGCTCGGAGTGTCGAATCCGTTCGTCACTCGGGGAGCGCCCGGTTCTCCGTCTGACATCGTATACCCCTCGTTCGAAGGGACCGACTCGAGGTCATAGTCCGCATCGTACGCTGTAGCACGGTAATAATAGTACTCTCCGATGATCGGGGGATCACCCGGGTTCTCGTCGATCCCGTCGACCCACAGATACGTCTCCGACGCTTCGGCTTCGACCCTCGTCACCTCATGCCAGGCACCGTATTCCTGCATGCGGTATATGATGTAGTGCGTGACCCGGCCTCCCGTGTGAACATCCTGAGGCGCGTTCTCGAAGGTCACATTTATCGCCCCGGTCGCCTCGCAGAGGATATCCTCGCAGGCGAGGTTCTGCGGAGGCTCGATCTCGTTGTTGAGCATAGGAATAGCGCTCATCCTGTTTGAAGGCACCTCTTCGCCGCTATCGCCATAGGTATAGATGCAGTAAGTATATTCTGCTCCCTTGACCAGGCCCTCGTCGACGAAAGAATACTCGGAAGACATCGTCGCAGGCATCCTGACGACCTCGATGTAGTCCATATCGAATATCGCTTTCCGCCTCACACCATAAGAGACGACATGATTGGGCAGACAATTCTCTGACGGCGACTTGTCCCAGCTTATATACAGCGCTTCTCCGTCGTCGTCTGGATAATCCTCGACCTTCATGAGCCGGCAGCTCGAGATGGTCCCTGAGTAGTATACCCCGTGCGACTCGTTGGACGGGACGGATGGGATGCTGTCGCCTGCTTCGATAGCCCTGGCTACATAGTAGTAATAACTGCCGACTGCGGGAGGCAGACCGGCCGTATTATGATCTTCGTTATCGAGAAAGGTGTAGTTCTCCGAACCGTCGGCCGTGAATGTGCCGACCAACATCTTGGAAAGCGTGCCGCCTCCCTCCTCTTCGCCTCGGTAGATCTCGTAGTACCCGACGGTATTGCCGGCTCCATTATCATCGGGAGACTTGTGGATGAGAACCGTTATCTCATCGATATCGTCGCAGGGAGTATCGTACGCATAGACGATCGTCGGCGGAGAGGGCCCATTTGGCATCCCCGTGACAGGCCCCACTACATTCGAAGGAGAGGATTCCTGGGGCCTGCAGTCCCATGCAGAGACATAGTAGTAATAGAACTCGCCGATCTCCGGGGCGCCGGCGATGGTGTGGTCGTCGTCTTCGAAAGAATACGAGCCCGCAAGCTTAGGCACTACCGAGCCGATGCACAGCCACTCGTCATCTCCATCGACGCGGCGATAGACCGTATAGCTTTCCACATCCGTCTCGCCGGATTGCTCATCATACGACGCGTCGAAAGACAGCGAGATGCTCCCTCCATCGTCCGCGGGCGTATCTATAGCTGTCAGAGAAGTCGGCGGCGACGGTGGATCCCCGCAGGCATGCAGGTTCATCTCGCCGGTGCCGACATTCCTCGCCCTGACCTTTGATGTCATCGTCACGTTCCGGTACATGCGCGGCGCACCAGGGGAACTGTATCGGCCATTGAAACTGGCTTCCATCTTCGCCGATTCCGCCTCGACGGTGATCTCGACCTCGATGATCTTGTCGAGCAGGGCTTCATTCACGGGAGTTATCGTCGCGATCTCACTCTGGCTGAGGATCCCGTCATTGTTATCGTCTCCCCACAGGACGACCGTGCCGTTGTCATTGAAATCGCCGTAATACTTGAACAGCGGCTGAGGGAACATTCCGTTGGGATAGTTCTCGCGTCCTCTTATACCGTAAGCGATTATGTCCTTTTTCGTGCCGTTTTCTTCCCTGTAAAGGGCATAATCGTTCGGATTGCGACTGTCCACGTAATGGTCGTCTGTAGCTACGATCCCGTCGTCGTTCATATCCATAGTGAACCGGATCGTCTCCGCGTTGTTGTTGTAACTTTCGAGGCCGCCCAGATGCTCTCCCGGATGAGATCCGGGGATGTACGGTCCGCCATCCGACAGGTTGACGGACTGGTTGACGTTCATCCCGGGCACTCCCCCGATACCGGATGAGAGATCTCCGTTGAACACGACCTGGTAGGGGGCTGCGTCGATGAAAACCGGCTGACCGTTGAAGTCGTCGATATTGAGTCCGGCCATCCGGATCTCTCTCTCGATCGTCTCGAGCGCTATCCGGGCATTCTGCTGCGCGCTGACATACTCGTTCTGGGCGTCCGCGGCTTTTTTCTGGCTGGTCAGCACATTGTATGAGATCATGATGAGCAGTGACCCGACAAACAGCGCAATCATGATCTCTACCAGAGTAAAACCTCTTATTTTTTTGTTCTGTCTCTTCATGACATTTTCTCCAGTGAGATCACAGGTTGATATCCTTGAAACGGCTTATACATGATTTGAGCTCGACATTACGTACACCTCCGCGATCGCGCCACTCCACCCTCACAGTGACTTCCTTGATGACGCTGTTCCCCACTGCATTGAGGGAATCGTCTATCGCCACTGTCCTCCTGAAATGGGCATATTCCTCAGCGCCGCCACCGATCTCGCTGTAGTCCTCGCTGGGGAAGTTACTGGAGGTTATAGCAGAATATCTCAGTGAACCCGATATCTGCTCCATCCTCTGATGTGCGAGATTCGTAGCGATCACCGTATTCTTAGAAGTGAGGTTGGAGTGCATCACGCTGAAAAGAACGCGGCTGAGGCCGAGAAGTCCTACCGCGAACACGGTCATTCCGACCATGATCTCTACCAGCGTCATCCCCCTGTTGTTCTTATTTGCAATTTTACATCTCATATCGGCCTCCAGGTCCTGTCAGTCATAATTGGGTTTTTCAAGGATCACGCTTCCGGTGGACCGCCTTACGATCAGCATCTGGTCCGTACCTCTATCCTGTCTCCTGAATTCGATATCGGGCATGACAAAGACGAGACCCTCCTCGTTGGTCGACCCGTTCGGATAGAACACAACCCTAGGAGGATTGCCCGAGAAGGTCACCGGCTTTGTCACATACTCGCCGTCCCCGCTCGTCGATCCGGCTATCATGCCGAACACCTGCCCGCTGGGCAGTTCTATCGGCCCGAAGACCCTCTCATCCCCATCGGCGCGTCCGTTTCCGCGGTTGACAGCGCTGAATCCAGGATTTTCCGGATTTCCCCCGCCCCCGCCGTCATCATCCAGCATAGTGATGGTGCCGTTCGCCGTATTGAAAAAGACGATGTAATTGTTCTTCTCATGGATAGCCCTGGCCCGGGCTTCTCTGAGGACGCCCATGACCACATGGGCGGCATCTTTAGATTCGTGATGTCTCAGAAACCCGATCAGAGGCGGTGTGCCTATTGCTAAAACGAGTCCGATGATCGAGACGATGACCATCATCTCGACCAGTGTAAATCCCCTGCTGCTTCTAATACTTCTCATATAGTCCACTTCTTTCCGATATGAATCCGCGGTGCGGATATCCCTATTTGTTTCCTGGCCACGCATACGCTTAAACCGTGCCTGCGTGCCGGTTTCCATAATGTTTTTTGAATTAACAGGTTAGGCGGCCACATCACTGCCGGTAACAACCGAAGATTATTTCAGCTTGCATTATGACATTGCAGAACCGAGCAAAATGCTTGGGCGATTCACTTTTAGGCAATCTCAGGCCATTTCCCGGCTCTATGCTCCCCTTACGGGATCGACGCTCCACGACTCTAAACAGGGCTCCGGTCCCAGAAGACAGAGTGTATCAAAATCATCATGATCCTGGTCGGATCATACCGGCATCGGTCCTGTCATCACGATGTGCCCCATCGGATGGATTAAAAACGGGCCGCCCATCGGGACGGCCCGTTCGTATTCGTACTGTCCGATAACTGGCCTAATCCATCCCGGGAATGGAGGCCATCATCTTCTCCTTCGCCAGAAGCCGCTGCCAGGTCTTCTCGATGTCCCTGGCGATCCCGTCTATCTCCTCATCGGTCAGGTGCCTGAAGCGCCCCTGAGGCTTGAGATAATCGCGGACCGATGTCGGCTCGAAATCCTTCCAGACCTCGAGCTTCTGGCCGTGCTCGGTGATCTCCAGGATGGGAAAGACATGCGAGGTCACGGCTCTCCTTGCCATCTGAATCGAGAGCTCCGGGGCAAGCTTCCATCCCGTCGGGCAGGGCGCGAAGATATGTATATACCGCGTCCCCCTCATCTCCTTCGCCTTCCGGAACTTCGCAATCACGTCCTCGGGCCACGCCACCGAACATGTGGCGATGTAGGGGATCGAATGAGCGGCCATGATGTCGATCATGTTCTTCTTCGGCTCTTTCTTGTAGTTATCGACCGGCGTGGTCGTCGTCCAGGCCCCGACCGGGGTCGAGGACGAGCGCTGTATGCCGGTGTTCATGTACGCTTCGTTGTCGTAGCAGACGTAGATGATGTCTTCGTTACGCTCGGCAGCGCCGGAAAGCGCCTGGAGGCCGATGTCATAGGTGCCCCCGTCGCCAGCCCAGGCCATCACGGTCGTCTCGGAGTCTCCCCTCATTTCGAGGCCCGCCTTGATGCCGGCCGCCACGACGGCGGCCGTCTCGAACGCGGTATGGAAGATCGGCAGTTCGACCGCCGAGTGTGGGAACGACCCGTCGATCACCGCCCAGCAGCATGCCGGGATCGTGAGAGCCGTCTTGGGTCCGAGCGCCTTGAGCGCGAATCTCATAGCCTGTGTAGCTCCGCATCCCTGGCAGGCGAGATGCCCTGAGCCCATCAGCTCTTCGGTCGGAATACGCGGCGCCTTCATATCTTCACTCCTATCCAGTTGATATATCTCTCCGGGTGTTCGTCGCCGATCGCCTTGTCCGCAATCTCGCGTACGACCTTCGGTGTGATGTCGCGGCCGCCGAGGCCCGCGATATAACCGAGGATCGGGATGTCGGTGCGGCCGTACAGCGCGCTCTTTATCTCCTGGTAGAAGATGCCGTTCGCGCCGAACGAGATGTTCCGGTCGATCACTGCGACCTTCTTCGCCTTCGAGAGGACCTCGAAGACCTCCTCGATAGGGAAGGGCCTGAAAACCCTGATCTTGAGCGACCCGGCCTTGATCCCCTCGTCGCGGAGATCGTCGATGACGGCCCGCGTCGTCGAGGCCACAGTGCCGGAGGTAACGAATATTATCTCGGCATCGTCGCAGCGGTAAGGATCGATCAGGCCGTAGCCTCGGCCGAATATCTCCTTGAACTCATTGTCGACCCTCTTTATTACCTCGAGGCCCCTGTCCATAGCCTCTTGGATCATGTATCGCAGCTCCATGTAGTTCTCGGGGCCGGCGAGGTTGCCGAACGAATGCTGGTCGGCGGTATCGATCTTTATCTCCGGTTTGTACGGGGGGAGAAACTTGCGCACCTGCTCCTTCTCGATGATATCTACGATCTCGTAGGTGTGCGAGAGGAAGAACGCGTCCATGACGAGCATGACCGGCATCTGGAGCTGCTCTGCGATCTTGAAAGCCTGGGGTACCGTGTCCTGCGTTTCCTGGTTCGATTCGCAGTAGATCTGGAGCCAGCCGACATCTCTCTGCGAGAGAGAGTCGTTCTGGTCGGTCCAGATCGACCAGGGAGGCCCGACGGCCCTGTTGACGTTCGCCAGCACTATCGGGAGCCTCGCCCCGACCGCCCAGTGGAGCATCTCGTGCATCAGAAGAAGCCCTTGCGAGGACGTGGCGGTGAAGGCCCTCGAACCGGCGGCCGAAGCCCCGACGCAGGCGGCCATCGCGCTGTGCTCGGACTCGACCTTGATGAACTTCGCGTCGATCTGACCGTTCGCGCACATCTCGGATAGGAGTTCGACGATATGGGTCTGCGGCGTGATCGGATAGGCCGAGATCACCTTGGCCTCGGAGGCCCTTACGCCGTAGCTCACGGCGTGGTTTCCCATGATGACCTTCTTCATTTTCCCTCCTCCCGGATCGATATGGCGTTGCGCGGGCACTCGAAAACGCATACGAGACATCCCTTGCAGTAATCGTAATCGAATTCGTATTCGTCCTCATGCCGCTTGATAGCGACGTCGGGACAGTAGATCCAGCAGTTATCGCAGTAATTGCATACTCCGCACGAGAAACACCTTTCAGCTTCGGAGGCGAGCAGCTCATCGGTGAACCCGGTGTTGATCTCGGAGAACCCTGCCTTCGCTTTATCCACCGGGATCCTGGGAACCGGATTTCTCTTCGAATGGATGAAGTAGTCGGTGTTCATGTCCTCGATGCCGACTGTCTTCGGTTCTTCCGCCGCGGGTTCCGGCTCTCCGTCGAGCATCCGGCCCATTCGCTCAGCGGCCTTTCGCCCGGCGGCTATCGCCTCAACGACACTCGCTGCGCCGGTGACGACATCCCCCCCGGCAAAGATCCTCGGATCGGAGGTCTCGCCCGTCTCGCCGCCCGTCTTCACGAGGTTCCATACGGTCTCGACCGGGCCGTCTATACCTTGCAGGTCGGCCTGCTCACCGATTGCGGTGAAGAGCCTGTCGACACCCATCTCGAACGTCTTCCCCTCGACTGGTACCGGCCTGCGCCTTCCCGAATCATCGGGCTCACCGAGCTCCATCTTCTGGAAGATGACTCGGGCGAGCTTCCCGCCTTTCCTGATGAGCTCCTTCGGAACTGCGAGGAAGTGGAACGCCACTCCCTCTTTCTCGGCCTCCTCTATCTCCTCGGCGATTGCGGGCATCTCGTTCCTCGTGCGGCGGTAAACGACCGTGACCTCGCTGCCCGCGCGCAGGGCGCACCGGGCCACGTCCATCGCGGTATTTCCGCCTCCGATGACGACGACCTTCGCGCCGGGATCGACCTTCGCCCCGCTGTTGACCCTGCGAAGGAACTCGAGCCCCGACTCGACTCCCTTCCCGTCCTCTCCGTCGATCCCCAGGCTGCGGCTGCTCATCAGGCCGAGGCCGAGGAATACGGCGTCATATTCTTTTTTCAGTTCGTCTATCGAAATGTCGGCGCCTGCCTTCACGCCCGGCTTGACTACGATAGGCCCCGAGTCAAGGATCTGTCCTATGACCCTGTCGAGGACATCGTTGGGAAGCCTGTACTCGGGGATGCCCCACCTGAGGACTCCGCCGAGCGCTTTGTCTCTCTCGAACAGTGTCACCGGGTATCCCTGCCGCGCGAGGTAGAAGGCGCATGAGAGGCCCGCCGGACCGCTTCCCACGACGGCTACCTTTTCCTTTCTGGAGGCTTTCGCCTTCTTCATCCAGTCGCCGTTTTCGAGGCCCATGTCGCCGAGAGACCTCTCGATCGCGTTGATGTTCACCGCCTCGTCGAAGTCCTTCCGCGTGCATTTGGTCATGCAGGGATGGAAGCATACCCGGCCCGTCACAGCGGGCATCGGGTTGTTATCGATGATCGTCCGCCACGCCTCCTCGTGCCTGCCCTCGTTCACGAGATAGATGTATCTCTGTATGTTCTCGTTCGTCGGACAGCCGAGGATGCAGGGCGACGTCTTGAACTCGTAGAACGGCCTGACATTCCGCCACGACCCCGTCAGGTTCCACATCATCGAACCCAGCGTCATAGGCCGTATCGGCATCTCCTTGTAACTCTTGAACTCGATTTTCTTGACCATTCAGCCTCCAGCCTTATCTGATCCCCCGCCGGGACCAGGCCTCTTCCCAGGGGGCCCCGTATCTATTTTCCGGCGATGATCTTCACCTCTTTGAAGGCGTCCTCAGCCGCCTGCATATTCGCTTCCTTCTTTATCGGCACAAAACCCTCGATAGCCTTCTTGACAGCGTCCAGGCCCACCAGGCCCGTCGCCCCGGCGAACGCGCCTATTATGGATGTATTCACGATCGGAGCGGCGAGCGAGCCGAGCCTGTGGCTCAGGGCGATCTTCGCGGCGTCGACGGTGGCGATCCTGTATCTCGACAGGAGAGCCTCATCCTCGACTGCCATGTTCGTGTTGATCACTATCCAGCCGCCGTCCTTGAGACCCTCGGTGATATTAACCGTGGAGAGAAGCACGCGGTCGAGGACTATGAGGTGATCGGGCTCGTAGATCTGGCACCTCTCGCGGATCTCACTCTCGGAGGCTCGCGTAAATGCCATCACGGGCGCGCCCCTGCGCTCTACCCCGAAGGCCGGAAACGCCTGCACGTACTTGCCCTCGTGAAAGAAGGCATCCGCCAGGATCTCCGAGGCGATCACTGATCCCTGGCCCCCGCGGCCATGGGTCCTGATTTCCAGCATATCCAGTCCCTTTCAGTGGGTTGACGGTTACCCGTTTACGTGAGTATTTCTGACAGAAGCCGGGCATCCCCGGGCGGGAAAAACCCGGAAAAAGACTACACCGGCCCTCTACCGCCGGTCAAGCGCTATTTTGTTATCTCTGATAATTTAATGTTTACACGTACGGGAAGCAA
>CAZREW010000019.1:0-56569 GCA_964599375.1 uncultured bacterium
TTGAGAGGCCCTTCAAGAGAGAGACACAGAGAAAGCGGGGAAGCGACACCCGGGACATCGCGAAGGCTTGTGCGCCGATCATACGGATCATTCTTTTCCGGCCGCCCCCTTATCGATCAGCAGATCATACCTCTCCCAGAATTCCTTCGGAGACATCATCGTCTCGAGGGTCGTGCCTATCTCGAAGATCGTATCCATGTTTTTCGGAATCTCGATACCCTTCTTTATCAGTTCGGGGGTGAATATCAGCCTCGTCAACTCAAGTCCCGCTAGCGGGGTCAGGTCTCTTACCAGCGTTTCGGCGATGTTCAGCTTCTGGATATCTGAACCGGCCAGCGGCGAGAGGTCCGAGACCTGAGTACGGTAAATGCTCAGGCTTTGAAGCGGGAGCCCGGCCAGCGGCGAAATATCGGAAACAGGCGTGGCGCTCAGCCAGAGCATCTTAAGCGGCATACCGGCAAGAGGCTTCAGATCATCCACTTTCGTTTGAAACAGACTGAGAACTTCGAGCGGCATCCCCACAAGAGGGCTGATATCTCTCACATCGGTCACGTTCAGGTAAAGCTTCGTGATCGGCATACCCCGCAGGGTCGTCAGATCGGTAACTCCTGTCCCTTCGAGATAGAGTTCGGTCAACAGAAGACCCTTCAACGGACTCAGATCCGAAACCTTAAGCATCTTCAGGTCGAGCCTTCTGATCCCCATCTTTGTCAGTGGCGTCAGATCGGTCACTCCAGTGCCTTCCAGGCCAAGGGCTATGACCTCTCCCCCCATGATCTTCATCTGAGCCTCCCCGTTGTATCCGGGGTTAGACGACCTCAGAGCCTCATGGACCAGCCTCTCGTTCCATTCGATCTTCTTTTCTCCGCATGAGCCGAGCAGGATCGAGAGCGACACAGCCACTAAAACCGACGGTGCGAAGATCAGCGCAGACGAGAGAATGGAAAGCAGTTTGGCACTCGCGTGTGCCGGTACGATTCTCGTAGTGATCATGAATACCGTCCTCTGTATGAAAGCTTTCTGGGAAATTATTTAACTATCCCTCAGACAGTTCAAGAATCATTTTGGCGAAAGTAACCCCCTGGAACTCACTTAAAGGACATCCTCTGCAAGAAGCTCATAAGAGACCCGGGGCCGCAGATCAGACTGCCCGTCCTATACTGACGCACAGACTGCATCGAGGATCGATGCTGAAGCCACTCCTCTCACCGATCCACGTCTACTTATCATCGATCCATGCCTCAATGTCACCGATCCACGCCTACGTATCATCGATCCACGCCTACATGTCACCGATCCACCGCTACATGATCCTGCGTCCAGAGCCCGATGGCCCAATCACTGAATACATATCTTCTGGCGAGCGTCTTGTCCTTCGAGTCCCAGCCTTCGGAGTCGAATGCCCCGCCTTTTTCCAGAACACGGTAGAGGAGGATCTCGTCCCCGGTTTTTTCAGGGATCATATATCCTGTCTGGCGGATCGAATAATTGTCGCGGATGTAGTCAAGGAGTTTCAGGTCCTGTTTCAACCAGTCTGCGCGGAACATCACTATCCACCTGAATCCCCGCCGGTCCTCCCCGAATCTGACCCTTTTGATGTCCGCCGGCAGAAGGGCGCCTCGCCTTCCAGCCTCCCAGAGGATCCCATAGTATTGTGTGCGCCAGGCATCGAACCTTCTGTCGGAGGGAGAGGCAAACGATATGAACACCCGTTCTCCCGGCTTCGAATGCTCCGCGATGTACCTTCCGGCGACATCGGCTCCGATCATCTGCCTGTCGAAATGCCAGTCGATCCTGTTCTTCAGGAAGGGATACGCGGCGAGAATAAGCAGAAGCGGGAGAATGAAACGGAGTCTTTCCCATTTCCCTCCCTTTCTTTTCATTATCAGCATTCCATCCGAAACTGCAGATGCGACACCGAGGCATATCATCGGCACGAAGGGGATATGGTAGTAGCTGTGACGCACGGCGAAATCGGATATGAAGACAAAGTAGAAAGGCGCGGAAATAAAAGATCCGATGACGTATTTTGAGAGCTTTGAACTCAGGTCGAGAAGACAGCCCATCAGCCCCAGTGCAAAGATAAAAAAGATAAAATACGTAAAGTTCTCTCCAACATACTTCCAGACCATCGGCAGATTGATCCGCCAGTAGCCGACAGTGAGCGCCTCTGCGAGGAACAGCCGCCCGGCCGGAAAGAAGCCGCTTTCGCCAGTCTGGACGGCCTTAGTGAACAGCACCCATGCCGCCGCAAGCAGGAGGCCCGGCACAATGAAAAGCAATTGACGAAGAGTCCGTCGCCTGTACTCAAAATCTTTCAGCCTTCTCCATGGATAGACCGCAAGGAGTGGAGCGAACATTACGAGGAAAGTCCCTTTTATGGCGACGGTCACTGCCGCGAACAGGGCAAAGAGGAGTAACCGGCGGGGACGTGCATCCTCGTTCCATCCGAGAAATAGCCATATCGCGAGCAGGCCGAAAAAGAGAGCGGCGAAGTCGGGCTGGATGTTTCTGCCAAAGAAGACGCTTACCGGCAGGACCGCCATCACGAAGGCTGCGATCAGGGGGATTTCCCTGCGTTCGGTCATCCGGCGCGCCGTTAAAAACAACATAAGGATACAGCCGAGAGAGAAGAGGATGACGACAAGCCTCGACATCCAGAGATTGACCCCGAAGGCCTTCCAGAGGGGGTAGTAGATCATGGGGAGGAACTGGAACTGGGGCAGCCCTTCGATGTAACCCGGACCTTCCGACATCCCCGAGTAGAGGACGCGCTTGTTTGCGAAGTCGCCGAAGTCTAGATAACCTTTCGCGACCGAAAGGTAGTGCACCTCCTTCATCGAGTGATACCCGATGGGAGGCTCATCGATATTCCTCAGACGCAGAAACAGTCCGACCGCCAGCGTAGTGGCGAGGATGGCGACGGTGTATCTGCCTGCACTGCTTATCTTCACGAGGCGATCTCCCGCCGGCTACCCGCCGGCGACTCCAACACTGTTCCAAATCAGAAAACGATCGATCTCCGGTCTATCTCGCCAGCCTCGAGCCCCGGGAAATGGACATCGTCCTGTGCGTGTAAACCTTCGGTGAAATTATCTCACTGTCGCCCGGGCAATTCAAGGAGGGCGTTGGTGGAGCATAGTCGCCCTGGAAATCGCTTGAAGAAGACCGACTACGGCCTTATTCTCGCCGAGACACGGATTAACCGCGCCGGGAGCCGATAGTACGGCATGGAAGATACGGGCGGACCGAACGTGTATGCCCCGAGAAGAATCCAGGGTCACAATCAGATGCCTAGCAGTGGAAAAGAGCACCGGACGATGAGCGACAGGAACTACTACCAGATGACAGCCGATGAGGTCTTCGCCGACCTCGGGACCAGCGACAAGGGGCTCACAACAGAGGAGGCGGAGAGGAGGCTCCGCGAATACGGGCCGAACGAGCTGACCGGGGGAATAAGCAAGCCTCGATGGCTCATCTTCCTGTCACAGTTCAGCGACCTGCTCGTCATCGTCCTCATAGTGGCCGCGGCCATCTCGTTCGTCATCGGATCGTACAGGGATGGCGTCGTCATGGTAGTCATCGTGACGATAAACGCGATAATCGGCTTCGTGCAGGAATACAAGGTCAGCCGCATCCTGGAAAGCCTGAAAAACCTGATCCTGTCCCCTGCCAGGGTTGTGCGGGCAGGGGAGATGGCCGAGATCGACCAGGCGAGACTCGTGCCCGGAGATATAGTTAAACTCGAGGCGGGAGACAAGATCCCGGCTGATCTGCGGGTGATCGAATCGTTCGACCTGCGCACGGAAGATTTTGCTCTCACCGGCGAATCCATGCCACAGGGGAAGACAAGCAATGTGATAAAGGATGCGAGCGTCATCGGCGACCGCGACAACATGGCTTTCACGGGAACAACAGTGACCTCGGGCAGCGCCACAGGCATCGTGGTGCGGACCGGCATGGAGACCGAGATGGGAAAGATCGCCGGTATGACTCAGAAGACCGAAAAGATATCCTCCCCCCTCGAACGCGAGCTCGGTTCACTGGCCAGATGGCTGACGATCGCCGTAGTCATAATAAGCGGAACTCTCTTCGCGGTCTCCCTCTGGCAGGGATTCTCGTACATGACAAGCATGGTGCTCGCCCTCGGCATCGCCGTGGCCCTTGTACCGCAGGCCCTCCCCGCCCAGGTCACCGTGGCGATGTCGACGACGAGCAAACGGCTCGCCGAGAAGAACGCCGTCGTGAAAAGCCTGCCGTCGGTCGAGACGCTCGGCTCCACGAGCGTGATCAGTACCGACAAGACAGGCACGCTTACGAAGAACGAGATGACCGTCACCGAGATCTGGTTCGACGGAAAGCGCTACTCGATGACCGGCACAGGGTATGAGCCGGCCGGAGAGCTCCTCGACGATGCGGGGAATGTCGTCGACCAGGCCGGCATAGACGAGATCGAGATCATGATGGACGCGGCGACGATGGCATCAAACGCCGAGATCCACCAGCCGGATGAAGAACACCACGGGTGGTACCCCATCGGTGATCCGACCGAGGCGGCGCTGGTTACGATGTCGACGAAACTAGGCACCCGCTCCCCGACAGAAGACGAGGAGAACCCAGAGATCAAGGAGTTCCCGTTCGATTCCGAGCGCAAGATGATGAGCTCGGTGCGCAGATTCGGCGACCGTGAACAGCTCGCGATGAAGGGAGCCACGGGAAGTGTGCTGGCGATCAGCAGGCACATATACCGCGGCGGGAAAGCAGAGCTGATAACCGACGGGGACAGGGAACAGATCAACGCCGTCGCGGATGAGTTATCGCGGCAGGCTCTACGCGTAATCGCCATAGCCTACCGGCCGCTCGCGGCTGACGGCAGAGATTACGTGATGGAGGACGCAGAGAAAGACGTGATTTTTCTCGGCCTCGCCGGAATGATCGATCCTCCGCGTGAAGGAGTGCGCGAGGCGATGGAGCATTGTCACCAAGCCGGAATAAGGACATTCATCATGACCGGCGATCACGCTATTACCGCACAGGCAATAGGAAACGAGATCGGCCTCGACGCCGGGGGGCACCCTTCGCCGGTCTTCACCGGCGCGGAGCTCAAGAAGATGGACGACGGCAGGCTGACGGCGGTGATGGAGGAGGAGCAGTCGCTGATCTTCTCGAGAGTCGACCCTGAAGACAAGCTGAGGATAGTCACGCTGCTCGAGGACAGCGGAGAGGTCGTCGCCGTCACAGGCGACGGCGTCAACGACGCCCCGGCTCTCCGCAAGGCGGATATCGGCGTAGCTATGGGAAGAATAGGGACCGACGTATCGAAGGAAGCATCGGAACTCGTTCTGCTCGACGATTCCTTCCCGACACTCGTAGACGCCGTCCGGGAGGGCCGGACGATCTATGGCAACCTGAAGAAGACCGTGCTCGCATCCATGACGACGAACGGCGCCGAGCTCGTCGTAGTGCTTCTCGGGATGGTAGGCGTCGCGATCAGCGACTGGGCTATCCCGATCCTAGCGATCCAGATCCTCGCGATCGACCTGCTGGCAGAGATCATGCCGCTGACCTTTCTCACATATGACCGGCCGCCCGCGGACGTGATGAAGACTCCGCCGCGCAATCCCAAGGATCACATACTGAACCGGGCGAGCTCACTCGAAGTCATATTCCTCGGCACATTGATCGGGGGGCTCGCCTTCGCTAATTATGCCCTGTTCATGAGTCGTCACGGCGTCTCTTTCGAGATCATAGAGGGCTCGAAGATCGATCCGTCCCTCTCGGTCCTCTATGCGCAGGCCACGACCGTGACCTACCTGACGATCGCGTTCTGCCAGTTCGCCAATATCATGTCCCGGAGATACGAAAAGGATTCTATATTCAGGGGCAACTTCTTCTCCAACCTGATCCTGCTGCTCTCGATCTTCGGATCGATCGTGCTGATCCTGATTGCCGTCTACCTCCCCTGGGTGAACGGATTCCTGAGGTTCCACCCGCCGTCCGCTGCCGACTGGGGATATGTTCTCGCCGCGTCGGGCGTCTACCTTGTCGTTTTCGAGATCCTCAAGATATTCAAGAGGCTCATGTCTGATTGAACTTCACATATGACGAGGCAGCTCACCTTGCTGTACCTTGACGCCACGAAGCAAATTACCGCGCCTTATCGTGACACCATGATGCAGCCAACCTCTCCTATTCGTGACGCCGCGAGGCAGCCAGATTCACCGCACTTTGATTCAGCAAGGCATCTCGTGGATATCAATCGGCCACCCAGCCGGCCCACGGAATGTGCTATAATGTTGCGTTATGCATATACTCAGGAATAAACCACCATATTTCAGGCCTGGACGAGTGATTCTCGCGCTCGCCGCTCTGATTGCGCTGTCATGCCTTTTGCCGCAGGCGGCCCGCACGCAGGTCATCACGCATGTGATTCATATCAGCGTCGACGGGCTCAGGCCTGACGCGGTGACGGCGCTCGGTCCGGCGTTATGCCCGAATTTCCACCTGCTGATGGTCGAGGGCACCTTCACCCTGAACGCGAGAACAGACTGTGACTATACGAGTACTCTCCCGGACCATGCCTGCCAGATGACGGGTCGGGCTGTGCTGGGATCCGAGGGACACGGCGTCTCGTTCAACTCAGACGGCGGAAGCACGATCGCCGACGCGCATGGATCATATGTAGCTGGGGTATTCGACGCCGCGCACGACAACGGCTTGGTGACCGCCCTCTTTGCCGGCAAGGACAAGTTCGCTCTATTCGACAGGAGCTGGGACGCGGTCAACGGGGCCCCCGACATCACCGGCGAGGACGACGGCAGGGACAAGATCGACCGTTACATGTACTTGTGGGACACCTCCGCGCTTGTCGACTCGTGCCTGGCGCTGCTCGATTCCGGCGCACCTGGTTATACGCTGCTGCACCTGCGCGACCCCGATACGGACGGCCATGCCTACGGCTGGATGAGCGCTGAATATCTCGAAGCCGTGATGCGGATGGACGCGTATATCGGCATGGTTCTCGAGGCGGTCGAGGGCGATCCCGCGCTCGACGGATCGACGGCCGTCATCGTGACGGCGGATCACGGAGGGACCGGTACGGACCACAGCGACCCGAGCATCCAGTCCAATTATACCGTGCAGTTTCACGCATGGGGGCCGGGCATACCTGCCGGCGCTGACATATACTGGCTTAACCCGGATGACCGGCTGGATCCCGGCTCGGGCAGGCCGCCCTGCGATGCCGCCGTTCCACCGGTCAGAAACGGAGAGACGGCGAACGCCGCGTGCAGCCTGCTTGGACTTCCCCCCGTGCCGGGCTCGACGATCGGAGCAGCGCCGGACCTGACCGTCACTTGCCCCGGAACGCTCCCCTTGGTCACGATCATCTCTCCATCTGACGGCACGGAGTTCTGCCCCGGCGATATCGTCCTGATCGAAGTGGATGCCTCGTCGGCAGGCGGGATATCCAGGGTGGAATTCTTCCTGGACCAGGCTTTGATCGGGGAGGATACCGAGGCACCGTGGTCATTCGCAATCGACGGCCTGCCCCTGGGCGAACACGTGCTCACGGCCAGAGCGGTCGACGCTGAAAGCTTCGCGCGCACGGACAGGATCACCCTGGCGGTCAGCGGGACTACGGACGCGGAGCTCGCGGACCGGCAGTGGGATGCCGGCGCCATAGTCAGCCCCAATCCCGTCGACGGCTCCTCGCGCGTCTATCTCGACCTCGCAAGGCCAGGTCCCGTCGAGCTGACGGTATATGACGCGGCCGGCCGCCTGCTCAGGCGCAGCGTGAGCCGGTCACTGCCGGAAGGGCAGCACGCGCTTGAACTGGACGCGGGAGGATTTCCCGCGGGAGTCTATTTTTTCAGGGCCAGCACCGCCGGCGGGACAGGTTACGGAAAATTCATCCTGATAAGATAGGTCGGGCCTGATCGATATCGTCTGGTCCAGAGACCCAGACCGCACAGCCTCGTCCAACAGGTAAAATCCAGGACCGTGATCAGAGCCATTCCTTTTTCCTGAAGAATGTCAGCATGATCAGCGCCACGATGCCCATCACCCCCCACACGACGGGATAAGCCCACTTTATATGGAGCTCGGGCATGAACTCGAAGTTCATCCCGTATATACCCGCGATGAAGGTCAGCGGTATGAATATCGTGGCGATTATCGTAAGGACCTTCATCACTTCGTTCATCCTGTTGCTTAAACTGGACATGTATATATCGAGCAGGCCGGAGACTATGTCACGAAGGGACTCGACCGTATCGATCGCCTGTATCGTGTGGTCGTAGACGTCCCTCAGGAAGATCCGCGTCTGCTTGCTGATCAGCTTCGACTCGCTGCGCTCCAGCCCGCTGACCGCCTCCCTGAGCGGCCAGGTCGACTTGCGCAGATAGATCATGTCGCGCTTGGTCCCGTGGATGGCGTTCAGCATCTGACGCGTCGGATTCTCGAGCAGTTCCTCCTCGATGTTCTCGATCCTGTCGCCCAGTTTCTCGAGGATCGAGTAATAATTATCGACGATCGTGTCGAGCAGTGAGTAGGCGAGATAATCAGGACCCATCTTGACGATGCGCCCTTTTCTCTGCCGGATGCGGTTTCTTATCGGCTCAAACACGTCGCCGGGATGCTCCTGGAAGGATATGACGTAGTTTTTGCCGATGATGAGGCTGACCTGTTCGGAGTCTATGTCTTCCTTGACGTCGTCGTAAGACATCATCTTCACGATGATGAAAAGGTAATCGTCGTAATCCTCGAACTTGGGCCTGTTGCCCGAGCTGGCGATATCCTCGAGGACCAGAGGATGTATCCCGAACCGGTCGCCGACTTTCTCGATGATTGACGTGTCATGGATGCCGTCGATATTTATCCACGTGACTGTGGGGCTGTCGCGGAAAGGCACCATGTCTTCGACCCCGCCGATCGCTTTCTCCTCGAGATGATCGGCGTCGTAATCGATGATCGTGATGCCTACGTCTCTCTTCCGGGCCTCCCCGTCGTAGACTACCGTTCCCGGAGGCAGGCCTGACTGCTTCACGCGTTTTCTCACTATACTGCGCATGTGAATATCCCCCTTGAATCCTGTTCAACCGGGATATTCTCGGCCGGATAGCCGGGGATGTAAAGGGATTATTCCCGGAATAGACTGAGGTACTTCCCGTACCCCTCCTTCTTGAGGTCCTCCTTCGGGATGAACCTCAGCGAGGCGGAGTTGATGCAGTACCTGAGGCCCGTCGGCCCGGGACCGTCCGGAAAGACATGGCCGAGATGGGAATCGCCGTGAGCGCTGCGCACCTCGACGCGTGCCATGCCAAGGCTGCTGTCTGTCTTCTCGACGATGTTTTCCGGCTCGAGCGGCTGGAAGAAGCTCGGCCAGCCCGAGCCCGAATCGTACTTTGCGAGCGAGCTGAAGAGTGGTTCGCCGCTCACTATGTCGACATAGATACCCTCGCGCTTGTTGTTCCAGAACTCGTTCTGGAAAGGCGGCTCGGTGCCGCACTGCTGGGTCACATGGTACTGCTCGGGAGTAAGGCTGCTCTTGAGCAACGACTGGTCCATCTTCTTATAGACTTTCCCGCCGTCGCCGCCGATAGCTTTATCGAACTCTGTCTCGAACTTCCCCACTGATTCCTTGTCCCACACGCCCTCGATGAAGCCGTCCCTTCCCGAGCCCGACCTGTATGCGCCGTACTGCACTGGGCACGTCTTGAAGTACCCCTGGTGATAATCTTCGGCGGAATAGAACCTCGAGGCCTTCCTGATCTCAGTGGCGACCGGTTTTTTAAATACTCCAGCCCTGTCGAGGGCCTCCTTCGAGAGCTCGGCGAGACGTCTCTGTTCCTCGTCGTGATAGAAGATCGCGCTGCGGTATTGGGAGCCGCGGTCGACGAACTGGCCTCCGGCATCTGTCGGGTCGACGTGCCGCCAGAAATACTTGAGCAGATCTGCGTAGCTGATCCTCGACGGATCGAATCTGACCTGGACAGCTTCCACGTGGCCGGTAGTCCCCGAGCAAACCTGCTTGTATGTTGGATCCTCGACGTGCCCTCCGGTATAGCCCGAAACCACCTCGATGACCCCGGGGAGCTTCTCGAAATCGGCCTCGGTGCACCAGAAGCAACCACCGGCGAATGTCGCCAGCGCGGTGCCGGTATCTTTTTCTTCAGTTTTCATCCCGGATCTGACCTCCCCGGTCAATATTCCCGCTATGACAAGAGACAAGGCCAGCAGCGATATCGATATTGTCCTTGTTTTCATTATACTATTTCCTTTCCCGCTTCTTCAGCCATCCGCCGCCCGATATTACCTTATTAATATAGTATGTTGTTTGCCGGGGGCACAAGGCCGATATCCGCTCGTCATTTCCCCTTGCGCCACCTGCGCGGAAACGACCCGAACAGCCCGGACGTCGTCTCTGGGAAGGTCCCCTCGCTTACCGCCCGAACATTCTCTATCGTGTAGAAAGCCCCCGGGTTGTGTTGTTCGATGATCTCCAGGACAGCCGGCAGCGACGCCCTTCTGACCACAGTATATACTACGCAGACCTTTCCGTCGGTCCCTTCGGCAGGCACGCTGGTAACGCCGTAATTCTCATCCCTGAGGGCTCCTGTAAGGGCGGAAGCGTCCTTGCGCGTGATGATCCTTACAAGGTAGGTACCTATCGCCAGCTTCTCCTCTATGATCATCCCGATATATGTCCCTGCCGCGAACCCGCCCCCGTACGCGAGGTAGCAGAGAGGATTGGACAGGTTCTTGATGATCTGGCCGATCGCCAGCAGCCATATCAGGACCTCGAAGAAACCCAGCGCAGGCGCGACCAGCTTGTGTCCCCTAGATATGAATATTATCCGTATCGTCTGGATCGATACGTCCATTATGCGCGCGACGAAGATCATGAGCGGGAGCGCCACCCATCGGAAAAACCCCGAATCGAGAAGACCGTCCATCTCCCGCTTGCCTCCGTCCCGCATGCATCTGGCACTATGGAAAGCTCTGCAGAAAGGCCGCCTGGCTCCACACTATGAAAAACCCTGCCGAAGAGCCGCTCAGAACGACGGATCGAATCCGAGACCAGGCTTTCCGGTGGTGTACAGTATCCCGTCCTTCAGTATGACGGCGCCGTCCGAAGGATCGCCGACGAGATCGAAATGGCCGTCAAGGTCGGCGTACATGACATTCGGACGCGCCAGCGCGAAATGCAGCCCCGCCGCTATCGAGAGGGCCGCCTCGTCCATGCATCCGACCATCACCTCCAGGCCGGCCGACCTCGCGACGGAATTGACCTGCAGTGCCTCGAATATCCCTCCGACCTTCATGAGCTTTATATTGACCATGTCGACGAGCTCGCGCCTGGCCAGACGAAATGCGTCCCGCAGGTTCATCAGGCTCTCGTCGGCCATTATCGGGATCGGCACGCCCGTGGTCACCCTTCCAAGCAGGTCGGGCTGCCCTTTCGGTGTCGGCTGCTCGATAAGCTCTATCTTCGCGGTGATGGTCCCCTGGAAGAACCTGAGCGACTCCTCCACCGTATACCCCTGGTTCGCGTCGAAGCGAAGCTCGATCTTCTCTCCGACCGCTTCGCGCACCTTCATCACCCTCTCGATGTCCAGCCCGACGTCCTTGCCCCCCTTTATCTTCAGGCATCTGAACCCCGCCACCATGAACATCTCCGCCCGCTCGACGGTTTCGAGCGTAGGCAGTATGCCGATCGTGACGCTCGTCCTGATCCGCTCCCTGAACCCGCCGAGCAGCTTGTAGAGAGGTATGCCGGCCGCTTTCCCCAGGATGTCGTGCAGGGCCATGTCGACCATGCACATCGCCGACGGGTGCTCCTTCAGGTCCGGCAGCAGCCTGCTGAGTATCTTCGCTATGCGCAGCGGATCGACCCCTTTGAGGGCCGGGCCGATGACCCCTTCGCAGACCCCGAGGACGCTCGCCGCCGTCTCACCGGTGACCTCGCGGTCCGGAGCGGCGCATCCGTATCCCGTCACGCCCCCGTTCGTGCGTACAGTCAGGAAGATGTTCTCGGTCGAATCGATCTTCTCGTAGGCTATCTCGTACGGCTCGGAGAGCCGCATGGTCACCCGCCGCCATCCGACATCGGTGATGCGCACACGCCACCTCAGTACTTTCTCTGGTAGATCTCGTCGAGGGTCATGTTCTTGAGGTCCTCGACCAGCGCAACGAGGTGGGCGATCATGATCCTCCAGAACTTCTCGCCCTTCTCGGCCGTGGCCTTTGTAGGGTCTCCGAGCACTCCGCTCCTAGATATCTTCTCCGTGTGAACGTACCAGGCGACACCCCTCTTCGAGGTGAAATTGAGGTACCTGCTGGAGAACTGCGGGATCGCCTTGACCGCCTTATCGAACCTGACCAGGTGGGGCCTAATGGCCAACGAGGTGCTCGTCTCGATCTCTCCGGCATGTATGTCGTTTGGCGTCTCGACCAGCCTGTAGAGATCGACATCGCTCGTCTCGCCGGTGTCGACGCACACGAAGATCCTCGCGTCCCTTGTGATCATCTGCGCGGCGTAGTTCAGCGCCGGGTTGTTCCCGCCGTGGCCGTTGATGATCACGAGCTTCCTGATCCCGTTCTTTGCCACGCTCATCCCGATATCATAGACGAGCTTTGACAGCGTGTCGTTGTTTATACCCACCGTTCCCGCGAAATCGTCATGCTCGTAGGAGACGCCGTAAGGGATCAGCGGCAGCACGAGCGGCCTCGGATCGCTGCACGCCTCAGCTATACGCTTCGCGAGGTACCCTGCGTCGAAGGCGTCGCTGTCCAGCGGCAGGTGGGGTCCGTGCTGCTCGATCGAACCGACAGGGAGCAGCACTATGTCGACCTGCCCGAACCGCTGCTTCGCCTCGGGCCAGGTCATCTCTCCCCAGAGGTAGTCGCTCGGCTCGGCCTCCAGGGCTTCGATCGTGATGTCATCCCTTCCAGCCCTGTCGAACTCGAACGGGTAGGGATTGGACAGGGACGGGTCGTCGAGGACATCGAATTCCTCCCATTTCCGCCCCGTGCGCCTCAGTGATCCCTCCGCATGCTGGAGAAGGATCCGGTAGAGGTCCCTGCGCAGGTCGACCGGTATGCTCTCGACCGGGGATATCCTCGGATCGAAACGGAGTTTCATTACCTCGGGCGAGGGACCGGCCTTCTTCGCCTCTTCAGGCGGCAGCTCGATCAGCCCCCTGCCGGCAAGCAGATATGCCATGTGTCGCTGGCCGCCCGGTTCCTGGTTATCACCCTTGCTGACGATATCCGCCAGGCATCGCACTGTCTGCTCGTGCGAATAACCGCAGACGGACGGATCTATGCCGAAGGCCGACAGCATACCCACTATCCTGCGGCACTTTTCGCAGCTCCCGCAAGGTTTGAACCTGTCGCCCTCCTTGTGGGCGGCGTGGCAAGAGATCTGGTGCTCCTGCAGGCGAGGATATCTCTCCGCGAGCGTTTTCTCGATCAGGATCTCGGCCATCGGCCTCAATATCGAGAACTGGCAGAGGGACCATCCCTTTCTCATGAAGTATCTCGACATCGCACTGTCGAAATATATGCTCTGATCGTAATAGCCGTTGTAATGAGTGATGCCCTTCAGCGAGGTCTTCTGCGTAGTGTCGAACTCGTCACCTATCACTATCCTTCCTATGCCCCTGGAGATCACTACAGGCAGCACGCCGAATAGGAAGACGGCCACCGTCCAGAGCCTCAGCGGATACTGGTCGGCCCTCATCGTAGCGAAATCCTGCCTGACGAACGGGAGATGCCTGAGCATCCACGCGAACACGCGGTCGGA
Source organism: uncultured bacterium (assembly GCA_964599375.1). GTDB lineage: Bacteria > Krumholzibacteriota > Krumholzibacteriia > Krumholzibacteriales > Krumholzibacteriaceae > JAUWCL01. The sequence continues at coordinate 13,808 of CAZREW010000019.1, forward strand.
GTTGACCCAGACCCTTGCAGTGCCCGGAACGTTATCCTTGAAGAACCTGTACGCGTTGAGCGCGGTGAACCAGTGACGGCCCGATTCGTTAACGAACACCGGATGGACGTCCCTTCCCATCTCTTCCAGAAGCCCGAATGTCAGAAGGCTGTCCTTCCCGCCGCTCGAGAGGATCGCGTGGCTGCCACTGTCAACAGGCCTGAGGCTCCACTGGGAGCGCCGCGTTTTGGTAGCCGGGCCTTCGAAGACCAGCTTCGCCGCGCAGTATGTCTTTTTTCTTACAGGTTTGAGCCCGACCGCGGGGCCGGTCATGAAGGGATTCGGCTCGAGGAGCTTCTTGACGTAGATCTCCCGGCAGGTATTCTCGGTCATGTCGCTTATGAACCGCGTGTCGGTCTCGTCGTACTCCCCCTTGAACACGATCTTTCTGCAGAAGAGGCCGTAGTTCATCGCGACCTGCGCCGCCATCATCGACGCGAGATTCCGCGAGAGAGGATCGTCGGGATCGAACACGTCCTCCTCGAAGCGATATATGAAATCTATGCTGTCCTCCTTACCGCCGGAGAAGACGCGGTACGGAGCGGTCATTTTTCTCTTTTCGAGCCTTACCGGACCGACTTCAAGCCGGTCGATGGCTACAAGTCCCTTCATTTCCGCTTCACCTTCCGTTTCGGATCATCTATCCAGGGGCTTACCACGGCCGCCAGTCCTTCAGCGCCGTCCCTGAGCACGTCGAAGGCCGGAAGCCCCGTTTCCGAGCTGATCTTTTCGCACGCGGCGGCGATATCCCCGTCACCGAGGCCCTCGTGGTTCACCGTCACGGCGACCACCGGCCTGCCTGAAACAGTCTCGATCGCCTCTATCTGGTGCGGGAGGGGCTGGATCGGGTAGCCGGGGAAGCCGTCGTACTCCTTCCTCGCCGGGGCATGCTGGAGGATCACTATCTCGGGCCTGCCGGCGGCGAGTATCTCATACCCTCCAGGATAGGCCGGGTTCATAAGGCTCCCCTGCCCCTCTATCACGATCATGTCGGGTTTCTCGTCGTTCCACGCCGACCAGACCGCGTGCTCGATCTCGCCGGTGACGAAATCGTTGATGAGCGAATCGAGCATCAGCGAGTACCTCGCTCCCTGCATCCACGCAGTCTGTCCCGTCCCGATCATCTCGACGTGATACCCCTCGGCCCTGAGCGCCTGGACGAGCAGCCAGGCGGTCGTGCGCTTCCCGATCGCCGAATCGGTGCCGAGCACGGCGGCCTTGAGGCACTTGACCTCCTCGATCTTTCCGCTGAAGAAATGCAGTTTCTCGCGTGGAGGCGGTTTGCGCACGTCCCTTATCCTGACGCCGTTCTTGTCCGCCGCGGCCGCCATCTCCGCGTCCTCCGAGAGGAAATCGTGCAGGCCGCAGTCGACGTTGAGCCCGAGCTCGAGGGCATGGAGGACGTCCTTTCTCGAGGCCGGAGCGAGCCTGCCCCCGTCGGGAGCGATACCGACGACAAGGTGAGTCGCGGGCCGCCTGCCTTTCCTCGCAGCGGTGACCGCTTCGTCCAGGCTCCCATATATTGAGATGCCGTTGCTCCTGCCGTCGAGGACCTCCCCGGAGTCCTTTCCGGCATGCCTCGAATCGACCACGGAAAGCACCTCGTACCTCTGGGTGAACCGCACGAGCCCGTGCGCCGTCTTCCCGTTCGGAGTGCCGAAAGCCCCCTCACAATATACTATCGCGTTGCCTTCATGCCTTGACGGCATCATTTCCTCCCGGTCATTACGACAACGTACCTGTCGCCGGCCAGTGGTTCCTTCGTGTGCCTGTCGGCGAGCGCTATAAGTCCCGCCGTAGAGGCGGGCAATACGCTGAGCCCCTCGCGCTCGCGTATCATCCTGGCGAACATCGTCATGCTCCTGTCTGAGGCATCAGCCGCCCAGCCCTTGGTCTCGCGGATGGCCTCCAGCGCGAGGTCGCCGTCTATCGAGCGCCAGTTGATGAGCGGCTCGTTCACCGGCGTCTCCTTTATCTTCACCGGTTCGAGGTCCTCGCATCTGTCGAGGTTCTTCAGGAAGGCCTGGACGATAGGGTTCTTCCCGTAGGACGATCCGGCGACCATCCGGGGCATGCGAGAGGTCTTCCCCCTGCGGTAAAGGCTCAGGAATCCCCTGTATATGCCGGCAAACGTCGTCCCGTTCGAGACCGGGACCGCCACCGCCGCCGGGGCGTCCCTGAGCTCGTCATATATCTCCCAGGCTATCTGGCCGTAGGCGGCGAGCTGAATGGCCGTATTGTCCCCCCCGGGGTTAGCGTCGTAGATCTCCTCACGCGCCGCGAACTCCACCGAGACATCGACCGAGTGCTCGTAATCTCCCGGCACTCTCCTTATCTCCGCTCCAGCTTTCTCGATCTCCTCGACGCGCTTCGTGTGATATGTCTCGGGTATGAAGATGATGCACTTTATCCCTGCGAACGAGGCGGCCAGCGCCATCGCCACGCCATAGTTCCCGCAGGTGGCGATCGTTATCGCGTCAAAGCCCCTGCGCATCGCGTCCATCGACTGCGCGAAGGCGATCCGGTCCTTCTGAGTACCGCTCGGGTTTCCCCCCTCGAACTTCATGAAGATCTGCCTGAACCCTACTTCCTTCTCGAGATTCCTGGCCCTGACGAGGATAGTATCGCCGACCTCGGAATCCATGATGTCCTCGTAGGCCTGCAGCCGCTCCTCGAGGCTGTAGCCAGCGTCGGCCGCTACCCTGCGCAGTCTCTCGGCGTTTTCGAGCAGTTCGGTTATCTGCCCGGTCGCGCCGTCGATCAGGGTATAGGGCAGCAGTATGACGTCACGTTCGGCCTGCTCGTCCCGGACGTCCTTGCTTTCATCCCTTTTTTCTTCCATGATGTATCTCCGCGCTGGAGTGTCATCGGCCGTGACCGGCCTTTCTCATAACGAGGTAGATTCTGCTACCTGAGGGTTCGGCGGGCAAGAGAATATTTCATGCGTGGAAATACTGATCGATCACCACGTCAGACAGGAACAGTCTGCCCCGGCGCTACAGGAAGTGAAAGCCTCCCGACTTCTGCCTGTCTATTTAGATTTCTGCGCGGTGATGTTTATCACATCGTACGCTCTGTCGGCAAACCGCCGCCGGATGACCGGCGGCGGCATGTGGATTCGTATTGGATATCAGGAACCGGAGAGAGCCCGTTCCCGGACCCAGCCTACATCTCCCTCCACGAGAGGACCATGCAGGGCATCATGCTGCTCAGGGCGTTCGTGATCGCGTCCTTGCTGTAAAGTACCGCCGCGTTGCCCGAGGAGAAGTTGAAGTCGGACGTGCCGCGCACGATCATCGAGCCGAGCACCCATGGTGTGCCGGTGAAGTGGACATCTCCCTCGACGTATATCAACCCCTGGAACCTGAAGCTTCCGGCGGCGTGGAGGTCACCGGTGACATAGATCAGACCTTTGCCTGTCAGGTTGCTCGTGATACTCGCGTCTCCCTGGATATAGGTGATGCCGTTCAGCGGATTGACTATCGAAGTGTTGTCCGCCTTAGCGAGCATGCTCGCCACTTCGGCGTCGGAGATCCCGAGCACCTCGGCGAGCGAATAGAACGGGTTCCCGGCGTCGTCGTCGATCGGCTGCGGGTCGCCGAGGATGTCGGCCGATCCCTGGGTCTTGACAACATCGCCGGTGCTTGTTACACCCGGCAGGTTTCCTGTAGGCAGATGCCAGGCTTTGCATGCATTGGGCTTCGTCCCGGGTGGCGTGTTCAGGTCGTGGTTGTGCCCGCAAAAGGCGCAGTTACCTGTCAGCTTGACGGCCTTGTCGACGTAGAGCGCGCCGAGCGTGCGGCATACCATCGTCCTCTTGGTTACTTCGGCCTGGATGACCCTTGAGCCGTTGGCCGATTCGCCGGTCACGGTGATGACCTCGACGGGGAATCCGGAAGCGAAGTTCTCGGGCGGGATCTTTATCGGATCATAGCGGACGATCTCGTTGACGTCCCTCGTCCCGTCGCCGTCCAGATCATCCCACTTGTGCTCTACGGTCAGTACGCCTTCAGTCCCGTTCGGCTGACTGTAAACGAGGTACCCGTTTTTCGGGTCCTGCAGCGTCCCTGTTGAAACGGCGCTCCCGCCGACGGCGGGAGCAGCTCCTGGAGTAGTGAGATAGATGTACGCCTTCCAGTCAGGATCGTACGGCTCGCTGTCGCTGATTGCCACGTTACCGGTCCAGCCGGCAATCGCGACATTTGTCGGGTTGGGGAGCGAGATCCTGTGGATCGCCTCGTTCAGCCCCGCCTCGGCGATGAACAGAGACTGCGTGGTCGCTCTCTGGTTGCCCGAGATCTTCAGGTCCATCGAGGAGACCATCGCCAGCGTCGCTCCGATCACCGATATGGCGAACAGGACGAGCAGAGTGACCACGAGGATGTTCCCGTTCTCCGCCTTCAGGTTTGAGTTGATATCGCTGTTCATCTCGATTCAGTCCTTTCCTGTCCCTCCGGGCGGGATCATCAGTCCCTGCCGAAATAGGCTACCAGTTTTCCCTGGGTGGCTGTGGATCTGGTACCCACGACTATGTCAGGTCTGTTGTCCTTGTTGAAGTCCGCTACATCGATCGAGATGATCTCTCCCGAGTCGGACTGGTTGATCTGCTCTCCGTGCATAGGAAGAGTCCCGTACGCGGGCAGCACGTATATGTTCCCCGTGTATACCGTCGAGTTCCTCGTCCCGTACGCCAGATCTGGGAATATGTCGTTGTTCACATATATGACCGCCAGGCTGAGGGCCTCGCCCTCGGCGTACACCCAGTCATCCGGGAGCATGGGCGTCACTTCGGGCGCGAAGCTGTACCCAGTGGTATCCTGGATGCCCATAGTCCCGTCCGAGTTGAGCCACAGTATGACGTAGCCGTAGCTCACTCCCATCGTCAGCGCCGCGACTATGTCGTCGTCGCCGGAGTCGTCCTCCATCATGTCGAGGACCTTCAGGTCGTTCACCGCGCCCCATGCCTGGTAGCGCTGGACCCACTTGAACTTGCCCGACGCATTGTCGAGGTTGTCATATATGTCTATGTAACCGTGATACGGCGTGTCATGAGAGCCCACGATGATATCCTGGTCTCCATCGCCGTCGATGTCGCCGGTCTCCACTGCCCATATCTCGCCCAGCGGCACCTTGGTCATATTGCAGGCCGTTGTTATATACTCTTGCGGCATGAAATCCCCGTTGCCCAATCCCCTGAATATCTCGAATCCCCCTGTCGAGCCGAAAGGCGACTTGAGGCCGACCACGAGATCGTCGGTACCGTCATCATCGAGGTCGGCTATCTTGAGGTCCATCGCCTCGTTCGAGCCGTCCGAGATAAACGAGTGATCGGGGCTGGCGCTGAGCACACCTTCCTGCCCCGTTATCCAGACCTGTATATTCCTCTGCGTCGCCACGTCGAGGCCCGTCACGATGTCGGGGACTCCGTTGCCGGAAAGGTCGGAGCGGGTCATCGCGTTGATGTTATATCCCGCGTCGCGCCTGTACGAAGGCTCTGAGCTGAACAGTTCGTGGACCGGCGTCGCCGAGTTCTCCCACGCGTTGTGGAAGACGAGCATGTTCCCGACCCCTTCGCTCAACGCCGTCCCGAGGACAATGTCCTGGTCGTACTTGTCATCTTCATTGAGGTTCGCGGTCGTCACGGAGAGCACCCTCTCCGTATTCGATATATGTATCTCGACGAATTCCTGGCGGTTCTCGAGCACGTCGCCGAAGTTGCGGACCACCGTTGTGTCAGCCGCGATGACGATGCCTGAATAAGTGTTCACAGTAGTCGATGTATATCCGTTCGGATCCCTTTCGGTGACGGAATATATCTCCGGCTCGAGGTTGAATACGTAGTATCCGCTCGCGTTTGTCAGAGTCGAATCGCCGCTGGAGACGGTTATCGTCACGTTGGGAATGCCCTCCTCCATAGAGTTTCTGACACCGTCATCGTTCTCGTCGATATAGACATACCCCTCTAGGACTCCGGAGGTAGGCCCGGCATAATCTCCGAAATGGACTGTGACGGTATCATCCTGGTCGACGATCGACGCAGTACCTGAATTAGGTGTCGTGGACGAGTAGCTGATCGGGTCAGTCTCGACGATGATGTATTCTCCCTGCATGGCAGTGAATATGTAGTACCCCATGTCGTCCGACATGGTCTGCGTACCGTCATCGAGCGAGATCAGCACTCCCGGGATCCCCTTCTCTCCGAGCCCCTTCAGCCCGTCCTTGTCCTCGTCCTCGAAGACGTACCCGTTTATCACGCCGAACGGAGCTGTCGCTATGTCGCCGAAGTTGACGACCTGCGACTGTCCTGAGGCGAGAGTCACCGATATAAGGTTCGATGTAGTCGACGTATACGCCGGAGGGTCGACCTCCTGGATCGAATACGTTCCGGCCGGCAGCGGGAAGTAGAATATCCCGAAGTTGTCTGTCTTGACATCGCGGTTCTGGCCGGCAAGACGGACCTGCACGTTCGGGATGCCTGACTCGCCGTCGTCTATGATACCATCCTTATCGACATCATGGAATACCTTGCCGCGGATTATCGAGCTCGCTATCTGCGAGTTCCTCACATAGACCTCCGAGGTCATTGTCACGCCGAGGTATCCGCCGTTTGTCTCATAACTCTGGTCATACCGGTCCGACTCGGATATGGCCGTGACCTTGATCCTGCGGATCTGGCCGAGGAGGTTGTCAGGCATGGTCGTCACAGCCAGCGCCTCATTGTCCTCGAGGAAGCCGCTGCCGTTGTCGTCGCCCCACAGCACATTATCGGTAGAGGGGTCGTCGTCGTCATCGTACCAGTACTGGAAAAGCGGCTGAGGTATCGTCCACGTAGGCGACAGGTTCGGCCCGCGCACTATTGCGACATTTGCGTCGCGGACCTCGTTCCGGCCGCCGTCAGACCCGTACGTGTATTTCTTCATCACGAACAGGTTGCGGTTCTCTCCGTCCTCCTCCGCGTCATCGCTGCGGTCGTGGGAGTTGATAACCCCGTCGGCGTTCGAATCGAGAGTGAATACGATCGTCTCGGCCTCCGAGTCGAACATCGAAGCCGGCGCGTAGATGGTAGTCCCGCTGGAAGGGACCGTATTGGGCGCCAAGGTCGGATTGATCGCGTCTAGCGGAGCCAGCCCGTCGATTGTCCTGCCATTGTCTATATCGGCGTTTAGCGCGACCTGGTAAGGGCCGGCGTGGACAATGGGCCGCTGCCCCCTGAAATAGTCTGTCTGCGAGCCTGCCTGCCTGAGATGGTCAGTGATGCAGTCGAGAGCCGCTCTCGAGTTCTGCTGCGCTTCGGCGTAATCGCGCGTCTTAGCCGATCCCTTCTGGAAGAGGGCGAATATGCCCGCCACCGAGATAAGGACGAATGCCATCACGACCATGCTCAGCATGATCTCGATCAGTGTGAACCCTGCATCTCTGTTTCTGCTTCTGAAAATCCTCATGGAAAACCTACCGTCTGGATGTCAGGTACGTGGAAAGAGTCACAGAATTGTCGTTGCTGCCCGACAGGTAGGTCACCGTCACAATGACTGTCTTCATGTCGGCGACCGGTTCGTTGTCGGTAATGTTCCAGGTACGGGTGTAAATTCGTTCAATAGGATTATCCTGGTCATTGTGGGTCCCCGCCGTCAGATCCGCGTTATTGAACGGTACGCCCATCAGTTCCTCTATCTTCTGCTGGGCTAGATTAGTCGCCATCGTCAGGTTCCTGGCGCGGGTCGTCGCCGCGTTGCTGACAGGCAGCGTCCTGATCGCGGCCGTTATGCCGATAGCGAAGATGAGCATCGCTATGACGATCTCGATGAGCCCTATGCCTTTTTCCGACTTCAGCATCGTCATTACTTCCCTTTTCAGTCGACGGTGACGTTACCCGTCCCGCCGAAGATCCTTACTCTTCTTACGTGATTGATTGGATTTCGCAATGTTATCGAGCCGCTCTCTCTCGTTGCGCCCTTGCTGCCGAAGGTCAGAGTCGTGCTTGAAAGGGTATAAGCGGCTATCTCGAGTGTCTCGCCGATATCGTATTCGGCGCTCTGGTACTCGCCGTTGTCGACGTGCCCGTTCCTGTTCGCGTCCTCGAACCAGGAGTAGGTTCCATCGTCCGGATCGAAGGTGAATACCACTTCGATATTCTTCATAACCGCCGAGGAACGAGCCGTCCTGAGGGCGCTGGCAAGCTGCTGCGTCTCCCCGTTGAGCCTCCATCCCATCATGAACCTCTGGTAATTAGGAACCGACATCACCGCTATGAGCCCGAGGATCGAGATCGTGATCATCAACTCAACGAGAGTGAATCCATCGATATTTCTTCTGATCTTATTCATGGTCGCTCCATTCATATCCGTATTTCAGGTCCGAGCAACCGCAAAAAGCATGCCTTGCCCCGGAAAAAACAGCCGGAGCCCAAAAGATTGTGAGACCGAAGGACATCGACTGTGCCAGCCCATGGCTCCTATCTGTAACTATATCAATTTATTTTGGTTGTATTACGATATGCGTGGGTTTTTCGAAGTCAGTCCGGATTGTTTTTAGGATTAGCAATCCGGCATTACGGGCGAGGCTGTATAGGGAACCATTGACAATCGGAAGGAGAGTCGGTTGTACCGTCAGGGTTCAATATGCATCTATAAATCGGTCCTCGGCCCATTGACAGGAGCTCAGATTGCTTTCACAATAGGATCGATCATTTCGACAAGAGACCTGGTTTGTGCGGTAAAGATATCGTTCGCCACGGTCAGAAAACCGGCGCACCCTCGTCGACTATCTCGACGGTGTTTCCCTCGATCCGCAGCTTCCTTATAATCGAGGTGGTCGCCGTGCCCCCTATCTTGACCTTGTTCGCGCCGTTCTCGCCCCGGGTCACCTCTACGAAGATCCTCGCGAGTCGCTCCGGATCGCCGCCCTGCTCCATCACCATGGAGCCGGACCTCGTGACCCCGTACTTGAGCAGGTACTCCCCGAGCCCACCCGAAGACATCGCCGTGGCTGGGTCTTCCCACAGCCCCATGGCTGGGCCGAAGTGCCTCGCGTAGGAGATGCACTCCTCGCTGAAGGTGTCGAGCGTGAAGATGTGGTTTGTGTACGTGTCGTATTTCTTGTTGAACATCCCGAGCTTTATCAGATCGGGGTGAAGGCCGGCGATCGTGTCTCTGTGCTCGACCGGGATGATCAGCCAGTCGACATCGGCTGATGCGATTACTACCGGCAGGCCTGTCATCGTGATCTCGCTCCGGTCTATCCCGAGGACGTCCGCTATCTCCTCGACCGGTATGTCAGCTTCACGGTATCGCTGGTCGGGCTGGTGCATCATGATCTTCTTCAACCCCTTTACCCCGGTACCGCCGTCCCCGTCCGGGTCGGCGTGTATATCGACCTGCACATTCCCCATCCCCGTCTCGTACACTATGCTCGCCATTCCTTCCGGGAGAGGGATGTCCCCGTCCTCGATCATCGAGTAGCAGGCGGCTATCGTCACGTGACCGCTGCATCCCATCTCACGCCTCGGCGTGAAATACCTGATGCGGCTCGCCGTACCTCCGTTCGCCGCTTTCATCACGAAACCGCACTCGATGATGTTGAGATACATCTGGCTGGCGATGAACTGCATCACTTCGGCGGACAGGCCGTCGGCGTCCATTATGATACCCGCCGGATTGCCCGAGAACGACCTGTTAGTAAAGGCGTCTACGCATTTGATAGTCAGTTCTTTCATCTCACCCGTCCGTATCCGGGGCCGTATCGCAAAGTAAGAGCCCGCGTTGCATTATTCCCAATAGTTCCCCGTTGTTTCCCGGGGCCGTTTTCGGAGTTCCAGGGCGAAGAGCGGTACAACCTGCTGCCCAATAACATGTTAACGCGGGATGCGGCCTTACGGCGTATGCCCACCCTCCGAGTCCATGCCTCTACGGCACTGAGATATGCAAGAGCGGTTCCTCCGGGGATAGGCGGCCCTGAGACCGGTCCACACACAGAAAGCGCCGCGGATGTCCTCCACGGCGCATCAGTGTAATATCCTGTCAAATGACCCCGGACCGCTCCGGCGGGCCCGGCATCTAGTGGCCACCCTCCTCGCCCTCGAGGGGATGATACTCCAGGTGCTCGCCTGTCGATTCCGCCACTTTCCTGTACCACGATTCGGGATAGCCGACGTGCTTGACGTTTCCGAGCTCGTCCTTGACGTTGCCGTCCATGTATTTTACGAGCAGGTCGGTGCCGAGCTTTCGCCACCTGTCGACAGTGGCGTCGGCGGTGCGGCACGAATAGCCGGTCAGGTATTCGACGGCGAGGTCGGGGGCCTGCTTGTAGAGGGCGGCTGCGGCCTCGTCGATCCCGGGCTGGTCGGCCAGATATTTCCCCTCGAGCTCACGCTGGAGGGTCCTGATGTCGACGATCATCTCACTGTAGCGCAGGTAGGCGTAGTTGGACACCCAGTTGAAGACCCAGAAGGCGGAGTCCCACGTGAAGTGATGGAAGTCGCCGTTGCCGACCGCGTACGATTCCGGGACGCGGCTTATGCCGCAATAGATCGGGTTGTAGACCGTGCTGTAAGTGTCGTCTACGCCGAACCAGTGGATCCCGCCTATAGGGTCGGGGAGCCAGGAGCGGCACTGCGAGACGAACGAGAAGCCTGTCTGCTGGGTCGAAGTGGCGCGCTCGTTTAGGTACTGGACGTCGTCGACCTTCCAGGTCAGCGGCCTCCAGCGGTAAGGGCAATCGTACGGACCCGCCCCGAGGTCCTTCGTCATGTCGAACTCTGTACCCTCGAAGTGGTCTCTCATGAACTCCATGATGTCGTGAACGGTGAGCTTCCTGTCCGGCTTTATCCAGAGCGGCATCGGCTCGGCGCCGGCGACACCCTTCACATAGTCCATCGACAGATGGAGAGACGGAGCGGCGCGGTTGAACATCGCGTAGACGCGCGCCTCGCAGAACCTCAGCGCGCCGTAGTCGGCGGGCGCGTAGGCGTCGGCGAAGCTGAAGTCCTTGTCGGGGCCCTCGTAGTAACCCATCTCACGGGCGAAATCGATCACGTCCGGGGCGTAAAGGGTATTCTTGTCCTTGAGCGGGAACTGCCTGATGCGGGCCTGGTTCGCGTGGCCCGATATATATCCGTCGGGCACGCGGCGAGCCACCCAGACGGCGCCGGGGTTCGCCGTGGTCTTGCCGATCAGGTCCATGAACCAGACCTCTTTAGCGTCGGCTATGGAGAAAGACTCGCCGGAGCTGGCATATCCATATTCGGCGACGAGGCTGGTCATGACCTCAATAGCCTCGCGCGCCGTCTTTGCCCTCTGCAGGGCGAGGAACATCAGTGAACCATAGTCGACTATAGCCGTGCTGTCGTGAAGCTCGCTGCGGCCTCCCCACGTGGTCTCCCCTATCGTCACCTGGTGCTCGTTCATCAAGCCGACGACTGAATATGTGTGCTCGACCTGCGGGATCTGACCGAGATACTTCCCGGTGTCCCACTCGTAGATGTCGAGCATCGTGCCGGGAAGGTAGTCGCGGGCGGGCATGTGATAGAGCTCCCCGTAGAGAACGTGCGAGTCGGCGGCATAGGTGATCATAACGGAGCCGTCGGCCGACGCGCCCTTTGAGATAAGGAAGTTGGTGCAGGCGCCGGCCGGAGGGGCGGCTGAAACAGCGAAGGCGGACGCGACAGCGAGCGCCAGGAAAACGCGGGATCTCATGTAACGGTACCTCCATCGCAGGTGCTGAAGTCAGGACACAGCGGCGGCGATTGTACCACAAGCCGCCTGTACATGGAAACAGACAAGATCTGTCTGTTGTCCGAATATTCAATGATTACTCGGGGTTATCCAGCACTTTCTGGAGGATCGGGTCAGAAGAGGCCCCTGAGGGAATCTCTTAAGGCCACTTGACAGGAGGAAAATCCTCACAGACTGACTCATAGCTCCTGAAACCACGGATGTACAGGTGGCACTTCGATGTGTCCAGAAGCTTTCCGTTCTCGTCTGTCACCATGATGACGAATTCCGGAGGACTGCCGCCCTTCTCGGCACCCTTTACGGCATGCCTGCCGGCCTGGAGCTGCATCCACCACAGAGGGATGCTCCAAGCGTTCGCGTCAGTATTGACACTCTTGATTATCCCGTGCGCGGCCATGTCCTTGAAATCGTCGTACCACTTGCCGAAATCCTGTTCGGCTGTTTCGCCGTGTTCCTGAACTGCCATCTTTTCCCTCCGATCGGCTGCGGGCCGCCCGACGGCCGGCCACGGGCCTTGCGATGCTGTGGATTTAACTTTTCAAGTGAATGCATCTTCCGCTTTTCTGAGTGATATTGTAACAGATTCAGCGGGATATAGCAACCGCCCGCACCAGCCGGCTGGAGCCCGGGGCGGCTTGAGCGGCCCTCACGTTGACCTTCCTCCCGTTGACTGCCGGCGCTCTTTGCCATACACTCCCCCAGTCCGTGAGCTTACCGTCACACCGGCCGAGGACCAGGATATGTACAAGGAGATGATCTCCAGGCTCTTTACGAGCTACAAGTCCGACGATGAGATCTACCACGACCTGATGCAGTTCCGGGTCAGGGAGATCCTGCTCGTCGCCACGATCTACGACGCCTTCATCCTCGAGCAGGAGGGCAAGCTCACCGAGCTCATCTTCGGCGAATACTACCAGCTCAACCTTTCGACGGCGCCTCGCGTGACGAGCGTCGCCTTCGGTGAGGAGGCTCTCAAGCTCCTCGACGTGCGCCGCTTCGACATGGTGATCCTCACGATGAGGATAGACGAGATGAGCCCGTTCGAGCTATCCGCGAAGATCAGGGAGAAGGACGCCGACATACCAGTCCTCCTGCTGCTCAGCGACGACAAGGACCTCGCCCTGATAGAGAACGAAGGCGAACGCCTCAGGCTCTTCGACAGGATCTTCACCTGGAACGGCGACGCGAAGGTCCTGCTGGCGATGATCAAGTATATCGAGGACAAGATAAACGTGGTCAATGACACGCGGATCGGCCTCGTGCGCGTCATACTCCTCGTGGAGGATTCCATACACTACTACTCCCGCTATCTGCCCGTGCTCAACACGGAGATCATGAAGCAGACGCAGAAGCTGATAGCAGACGAAAACCTCGACGAGATGAAGAAGCTCCTGAGGATGCGGACCAGGCCTAAGGTCCTTATCGCCGACAGCTACGAGGAGGCGGTCGGGATATTCGAAAGGTACCGCGACTACCTGCTCTGCGTCATATCCGACGTGAAGTTCCCGCGGGAAGGAAAGGTCGACGAGCTCGCCGGAATAAAGCTGGCCGAGAGGTTCAAGGAGCAGATCGAGTCGCTCCCCGTCCTTCTCCAGTCTTCCGATCCCGGGATGGCCGAGGTCGCCGACTCGCTCGGCGCCTCCTTTCTCAACAAGAACTCCGACAACCTCTCCCACGACCTGACTACCTTCATATTCGATCATCTCGGATTCGGGGATTTCGTCTTCCGCGACAGGTCGGGCAAGACGATCGCCAGGGCAGGAACGATGGCCGAATTCAGGGACCTCCTTCAAACGGTACCCGACGAGTCGCTGGTATATCACGCTGAGCGCAACCATTTTTCCAGCTGGCTGATGGCGAGGGGAGAGATCCAGATAGCGAAGTTCATCCAGCCGCTGAAGATCTCGGACTTCCCCTCGTATGACGAGCTCAGGAGACACCTGATAGAGATATGCGACATCGTCCACAGGCAGAAGACAAGAGGCAAAGTCATCCATTTCGACGAGTCCGCCATCTCCGAGGAGGAGAATCTATTCCAGCTCGCCGGCGGGTCGGTCGGCGGCAAGGGACGGGGGATGGTCTTTCTCAACATGATGATCGAGAACCGCGAGCTTTTCGCGATCCATACCGACGTTAACGTGCTGATACCCCGCACCGCGATCATCGGCACCGAGGAATACGACCGCTTCATGACCGGCAACAGGCTAGTCAACCGCCTGACCGGCCGCGAGACACAGGATGAAGTGACCAGTAAATTCCTTCATGCCGGACTCTCCCCCGAGCTCAGGGACAAGCTTGCCGTCTACCTGAAACATGCTGATTACCCGCTGGCAGTGAGGTCGTCGAGCCTCTTCGAGGATTCGCGGTCCCAGCCTTTCTCGGGGATCTACGAGACATATTTCCTCCCCAACAACGACAGGGACCCCGGAGTGAGGCTTCGTCATCTAGAGGAGGCTATAAAGCTCGTTTACGCCTCGGTCTACTCGGGCGACGCGCGCTCCTACCTCGACGCGGTCAACTACAAGATTGGAGAGGAGAAGATGGCCGTCCTGCTGCAGGGCGTCGCCGGGATGAGGCACGGCGGCAGGTTCTACCCGCACATTTCGGGCCTGGCGCAGTCATACAACTACTACCCCGTCTCCTATCTGAAGCCCGAGGACGGGATCGCACTGCTGGGCGTGGGCATGGGCAAGTACGTCGTCGAGGGCGAGAGATCGTGGCGTTTCTGCCCGAAATACCCGAAGATGGATTTCATCTCCCAGGAAGACATGCTCAAGGAGACCCAGACCCGATTCTACGCTATCGCCCTCGATAACGCCGGTTTCGATCTGCGTGGGGGCAGCGACGCCACTATAACCACGCTCGATATCTCGGAGGCGGAGAAGGACGGAGCCGCGGAATACTGCGTCTCGGTCTGGGACATGGACTCGGGGAGCATGAGGTCTGGATCGCATCACTCGGGACCCAGGGTCGTGGACTTCGCCCCGATCCTCAAGTACGGATACTTCCCTCTCTCCCAGATCCTCGAGGCGTTACTGGAGATCATCACGAGCTCGATGGGAATGCCCGTCCAGATCGAGTTCGCCGTCGATCTCGAAAGGGGAGCAGACGGGAAAAGCAGCTTCTACATACTGCAGATCAAGCCCCTGCTCGGGGATATGAAGGACTACAGGCTCGACCTCGAGGGGATCGCCCGCGAACGGATGGTCGTGTACTCCGAGCACGCGATGGGCAACGGCATCGTGCGTGACCTTCATCACATCATCTTTGCCGACATCGGCAGGTTCGACAGGAGCCGGACCGTAGAGATGAGAGCGGAGCTCGAGCGGCTCAACGCGGGGATGAGGAAGATGGGAGAGAAATACATACTGCTCGGCCCGGGCAGATGGGGTTCCAGGGACAGGTTCCTCGGGATCCCCGTGAGATGGTCGGACATCTCCAACGCGCAGGTCGTCGCCGAGGTCGAGCTCGAGGACTTTCACTTCGACGCCTCACTCGGTTCGCATTTCTTCCATAACGTCACCTCGAAGGGAGTCGGATACTTCTCCGTCCCGCACGCCTCGAGGGACAGCTTCGTAGACTGGAAATGGCTGTTCTCGCTGCCCGAGGTCGAGCGCACGGAGCATTTCATACATGTCAGGACCAAAGCTCCGCTGACCGTCATGATGGACGGCCGCAGGAGCGCGGCGGCGATCTGCAAGGACTGATTTTTTCGCCTGGTCCGGCATCCACGCGTGAGATCGCCACACGCAGGCACGGCGAGCATTATTCTGGCGCATCAGGACTCACTCTGTTAACTTACAGGAGACCCCACCCTGCCCTACGTTACTGTGCTAGGCCCCTGCGGGGAGCCGCGCTGAACAGAAACCGATGAACGGAACAAGAAACATCGCCCGGGCATACGATCTCTATGCGATCCTAGCGACCATCATGGTCATCTCTCTGGCCTGCGCGCCCGTCCGCGCTGAACCTGTCCTGATCCACGACAGAATGGCCTACGGTGAGCATCCGGAGTTCAAGTGGCACGCGACTCTCGTGGGATGGCTCTCTTACATGGACGGCTACGCGGCGGGGCTTCCCTACTCGGAGTTCCGTTCGGCCGTCATATCCGGGATCCGCTTCGACGAGACCGCGGACACCCTAATCGTCATCGCGAGGATGGACAGGAACGGCCTGTCGAAGTTCTGCATCGGGTATACAGCCGTCCCGCCCGATTTCAGCGATTACAATATCGGCAATATAGCATACGGGGTCTTCATCGACTCGACCGGGGCCCTCAGCCCCTCCTGGGCCGCAGGGAACGAGGGATACTGGTCCTCGACCCTGCCTGAAGGGATATACGACCTTAGGATCACGATCGACAGGACCGTCCCTGAGATCACCTTCGATTTCGATGCCGCTCCTGCCTTCGACTCCCCACTTTCAACCTTCGGTCTTCCGCTGCTGAGCCTGTCCGCGGAAATCGCGCCTTACGACATCCTGCATATACAGATAAACCTCTACAACGAGCACTCCGCCGTATACGACGTCTGGTCGATAAAAGGGACACCGTCGTATCTGTATATCCTCCAACCGCGGGACATGGTCGCGATAGAGGGAGACACCGTCGAATTCAGGACGTCTGCCGAATACGACGGTGATAAGGAGCTGCAATGGTACTTCGAGGACCCGCGGTTCGAGAGAGCCGGCGATACCCTGAGATGGATGACCAGGGACGGCGACGGCGGACTGTACGCGACGACCCTGAGCGTGACGGACGGATGTCTTCTCGATTCCATGACCGTCCGGTACGCCGTCACGCAGATATACGACCCGTCGCTCTGCCACGACAGGATGAACGGTCTTCCCGCGTCGCCGTACGGTTGGGTCCTGATAAACGAGGCCTTCTGGTACACGAGCCTCGACGGCTATCTGCGCGGTGCCGACATCGTCTCATGGACCTCCGCCGCCGTAGCGACTCGTGAGGAACCGCTGGACGTGATAAGGTCCTGGGTATTCAGGATCCTGGCCGGAGGCGGAAGGGAATACGCGCTGGGCCTTACCGAAACCCCTCCCGCCAGGCACAACGGGCGGCACGGCAACCTCAGCCTCGGCGTTCTGATCGAAGGGGACGGGAAGGTATCCCCGGCCTGGTATTCCGCGAACAACCAGTTCAAGGAGACAGTCCTCGAAGAGGGCCTCTACGACATCCGGATGACCTGGGACCCTGCCATCGACGAGGCGAGATTCGAGGCGGTCCCGGTCGCGGCCTGGCCGGACTCACTCTCATCATTCTCCAGGGCCGTCTGGACGACCTGGGCCGACGGCAATCTCGACGCGCCTGTGTGGATCCAGGCGAGCGTGATAGGCGGAGCCCCCCGTGTCTACGACATATGGAGCTACGTGCCACGTGACGGCCCGTCAATAGTCACGGAATACAACGCCAAGGCCCTTCCAGGCTGGATCGAACTGGCCTGGACAGTAGCCTGTACCAGCACAGAGGGAGAGTTCGTCGTCATACGGTGCCCGGGGGCGATCGGGGGCTGCCGGGAACTGGTAAGGATCCCTTTGATGGAGGGGATGACAGGTTACGGATATCATGACACGGACGTTGCGCCAGGATCGGAGCATGATTACCGCGTGTATCTCGACAGGGGGCTCGGGATGGAACCCCTTTTCGAGGAGATTGGGATAGAAGTGCCTGTGGCGCCGGCCCGGCTATTCCAGAACTACCCCAACCCGTTCAATCCCGGAACAAGGATCAGGTGGTACCAGCCGTGCTCTTCGAGGGTGAGGATCACAATCTTCGACGTCGCAGGACACCCGGTCAGGCTCCTTGTCGATGATATTTTCGAAGCGGGATTCAACTCGACAGTCTGGGACGGCGCTCGTGAAGGCGGCGATGCAGCCTCTTCGGGCGTCTACTTCTGCCGGATAGAGGCAGGCCCGTTCAGCAGCTCGAGAAAAATGGTCCTCCTCCGTTGATATCAGCGGACAAATTCCCCCCCGAACGCCATTCTGGTATGACACTTGCGTGAATACGCCGAGAAATCATTCTGACGCCAGACAGAAGGAAATGGTGATGAAGGACAAGAAGGCGCTGTTCGCATCTATCCGGACCTCAGTGGACGGGATACTCTCGGCAGGAGGCTCGCTGGAGAAAAAGCTCAGGGCGATAACCAGCCTGCTTGCGAACGAGATAGACTACTACGACTGGGTCGGGTTCTACCTCGTCGAAGGTGACACGGAAGAGCTCGTGCTCGGTCCTTTCATCGGAGCAGAGACCGAGCATGTACGGATACCTTTCGGCAAGGGGATCTGCGGGCAGGCCGCCGCGACCGGCGAGACGATCATCATCCAGGATGTGACGAAAGTGACGAACTATCTCTCCTGCGCGCCGGACGTCGTATCGGAGATCGTGGTGCCTGTATTCCACGACGGAAAGATCGCCGGCGAGCTCGATATAGACTCGCACGAACTCGGGCCCTTCTCGTGGGACGACAGGGAGCTCCTCGAGTATATCTGCGCGCGCCTGTCAGAAAGCTGGGAACCGGCTAAAGATGCTGTTTGAAAGGACTCTTCATAGCACTTCAGGAGCCGGTATCAGCGAAGGTCCTGTACCCTGAAAAGACAGAGGGAAGCCGGAATCCCGACTTCCCTCTTTATTTTTACCGGCGAGCCGCCCTGTCATTCAGCTGCCAGTTGCTATCGAGTCCGGGGTCTAGTAGCCGCCGCGACCGAAGCCGCCACGACCGCCGCCGCCACCGCCGCGACTGTCGTTGCGAGGACGTGCCTTATTGACCTTGAGCGTACGACC
The DNA here is from genome assembly GCA_964599375.1 of uncultured bacterium. Lineage (GTDB taxonomy): Bacteria > Krumholzibacteriota > Krumholzibacteriia > Krumholzibacteriales > Krumholzibacteriaceae > JAUWCL01. The sequence continues at coordinate 32,372 of CAZREW010000019.1, forward strand.
CATGAACTCCTTGTCGTTCATGTTGTCGATAGCTGCCTGAGCCTCGGTGTCGTTCGACATCTCGACGAAACCGAATCCCTTGGAACGGCCAGTGTCTCTGTCCGTGATGATAGCGACGGAATCAACCGCTCCGTGCTCTTCGAAAGCTTTCCTCAGATCGCTTTCTTCAGTGTCAAAAGACATGTTACCTACGTAAATCTTCATTACAGCCTCCTGTAGGCCTCTGGGAAATAAAACACCAAACAGATATTTTTCAGGAGTTTTACCAAGTTCCCCTAATAAAGAAGATCAACTAGACAGGTCTCGTTCATCGTCCTTTTCGGTCAACTGAAACAAATCAATCCCGAATTCATCCGTTTCGCCGAGAATATACCATAATATTCCAAAAAAACAACCCCGAAATGAACTTTTTCTGATTATCTTCGCAGATAAAGAAAACAGCCCGATCCGGCTCGAAACCCCGCTTCAGGCCCACTATTTCATGATCAGGGGCTGAAAGACCCTCCTGAAGTGAAGGCCGTAAACGGCGAATGTTATAGCCAGCGGGAAGAGCCTGGGCTTCTTTACCAGCGACCAGGCGAAGAGCTTCCAGTAGTAAATCCTGCCCTTGTCGATCAGGCCGAGCCTGAACATCGATTTCAGGAGGGCGATCACGTCGGCCGGCCTGAACCTCGAGGCCTGCCCGCGCGGCGGCTCGAAATCCCTGAGGAAGTCGATGATCCGGTTGTAGTACGGTTTCGCCGAATAGATGTCATTTATGATCTTCCTGTATCCATCTATCAGCTTCTGCCTGTCCATCTTTGGAATGAAGTTCATCGTCATGTCGGTGTTGTTGCCCGAGATGTTCTCGACAAGCCTTCCCTCTCCCTTGAGGCGCTTGTACAGCTTCGTGCCCCGGGGAGCGTTGAGAAGACCGACCATCGCCGTCACGATACCGCTTTCCTTTATGAATTCGCTCAGTTTGTCGAATATCGCCGGAGGATCGCTATCGAACCCGATTATGAAGCCGCCTAGTACCTCGAACCCGGCCATCTGCATCTTCCTGATGCTCTCGACCATGTCGCGGCCCCGGTTCTGCGATTTGTTGCATTCCTTCAGGCTCTCGTCATTCGGGCTCTCGACTCCCACGAAAACCGAGGAAAATCCGGCCTTCGACATCATCGCCATGAGCTCGTCATCGTCGGCCAGGTCGATCGATGTCTCGGTCGTAATGTAGTATGGATACTTCTTTTCCTCCTGCCAGGCGATCATCGCGGGCAGGACCTCGCGCTTCAGCTTGACCCTGTTGCCGATGAAATTGTCGTCGACGAAAAAGACCCCGCCACGCCACCCGCGCCGGTAGAGCTCCTCCATCTCGCCGACAATGTTTTCAGCGCTCTTCGTCCTGACCTTGCGTCCGAAGAGGACCGATATGTCGCAGAACTCGCAGGCGAAGGGGCAGCCCCTGGAGTACTGCACGCTCATCGTCATGTAGTCCTTCATGTTTATCAGGTCCCAGTCAGGCATCGGTGTCAGCGCCAGGGCGGGACGCTCATCGGCGAGATAGAGCGGCTTCGGCTCTCCCCGCTCCAGGTCGGCCAGGAAGAGGGGCAGCGTGATCTCGGCTTCGCCGAGGACGAAATGATCGATGCCCTCGAACTCGTCGTACGAGGCGGTAAAGAGGGGGCCGCCCGCTACTATCTTCTTCCCGCGCTCCCGGCACCGGTCGATGATCTCTACCGCCGACTCCCTCTGTATCGACATCGCGCCGAGGAATACCATGTCGGCCCAGTCGATGTCGTCGTCGGTAAGCTTCCTGACGGAAAGGTCCACGAGGCGCCGCTCCCAGTCTCCCGGAAGGAGCGAGGAAACGGTCAGCAGCCCCAGGGGCGGATGCGAGGATTTCTTGTTCACGAACTTCAACGCGTGGATGAAGCTCCAGAAGGTGCCCGGAAAGTCGGGCGCTATCAATAATATCTTCAAAGGTGGTCTCCCTTGCCGTTTGAATCCCATGTTCATGCCCAGGACCAGGTTCCGCTACCGATTCGGGTCCGGGGCCATGGACCGGCAAGGGAATATGGAGAAAGGCTGCTGCTAGTAATATAACCCTTTTCGGGATTATTTACCAAGGTATTGTTATGAGATGGAAAGTAAAGTGTCTGTCAGACAGAATGTTATCTGTCCTCAGCCCAGATACCGAGGCCCTTTTCACGGGCTTCCTTTCCGCTGCCGTAGCTGATCTGCACGAATGCCCGGCCGTCCTTGTCGTACACTATCCCGACGGCCGTATTGTCGGTCGCCGATGTGAATGGCCGTCAGGATCCGCCGAGCGTGAAGGTCCAGCTGTACGCCATAGGGATATCCCCGCCAGCTGGATCGATCCCGGAACCTGAATCGGTCGCGCCTTTCTCCCAGGGGAGATCGACAAATATATACTGCCCCATTATGGAGCCCTCGAGCATCCCGTACACGGGGAACGGGAAATCCTCATCGTCGGTATCCCACACGCAGTGCAGCGTGAAGCTCAGCGGCATGCTCATCGGGACGACCTGGAGAAGAAGATCATCCCCTTCGACCGTTCCTGCCGCGACAACCGAGAACGCCGGGGCGACCATACCCTGCTCGGTGCAGTTGCCGGCCGGCGTGAGGGTTATCGAGTGCGATCCCGTCCCGGTCCCGTAGACGACTCCCTCCTCGATCGTAAGGTCCAGGGATATCGAGACGTGGTCGGTGAAGTCATAGAGCGGCTCGTCGCCGATGTCATGGGTGAACGTGATGTCCATCGTCCCGCGCCAGTCACTGCTGATCTCGATCTGCGCGGCCCCGTCGGGAGATTCCTGCCCGGCGCATTGCGTTATCGAGGCGCGGACCGACTCGACCCCCTCGTCCTCGCCGGCGGTGAACGTCGTCGAGGCGGTGCCGCCGGCCGAGGTCGCCGCCGTGGCCGGGCTTACTTCGCCCAGCCCTCCGAGGGCCTCGAATGTCACGCCGTATCCCGCCATCGCTTCGTCGTCGCACATCACGGTCGCCGTGACGCTGCTCGTCTCTTTGATGTCTATGCTGGACGGCTGCGCCGTGACGTTCACGTCTGCGGCGCAGCACTTGAGGGAGACATGGATCTCGAGGGCGTAGAACTTGTCTATCGTCCCTGATGGGCCCTCCTCCACGTAGTCGTAGGAGACATAGAATATCACGTCGGGCTGCCTGCTCTCCCCGTCGCTGTACCCTGGATATCCTTCATAGTACGGCCCGTCAGGGAGGTGTTCGACCCTGTACCCGAGATCTATCTTTATACCGACGACCTCGTGGCAGTCCCCGTTGTAGAGCCCTTTGCGTCCCATCCAGGTCACATTGGAGAGGAACCATGAGACATATGCGTCGAAGGCAGCCTGCGCGGTCGAGCCGTCCCCGAAATTCTCGTGGAAGTTGTCGAACACGTTCGATATGGCGGAAAAAAGGGTAAAGTGAGTCGTCTCGACAGTGACTGCCCCACCTCCGGGCAGGACTGTCACGGGACCCGGAAGGGCCGTCCACCTCTCTTCCAGATCATCCCAGTAAAGGACGGTTATGGTGTCGGATGCGTAGACGGGCGGATCCACCGGGATCGTAAGAGTCACGGGGATGTTGAACTCCATGCCCGAAGGGCCGAACCGCGCCCCACCCAGCATCGGCAGGAAGGGCTGGCTCTCCGGCGGCAGGTCTTCCTTTCCTGGGAGCGTCTTGACCGTGATCGCCGTCTCGGCGTCGAGGGCGCCGGCCGGGATATCTGCTGATGCCCCGCCGGAGTCGGTCACCGTCCCGCCCGCCGGGCCGACTGTATCACCGTCCGACGTCACGGGAGAGCCGCCGTCGCTCCCGCAGCCTTGGAAAATAAAAGGAATGAAAAGTAAAAGGGAAACCGCGAGTATACCCGATCTGTTCGTTGACATCATATTCTCCCTGCAGTTGCAGCTGAAACACCCTTCAGTTGATTTTACGGGAAGTGGCCCGCCGAATCAAAGCAAATCAGGCCGGAGAGCGGTGGCTGCATTTCTCCGGCCATATCATGGCCGGCCCGACCGACCCCGGCATTTAACGCGTCACGAAACAGCCGGCGGGACATGAAATATCTCCCCCGAGATCTCCGAATTTATTTGTTACAAGACTGCTATGTTTCTATACTTCTTTCCGGTTTCGCGAAAAACGCCGGCCGGCGGCTTTCCGCCGCGCATTAAAGGACAGAATACAGGAGGAAGGCATGGTCTTTCAGCCGCTTGATCTCTTCAGCCTCGATGAGCTTCTCAGCGAAGAAGAGGTCCTGATACGCGACACCGCACGCAGGTTCGTCGACCGGGAGATCATTCCCATCATCGCCGATCACTGGGAGGAAGCGACGTTTCCGACCGGGCTTATACCGAAGATGGGCGAGCTCGGTTTTCTCGGCCCCTTCGTGCCGTCCGAGTACGGCGGCGGCGGGTGCTCGTACACGATGTACGGGCTGATCTGCCACGAGCTCGAGCGCGGGGACTCGGGAGTCCGCTCCTTCGTCTCGGTGCAGGGAAGCCTCGTTATGTATCCGATCTGGAAGTTCGGCTCCGAGGAGCAGAAGAATGAATACCTGCCGAAACTGGCAAGCGGCGGGATCATCGGATGTTTCGGCCTCACCGAGCCAGACGCGGGGTCCGACCCGCGCTCGATGATCACGCGCGCGAGGAAAGACGGCGACCACTGGGTGCTCAACGGCGCCAAGATGTGGATCACCAACGGGACGCTCGCCGATATCGCCGTAGTGTGGGCTAAGGACGAGAAGGGCACGATCCGCGGCTTCATCGTGCACAGGGACGACGGGGGATTCTCCGCTCCCGAGCAGAAGCACAAGGCGTCGCTGCGCGCCTCGGTGACCTCGGAGCTCGTGCTGGAGGACGTGCGCATCCCGGCGAGCCGCGAGCTGCCCGGCACGCAGGACCTCAAGAGCCCGCTGATGTGTCTCACTTCAGCGCGATACGGGATCGCCTGGGGAGCGGCAGGAGTGCTGCAGGGCATCTTCGACGAGGTCCTCCGCTACACCCGGGAACGCGTCCAGTTCGGGAAACCGATCGCCTCGTTCCAGATCACGCAGGCCAAGCTTGCAGAGCTCGCCACCGACCTGGTGAACGCCCAGCTGATGGCACACCGCCTCGGCCGCCTGGCTGATTCGGGAAAGATGAAGCACTACCACGTCTCGATGGCCAAGAGGCACAACGTGAACGCCGCACTTCAGGGCGCGCGCAAGGCGCGTGGGATGCTCGGAGCCAACGGGATCACACTCGAATACCAGACGATCCGGCATATGTGCAACCTCGAGTCGGTCCATACCTACGAGGGCACATTCGATATCCACACGCTTATCCTCGGCGAGCACCTGACGGGGATCTCGGCTTTCGGGAACGAATAGGCAGGCGGGATCATCAAGCCGCAGGTCTTTGCCCGACTCAAGCGCGGTCCAGCTCGTCGAAACGCCTCTCGAACGGCTCCTTCTTCTCGTGGTACTCGGCAGAGGCCTTCTCGAGACTCCCGAATCCGGTCTCGATCTCCTTTTCCCGGGCCTTGATCCTCTTCGAAAGATCGGCTATCGCCCCGTTGTCGCCGCGAAGCGACGCCTCCTCGATCTCACGGTGAAGTTTCTCCAGCTCATGCTCGGCGTTTACGATCGATGTCTCGGCCTCTTCGATCCTCTTTTCGACGGGCCTGAGCGCCCTGGACCTCTCGCGGACGAGCTCGGAGCGGATACGCTTGAGTTCCTTTCTGTCCGGCCTCGAGGGACGGCTCGCCCCGGCTCCATCTTCGGATCCAGCCTCGGATGTATCCCTCTCGCTTTCCCATCCCCTCCGGTCGAGGAATTCCTGGTACCCGCCCTCGAAGACGAACGCCCTGCCGTCCTGAAAGACGACCAGCCTTTCGGCCAGCCCGTGCAGAAGCATCTCGTTGTGAGTCACCATCAGTACGGCCCCCTCGAACTCGTTGAGCGCCTCCAGCAGCGCGTCGCACGCCTCGAGGTCGAGATGGTTCGTAGGCTCGTCGAGCAGAAGGAAGCTCACGGGGGTAGCGATGACCTTTCCCAGCAGGACCCTGTTCTTCTCTCCGCCGGAGAGGATCCTTATCTTCTTGAGCGCCGCATCACCCTCGAACATCATCATACCGCATATGTTCCTCGCGCCCTGTTGGTCGACGTCGGGATCGCTGCTTACGATCTCCTCCAGGACGGTCCTGTCGTCGGAGAGTGTATTGATGTTGGCCTGCTCGTAGTAGGCGCTCCTGACCGTCGAGTTGTACGAGACCTCGCCGGAAAGCGGCTCCAGCCGGCCGGCGAGAGCCTTCAGAAGCGTCGTCTTTCCCCTGCCGTTCGCGCCGACGACGCAGACCCTGTCGTACGGCCCGATAGAGAACGAAAGATCCGAGAAGAGCGTCCTGCCCGGCTCGTACCCGAAAGCGAGGCCGGTCACGTTCATTACCGGCTTGCCGTTGAACGGACTCGACCTGAATGAGAAGTCGAGGTCCTTCGTCTTCTCCAGCTTCTCGAGCCGTTTCTGCTTCTCCAGCGTCTTGACTCTCGACTGGACGAGCCCCCCGAGCCTCGCCTTGGCGCGGAAACGCCTTATGAACTCTTCGGCCTTTTTTCTCTTCTTCTCATCGTTGAGCCGCGTCTTCTCGTAGACCTCTTCCTCCATGGCTAACTGGTCGTAGAGCTTGCCCGTATCCCCCTTGATCTTGCGGAGGGTCTTCCTGTAGATCCCCATCGTGTGCGTGACGACGTTGTCCATGAAGCTGCGGTCGTGCGTAATCAGGACAAGCTCGCCCTGGCGGCCGCTCAGGTACCTCGTCAGCCACCTGATCGAGGTTATGTCGAGGTAGTTGTTCGGCTCGTCGAGCAGGAGAAGGTCGGGATTGCGTACTAGGACCTTCGCGAGATTGAGCCTTACCTGGAACCCGCCCGAAAGTTCGAAAGGGTCCTTCTCAAGATCGGGCGCCGAGAAGCCGAGACCAGCCAGCACCTTCTCGACCTTCCACGACTGGTCCTTCTCCTCGGGGGGAAGTCCCCTGCATCCCTCCTCCAGCACGGTCGCGCCGCCGAAATCCGGCTCCTGGAGGACGTGGCCTATCGTGTACCCCTTCGGGATGATGATCTCGCCTGAATCGGCCTCCTCCTCGCCGGTGATCATCCGAAACAGGGTCGTCTTCCCGTGGCCGTTCCTGCCGACAAGCCCCAGCCTCTCCCTGGCGTTGAGCCTGAAACCGGTCTCCCTGAAAAGCTCCTGGCTTCCGTACCCTTTCGATATGTTTTCGACTATGATCATAATCGGCACGGTCCCGGTACACGGAAAAAGTCAGATTCAAGGCATTATCGAACGGCTGCTCTCTGATTTTCCGGAGGAGTATACCGGACGGTCCCGCGACATTTAAACAGGAATCCATTACAGCCCGTTTGCAAAAGAACCTTTGATGATACTATAATTACAGCATGAATCACATCAACGGGCATTCCCGTCGCTTCATATCATGCCTCTGCGCCGGAGTTCTTCTTCTGATGGCGGCCGGTCACGCCGAAGGAGATGGATTTGTAAAGGGCTCCGATGTGTCATCGCTTCCGCAAGTCGAGGATGGAGGCGGAATCTTCACGGAATCAGGAGAGCCGGGAGACGCGCTCGAGATACTCGCCGCGCATGGGGTAGACTTTGTCCGCCTCCGGATATGGCACACGCCGGCCGATGGTTACTGCGGATTCGAAAAGACGATGGATATGGCCGCCAGAGCCAGCGCGCTCGGCCTCAGGCTGCTCCTTGATTTCCATTATTCCGACACCTGGGCCGATCCGGGAAAACAATACAAGCCGGCGGCCTGGGCCGGGCTGACGACCGCGGAACTTGCCGACAGCGTGTACAGATACACGAGAGATGTTGTGACTGCGCTGATCTCGCAGAACACGAGACCCGACTGGGTCCAGATCGGCAACGAGATCACTTGCGGAATGCTCTGGGACAACGGCCTCGTCTGCAATACCTGGGACAATCCCGCGCAGTGGATACAGCTCAGGGCTCTCGTCAAGGCCGGCATCGATGGTGTGCATGACGCGGCGGCGGGAGATTCGATCGCAACGATGATCCATTTCGCCGACGGCGGCGACAACGGCGGATGCATATGGTTTTTCGACAACCTCCTCGCGGAAGGCGTCGAATTCGATCTTATCGGATTGTCTTTTTACCCCTGGTGGCACGGAACTCTCGACGATCTCTCCTACAATATCAATGACCTCGCGGCAAGGTACGGCAAGCGTATCGTGGTTGTCGAAACAGCATATCCCTTCACGCTGGGCTGGAACGACGACACGCATAATCTCGTCGGGCTTGAGAGCCAGCTGCTCGACGGTTATCCGGCGACGGCAGAGGGCCAGAGAGATTTTATCAGCGATCTCATCGATACGGTCCGGAATGTTCCCGGCGGGCTCGGAATCGGCATCTTTTACTGGGAGCCCGCCTGGATAGCGGGACCTCCGCCCGGCTCGGGTTGGGAGAACCTCGCCCTGTTTGATTTTGCGGGAGAGGTCCTCCCGTCCATCTCGGCCTTCGAAGAGACACCGACCGATGCGTCGGGACCAGAGGCTCCAAACGGATCGCTACTGCGCCAGAACTACCCGAATCCCTTCAACCCCTCGACACGGATCATGTACGAGCTCCCAGCGGGAGGTCCGGTAAATCTGTCGATCTATGACTGTACCGGAAGAGAGATCAGGCAGCTGGTCGAAGGATACAGGCAACGGGGTGCCCATCAGATAAACTGGGACGGAAGAAGAAGTGACGGTAGCCGGTGTCGTGGGTATATTCAGGAACCGGAGATAGGCCGTCTCAGGCTATTCGGCAACAGCCTTCAGCACTATCGAGTTCAGCTGATATGTCGATCCGTCGTACAGGTTGGCGCACGCGATATAGTGATCCGGGCCGATGATGAAATGCTCCCAGTCCTGCGCGCCGTGTGTGAGGACTGCCTGATGCCCTGCGAAGGACGAGCCGTTCCAGATATATATCCTCGAATCGATGTTGCGGGAATTCTCATCCGTGCTGACGTAATTCGCGACAGCGAGATATGAAAAGGTCCCGATCTCAATGTACTCCCAGTCTGTGGCCCCGTTTGTCAGGATCGACTGATATTCCGTGAACGATGAGCCGTTCCACACATAGATCTTCGAATCGACGTCCTGAGTGATTCCGTCGCTGAAATTCGCTATAGCCAGATAGGCCTCTCCGCCGATCTCGAAAGGCTCCCAGTCCCTTCCACCCGTTGTCGGGATCGCCTGAAACTCGGCGAATGAGGATCCGTTCCACATGTATACCTTCGAATCGACGTTGCGGGTGACCCCGTCGGTCCAGTTCGCGATGGCAAGGAATGAATCGGCCCCCACGGTGAAGAACTCCCAGTCTTTCGCTCCCATGGTCGGGATCGACTGAAATTCTGCGAACGCGGAGCCGTTCCACCTGAATATCTTAGAATCTATAGTGTAATCGTAGTCCGAGTGCTCGTTCGCGACGGCGATGTATGAATCGTTTCCTATCTCGAAGTACTCCCAGTCGACCGCGCCACTAGTCGGGATCGACTGCAGCTCCGCGAAGGCCGCACCGGTCCACCGGTATATCTTCGAATCTATGTCAGTAGTGCCGCCGTTGCTCAGGTTCGCCACGGCCAGATAAGATTCCGCCCCTATCTCGAAGTACTCCCAGTCCGACGCCTGCGACGTGGGAATCGCCTGGAACTCGACAAAGGAAGTATCGACCCATCGGTAGATCCTCGAATCGATGTTTACAGAAGCGCCGCTGTAAGCGTTCGCTACGGCAAGATATGTCTCGCCCCCTATGACAAACGATTCGAAATCCGCCCCTCCCTGTGTAAGTATGTCCTGATGATGGACGAAATCGTATGTCGGCTCGGTCTCGTCCGGCGCGGCCGGGCTGTCAGAGCCGCCGCAGGAGAGCAGCATTAGTAATGAAGCGGATATTGAAAGACGGAGAATCCTGCGGGACATCAGATCACTCCTTTGAACATGCGGATCACCTCAGAAGGACCATCTTCCTCGTCAGGGACTGGTCGCCTGAAGTAAGCCTGTAGAAGTAAACGCCCGAGCTCACCCCGTTGCCCTGCCCATCCCTCCCGTCCCATACTACCTCACGGCGGCCTTCCGGAAGTATCCCGTCGCTGACTGTCCTTACGGGCCTCCCCTGTACGTCGTAGATCGACAGGTTGACGCGGCTTCTGCGCGGCAGTTCGAACGCGATAGTAGTCGAGGGATTGAAGGGATTTGGGAAGTTCTGCCCGAGCCGCATGCCGGCGCCGGGTATCGCGCCATCGCCTGATTCCACTCCGGTAAGGCTTCCGAACTCGTAAATGGCTGTCTCGTAAGCGTCGAGGCTGATTCCCGTTATCTCGTACGCGGGGCTCACCGCGATACTGAGTGTATCGCCGGGGATGAGCAGATTGATCAGCAGGTGGCTACCTGGCTCGAGGCTGGCCGCCGACCCTGTCAGCGTGATGCTGCCTATAGCGTGGCCCGCCGTGTTGGACATGCAGAGCACGCCCTGTCCCTGGTAGCTCCTCAGGAAAGCCATTACCGGAGATTCAGAGCTCGACAGCGCGGCGTACGTGCCTCTACGCAGGGCCGGAGTCGCGTTGCGCACGCCGACCAGTTTCCTGTACCAGCTGAGCAGCGATCCTTGGTCCGTATCCTCGACGAGCACGTTGAACTGCTCGTAGTTGCCGTTGATCGCGTGCCAGGGCGTGCCCGTGGTAAATCCGGCGTTGGTCCCGTCCGTCCACTGCATAGGTGTGCGTATGTTGAGGTGGTCGCCGCTGCCGATCATGCCTATCTCCTCGCCGTAATACACGAAAGGTATCCCCGGCAGGGTCATGTATATGCCGGCGGCGACCCTGTTGCGGCCCTCGTCGAAGCCGAGGACGTTGAGCACACGGTCCTCGTCGTGGTTGGTGAGGAATGTGCCGAACTGCAGGTATGGGTAGAGGCTGTAGACCTGCAAAGCCTTCGTTCCCAGGTAATCGGCGTTCCCGTCGTTGACGGCGCCGAGCATCGCGTATGACAGGTCGAACTCGAAGCAGAAGTCGATCCGGTCATTTGTCACGTACTGAAGGACCGTGCCCGTGGAGGTCCAGGCCTCGCCGACCGACATGGCCGCCGGCTTTACCGCTTTGACGTAGGAGTTGTAGTCATGCCAGAACTGCAGAGTAGCGGGCGTGTTCTGCAGCTGGTCTCCTTCCTCTATGATGTAAAGCACCGCATCGAGGCGGAAGCCGTCAACGCCGATCGTGTCGAGCCAGTAAGCGGCCGTCTCAAACATCGTGTCCTTCACGGCGGGCGTCTCGTAGTTAAGGTCGGGCATGCCAGCGTTGAAGAGTCCGTAGTACCAGCCCGAGGGGTTCCAGTGCCAGACCTGCTGCCCCCAGGGCCCTATCTGGCCCGGATCGTCCGGCAACCAGCGGAACCAGTCACGGTAGTAGGGATCTTCCGCGGCGGACGCGGCGAACCAGGGATGCTGGTCAGAGCAGTGGTTCATCACGTAGTCGATTATGACAGCGATGCCGCGGGAGTGGGCGGCTGCCAGAAAGTCCTCGAAATCGGCCATCGTCCCGTAATCGGGATTGATAGAGCGGTAGTCTACCGTATCGTAGCCGTGGTAGCTCGGTGATTTTTGGATAGGCATAAGCCAGATGCCCGTGATACCGAGGTCGCTGTCCGTTTCCGGATCGCCGTCGTTAAGGTAGTCGAGCTTCTCGGTCAGGCCCTGAAAATCGCCCGTACCGTCGCCGTCGCTATCGTAGAAGCTGCGAACGAATATCTCGTAGAACACGCGGTCGTTCCACCAGTGAAGGTCTCCGATACCCCCGCCGCCCGGCTGCATGTCGTTGTACCAGACCAGGATCGTATCGTTGTTTTCGCCCACTGTATAAGTGCGGTTGTTACCGACGCCCGGGAACTCCTCGCTGCCGTCCCACTGCGCGTTGATGCGGAACTTATACTCGATGAATTCCGCAGGGGTGAAACCGCCGAGCGTGACCGTGTATATACTGTCTCCGTCAATACCAGCGAGGGGGGTCAGCGGATCGGTCCCCCAACCGTTGAAAGTGCCTGCAATATCGACAAAGTCGCTGCCCGGATCGAAATTGCCGATCTCGATCTGATATGACATGCGGACCTGGAAGGTGACCGATACAGCGTGGAGATCAGTGGAAATAAAAGACGCGGCAACCGCCACCGCGCATGTGAGTACTCTCTTGATGCTGTCTTTCATGGCTCTTCTTCATCTTCTTCAATATCGCGCCGGAATGGGAATGCCGCCTGATATATGATAATAGCACCTTCGGGAGGTCGAAACAATTCCGAACCTCCCGGAAGGAATAAAAACGGCTGGGCCAGGGTTCAGTTGATTTCCCGATATGATCGGTCGGGACCGCCTATGCGGCGGGCCGGGCATCCTTTTTCCACGTCCGCCTGCTCTCGAATATCGTGTAGACCACCGGGATCAGGACCAGCGTGATCAGCGTCGAACTGAGCAGGCCTCCGATCACTACGCGCGCGAGCGGCGCCTGCGCTTCGCCGCCTTCCCCTATGCCGAGGGCCAGCGGCATCAGGCCCAGGACTGTCGTCATCGTGGTCATCAGGATCGGGCGGAGCCTGTTTGAGCCGGCCTGAAGTACCGAGGGCCTGAGCTCCATGCCTTTCTCGCGGCGGAGCTGGTTGGTCGTGTGGACGAGCAGGATCGCGTTGTTCACCACGATGCCTGTCATTATGATGCAACCTATGTACGCCTGCATGCTGAAGATCGTGCCGGTCAGCAGCATCGTCAGCACTACGCCGATGATCGCCATGGGAACGGAAAAGAGGACCACGAACGGGTCGCGGAACGATTCGAACTGTCCCGCCATGACCATGTAGACGAGGAATATGGCCAGTATAAGGCCGACAAGCAGCTCCCTGAAGGCCTTCTGCTGCTCTTCGTAGTCTCCGCCGAACAGTATCGCGAAATCCTTGGGTACAGGGATGTACTGGAGTTTCTCACGGATCTCCCTGATCACGGTCCCCATGTCCTCGCCGGTATAGTTCACTTCGATCGAGATGATGCGCTCCTGGTCCTTCCGCTCGATCCGGACCGGCCCTTCCTCCCTCACCGTCTCGACTACGTTGCGCAGCACCACAGGCTCTCCGCGGTTGTTGACCACCGTCAGGTCGAGCAGCTCGTCGAGGTCCCCGCGGTCTTCCTCGCTCAGCCGCACCACGATCGGATATTGCTTGCCCCCCTCGCGGAAGAAGGTCGCCCTCTTTCCGCCCACCGCCGTCTCCAGTGCGTCGCCGATCTTCGATACTCCGAGGCTGAGGTCGGCGGCCTTCTTCCTGTCTATGCGAATGATCTGCTCGGGGCTGCCTTCCTCCCTGCTGATCCTCGTATCGGTGATGCTCGGGATCGACTTGATCGCCTCATTTATCCTCTGGGCCAGCTCGTGCGCGGTCTCCAGGTCGTAACCACGGACCTCGAGGTCTATGGAACTTTCCGATTGAGCTCCCATCCTCAGTATGAAAAGTCCTTGTCCCGCGCGCGTCCTGCTGGTCAATCCCGGAAGCTCATTGAGCAATGGGCGCAGGTCGTTCGCGATCTGCTCGCTGCTGCGCTTCCGCTCGCGTTTCGGGACCAGGCTGATCCTGACTTCGGCTGTATGGCCTCCACTGGAACGGTATCCGCCTCCCCCGACGTATGACATGACGGACATCGCTTCAGGCACATTCTCCTTGATTATCCTCTCGACCTCGAGGGTCGCCTGGTCCACGACTTCCAGCCGCGTGCCAACAGCCATCTCCAGGCTCACCCTGACCTCTCCCTCGTCGGTCGCGGGCATGAGCTCGACGCCGATGAACCTGATCAGCACGAGTGAGACTGCCAGCAGCGCCCCGGCCAGGATCATGACTGTCTTCTTGCGATCGAGCGCTTTGGCCAGAAGCCCTGAATAGTTCTTCTCGACATCCCGGAAGAGGGCTTCGCTCCATGCATAGACGCGGTGCAGCCGGCTTTCGTCCCTGTAATGCTCCGAAGGCTGGAACCTGAGGAACCTGGAGGCCAGCATCGGTATCAGCGTAAGGGCGACTATCAGCGAGCAGAGCAGCGAGAAGCTCACCACGTAGGCCATCTGCCGGAACATGATCCCGGACATCCCGCGGATGAACACCACCGGGATGAAGACCGCGAGCGTGGTCAGCGTGCTGGCCAGGATCGCCGACCAGACTTCGGAAGTGCCGACCAGGGCGCTGTCGATCGGTGATTCCCCCGCTTCGCGGTGCCGATAGATATTCTCCAGCACGACGATGGCGTTGTCCACAAGCATGCCTATGCCGAGAGCGAGCCCGCCGAACGTTATTATATTCAGGGTAAAGCCCCCGAAATACATCAGCCCGAAAGTCGCCACTATCGATATGGGTATAGCCGTCGCGATGATCAGCGTGCTCGAGACGTTCCGCAGGAAGAGGAACAGGATCAAGATCGCGAGGATGCCGCCGATGAGCACCGCGAATCCCATGTTGCTTATCGACTGCTTGATGTATCTCGATGTGTCTATCAGGGCGATCAGCTTCAACTGCGGTATGTCGCGGTTTATGCGATCGATTTCAGCCCAGACCTCCCTGGCGACATCCACGGTGTTCGCCCCGGACTGCTTGCTGACCGCTATGCGCAGCCCGGGCTGACCGTCTATGCGCACCACCTGGCGGATCTCCTCCCACGAGTCGACTACGTCCGCAACGTCCTTTATCTGGATAGGGGATCCCTCGCGCACGGCTATGACCGTGTTGCGGATCTCCTCGAGGTCGCTGTACTCTCCCTGTGTCCGTACCAGCACCTCGAGATTTCCCTTGTCGTAAAGGCCGGCCGGAACGTTCCGGTTCTCGCTGCCCAGGGCCGCCAGAATCGCGTCGTTCGAGATCCCGAGAGCCTTGAGCTCGTCGGAATGAAGTTCAACATGTATCTCCCTGTTAAGCCCTCCGCGTATGTCGATCGCCGCCACGCCGGGCACGCGTTCGAGCCGGTACTTCACCTGGTCCTCTACGATCTGCCGCAGGTCTAGAGGATCGAGGTTGCTCGATACGCCCAGATACATGACGGGGAATGCGGAGAGATCGAACTTGCGTATCATCGGGCGCTCCACATCCTCGGGCAGCCGCCCCATGACACGGTCTATACGGTCGCGGATATCGTTGGCGGCCACGTCGAGGTCCGTGCCCCAGGCGAAGGCCACGCGCACCCGGCTGCTCCCCTCGGTCGATGTGGATGTGATCTCCTCGACCCCCTGCACGGCGGCAAGCGCCTCCTCGATCGGGCGCGATATCGATTCCTCTATCTCCTGTGGGCCGACGTTGGCGTAATCGGTGACCACCGAGATCGTCGGGAAGGTGATCTCCGGCATGAGGTCGATCGAGAGCCGGCTGTATGAGACGAGCCCCAGCGCGATGACCACGAGGAAGATGATCGTCGTCAGAACGGGACGGTGTACAGGGCCGCTCGAGATATTCATCTGATGTTCCGCTCCAAGCTCGATGTTTCTGCTCCACCGGCCCGGTCGTACGCTTCATCCTCGAGGACGACCGGGCTCCCGTCGTCAAGAAGATGCTGGCCCAGGGTCACGACGCGCCCGCTGATCTGTGGCTCGATTATCTCGGTCAGTTCCGGTGTGACGATCCCGGTCGTCACCCTGATATACCGGGCCACTTTCTCGCCGTCAGGAACGGCGAATACGCCGGTCTCGCCGCCGCGTTCCACCACCGCAGTGCTCGGCACCAGCTGAGTGCTGTCCCTCTCGGCAGTGACTACTTCGATCCTCGCGAACATACCCGGCTTCAGCATGTGAGATACGTTGTCGACCTCGACCTCGATCTCGGCCATGCGGGACGCTTCGCGCATCATCGGGGCTATACGGGCCACGTTGCCCGAGAAATCCATCCCCTGGAAGGCATCCACCAGCACCTTGACCGGCTGCCCCCGTTCGATGTGGCCGTAATCGCGTTCTGTGATCGTGGTCCGCACTATCACCGAATCAATCTCCACGACAAGGACGACAGCGGTGTTGGGCGCGAGCAGCGCACCTTCGCCGACAAAACGCTCACCGATCAGCCCCTTGCCCGAGGCTGTCAGGATCGTGTATCCGAGCCGTATCTTCGAGGATTCGAGCATGGCCCTTCGCTGGTCCACCTGGGCCAGTGCGAGCTGATAGCGCGCCTGACGCGCCTCATAGTTGCTCCGGGCGGCGTCGAGCTCCGCGGCCGTGGCCATGCCCCTTGATTCCAGGGATTCTGCGCGCTCCTTCTCCTGGCGGGACAGGTCGATCTGGCTGAGAGCCTCGGACAGGGACGCTTCGGCGATCTTCAGGTTCGCCTCGGCTTCACGCACCGCCTGCTGGTACTCGGCGTCGTCTATCCTCGCGATCACTTCGCCCTTGCTGACAGGGTCTCCTATCCGCTTGCCGATCTGTATGACCCTGCCGGCCACTTTCGGCGCCACTATGTACTGGTTATAGGGAAAGACCGTGCCTGTAAACCTGCGTATCTCCTTAAGGGGGCCGAATCGCACCGAAGCGACTTCGACTGCGACTGGTGGCCGCTCGTCATTCGATCGGCCGCCTCCGCTCCCTTTCGTAAGAAGCGGGACCAGCCTTATCACAAGGATTATGAATATCAGGATCGAAGCGGCGATGATAAATCGATTTCTCATATGATGGATTTCCTTTTACAGCATGAACCACGGACCGGGCGCGCAGGCGGATCCGCCATCTATCCCATATGACTATTAAACGCCAGTAACAGCTCAAACATGTCAGTTTTTTTGATGGCGGCAGGGATATCCGCGACAACGGGCTCTCTACAATCCATAAACCTCTGTTTCTCAGTGACATAGTCTTTATTATCAGTCCTGGCCGCCGCCGGAGCAACTGGAAAATAAATACGGATGGCGTCCACAACAGATTGACGGGCCGGTCCCACGTCAATACCATGTATCCAGGAAAAGGCTGGCGCTGCCGGGCAGGGCCGGCCGGGAAGGAGCATGACGATGTCTGAGTCAACCTTGAATAATGGTCACCGCGGAGGCAAGCGCCTGCTTGCCGTTCTGCTGGCAACCGCGGCAATCGCATACGCTGGATGCGCTCCGGCGGGATACTCGACGGCCCGGTACGACGAGCCGCAGCTCAGCGATTACGAGTTTCTCTCCTCGTACGGAGAATGGGTCAGCGTCCCTCATTACGGGCTTGTCTGGCGTCCCTACGTCGTCGCCGACTGGGCCCCGTATTACTACGGGCACTGGATCTGGACAGACGACGGATGGGCCTGGGTCTCCTATGAACCCTTCGGGATGCTGGTCTACCATTACGGGTACTGGGACTACAGCCTGCGGTACGGCTGGGTCTGGATCCCGGACGACGTGTGGTCACCGGCGCGCGTCGAATGGTACACTTTCGACGATTACTGCGCCTGGGCGCCCATGCCCCCGCCGCGGATGAGATGGCACGACCCATGGGACAACTGGGACGTCGATCCCTGGATAGTCGTGCCGATCGATCGTTTCACGGACGATGACGTCGGAAAGTACCGTGTCCGCGAGAAGACGAGAAGCGAGATAGTCGGGCGTGGGACCGCCGTCAAGGATCCCCCGGCAATCCTGCGGATCGAAAGGGCGACAAAGGCTCCCGTGAGGCAGATACGGATGGAGAGGGAGCGCATGCCGATCGACCTGGACGTTATGAAGACTCCACCCAAGCCGGGACGCCCGGGAAAGAGCCCGCTGCGGAAGATGGTCCTCCCGGCACAGGAAAGGGAGAAGGTCAATGAACATGCCCCGAAAGTGGAGCGCGAGGTCCTGACGCCGAAAAAGGTACAGCCTGAAAGAAAGAGCGTGCAGGACGACACGCGTGATACCCAGAGAGAGAAAGAAAAGACGCAACAGGAGAAGAAGGAGCAGGAAAAGAAAAAGGACAAGGGCCGCCGGTAGCTCACGAAGTGCCGGAAACCTGAGGAACCGATTTACTATACCGTGGAGGTGGCCATGAGAGGCATAATACTGATACTAGCCTTTTTAATGTGGTTCACGCCCTGTGCCGCTCAGGAAGTGACCGTGACTGAGAAGGAAGTCCCGGGAGCTGTACTGACCGCTTTCAGGAATATGTTTCCAGGCGCGAAAGTGCAAGAGTACGGCAGGGAAGAGGAAGACGGCAGGGTGCTTTACGAGGTCTCGTTCACCTTCAAGGAGAAAAAGTATGACGTGACATACACTCCAGAAGGCGCGGTGGACGCGATTGAGAAGATGATCTCCGTAGAGGCATTGCCCGCGGCGGTCAGAGAGGCCGTCAAAAAGAAACTCCCCGACTGCATCATCCAGACAGCCGAAGAGATAACAAAGGGCGATAAGACCTTTTATGAGGTTAAGGCTGTCTGCGTATCGGACGATAAAGAAAAGAGTCACGAGCTCAAGTTCAGCAAGGATGGAAAGCCGATAGAAGAAGCGGCCGACGAAGGGGAGGAAGACAGCGCCGCAGAGAAATAAGCGTGCCTGGCAGGCCCGCGCTCGATCCGGCCGCTGCCCGCATCAGCCACGCATCGAATCGATCAGGGCATCGAGAGCCTCTGTGTCGGCCTTGTGCCCGTAAAGCGGTGCCACGGGATCCCCGGACCTGACGAGTTCCTCGAAACTCTTCTCGACATCTCGCTGGTAGAATATGCCGAGCACGAGCTTATCTTTGGTGATGGCGCGGCTGAACGCCCTCTCCCGGCTGTCCGGGATGTAGTCATCCTCGAGATACGCCGTGTTTTCCTCAAACCAGTCGCGGTCGTTGAGCCTGTTGAAGCTCACGCACGGCTGCAGTATGTCGACCAGCGCGTATCCCTTGTGCGTTATCGCGCTCTTTACTATCTCCACCGTCCTGTCGATATGCCCGCAGTACGCTCTCGCGACGAAGGATGCGTCGAGCGCGAGCGCCATGGCGATCGGATCGAGGGGCTCGAGCACCACACCCCCCACCTGCACGGGCGTCCTGAACCCGATCCGGCTCGTCGGGGATGCCTGCCCCTTCGTGAGTCCATATACCATGTTGTCATGCACGATCTGGGTGAGATCCGGGTTCCGCCTGATCGCGTGGATGAAGTGGTTCCCGCCCTCGCCGTACATACATCCTTCCCCGCTTATGGCGATCACCGAAAGACCCGGGCTGGCCACCTTGACCGCCGTCGCCACGGGAAGGGCCCGCCCGTGAAGCCCGTTGAAATAGTTGCACTCCAGGTATTGCGGGATCTTGGCCGCTTGTCCTATCCCCGAGACGAGCACCAGGTCCCGCGGAGCGATATCGAGCTCTGCCAGCGCCCGCTTGAGGATCTTCCTGATCGCGAAGTTTCCGCACCCCGGGCACCACGCTATCTCGACATCATCGGGATCATATTCTACGGGCTTCATTACATTCTCCTCACATCTCCGTATCGATTCTTACACGCCGGACTTGATGGCGGTCCTCAAACGGCCCGTCAGTTCCTCTACGCTGAACGGATGTCCGTCGTATTTCAGGATGCTTACGTCCGGCTCGATGCCCGTCTCGAGCATAAGCAGAGAGCCGAGCTGTGAAGTGGCATTGTTCTCCACGACGATGATCCTCTCGGCTTTTTCCAGGTACGTCTGAGTCCGCGGATGCATCGGATAGACCTGCCTTAGATGCAGAAAGGACGTATCGGCGACTCCGGCTTCTTCAAGGGCCTCTCTGATGACGGGGAAATTGGAGCCCCATCCCAGGACCAGGCTGGTATATTTCTCGCTCCCGGTCAAGACCGGTTCCAGGGCGGCTTCCCTTATCTTCTCGGACTTTCTCAATCTCTTTTCCACCATGGCGGTCCTCACATCCGCGTCCTCGGTTATGCGGCCCGCCTCGTCATGCTCATCGCTGTCGACGCAGACGAGCCCGCTTCCGAATCCCGGAACGCCGCGGGGAGAGATGCCGTCACCCGTGTTCTCGTACCGCCTGTAACCCTCTCCAGTCTCAACGAAGGAATTCCTTATCACGGTGCGGTCCGTATGGAGATCCTCCAGGTCCCTGTACGAATCTATCAGGTGCTGGTCGGTCAGTATGATGACAGGCACCTGGAACCTGTCGGCCAGGCTGAAGGCCTCGCGGCTGAGGTAGAAGGCTTCCTCGATCGTCCCGGGCGCAAGGATGATCCTCGGGAATTCGCCGTGCCCCGCCCTCAGGGCGAACAGCAGGTCGCCCTGCTCGGTCCTCGTCGGAAGGCCCGTCGCCGGGCCCGGCCTCTGCGCCAGATGTATCACGACTGGTGTCTCGGTCATTCCGGCGAGGCTGAGGCCCTCCACCATAAGGGCGAACCCTCCGCCGGACGTGGTGACCATACCTCTCGCTCCCGCGTACCACGCCCCGATGGCCATGTTTATCGCGCTTATCTCGTCTTCCGCCTGCTCGGCCACCAGACCGAACTCAGCAGCGTGCCTGGCGAGAAAAACTAGGATAGAGGTGGACGGAGACATCGGGTAGGAGGAGATGAAACTGCATCCTCCCGCTATCGCGCCGAGCGATACGGCGTCGCCGCCGCTCAGAACGATATTCCCTTTGACGGTCTCGTCGGGTACCAGCCCGAAGGGAAGATCCTCCTTTTCGGCGAGATCTCTGCCGAAGGCATAGCCTTTGCCGGCGGATTCGACATTTTTACCTGCGACTTCCTCCCCCTTGCCCGCGAATGTCTTCTTCATCAGGCTCTCGAGGACATCTCGATCAGCTCCAAGCATCCCCGCCAGCACGCCGGCG
This sequence comes from uncultured bacterium, assembly GCA_964599375.1. GTDB lineage: Bacteria > Krumholzibacteriota > Krumholzibacteriia > Krumholzibacteriales > Krumholzibacteriaceae > JAUWCL01. The sequence goes on from CAZREW010000019.1 coordinate 53,192, forward strand.
GCGACGCTGTTCGCGTATATCGGGTCTCCAGCCTCTTCGGCCATCGAGATGAACGGAGCCTCTATGAACCTGTGCCCGCTTCGGTATTCTTCCTCTACGCTTCCGCTCTCGCCAATGATCAGCGTCCCTGGGCCCAGCCGGTGCTTCAGCCTGCCGATGGCCTTGCCGTTCAGCGGAACGAGTATATCGATCCTGTCGACGAAGGCTCCTACAGGTTTCGAAGCCGTCCTTATCTCCACGGTGTTGTTCCCACCACGGACGCGGGACATATACTCCTTTGAGGCATAGATGTGGAAACCCGAGAGCTTCAGGGTCCTCACGAGCACTCTTTCGATCGTGTTCAGACCCTTCCCCGCTTCCCCGGAAAGGACCAGCGAGATATCTTCCAGTTTTTTCATATTGATCCCTTCAGAACGATCGCGTATCGACAGCTGCGATTCTATCGGGCCGTGTTGATGATTACAAGCAGTGTTTTACCTGCGCGGCGCGTCACTCTTTCGACTTGAAATATTTCTTCACCCTGGCGACAACCTGCGGCTCCGTCATCTTGTCGACCGTCTCGACCGCGGCGATCTTCCCGGAAAGCGCTTTTTCTCTTCCTATTTCCTTTGCCAATTCGTGCTTTGCCTCTCCGGGGCCGAAGATGATCATGCTTTCCACGTCGCGGACCGTGTCTATGATCTGTTTGTAATACCCCTGAAGGTGGTGCTTGTACCTTCCCTCCCGCCTGTTTTCCGGCATCGAATCCTGGGACCCGATTTTACTCTTAGAGTGCGCGCCTCCCTTGAGGCGGTAGTGCCCCTCGGCTTCGGACCTGATCCTGACGATCGATTTCTCCTTATCAGCTTGCAGTAAGACTATTACCGCTTCTCTATGGTCGATCCAGATGCCTGCGTATCCGCTCATCACCGATTCTCCTTTCGAAGGCCCGAAGCCAGTGTTTCCGGACCTATAAGACCGCCCGAGACGACCATCCTCATCGCCTGTTCCACGCTCCACCCGGGATCGAATAACTGCGATTCGTCGAGAATGACGATCACGCCGGATGTAGGATTGGGTACCGTGGGGATAAACACCTTGATGAGCTCGGTGTCCTCTCCCTCGGCCCTGAGAGTCCCTGTTACAAACCCGATAGTCCACACCTCGGGCCTGAAATAATTCACCAGCACGACACGCTTGAAGACGTTCTTCTCCGGGAGCGAAAGAGTCGACGCCAGCTGCTTGCCGATCTGATAGGTCGTCTTGATAATGGGTATCCTGCTCACGATGCTCTCGAAAAGGCCGATCAGCCTCCTGCTGACGAAATTGCCCGTTACCAGGCCGACGAAATACAGGAGGACGAGCAGGATCAATATCCCCAGTCCCGGGATCCTGACCCCGAACAACCTGTCGAACAGATCGAGGATCCTTTTGTCGATCAGGTCGTACGCGATCTTCAGTATGAACAGCGAAAGGCCAAGAGGAATCAGCGTCAGCAGGCCGTTGATTATGTTCCTTTTGAAATGCGGGTATATTCTCTTCATCTCATCTCCCGGGGTCCTTGAAGGATATTACTGTTTTATCATGCTACAAGCATTATAAAGGATGCGCCGCGTGCCGCGCGTTATTCAGGTATATGAATAAAGGGAATCCGAGGATCGTAGGGATCCAGAACGAGAGTATCCTGTAGGTGAGGATCACGACCACCGCGGTGGCGCCGGGGACACCCAGGCTGATATAGATCGCGGCCATCGTTCCCTCTATCAGTCCTATGCCCCCGGGGAGAAAGGTGAATTTGCTCAGGAACAACGGCAGCCCGTATCCCCCCAGCAGCACCCCCGGGCCCACCCGGAATCCCGCCGCGTTGAATACCAGGTAGAGGGTGAGCATGTCGAACAAGACGTTTCCCGCCGCTCCCGCCAGCGCACCACGCCATTTCCCGCTGCGAAGGCCATCCCATGCGAGGAATATCCTGTCGACGGCATCCATCGTCGGCTCCGGTGAATACTGATGCCGGCGGAACCGCGCCCAGCCGCGGGAGATCCTGATAGATATATCGAGGATCCTGGAGCGATTGAATGCTCCCCATAGTATGCCCCCCGCCAGCGTAAACAGGAACAGGACCGCCAGGCCGAAACCGATGAGTTGCCCGTACGACAGATCATGCAGAATGAACAGCTGCGCCATTCCGATCAGAGCGAAAACAAGCAGCACCGCGTTGTTCAGAATCGCCGGCAACCAGCTTGCCATCAATGCTCCTTCCTGTCTTATCCCGGCACGCCTTGCCAGACCGTACATGGCGGCGGAATTACCAACCGTTCCGACCGCGACAAGACCTACGCTCGCTGAAGCGACAATCATCAGGATACATCTCAGTATGCCCAAGTGCTGTTTCGCGGTCGACAGGAGTGACCGGATCATATATCCGTTGCCGATATAGCTCAGTATCTGCGCGAACGCCGCACAGAGGATCAACAGAACCGACATCTTCCTGAGAACCTGGATTGAATGTCTGAAATTCACCAGCTGCGGAAGCAGGAGGTGCACCGCCAGGCCCAGAACGATCAGTGAGAACAGGTATCTTCCCAGCTTTATCGTCAATTTCGGGACGCGTAGCCTGCGGAGTCTCTCCGAAAGACGTTGCTCATGCATGCGCCTTCTCATAAATATACCTTTTCCTTGTCTTACTATTATCCCGATCTCCTGTGAATCTCAGGGAGTACCGGGCCTGCCGAGATAGTAATGTCTGACGGGATCCATCCTGGCATCAAGTTCGTAAACAAGCGGCGCCCCGGTAGGGATCTCAAGCGCGGCGATATCGGTGTCTGAGATATCATCGAGATATTTGACAAGAGCCCTCAGGCTGTTGCCGTGAGCGGCGATAAGGACATTCTTCCCCTCTTTTACAGCGGAGACGACTGAGGATTTCCAGTATGGAAGGACCCTGTTGCATGTGTCCTCCAGGGACTCGGTGACAGGCAGCTCGCTCTCTTCAAGATCTCTGTAGCGCGGATCGTGCCCGGGGAAGCGGGGGTCCGTCCTGTCTAGAGGCGGCGGCTTCACGGCCCAGCTTCTGCGCCACAGGTGAAGCTGCGATTCTCCATACTTCTCCGCCGTCCCGGCCTTGCTGCAGCCCTGCAGGGCGCCGTAATGCCTTTCGTTCAGGCGCCACGAACGTTCGACGGGGATCCACATCAGGTCGAGTTCGTCGAGCACTATCCACAGGGTCCTGATCGCCCTGCTGAGGACTGAGGTGAAGGCGATGTCGAAGGAATAGCCTTCCGCCTTCAGCACTTTTCCGGCATCGTGCGCCTCTGAGATCCCCTTCTCCGACAGATCGATGTCGGTCCATCCCGTGAACAGGCCATCCCTGTTCCAGAGGCTTTCCCCGTGCCGGAG
>CAZREW010000020.1:0-52060 GCA_964599375.1 uncultured bacterium
GCCAGGAGCATCATTCCCGCGACAACGAGCAGCGTTTTCAAAACCTTCATAATTCCCTCCGGTTACAGAAAAATTGACGGATCCGCGGTTTGCGAGACCTGTAAGAAACCCGTCCCTGTTATCCTTTCAATCACCTCCCGTTCGCGGGCCGGATGCGAGGCAAAGCGAGATTCAGCACCCCCGCGGGTCTTTATCCGTGCATTGCAGGCAGACCTTCCGGCCTACCTGTGCATCTCCTTGATAGCGCCCCATGTCGACTCCTCGGTGCCGGTCACGGAGCACATGATCTCGGCGTTCATGCAGCACGAGTAGTGCAGCTCTCCGCCGTTCGCGCTGCAGAGAAACGGCGGGTAGTTCGCGGGCATAGCCGCCGCGTCGCCGGTCATCCACAGCCTCGTAGAATTGGCCGCGATCTCGATCGAGCACATCTCGCAGACGTCGAAAACGCCGACGATGGTGATGTTCGATGTGACTGCCACAGGCATGAAATTGACGAGTGTCACCCTCGCGTTCACGTTGCAGACCGTAACGTCTCCCTCGAGATCGGTCCCGTCGCTCCAGGCGCCGCTTCCAACCAGCCAGAAGCGCCCGCCCTCGTAGTTTGTCCGGTAATCGATCCAGCCGAATCCGGCGCCATTGATGTCGCTGTCGACCTCGGCCGCTCCGGTCGCGTCGATCGACATCCCCCAGACCTTCCACTGTGTCCCAAGCGCAGCGCCATCCCAGGACTGGGCGTTGAGCGTGTTACCTGGTTGTCCGGGAGAAAACGGTGAGTAGCACCACGCCTCGGAGATCCTGCCCTCGAGCAGCCCCCCGCCGGGCGCTGTCCACGCCCCTTCGAAAGGCAGCGCGCCCTCACCGCAGGGATGAGTCTGCGCAAGCGCGGCACCGGTCAGTGTGACCGCTGTCACGATGGCGAGAATCATCACGGGAAACATTCGCAGAAGCTTCACCATAAATCCCTCCGTTCCTGGTGTTGAAGCAACCTGTTCCCAGTTCTGATGTATGAGAACCTATCCTCCCTGCACGTCCCGTCCGCACCCCGTCGCCTTAGAGGGGATGATGGGGTATTGTAGCAGAAATGAGGGTTTTTATCTAGGAAAAAGAATGCATGACGTCAACTATATATGACAAAAAGGGTCAATAATGGAATAACTACATGTAATGATTACAGGTTAGCAGAACCGGCCATTGTCATCCGGAATTGTCCTCTATGGCGTGAGCCGGTTGAGCAGTCTCGGGAACGGGATCGTCTCCCTGACGTGCTGTATCCCGCAGATCCAGGCGAGCGTCCTCTCTACGCCGAGGCCGAAGCCCGCGTGCGGGAATGTGCCATATCTTCGCAGGTCGAGGTACCACTCGAACGCCTTCTCAGGGAGGCCGTGCTCGGCGATCCTCCTTTTGAGAAGGCCGAGGTCGGAGGCACGCTGGCCGCCGCCGATGATCTCGCCGTACCCCTCGGGCGCGAGCAGGTCGACCGAGAGGCTGGCCTTCGGATCGTCCGGGTCGGGCTCCATGTAGAACGCCTTGATAGCGGACGGGAAGCGATGGACGAAGACGGGCCTGTCGAACTCCCCGGCCAGCACCGTCTCGTCGGTCCCGCCGAAGTCCCCGCCCTCCTCGAATTCCATCCCCTTCTCCTTCAGTATGCGGACCGCTTCCGTGTAGGAGATCCTCGGGAAGGGCGAGCGCACCTTCTCGAGCTGGGAGACGTCGCGCTCGAGATCCCCCTCGAGCAGCCCGCGATACGTCTCGAGCGAGCGGCCGACGATCTCGACTATGAAATCCTCGCCGAGCTGCATTATGTCGTCGAGGTCGGCGAAGGCGACCTCGGGCTCGACCATCCAGAATTCGATCAGGTGGCGCCTCGTCTTCGACTTCTCCGCCCTGAAGGTCGGGCCGAATGTATAGACCTTGCGGAAAGCGGCCGCGGTCGCCTCGTTGTAGAGCTGCCCGCTCTGCGTGAGGTAGGCTTTGTCGCCGAAATACTCGGTCTCGAACAGGGTCGTGGTCCCCTCGCAGGCGTTCGGCGTGAAGATCGGGGTATCGCAGAGGATGAATCCCCTGTTGTCGAAGAACTCCCTTATGAACCGCACGAGTCCCGCCCTGATCCGGAGGATGGCGTTCTGCCTGCGGCTTCTCAGCCAGAGGTGGCGGTTGTCCATCAGGAATGTGCTGCCGTGGTCCTTCGGGGTGATCGGATATGGCTCTGCGACCTGTATGATCTTCAGGCCGGTGACGCCCAACTCGTACCCACCCGGCGCGCGGGCGTCCTCCCTGACCGTCCCGGTCACCTCGAGCGAGGATTCCTGGGTCAGGCCGGAGGCGGCATCGAAAGCCTCCTCGCCGACCGCCGCTTTCTCTATGATGCACTGGATGATGCCCGTGCCGTCGCGCATCTGGAGGAAGAGGAGCTTCCCGCTCGAGCGCATGTTGTATACCCAGCCCTTAAGCGTCACTTCCTGGCCGGTGTACTCGCCTATTCCTGAGATCTCTGCAGGCTTCATCTCTATCACCCCGTCGAATCGAAAACAGCCCTGCCTTTTATATCACCGTGCGTGGCCCCTGTAAACAGACAAATAAACACCGCGGGGCCCGGATGTCAAACCCAGTGATGCGGCATGATTATTGCCGATCAGCAGTCGATGACGACAAAAACGCTCTCAATATAGACAGGCGGGATGGCAGGGCCAGTGAAACTTCTTATGCCGAAAAGACTTAAGCCTACAGGCCTATACGGCGTGCTTATCGCGATCCTCGTTGTGGTTGCATTCTGCAAACCGTTGTTTGCCAACCCGTTGGATGAGATCGACAACGACCTGCTGAGGTCTTACACTACGGCGGAGCTCCAGCACGGGGCCTGGTCGCTCCAGGTCCCGGCGAGAGCGGTCTACCGCGACGCCATGGAGACCCTCGAGGCGGGCGACACAGAGGCCGCCCGACGGAAACTGATGCTGGCGGCCCGGATGTCGGGCGACTATCCAGACCCGCTCTTCGCCCTGGCGCGCATCGACCTGCGCGCCGGCAGGACCGATTTCATCATCCACTTGATAGAGGGATTCGATCGCGAGGTCAGAAGCTTCAACGGCCAGGCGCTACTCGCGGCGAATCTCGTGATAATGGCTACTGCCGTCTCTTTCACGGTGCTTTTCCTGACCCTGATCTTCCTGCTCGCGAGACACTGGCCCGAGTACGACCACAAGATAAGGGAGATCTATGGGGGCAGGTTCGCCTTCCCGCCGGCAAGGTTCATCGGCCCTCTCCTCATACTCGGGCTGCTGATAGCGCGCGCGGGGATAGCTCTCTACTCGGCGCTCATGATCGTGGTCCTCTGGCCGGTCATCGGCCGCAGGGAGAAAGCGGCGATACTTACGGTCACGATATTCATCTGCGCCGTCTCCGTACTATCCCCGCGGCTCGAGACTCTGACGGCGGCCGTCGACGAGGGGAGCGTCACGCGACGGCTCGCCATGATAAACGACAGCGGAGCCGATTCCAGACTGATCAAGTCGATAGGCTCGATCGATGACCAGAGGTTCAGGGCGGAAAGGGATTTTGCGCTGGGAACCATGAAATCGAGGATGGGGCTCTACGAGGAGGCCCGCGACCATCTCCTGGCGAGCGTACAGGAACGCGGGGATTTCGCGCCGGCATATCTCAACCTCGGCAACGTCTACTTCAGGCAGGGTGATTTCAACAGGGCGCTCGCCGGCTACCAGAACGTCGTCTCCATCGATTCGACCAGCGCCCTCGCCTGGTTCAACATAGGGCAGACATATATCAACAAGATGCTATTCGCCGAATCGAGCGATGCCCTGGAGAAGGCCCGCGAACTGGGGATCGAGAGATACAACGAAGCCAATCCCGCCACGGCGCTTATCGAGCTCGACATATACGACTGCGGGTTCCCGGCCACAGAGCTTTGGAGGATCGCTTACAGGGAAGGCGGATCAGGAAAGTCCGGTATCCTCGACGGGATCTTCCGGCCATGGCTGCTCTTCCCGCTCAGATGGATGTGGCTGCTGCTCGCCGCGGCAGTGACTGCCGGCGTGATCCTGGCTAAAAACGTCCCCGGTTCATGGGAGGTCTTCTTCTGCACAAACTGCGGCCTTACGACTTGCTCCGACTGCGCAGACACGGATACGGGGATAACGCTGTGCCATAACTGCACGGCGGCTATCAGCGGGCTTTCGAGCACGAAGGTCATGGAAGCGCTCCTGAGGCACAGGCGGCAGAAGGTGAGATCGATACGCAGCCGGGGAGGATGGCTGAAGATGAAGGTCGTCCCCGGCTCCTCGAAGATAATGCTCGGATCGATATGGAGCGGTATGTTCATCATGGCCGTCGCGGCTTGTGCCTCGTTCACACTGATTTGGAACGGGGCTTACCTCGGTGACCCGCGCGGCGCCGGGTCAGCGGCCCCACTGCTGCAGCGGATCGCGGCGGCGGTGGTCATCGTCCTCTGCTGGCTTGCCACGATAAGGTCGAGAAGGAAGCGAGAGCAGGTCAACTACCGAATCCTGCCGCAGGACTTCAGGGTTTCGGAGCCGGAAGATGACAGGCTGGGCACGCCCCAGTCGCTCGATCTCGAGGACACGTCGTCCGCATCACGGGCGGCACCGGACCCTGCTGTGCGCCGGCGGTTCACAGACGAAGACGTAAAGGCCCAGGACGCGTTCAAGGAATACCTCGAGAAGCTGTAGGAAGGAACGTCGATGGCACTGGAAGGAAACGCCAAAGATTTCGGGCTGAGCGAGATATTCCAGCTCATCTCGATACAGAAGAAATCGGGCATGCTCTCCGTATCGGGCGATGAGAACATGGCGATATTCTTCCAGGACGGCCTGATCGTATCGACCAGGGACCGCCGGGCCAGGGCGCGCGACCCACTGAAGGACTACCTCCTCAGGTACGGGTTCATCGGCCGGGACGAGATGAACAACCTCCAGCAGATCCAGGCGAGGTCGGGTATGGACCTGACTGACATACTCCTCCAGGAGAAGTACTTCTCGGACGAGGAGCTGAGCACGATATTCACCGAGCAGATGTACGAGACCGTCCAGGAGGTCCTCTCCTGGCCGAAGAGCTACTACAAGTTCGTCACGGGGAGCAACGTCCTCGTCGGCGTCCCGACCTTCAACGCCCTCAAGGTCGAGGGACTCCTGATGGAGAGCATGAGGCGTATCGACGAGTTCCCCGAGATGCGGAGGATCTTCCCTTCCGGGGAAATGGTCGTCCGCCGCCTTCCCGCCCCGCCGGGCAGCAGCGTGCGCCTAGAGAAGAACGAGGAGATCGTATACAACATGCTCTCAGAAGAGACGAGCATATCGGATCTGGTCTCGCACTCGCGCATGGCAAGGTTCAATACATACGAAGCCCTGAAGAACCTCCTCGAGAAGGAGCTCCTCGAGATCACGAAGGATACCAGCCCCGTGGCCGAGGAGGTCGAGGAAGAGGTCCTCGAGAAGAAGGCGCAGAGCGGCAGGAAGCTGGCCCCTACCCTCGCAGTCGTATTCACGCTCATCGCGTGTTTCTTCGCCGGCGAATACGCCGTACCCGCGATCCTGCCCCCGGGCTGGACAGCCGAGGCCTTCTCGAGCGACCCGCGGCCCTCCGTCTCTTCCGGCGGGGGCATGCTCTCGGCCGATCTCGATGAGTTCCGGCTCAGAAGGCTCGAGGCCACGGTAAGCGAGGGGCTCGAGGAGTACTTCGCCGTCAAGGGCACATACCCGTTCACGCTCGAGGTCCTCGCCGTCAGGAAGTTCGTCACCCGCGACACGATCTCACGGGTCCATCAGGCCGGCATCGTCTACAGGATGGGAGAAAGCGGCCAGGATTACTCGCTCGCCCTGGAATGATCCCTGAGCCTACCGTCTTTTCTTGAGAAGCGGCGTCAGGTCGGCGGCAGCGTTGATCATCCGCCCCTTGATATCCTCGAGCCAGAACAGCCCGCCGCGGGAGAGCTTTGCCCTTATCGTAGCGGGGGTATCGATGACCCAGACCCCCTCCCGCCTCAGCCGGAAGGGGTCCGCCTCGCCGGCCGCGCCGGAAGGATAGAGCGTGAAGGCGGCCCGGTATCCCGCTTCCGCCGCCAGCCGCGCTATCCGCTCATCGGTCCTCCCGAAAGGATAGGACAGGCTCTGTACCCGCACGCCGGCGTTCTTCTCGATCTCCTCTTTCGACCGGACCATCTCCCGCAGCGCCTCTTCGCTGGACAAACTGGTAAGGGGGAGATGCCTCTCGCAGTGCGACCCGAACGAGAAGCCCGCCGGACGGAGCGCCCGGACGGTGTCCCAGCCCATGTGCCTCGCTTTCCGCCCCGGAAGGCTCAGCTCCCATCCGTTCTCCATACCGGCGTACCCGGATACCAGAAAGACAAGGGCGGGCACGCCTAGGCGCTCGAGCACCGGAGCCGCACTGGATGCCACGCAGTCGTAACCGTCGTCGAATGTAAGGAGGATCTCCCTGCTGCCGGCGGGCCTGGTCCCCTCGACAGTCTCGAGGAACGCTTCCTCGTCTATGAAACGGTAGCCCGAGTCCATCAGGGAGCGGATCTGTCTCTCGAACCGGCCCCGGCTGACCCACGTCCCACCCAGCTCGAAATCCGTTATCTTGTGATAAGTAAGGACTCCCGGGACCTCCCTGCCGGGATAGCCCCACCTGAACCGCCAGAAGGCGTACAGGGAGGCGACGGCAAGGATGAGCAACGCCGCCGCCTGGAGGGCCGCCGTCATCTCCGGCCCCTGCCGGTATGGCCGAAGCCGCCTGCGCCTCGCTCAGTCCCCCCCAGCACTTCCGTCTCGACAAGCTCTGTCTCCGGCAGGGAGCAGATGACCATCTGAGCTATCCGGTCTCCCCTGCGGACGGTGAAATCCGAGTCGCCGAAATTGAAGAGGATCACGCCGACCTCTCCGCGGTAGTCGCTGTCTATCGTTCCGGGGCTGTTGAGAAGCCCTATCCTGCTCTTCAGCGCGAGGCCGCTTCGGGGCCTGACCTGCGCCTCATACCCCGCGGGGACAGCCATCTCGAACCCGGCCGGGACGAGGACCGCCCTGCCGGGCCCGATCGTGACTTCACTTCCGCAGGCCGCGTGCAGGTCGAATCCGCTCGATCCCCCGGTCATGCGGACCAGATGAGGCAGTCCTTCGTGGTGGGGAAGATACCTGATCTCGACGGTGACGGGATCCCCGTCTTTCGGTCCTGTCTTCATCGGCTGGTTTTCCTTCCGGGGGCGGCCGGGCCGCAGACCGCGCGTACGAGCCCATCCGGGTCGAGTAGCTTTTCCGCTATCTCGCCGATCATGGCCTCGTCAACCGAATCTATGTCGCTGAGCACGTCATCGACCTTCCTGTAACCGCCAGTGTAGCATTCGCCGTGGAAGAGCCTGAACAGCCTCGTCTCCGCGCTCTCAAGGCCGAATATGATCGATCCCTTCAGCTGGGCCTTCGCGCTTTCGAGCTCACCGGCGGTGACGCCGCCAAGGCGTATCCCGCCGATCTCTCTCTCGAAGATCTCGAAAGCGGACTTCAGGTTCTTCGGGTCTACCGAGAAGTATACCGAAAACGCGCCCGTATCGCTCCAGAAATTGACGTTCGAGAATACCGAATACGCGAGCCCGGTCTCCTCCCTGAGGCTCTGGAAGAGCCTCGACGACACGCCGCCGCCGATTATCCCCGCGAGAAGCATCACCGCGAACCTCGCCGGGTCGTCCGACCCCACGGTCCTCGCCCCGATGCAGACGTGGTGCTGGCTCCATCCGCTCCTGCGTGACGACCTCGAGACTGCGGGCGCGAAGGATTCGCGCCTGCGCCGCGGGTGCCTCCCCTTCAGGGGGAACAGGAACCTGCGCTCGATTATCCTTGCGACCTTTCCGGGGGATAGGGTGCCGGTATAGGCGAGAAGCGTGTTCGCGGCCGTGTATGTCTTCCTGTGGAAGGACAGGATCTCTTCGCGGCCGATCCTGTATATATCCCTGAGGCTGCCCGCCACGGGGTGGCCCAGCTGGCTTCCTCCGAATAGCCCTCTGAAAAAGAGCTCGTAGACAGCTTCCTCAGGCGTGTCCTCCACGCTCCTGATCTCCTCCCTTATCACCTTGAGCTCGGTCCTCAGGGCCGCGGGCTCGATCAGGGGGTCGAGGATTATGTCGGAGAATACATCGGCGAGCCTCGGAAAGTGCTCCTCGAGCGTCCTGCCGTGAAAGCAGACAGCCTCCTTGCTCGTGAAAGCGTCCCACTGCCCGCCTATCTTCTCGAGATCGAGGGCGATGTCGAGGCCGCTGCGCGATGGCGTCCCGCGGAAGACCATGTGCTCGAGGACATGGGACATCCCGCGCTGGCCGTCTTCCTCGTCGCGGGAGCCTTTCCTTATCCAGGCGCCGAAAGCGGTCGTGGGGGAGACGATGTTCCTCTGATAAAGCAGTATCGCCCCCGAATCGAGGGCGATCCTGCGTGGTTCAGGCAGATCTATCATAAGGGATCAGTGACGCTTCCTGTCGTCCTTGCGGCCTCCGCGGTCCCTGCCGCGGCCTCCGCTATCCCTGCGGCCGCCGTCCCTGCTGTCCCGGTCGCTTTCCACGTACCCGGGAAGGAGGACCCTGCGGCTCAGGCGGATCTTGCCGTCCTTGTCGATGTTGACGACCTTGACCTCGACCTCGTCGCCAACGTTGAGGACGTCCTCGACCCTTTCGACACGTTTGTTATCGATCTCCGAGATATGAAGCAGCCCGTCACGGCCCGGCATGATCTCGACGAAGGCGCCGAACTGCACGACGCTCCGGACCTTGCCCTTGTATACCTTGTCGAGCTCTGGCTCGGCGGTGATCTCCTCGATCATCGCCATCGCCTTGTCGTGCGATTCCTTGTCGACGGCCGCGATCGTCACGGTACCATCGTCCTCGATATCGATCTTCGCTCCGGAGGTATCCTGGATATGGCGGATCATCTTTCCCCCCGGGCCGATGATCTCTCGGATCTTGTCTACCGGCACCTTGATCTGGAAGATCTTCGGCGCGTAAGGGGATATGTCGTCGCGTGGCTTGTCGATCGTCCTGTCCATGATGTCTAGGATCTGGAGCCTCGCGCGCCTGGCCTGCTCGAGCGCCTCGGTCATGACCTCTTTCGAGATCCCCATGACCTTGACGTCCATCTGGAAGCCGGTAACGCCGTCACGGGTGCCTGTGACCTTGAAGTCCATGTCGCCGAGATGGTCCTCGAGGCCCAGGATATCGGTGAGGATCGCGTACCTGTCGCCCTCGGTGATCATTCCCATCGCGACACCGGCGACCGCCTTCTTGATAGGCACGCCCGCGTCCATGAGCGAGAGGCTGCCGCCGCAAACAGTGGCCATCGAGCTCGAGCCGTTCGACTCGAGTACGTCCGAGACCACCCTGATCGTGTACGGGAAATCCTCGTCGGCGGGGATCACCGGGAGTATCGCCCTCTCGGCGAGCGCGCCGTGACCGATCTCCCTGCGGCCGGGGCCGCGGAAGAATCCGACCTCACCGACGCTGAACGGCGGAAAGTTGTAATGAAGCATGTACTTCTTCCAGCTCTCGCCCGCCAGGGCGTCGATCCGCTGCTCGTCCTGGGATGTCCCGAGCGTCGTGACCACCAGGCTCTGGGTCTCTCCCCTTGTGAACAGGGCGCTGCCGTGAGTCCTCGGCAGGACTGCTATCTCGCATTCGATGTCTCGCACCTGGTCGTATGCTCGGCCGTCGGTCCTGACCTTCTCGTCGAGGATCATCTTCCTTACGGCCTCGCGCTCGAGGTCGTGCATAACACCGATTATCTCACTGCCCGAATCGGGATACTCCTCCTCGTACTTATCGAGGGCCTGCGTGGTAAGCTCGGATAGCGCTTTCGCGCGGTTGTGCTTTCCCCTGACGCGGCAGCGGCTGTCGACCTCCTGAAGGTATTCGCCGCGCAGCTTTTCCCTGAGGCCCTGATCGACCTCCGCCACTTCGAAGGTACGCTTCTCGGGTATGCCGCACTCGGCGAGCACTTCCCTCTGGAATGCGTTGATCTCGCGGATCTTCGCGTGCCCGAAATCGAGCGCTTCCATCAGCTTCTGCTCTGATAGTTCATTGGCCGCGCCCTCGACCATGATGATCGCCTCGTCCGAACCTGCGATCACGAGCTCGAGGCTGCCCGCCTCCAGTTCGTCGAAGGTCGGGTTGAGGATGAACTGATCGTCCTTCAGACCCACCCTGACGCCGCTGATGACCGTGTCGAACGGTATGTTCGACATGTTCAGCGACAGAGAGGCTCCGACGATGCCGAGCACGTCGGCCTGATGCTGCTGGTCGCTGCTCAGGACTGTGCACGCCACCTGGACCTCGCTCATAAAGCCCTCGGGGAAGAGCGGCCTGATCGGCCGGTCTATCTGCCTCGCGCCGAGGGTCTCCCTCTCGGAAGGCCTTCCCTCGCGCTTGAAGAAACCGCCGGGGATCTTGCCGGCGGCGTAGAATTTTTCCCTGTACTCGACGAACAGCGGGAAGAAATCCCTGTCGCTCACGGCCTGGGTCGATACCGCCGTGACGAGGACAGTCGTCCCCTCCTCCCCGACGAGGACCGAACCGTCCGCCTGCCTGGCGACGCGCCCGGTCTCGATGAGGAACTCTCTTCCGTCGATCTGTTTTGTCTTTCTGATCATTCCTTTTCTCATTTCCTCCATCTGCCGATATCAACAGAGGGTACTTTTCCACCCATCCGGCCACGACACCGCGGGCGAAAACAACAATTACTATGCCTACTTCCTGAGGTCGAGTTCCTTGAGGAGCTCGCGATACTTCTCGATCCTGCTCTTCTTCAGGTAATCAAGAAGCTTGCGGCGGCGTCCCACGAGCTTCAGTAGCCCGCGTCTCGACGCGAAGTCTTTCTTGTGAACCTTGAAGTGCTCTGTAAGAGCGTTGATTCGTTCTGTGAGGAGTGCGATCTGCACTTCCGGCGAGCCCGAATCGAGCTCGTGCAACCGGAATTTGCTGATAACCTCTTTCTTCGTGTCCTTTTGCAGTGCCATCGTTATGACCTCCTTAACTCGTGCTGATACACGATGGCAGCAGAAAGGGCCCCATGCCCGATCCGCCTGGAACTGCCTTGTATATTCAAGTGCAATGTACAAACATACACGACTTTTTAGGATTGTCAACGTTTCTTTTCCAGAATCCCCCTGACCTTTACGCTATCCCTCAGGAGTTGCGCCATCAGCTCCTCGCGGCCGTGAAAACGCCTCTCGTCACGTATGTATTCGATGACATGTATCCGCAGCCTGCTTCCGTACAGATCGCCGTCGAAATCGAAGAGATGGACCTCGATGCTCTCACGCCCGTCGCACCTGACGGTCGGTGCGAGACCGATGTTCATCATCCCGCCCATCGCCTTTCCGCCCGCGTCTACCCTGACGGCGTAGGCTCCGCCGGGTGGTATCAGCTTCTCTTTGTGGGCGATGCAGGCGTTGGCCGTCGGGTATCCGAGCTCCCGGCCCACTCCACCTCCGCTTTCGACGTCGGCGTCGAAGAAATAGGGGCGCGTCAGGAACCTCGCTGCGCGGCTCATCTTCCTATCCATCACGTCTTTGCGGATCCTCGTGCTGGACACCGCAGTGCCGCCTACAACGACAGGCGGGACCACAGTCACGCCGAAGCCGGCCCTGCGGCCCTCATCGAGGAGCGCCCCGCTGCCACCCTTTCTCCCCCTTCCGAGGTGGAAATCGTACCCGACTACAAGCTGACGCATGCCGAGCGAGCCGGTTAGCCTTTCCTTTATATACCGGGCATACGGGATCGACGCGGTGGAGGCGTCGAACTTCTCGACGAAGATCAGGTCGAGTCCCAGGCCCTGCAGGAGCGAGAGCTTTTCGTCCAGCGTAGTGAGCAGGCCGGGCGCTGACTCCGGCCTGGTCACGCTCATCGGGTGCCTGTCGAAGGTCACAAGCACGGTCCTGCCCAACCCCGCTTCCTTCGACTTCGCCATAGCGGCGGAGATCACCTTCTGGTGGCCGGCGTGGACCCCGTCGAAGACCCCGATGGTGACCGTGGATGCAGCGCCTGTCATGCCCGCCGCGTCTTCGCTCCTGATCACTTCCGTCATCGCCTAGTCTTTCCGGTCATCGACCGTGAATACTCTCTTGAGCTTCATAATGCCGGCCGGCCCCGCCTCGGCGATCGCGCAGAGCCTCCCGCTTGCGTCGACGAGCCTGAGCATCTCCCCCACACGGGCCCGCGTGCTTTCCGTCCTGGGGGCCGCGCCGTTTCGCACCGCTGCGATCTGCTCCTCGTCGAGCTCGACGGTCCTCATATGCCCGAGCGCCTCGGCCAGGGAGAATCCCGGCCTTTCGGCCGCCGATATCGAATCGAACGCGTCGTCGCTGACGGCCGATCCTACTTCGAACTGCCCTATCTTCGTCCTCACGAGGCTGCTGAGGTGCGCCGGCACGCCCAGCTTCGCGCCGATCTCCTCGGCGAGGACCCTGACGTACATCCCCCTCGAGCATACGACCTCTATGCGGAAGACGGGCAACTCGCACTCGAGAAGAGAGAGCGCATAGGTCTCGACTTCTCGTGGCTCGCGCTCGACATGCTCCCCCCTGCGGGCCATCGTGTAGAGAGGAACGCCCTTGTGCTTCAGTGCGGAGAACATCGGGGGGACCTGCTCCCTCCTTCCGAGAAATGACGGCAGGACGGACCGCAGTGCCTCGCAGGTGACCGCGCTCCAGTCGCCGGTCTCGACCACCCTGCCTTCGGCGTCATTTGTGTCGGTAGAGGTGCCGAGCTCGATGTCGGCGATATATGTCTTGGGGAGGTCCATCAGGTAACTCGAAAGCTTCGTGGCGTTTCCGGTCAGGAGCAGCACGAGGCCGGTGGCAAGCGGGTCGAGGGTGCCCGAATGCCCGACCTTCTTTATTCTTACTGCCTTTCTGAAACGCCTGATGACGTCGTACGTCGACAGGCCGAAAGACTTGTTTACGGGGATCACGAGATTATCGAGTCTGTCGTCCATATACGGTCCGCTGTCTCCGCGCTGCTTCAGCCGAGCATCTCCCCGAAGCCCCTGACGATCGTCTCCCTCGCGGAAGCGAGGTCCGTCTCGAGCGTCAGCCCCGCGGCCCTGACATGACCGCCGCCGCCGAATCTCTCGGCCAGTGCCGAGACATCATGATGGTTTCTCGAGCGGAGGCTGACCCTTATCTCGCCGGGGGCGGTCTCCCTGAACAGCGCCACGAGCTCGACGTCATCGAGAGCTGCCCCGTAATCGACGAACCCTTCAGAATCCTTCAACGTCGTGCCCGTCTTCTCCAGCATCCCGGCAGTGACCTCCATCGTCGCGGCCCTTCCGTCGAAGTGCAGGCGCAGGGAATCGAGCACCAGGCCAAGCAGCTTGAGGGTGCTGTATTTCTTAACATAGATATATTCATGCGCGATCTCATACGCCCTCGCTCCCAGGCCGATAAGCTCCGAGGCGATGAGCAGGGCCTCGGAATCGACGTTCTGAAAACGGAAGCCCCCCGTGTCCATCAGTATGCCGAGATAGAGGCAGTCGGCGATGTCCGTTGTTATCATCCCGGGAGCGGCCGACCTGAAGAACCTGTACACCAGCACCGTCGTTGCTGCCGCGTCGCTGTCGACAACGTTCACGCAGCCGAACATCTCGTTCGTGGGATGATGATCGATGTTTATAACGTCCTCGTCCTCGCACGGCCTGGCGAAATGCTCGGTCCTCTCCGTATTAGGGGAATCAACCGTGATCACCAGATCGTGCTTGAATTCCGACGCATCATCGCGCCCGGCGAGCATAGACGCCCCTGGAAGCTTGAGGAAAAGTTCGGATATCTCGCCGGGGGCGTAGCACATGACCTTCTTGCCCATCGCCTCGAGCATCAGGGCGATCGCGAACATCGAGCCGATGCAGTCACCGTCCGGGTCGATATGCCCGGTCACAAGGACCGACCCGTGGCGCTCGATCAGAGCCATCATTTCGGAGAATTCCCGTTCAAACCTCTCCCCGCTCAATCCACTTCCTCCTCTTCCGCTCCAGCGCCTTTCTGTCCATCCCCTTCGACACTCCCGCCTTTATCGTCGACATGGATGCTTTCGATTATCTCCTCGAGATGCATCGCCCTGTCCAGCGACGAATCGTACTTGAACACCAGCTCGGGGATGACCCTGAGCCTGAGTTGCTTCTTCAAGTGCATCCGCATGAATCCCCTGCTGCTGGCCAGGCCCTTTTCCGCCTCGGCCACGCGCTCCGGCTCGCTTCCTCCGATGAGGTTGAAGAAGATCTTCGCGACCGAGTAGTCCTTAGAGACATCGACCCGCAATATCGATACGTCGGTCACCCGTGGGTCCTTGACCCTGCGCATGAGGAGCTCAGCCACCGTCTGGTGTATCGTCTCCTCGATCCTTCCCTTGTTCCTCTCGCTCATATTCTGTCCTGCAGTGTCAGTACGTTTCTCTCTCGATATCGACGAGCTCCGTGCGTCCGTCTTTCTCGATATAGTTCACGACCGCCTGCAGCGCCCTGTCGGCTCCCCGCGTATCGGTCGTGACGGTCGCGACGCCGATGTCCGCGATCTGCCACTTGTTCTGGCTGCCATACTCGCAGACTGCTACGTTGAACCTGTTGTGCAGCCTGTCCTTGAGGCTCTTCAGAACGAACCGCTTTTCCTTGAGTGAAGTGCAGCCTGGCAGGTGCAGCCGGACTCTGAGGCAGGCCACGATCATGCTGTGCCTCCCGCTCAGTCGATCGTCCTGTGCTTCTCCTCTTTTATGTAGACCTCTAGTATGTCGCCCTCGTGGAAGTCCTCGAAGCCCTCGACCCCGATACCGCACTCGAACCCCGACTGGACCTCCCTCACGTCGTCCTTGAAGCGCTTCAACGAATTGATCGCCCCTTCATGGATGACATTTCCTTCCCTTCTGACTCTCACGAGGCCGTTGCGCTTTATCGTCCCTGAGGTGACGTAGCATCCGGCGATCGTTCCGGTCTTGGAGACCTTGAAGACCTGCCGCACCTCGGCTTCGCCGGTAAGCGTCTCGAATATCTCGGGCTCCAGGAGACCGGACATGGCGGCCTTGACATCATCTATAGCCTTGTAGATCACATCGTAGAGCCTGACGTCGACGTTCTCCGTCTTGGCGAGCAGCTCCGCCTGCGGCGTGATCGAGGTGTGGAATCCTATCACGACCGCGTTCGAGGCCGACGCGAGTAGGATGTCGCTCTCGTTCACCATGCCGACGAGCCTCTGGATGACGTTGACCTTGACCTCTTCGGTGTCGAGGGAGGTGAAACTGTCGGTGAGAGCCTCGAGCGATCCGTCGGTATCGGTCCGGATGATCAGGTTGAGCTCCTTGATCTCGCCCTCCTGGATCTGCCTGTAGAGATCCTCGAGGGTGATCCGCTGGACCAGCCTGCGGTCTTTCTCGCGGGCGAACTGCTGGCGCTTGGTGGCGATCTCCTTCGCCGTCTTCTCGTCCTCTATCTCGTAGAAGGCGTCTCCGGCCTGCGGCACCCCCGTGGAGCCGAGTATTACGACCGGAGTCGAGGGCGGTGCCTCCTTGATCCTGTGGCCGCGCTCGTTTTGCATGGCCCTCACTCGACCGTAGTAATTGCCGGTGATGAAAGTGTCGCCCACATGCAGCGTCCCCTGCTGGATCAGAACGGTGCAGACGTTCCCCCTGCCCTCTTCCTTTCGCGCCTCCAGGACCACTCCCCTGACCTCGGCGTCAGGATCGGCCTTGAGTTCCATCATCTCGGCCTGCAGGAGGATCATCTCAAGAAGCTTCTCGATGTTGACCCCGTTCTTTGCTGATATCTCGGCGCCCATCACGTTTCCGCCGTACTCCTCGAGCACGAGGTTCTGCTGAAGCAGGCCCTGCTTGACCTTGTCAAGGTCGGCGTTAGGCAGGTCGATCTTGTTGATAGCCACGATGATGGGTACGTCGGCCGCCCTTGCATGGTTGATCGCCTCGATCGTCTGCGGCATAACGCCGTCGTCGGCGGCCGTGATGAGGATGACTATATCGGTCAGCTGCGCGCCTCTCGATCGCATCGCAGTGAAGGCCTTGTGGCCCGGGGTGTCGATGAACGTGATCTTCTTTCCCTTTATCTCGACTTCGTACGCTCCTATGTGCTGCGTGATCCCGCCCTTCTCGCCGGCGATGATGTTGCTGTTGCGGATGTTGTCGAGAAGCGACGTCTTGCCGTGATCGACGTGCCCCATGATCGTCACCACCGGGGAGCGCTCTACCATCCGTTCGGGATCTATCTCCTTCTTCCCCGCGAGCATGTCCTGCCCATAGGCCGAGACGAACTGGACGTTGGAGCCGTATTCGTCGGCAAGCATCATGATCGTATCGGAGTCGAGTCTCTGGTTGATAGAGACCATAAGGCCCATCTTGAAGCATCTCTGGATTATCTCCGTCGGATCGACATCGAGCTTCTCGGCAAGATCGGCGACCGTTGAGAACTCGGGGAGCTTGATCAGGTTCTGATCTTCCTCTACCTCGACGATCTCGTCCTTCTCGCGCTTGCGCCTGCGGGATTTCCTGGTGACGTCGAGCTTGGCGAGGGTGCGCTTGACGCTCTCCTTTACCGCCCTGTGGTCAGTCTCGGGCTTTTTGGCGGGCTTTCTGGCCCTCTTGCTCTTCGTCTTCTTCTGGGGCTTCGGCTGGGGAGGTTTCTTGTCCTTCTTCTTGACCTCGCGGGTCGTGGCCGCCTTGACACGCTTGAGATGCGTCTCGATGAACGCCTCGACCTTCTCGTCCACGGAGCTCATATGGCTCTTTACGGTGATCCCTTCCTTGACGAGGATCTTGCGCAGAGCCTCACTGGAGAGATCGTATTTGCGGGCAAGCTGATATACGCGGACTTTCGCCAAAGGACCTCAACTCCCTTCGAGCACCCTTGTCATTCCCTGTCGCCGGGACCGGTATCCTCGCCGCCCGGCTCCTCGGTCTCCATATCATCAGAAGGGGACACTTCTTCCTCCCCTGTCTCATCTTCCTCTGCGGAGGCCTTATCCTCTTCATCTTCCCCGTCCTCCTCGTCGGCCTCTTCCTCGTCGGCCTCTTCCTCGTCATCCTCCGCACCGTCATCGTCGGCCTCTTCCTCGTCATCCTCCGCGCCGTCATCCTCCCCTCGGGGTCCGGCCAGGGCGCCGAAGAGCTCCTCCTCGGTGAGTTTGACTTCCTCTTCCGGCTTCTCAGGCTCTGGAGCCAGCGCTGTCTCGTCGAAGAGGTCCTCTGTGACGGCCTCTTCGGCCTTTTCCTTCTCGAGGAGTTCCTCGAGCGCCTTGTTCAGCTCTTCCATCGTCTCGATCGCGCTTTCCTTGAGCTTCTCCGCCGTTTTCGGTCCGACACCCTCGATATCAAGCAGCTCGTCAAGTGTCGTCTTGTATAGCTTCTGGACGGTCAGGATCCCTATGCCCTTGAGCTTCGACGCTATCTTGGGCGTCACACCGACCATCTCCGAGATGTCCATCTGGAGTCTCTGCTCGAGCCTGTCGCGGCGCTCGACGTTCTTGACGGTCGCCAGGTCTATCTTCCAGCCTGTGAGCTTGGAAGCGAGCCGGACGTTCTGTCCCTCCTTGCCGATGGCGAGAGAGAGCTGATCCTCCTCGACGATGACGAGGACTTCCTGCTCCGCCTCATTGAACCTCAGCGCCGAGACCTTGGCCGGCGCCAGCGCCCTGGAGACAAACTCGTTCGGGTTCTCGTTCCAGCTGACGATATCTATCTTCTCGCCGTGAAGCTCGTTTACCACGGCCTGCACGCGCGATCCCTTCATCCCAACGCACGAGCCTACTGCGTCGACCTTCTCGCTTCTCGAATTGACCGCGATCTTCGAGCGGCCTCCCGGCTCGCGGGCGATGCTCTTTATCTCGACGTCGCCGTCGAATATCTCTGGCACTTCCTGCTCGAACAGCTTGCGCAGGAACTGGTTACTCGTGCGCGAAAGTATGACCAGTGGGCCCTTCGCCTCCTTGTCCACTTCGATGATGACGGCACGGATCGTGTCACCCTGGTTGTAGCGTTCCTTGCGGATCTGCTCGCGGTTGGGCAGGTACGCCTCGGCCCGGCCGAGATTGACGAGAATATTTCCCCGGTCGACCTGGCGGACCGTTCCGGAAGCGATGACCCCTATCTTGTCCTTGTAATCCTCGTATACCCTGTCCCTTTCGGCCTCCCTGACCTTCTGCATCAGGACCTGCTTGGCCGTCTGGACGGCGTTGCGCCCGAACTCCTCCAGAGGGAGCATGAGCTTGATCTCGGAACCGACTTCGGCTTCGGGATCCATCCCGCGGGCTTCCTTCAGGCTTATCTCGGTGTCGGGCTCCTCCACCTTCTTTACGACCTTCAATACACGGTAGACCTCTAGGATCCCCTTGGCGTCGTCGAGCACGACCTCGATAACGGCTTCCTGCCCGAACTTCCGCCTGGCAGCCGAGACGAGGCTCGTCTTGATAGTATCGATGAGGGTGGCCTTATCGACCCTCTTGACCCTTATTATCTGGGAAAATGCTTCCAGAAATCCTGCGTTCATCCTCGACGCTCCCTTCAAACCGTGCAAAGCATTCTAGTGTACGCACGCTGAAGTGTCAAAATCTTTTCCTCTAGCGGCTTTTCCCGGCGCGCTTGTTGCCTCGCCCCTTCGTTCCGCCTATATCCCAGTTCTCTCCATGCAGGTTCGCCTTTATGATCCGGTCGAACCGGACCGGGGTCTCCTCGCCTGCCGCCAAGATCACGACCGAGTCTTCACTCACCCTCGCGATCTCGCCTATGACCGTTTTCTTCTCCCCCGCCCCCGCGAAATACTCCACCCTGGCGCCGTGTCCCGTGAACCTCTCGAAATGCGCGGGCCTGGCCAGGGGCCTGTTGATACCCGGAGACGAGACTTCCAGGTTGTAGGGCCCCTGGATAAGATCTTCGCCCTCGAGCACAAACCCGACCGCCTTAGTCACCTTGACGCAGTCGGCTACCGATACGCTTCCGTCTTCCCTGTCTATGAACAGCCGCAGGACCGGCCTGCGCCCCCTGGAGATCAAATCGAGCCTGACAAGCTCGTACCCGAGGAGTCCGACTTCTTTCTCTACGACGGAAGAGAGCCTTTCGTCCGGGATCATATGCCGCCGCTCCGACGTTTCCGGCCGCCTGAGCGCCGGATATAAAAGAAAACGGGGCGCCCACCGCCCCATTCGTTACGTCGTTATATAGTTATCCCCCGGAGAGCGATAAAGCAAGCACTTTTTATGGGATACTCCCGGAAACGGCCCTGTTCACTGCCGCCAGATAAAGTGAAGCAGCACCCTTCCGACCGCGCCCAGCGACTCCGGAGAACACTTGTCGGGAGTATCCTCGAGCGTGTGCCAGTATCGGTAGTCGAAATCTATCAGGTCGACGGCGTTGATGCCCGCCTGGATAAGGGGAAGCTGGTCGTCTATGATCGATCCCATGTCCCTGCGCCGGAACTGCTCCACGCCAAGCTCTTCTGCTATTTCGAACAATTCTCCGAGCAGGACCGGCGAGGCGGCCCTCGAGTATCCCTCCATCATGATCTCAAGGTCGCTGTCCCCTATCATATCGATCACGATCGCCGCGGCCGGCCTGTACCCCCTCAGCCGCCTGGCGAAATGAGCGGAGCCCAGACAGTAATCGATCGCGGATCCCTCCCTGCCGTAATCCTCGCCGTCGAAGAGTACGATGTCGACGCCGACAGGAGGCTCGTTCTGCCCGAGCAGCCTCGCTATCTCGAGCAGGACCGCCACGCCGCTCGCCCCGTCATTGGCCCCAGGGATCGGCTTGTCGCGGTTCGCCGGATCGGGATCCCTGTCGGCGAAGGGTCTCGTATCGTAGTGGGCTGCGAGCATTATCCGTTTCGACGCGCCCCTGTTGTAATTGCCTATGATGTTGATCAGGCGCAGAGTGTCGCCCGTAGTGAGAACTGCTTCGAAAGGCTGAAGCGAGACTTCGGCGCCGAAGTCCTGAAGCATGCCGGTCAGGTATCTCTGCAGCTGCGTGTGCTCGGGAGAGCCGGGAAAGCGGGGCCCGATGTCTACCTGCTTCTCGAGGAACGTGAAGGCGGAAGCGCTGTCGAACTCGGGCACTCCCCCCGACCCGCACCCCGCGATCGCTGCGAGAACGACCGCCGCGAGAAAAGGCGCGGCGGCTAAAGCGCGGCGCACCGTTCTAGAACTTGAATTCCGCCGAAGCATGAAGGCCGACCTCATGGTTGATGTACCCGTACCTGCCTCCGGCCGTCCTCTTGTAGTTGGCCATCAGGCTTCCGGATATGTTCCGGCTGAACGTATATGTGAATCTCGGCGCGACGGTTATTACGGTCGATGCCGGAAGGTTGTAACTTTCCGTCGAACTGTAACCCAGATTCAGCACGGTCGTCAAATTACTTTCGAACTTTATCTTCTTGCCGCTCAGGCCCGGTATCGGGAGACCGATCCCTTTCGATCCCTTTATGTCGTACCGCAGTTCGAGATTGCCGGACCAGGTCTGGTCCCATACCTCCTGGTTCTTCTCGATCTTCGTCTGCCTGCTGTAAGCGAAGGAGAGGTTCGTTGACAGTGTGTTTTTCCATGTGAGGCTCCAGTTGGGGCTCAGGGCATAGTCCTGCCTGTCCACGCTGATGCTCTTAGACGTCTTCCTGATGTAGTTGATCGTGAAGTTGCTGCTCTTGACAAGCCCCTTGAGAATCCCCCAGTTCTCCAGGCCCTTCCAGTTGATGGCGATGTCTGGCCATGTCATATCCTGCGATTCCGTCAGCCTGCTGTCGGCTTCCTCGGCCCTCTTCGACAGGTTGAAGCGTACGTCGGCCGAGATGTTGGTGGTCAGGTCGAGACCGGATCTCAGATCGAGCGTTATCCTCTTCGAAGCCCTGTATGGCTCTCTCTCCACCTCACATATCTCATCGGTGCAGGATGAGCCGATCGCGCCCGAACTTCGGTCGAGGCCCAGGCGGTACATCCAGTCCGCCCTTTCGTAGAGGCGCTGGTAACTGCTCCTGTCGTCGATGCGGATCGAGCTCTTTATCGGCTCGATCTTCCCGATGAATCTCAGTGCCACCCTGACGAGTTTGAAGTAGTCTCCGCCCTCCTTCTGCGCCGTATCCGGCAGGGCCTCCTTCGGGGCCTCGGTCTTGGGCTGTCCCAGACCTTCTATAGTCCCCCGCGGCTTCTTTACCATAAGGTCGGAATATGCGCCCTTCTTCTCATCTTCCGCCTGCTGCCCGGCCGGCGGAGGCTGCGCCGTATTGTCAGCGGGCGGCTTGCCGGGCTCCTTCTCGAGCTCCAGGCCCGGCTCAGTGCCTCCCCGGGTCGGCTTGAGCCTGTCCTCCATGATCTTCTGGAAATCCTCCTTCTGTCTCGCAAGCGACGCGCCGGAGGATCCCGGAGCCTGGGCGGCGCGCTCATTCTCGCCGAGCAACTTGATCCTTTTCCCGAAATCTATCGCGTAACCGCCCACATCGACGTCGAAGACGATATTTATCTGTCTATCGTTGCTGACGTTCCTCGTATCCTCTGGATCGCCGGTCTTTCTAAGGCTCGGGTTGAGATCCTCGCCGTATCTCGATGTGTACTCGAACCTCGGGTTGAACTGGGAGATGAACCAGACGTATCCGCGGGGCTGATACTGCAGTTCGAAGTTCTGCCTGTAGTCGTAGAGCCTGCCTATCGGCACTCCATAGAACTCGCGATAGTTCAGCATGTTGCGTTTTTCGCTCAGACTGAAGTTCATCTTGATCGATTCGAGAGGATCGTAGCTCATCGCCATCTCGTTGCTCCAGCCGTGCGAGAATCCGGTCGGGCTCTGCACGAACCTCTCCCCGTTATATGAGTATGAGTTTTTCAGCGATTTCGACCCGGCAGCGCTGACCGAGAAGCTCGTGAGCCAGTACCTCAGAGCGACCTTGTTGAAGATATTCAGCTTCCTGTCCTTGCTGAACTGGACCTGGTAGTTCGTGTTCCAGCTGTATGACCACGACGTATCCAGCGCCGTGGGGGACGCGAGATTGTTCTTCGAATAACTCGCCCCCGCCTTGAGGTTATCGAAAAGGTGTTTCATGATAGGGTTCTTCGATCCCCGCCTGCTGATGGACACACTGTAGCTATAGCTGTTTCTTGTCGTCTTCTGCGATTCAGCGATCGCGTCGTCTATTATCTCGACGTCGCTCTGCGTCAGGTACTTCGGTTTCGATACCGACTTGTTGTACCTACCGGTGACCGGGAGGGTAAAACCCAGGGTCGGAATGAAATGATTGACCTCGGTCTTGCCCGAAAGGGAAAGATTGTCGCTCGTATTCCCGCCGCCCGATTTCTGCTTGAGCGACCTGAACTCGGGTCCGGTCCTCTGATAACCTGCGTTGATCGACATGATATTGGCAAAGTTCGCCGAAACACTGAGCCTTTCGGCATGGTCGATGTCCTTGCGCACCCATCCAAGGGCGGCATCATCGAACCAGAGCGTGCCCCGCGGTATGCGCATACCGGTGTTGTTTCTCACACCCGCGAAAAGGTATCTCACCCTGAACAGTGTCGGGTCGCCGCGTAGCCTCGCCATGTACTTTATCGACGGATCGGCCGAATCGGTGATCTGCCTCTCGAGGATCTGCCCCGGGATAGCGTCTATTTTCATGTTTGTCAAGTCGCTCATGCGGATGTTGATCCACTGCCACTTGTTAGCGTGCCCCGCCGCAATGGGTATGGCCATCTCGTAATAATTCAGGCTGTCGTAGGCGATCTGAAGGAAGAATTCCATGCCGTCCGTCACTCCGCCGACCAGATCGTTGTCCGGGTGTATGAAGAACTGTATCTCCTCGTACTGCATGAAATCGATGCCTGTCCCGAAGAACCGCTTCATCGACTTGTAGGAATATCCTGTCTCGAAGTTCTCGAAGGTATACAGGAGCGACTGCTCCCGGTTATCTATCCCCTCCTCCACATCGGGAGAATACGGTGGCGTGTAGATCGAGGGGTTGTCCTTGTTGTTGATCGTCCCGAGATTGACCTTCATCTCGCTGATCGTCCCCAGCCCGGGGGGTGGCACCGGCTTCTCATCATCGGAAAGGTCCCTGATGAAATTGTCCTCCCACCTGCTGCCGACGAACTTGATCCCTGTGATCTCGACCATGTGGTCGGCGGGGCGCGCCGTCTCGGTGATAGCCTCTACCTGATCGATGTCTTCTACCCATATCCTCATGTGGGAGATCTTGTCGAGCCTCGGGGGAAGGCTTCCCATTATATCGGCCTTTGAGAGGTCGAGCCTGTACATCCTCCAGCTCTTCTTCCTGTTTATCCAGCCCTTCTCGGAATCGTCCCAGTAGGATGAGACATCCTGGAAATCTCTCTGCACGTCTATGATCGCCGTATCTGCGAGGCTGAGCTCGAGGGAATAGTACTCGTTGGTCGAATCGAGGCGGCTGTTTCTGTTGAGGTCCTCACTGTCGGCCCTCGAGTTGCCTATCCTGGAGTTGATCCACCTGTAGATCCCTCTTTCGGCGTCCCACTTGTCCGCGCTGAAGTCGCCGTTGAAAATCTTGTTGGGATCGTCGCCCCTGAATCCAACGTCGTCCTGTATCGTCCAGTTGATAAGGTTCTCGACGTCGAACCTGTTCGAGTCGGGCTGGTGGAAGTCCTCGTCGATCTTTCCGAAATCGATGTGCAGGGTCCCCTGCCTGTCCATCTGGTCTACCGTGTAGTCGTTGACCCATATCTCGATGTACTGCGAGGTCGACAGGTCTATCCCGCCCGCGAAGCCCGTCATTATCCCCGCCCACTGGTCGATGCCCGGGTTGATCGCCTTGATGAACATCGATGTCATCCTCGAGTTCTCGCGGTCGTCGAGCTTGGGGTTGAGATCCTGCTTGCTCGTTGTGAGGAACTTCTGCTGGTCGGTGTTGGCCGGGTTGTACCAGTAGAACTCCATCCCCTGCGGCCAGGAAGGAAGTGTGGTGCCTGGATAATCGGGATTCTCAGGCGGGCTGGCCTCGAACCACTGGGCCCTGACCAGATTGATCTGGTCGCTGTCCTCGATCCCCTCCATGTCGTCGATGAAAGCCTCTCCCTTGGTGTTCGGATTCGGTATGCTCACCGCGACTTCCCCGGCGAGGCTCAGGCTGCTCGCCGCGTCGGTGTTGACGAGCGGCAGCATGTTCGCCATGGCGGTCATCCAGCCGGGACGGAACTGGAACGACCCGTTTATATCGGCCGCCATGTTCCTCGTAGGCTCCTCGCCCAGCCTCGGCCTGTACTTGGGGGCTCCGACGGAGTTGTACAGGAATGTCGCGTTGAGACGCGAGTCTTCCGACAGATAGAGATTGCCGCCTATGCCGAGAAGCGAGCTCTTCCCTCCCCCGAACATCGGCTTGTGCTGATAATCTATCGTGACCTTCGCGTCGGGTGGCAGGTTGCCGTAGTCGCCCTTCAGGGTCACGACCCCCCCGATGTAATCGATGTCGTAATCAGATCCCCTGGAGAGCTTCACGCCGTCGACCATTACCACTTCAGTGCCGTCTAGGATATCGAACGTGCCGAGGTTGAACACCCTGCTTCCGCTTGAAGCCTCGACCACGATCTCGTAGTAGTTAGGCGGGCTGTTCTTGTCGAGTATCTCGTCGTATATCGAGTTGTTCCTTACCAGGTGGGCGCTGAGAGAGTCCACGGCCGTCCTGATCGAATCGCTGATCGCGTAACCGGGCGGTCCGGCCTCGCTGAACCATGCCCTGAGCTCGGCGTCAGAGACATTGAACGGCTGCGGCGACGGGAACATGATGTAGCCCTGATAAAAGTTGATTATTCCCTGCCTGACATCTATGTACCCGTCCTCGCCCCAGGCCCCTGAGGTCAGGTAGCGATCCAGGCCGAATATCCTCAGGTAAGTCTCGTTCGAGTACTGGTCGATCTCGGGCGTGCCGATGATCGTCCGGACCGACCTGATCTTGACATCTATCGTGGCATCTTCGATACCACTGAGGCCGAGAGAGTATACGTTCCTGAACATCATGTTCCAGGTGGACACGTACTTGGCGCCGGGCTTGGAGGGAGGCGCGAAATCCTCCTCCGGCGGGCAGATCAGCTCGGCGGTTATGGTCAGCGACGGATCGGGGTCGACGGGCGGGTCGACGGGTGTCGGGGGGAAATTGCCGTAGTCTCCGACCTTGACGATCTGGGTGCCGAGATTAAGCCTGTACCTGACGGCCAGGGCTTTTTCCGCCCCGAGAGGCTGCCTGAGCCTGATGCCGAGGTATCTTGGCGTGGCCGAATCGCTCCCGTAATCCTGGATAAGGTCGTAATCCACCCCCTCGTAGAGAAGGTAGAACCACTGGGTGAACTTCTCCCCGTCGCTCAGGTTTCCGTCGTTGTTCGGGTCCGTCCAGGCGTTGATATAGTATTTCGGCCGCGAATTGCCGCTCCACTCGATATCGGTCCGCAGTGTGACGAACACCTCGAGGCTGTCGCTGTTCGCGCCGCCGATGACGGGATAGAACTGCCCGAACCCGAACTGGGGGGACTGGAAGTCTTCTCCCGGCGTCTCCAGGTAATAGAACTGCCTCTTGATGTACGCGTAGTCGCTGATCGACACATCGTTGCTCCTGCCTCCCGAAGACGAAAAGGTGCCCGACGAGGACTCGCCCTCCTCCTTGCTCGCTATGACTGTCAGGTCGAGAGGTCCGACCTGCGCTACGCCCTTGACGCCGAAGAGGCCCTTTGCCTGGCCGGAGTAGCTTATCAGCTGCGCCCCGGAGAGAGTGAGGTCGGTATCGCCCATCTCGATCAGCTTTATGATCTCGTCGTCGAATCCCGTGTAGTTAAGCCTTATCCTGTTGGTCGAGGGGGCGTCGCCTCCCATGCTCGAATGGTCTATCGCGACGTTGATCTTCTCGCCGATCGTGCCATGCAGGTTCACCGTCAGCTGCTGCTCCATCTCCAGGTCGGGGAACTTCTGCTGCTGTGGCATCCCCTCCGTGCGCGGGCAGTTGGCGCACCAGCGCGACGTGCCTCCTATCGTGATCTTCTCCCTTCCCGAGACCGTCAGCCTCGTCTCTTCGCCCTTGCCGAAGATCGCCTCCAGCTGCTTGGGAAGAGAGATGGGGATGTTGATGTCTATCAGCCCGCCCCTGCCCGTGCGGACGGATTTCCTCGAAGCGAGCGCGAACTTGACGTCATCGACCCAGACCTTGTGTAACCCGTCGCGCCAGAGCGCGGCTGAAAGGTCGCCGATCGACTCGACCGACATATCCATTCCCTCGAGATCCATCGGCCTGGCTGACAGGGAGAAGTACGGGCCGGAACGCTCCTCGGTCCTCACGAACCTCTCGTGACCGGGGACCTTGAAGCTGAAGAGGTTCCGGGAGACCGGGTCGTACTCCCTGTATGTCTTCCTGAATTCCGTCTGCGGCCTCAGGAATGATGTGTGAAGGAAAAGTGCGCCCTCAGGAGAGCCGAGGAGTATATAGTCTGGGGGCAACACACCGGTATCGGCCCACCGATATCGTACATCTAGCTGCTCAGATATCCTGAGAAGATCGATCTTCAGCAGGAAGACCGGATCGAGGGCCTGGGACGAGGCCGGCATCGGAAGAACGGCGGGCAGGAGGATCAGCATCGCGGCGAAAGCGCTCCACCGCCGCATCGCTTTCCTGTCCTCTGCTCTTTTCGGTCCGGGCACCATCACTTACCCTCCGGGCAAGCGTTCAGATTAGGCTGTCATCCGCAAGCGGATATATGATAAATTACCGGGCGATGAAAACGCCTTCGGCCCGGCAGACCACCGGTTCGAATGGGGCTCGGCGTTGTCCCCCCGCGGGGACAGAATACACCTGTCCTGTCCACTATAGGGTACAGGTACAGAAATCCCCTAGAGGCCTCTTTCATCAAGCGACCAGGGGAGCGGACAGGCCGGATATCCGTTATTTCATCACTCCCGGCCGGCGCCGCCGGAACAGTCGTTGCACCTGACCGGAGGAACGGCCGGTGGCGCGCCGGAAGGTTCATCAACAAACTAAGTGATTGCCATGTTTATACTTGATCGATACATACTGAAGAGCCATATACCTCCATATCTCTTCAGCCTCGTCATAATCACCTTCATATTCATAATGGATTTCATCATAAGATATCTCGATATGTTCATTGACAAGGGCGTCGGTTTCTTCGTCGTTCTCGAGTTCTTTATCCTCAGCCTTGGACATATGTTCGCATTAATCATTCCAATGTCCGTAATGCCCGCGACCCTCATGGCCTTCGGCCAGTTCGCCTCCGAGAACGAGGTCACGGCGATGAAAGCGACGGGGATCTCCCTGTACCGGATGATCGCTCCGGTCGTATTCGCCTCCATCCTTCTCGGTATCGGCCTGGTCTTCTACCAGAACGACATCCTCCCCGAGAGCAACCACCGCCTGATGGGCCTGATGCTCGACATCGGAAAGATGAAGCCGACGCTCGAGATCAAAGAGAACATCTTCAGCACGGCGGTCGACGGTTACACGATCCTGGTCAGGGAAAAGGACGACCGTACGGGCAGGATCAAGGACATCCAGATCTTCCGGACAAAGAAGGGCATGGTGCCCACTACGATCGTCGCCGATCACGGCAGGATGACCTACATCGAGTCAGAGAACGTTCTGAGGTTCGAGCTTCAGGACGGGGAGATCCACGAGATGCCTGATCCCTCCGACATCTCCACCTACAGGAAGACCCTGTTCAGCAACTTCACGATCAACATGAAGGACACCGACCGCGGGCTCGAGCGGTCGAGCCGAACTCACCGCACCGACCGCGAGATGAGCTCAAAGATGATGGGCGCGAAGATCGCGGAGCTCGAGAAAGAGATCGACGGCTACAGCAGGGACATGAACATCAGCGCCGAGAAGGACATGGTCGGGACCCTCTCGAAGGCGATGGCCTTCGACGCTTTCGAGGGCGAGGAGAGGGAAACCCCGGAGCCCCCCGCCTCCCGCGCGGAAAAGCGAGCCCGGGAAAACGTGAAGAACCCCGCGGAGCAGCAGATGTACGCCCTCGAGACGATACTAAGGAGGATCACCGGGCTCGAACAGCAGATATCGAGGTTCGAGGTCGAGATCCACAAGAAGCACTCGATACCGTTCAGCTGCCTGATATTCGTGCTTCTTGGAGCCCCCCTCGCCATCAGGTCCGGCAAGAGGGGAATGACTATGTCGATCTCCTTTTCGATCGTGTTCTTCCTCATCTACTATGTGTTCCTTATCACGGGCGAGAAGCTCGCCGACAGGAGGGTCCTCGATCCGTGGCTCGCCATGTGGCTCCCCAACCTGATCCTGCTGGCCGCCGCCGCGCTTCTTCTCAGGAGCACTGTCCGGGAATCGCAGACAATCAACTGGGACCGGCTCAACCTCTTTAAACGTTGGCGGCAGAGGGGGACTGCGGGTATATTGTAATCCGTCAGCCGGGAACCTCTACGTTATCCAGGGGTTAATACCAGCCGTGAAGATCCACGACCGCTACATACTGCGAGGGTTCTGGAGGAACCTTGTCATCGGGTTTGTCGCCTTCACGGTGATCTATGTCACGGTGGACCTCAGCGAGAAATCCGACACATATTACGACAACAAGGCCACTATAGGCAAAGTGGCGTCGTTCTATTTCTACCAGCTTCCCTGGATAATCCTGCTTACAATGCCGATCTCGGTCCTTCTTTCGACCGTCTTCACCCTGGGCAGGCTGTCCCGGGACAACGAGCTCACCGCGCTGGTTGCCTCCGGCATGCCGATAACGAGGATCGCCCGGCCGATCCTGATTTCGGCCTTTTTCATAAGCATCGCCTCTCTCCTTTTCAGCGAGCTCATAGTGCCGTTCGCCAACCGCAGGGCCGACAGGATCATGGCTGTGGATATCGAGGGAAGCAGGAAGCAGGAAAGCTACAAGTACAGGAAGGACCTGCACTACCAGGGAGAGGGGAACAGGACATGGTACGCGGAGAGGTACGACATCAAGCTCAGCGTGCTGCTGAACGTCACCCTCCACGAGTACGAGGACTCGAAGCTCGTGCGTCGCATAGACGCGAAGAAAGCTTTCTGGGACGGCTCGAAATGGGTCTTTATGGAGGGCGCCGTAAGGGATTTCCACAACGCGGGAGAGACGGTCACCCCCTTCCACCGCATGGAAATGCCCCTTCTGCCGGAGAAGCCGGAGGACATCGCCAAGGAGGAGATCGACCCAGAGGAGATGAACTTCTTCGAGCTCAGGAACCACATCGACAAGATCAGGCGCGGAGGCGGCTCGATCGATAAGTACCTCGTCGACCTCTACTTCAAATTCAGCTTCCCCTTTACCAGTCTTATATTCGCGATCATCGGCGCGGCCCTCTCGTCGGCCAAGAGAAAACCGTCGATGGCCACCGGGTTCGGCATGACGCTGCTGATAAGCTTCATGTATTACGGCATCCTCCGCGTAGGTCAGTCGCTCGGGCACAGCGGAGTGCTCCACCCGCTGCTCGGCGCATGGATGGGCAACATCGTATTCGCGCTTATCGGCGGAGTGATGCTGTACAGGGCGAACAGGTAGGCGCCGGGCGGGCGGATCTATTATATTGTATCGAAAGGCTCCTTTACCGCCCCGTGACTGGAGAAGCAGATTTATGATCCGCGCAGCACTTATAACAGCGGCAGTTTTACTTCTGGCATCGCTCAGCGCCGTGACTCCGGCGCTGGCCGAGGATTTCAAGGGCGAGAACGATCTGCTCAGAAAGATCGATCCCGAGGAAAGGCTCGCCTACTTCGGGCTCCGGTACTCGCTGAACGATCATGAAAAGCGCCACTTCCTCTCCCAGCCTACAAGGACCGAGCGCGACGCGTGGCTCGAGCGCTGGTGGGCGATGAACGATCCGACGCCGGCGACACCGGAGAACGAGCGCAGGATAGAACACGAACTGCGGGTCAGGATAGCCCGCGATGAGTTCGGCATGAAGAAGGCGCCCGGCTGGGACAAGAGGGGCGAGTGCCTGATAAGGTGGGGCTGGCCGGCCGTAAGGTCGAAATTCCCCGCCAACATCGGGTTCTACAGGATGCTCCCTCCCGGTGAGCTCTGGTACTACAGAAGGCTAGACATGATGATAATGTTTCACGACTTCAACCTCAACGGCATATATATCTTCGCTATCGAGCCGCAGGTGATGTCGGCTCGCGAATCGCTCGACAAGATGAGGGCCGTCGCCGAGTACGCGAAGCTGATGCCGGCCGAGGCTACGCAGTTCAATCAGGCCAGCGATCTTATGGCCCTGCAGAATTTCAATCCCGATAACATCGATTACGTCGCCTCGCCGGACCTCAGGGCTCAGCTTGCGACGAGGACCTTCGAGGATGTGGTCAGGCAGGACCAGATCAACGAATCGAAGAACAACTTCTACATGTATATGGAGGAGAAACCGACGATATACTCCTTCGAGATGGATGAGGACCTCCTCCCCCTCGCCTTCGACGTCACCTCGTTCAGCGGCGGAGCGGGAAAGATACGCGCCGAGATAAATTTCGAGGTTCCGACCAGGGAGCTGCGTTTCGAGCGCAACGACGGCATCCTTAGGGCGGATGTGGAACTGAGCGTCATGGTGCGCGACATCGATATGAAAGAGGTCGCAGCCGCCTCGGAATTCACCGGCGCCACCCAGGAGGGCGGCGAGACCTTCGAGGGGCCGGCCTATATCCCCGGCCAGATCGTCGTCACGCTAGATCCGGGGTACTACCGCATCGGCATCGAGGCGCACGACCTCAAGTCGGGACGGATGGGGGTCTACAGGACCAATGTGGAGCTCCCTCCGATGGAGGGCGCTCTGGCGCTCAGCGACATCCTCTTCGCCAGCAATATAACCCCTGTTGAAAAGACGGTCAGGTACCAGAAGGGGAACCTCCAGATCGTCCCCCACCCCCTTCACGCCTACAGGATCCCCTACCCGCTCAGGTTCTATTTCGAGATATACGGCCTCGACACCGATGACGAGGGTTTCGCGCTTTACGAGGTGGAGTATCGGGTAGTGCCCGTCACGAAGAAGAAGACGGGCTTCACCCTAGAAGACGTCCCCACCGCGATAGAGTCGAAGTTCGAGTCGAGCGGGTTCGGTCCGTCCCAGCCACAGCACCTCGAGATAGCGACGGGAAACCTCTGGGAAGGCTCGTTCAGGCTGATCATCACCGTAATGGACCGCCGGACGCGCGAATCGGTTGAAAAGGTAGCCAATTTCTCTATACTTGAGTGAGGACCCTGTCCGCGCCATGTCCCGCGTCCCGAAAGGACGATCGATGTCCTCAAGTTTCCGTTGTCTGCTCCTGCTGACGATATTGCTCTGCGCATCGGCGGCAGGCGGCACGCAGGAGGGACAGAAGGCTCCCTTTGACGAACAGGAACTCTTCAGCCACCTCGACCGTTACGAGAAGCGGCGCTACGAAGGCCTGCGCTACCTGATGAACGACTACCAGAAGATGCACTACCTCAGCATCCCGGACAGAAAGGAGCGCGACGAGTGGGTCGCCAGGTTCTGGAAGCTCAACGACCCGACGCCGGCGACCAGAAAGAACGAGCGGAGGATCGAGCACGAGGAGCGGGTCGAGGAAGCGAGGGCCCTCTATCCAAAGGACGGGTTCCCCGGATGGGACCACAGGGGGGAGACGCTGATAAGGTTCGGCAAGCCCGACGTGATCGCCGAGATCCCGGCGGACATAGGTTTCGACTCTGACTACGCCGGCGGCCGGACCAGGGGCGTCAAGATGCCCGGGCAGGTCTGGCAGTATCTCAAGCTCGGGATGGTCGTCCCGTTCGAAAACGTCAACCTTAGAGGGGAATACGTATATTTCATGGAGGTCAAGAGTGGATACTACTCGATGTATCCGTCCGAGATGCTGGACGATCTCTACAGCGATTACCTCGAATCGATGAACTACTCGAGCTCGAACGTCTACAGCCTCTTCTTCACGGCGAGCCCAGAGCTTCTGAGGTTCTACTCGTATCTGGAGGGCAACAGGTATCTCCACACGGCCGACCTCGCCCGCGTCCCCCTTCCCTGCTACTTCGACATCACCTCCTTCAAGGGAGGAAGCGGAAAAGTACGCACCGAAGTGAACTTCGAGATCCCCGCGAGGGAGCTCTCTTACGAGCAGGGACCGTCCGGCTTCAGGACCGATTTCGAGGTCAGGGTGGCCGTCTACAGCCTGGACATGGAGGAGGTCGTATCGCGCTCGGACGTGGTCGACATCGACCTACCCGAGATGCCCGCTCCCGCTTCGCCCTGGCTCCTCCCCGCGCAGTTCATACTGACCCTCGACCCGGGGTACTACAGGTTCGGCCTCGAGGTGGAGGACCGCAGGTCGAAAAAGCACGGCGTCTTCCTCTCGAGCCGAAACATCGAATCAATGGGCGACACGCTCTGCGTGAGCGACATCATGCTCGCGAGCTCGATCACCGAGGCGGGAAGCCGCACGAGCTTCATAAAGGGGCCTCTGCGCGTGATCCCCCACCCCGTCCACGCCTACCGCAAACCCGACCCCGTGAGGTTCTACTTCGAGATATACGGCCTCGACCTCGACGAAGAGGATTTCGGGTTCTGGGAGGTGGAATACTCGGTGGAGCCGAAGGAGAAGAAGCGTGAAGGACCGATCTACAAGGACGCCGGCACGATGATCAGCTCGAAGTTCGAAGCCTCCGGGTTCGGCTCGACCCAGTACGAGCGCCTTGCGATCGATTCGAAGGAGCTATGGGAGGGTAGCTTCCGGCTGAAGGTCCGCGTGATGGACAGGCGGACGAGGAAACATGTTGAGACTATGACCAGTTTCTCTATATTAGAGTAGGGATCCCACCAGGAGGGGCTTTTACAGGGAAAATCGAAAATGGGATATTCGCGCGCTCGATCCGTGAAGGCCGTTGTGTCATCGTGTCTCGTCATCGCGGCAGCCTCCCTCCTCATGGCAGAAGACTATAAGGTCTTCGACGAGGAGACCCTCTTTTACAGGCTCAGCTACAGGGAGAGGGTCCAGTACAACGGCCTGCAGTACCTCCTTAACGACCACCAGAAAAGGCAGTACCTCTCCCTCGGGACCTGGGAGGAGAGGGACGAGTGGCTCAGGCGCTTCTGGCTCGAGCTCGATCCGACGCCTACCACCACTCACAACGAGCGCAGAAAGGAGCACTTCGACAGGGTCGCGCTCGCGGTCGAGAGATACGGCTGCGCCGACCCGCCCGGATGGGACGACCGCGGCGAGATCCTGATCAGGTTCGGGCAGCCCGATTCGATAAAGAGAGTATGGTCCGAGGTAAACAGGCTCGAACAGCGATGGCCCTGCGAGATATGGTACTACCGGTCACCGGCCATGCTCGTGACGTTCACCGACAGCTACCTCTCCGGAAAATACGTGCTTTCGAGCGAAGCGGCCGGATACGAATCATGGACCGCGGATTACTATTCCGGCGACTTCGGGAAAAGCTCCCGGATGATCCTCGAGGACCTCGCCAACATATATCACCCGAACAGGTCGATCGAGGACGCGGTCACGGTCCCGATGTTCAGGCAGGTCGAACCGCAGGGTTATGACAGGCCGATGGACCTCTCGAAGAAAGGGCCACAGGCGGCTATATACCACGAAAGAGACATCCTCGACCTGGGAACGATGATGACCCATACCGACAATATCCTCGGAATCCCGGACATCATCACCAGTTTCCTGCCGGCGCACCTGGATCCGGACCTCAGCGATTCCCGCAACTCGTTGAATCCCGACGCGATCGATTACGTTCACTACTGGGAGGTCCCCGGCAACAACCTCATGTCGGTCACCTTCAAGAATGTCACCGACGAATATGTCAAGGCGGACCGGGCCCTCTACGAGTTCTACCATCAGGTCCAGACCACGAGGTTCATCCATTACCCGGGCTTTGATTTCGACATGCAGGCGTACTTCGATATCACTTCCTTCCATGCAGGGCAGGAAAAGCTGAGGACCGAAGTCAACTTCGAGATACCCGTCTCGGAGATCACATTCGACACTACTGGTTCGAGGCTCGAGGGCGCGGTCGAGCTTAGGGTGAAGGTCTGGGACATCGACATGAACGAGATCACCAGCGGCGACGAGATCCTCAGGGTCTCGGTCCCGAAGACGCGGAACGCTAAGATACCCTCTTATCTCGCGGGGCAGGTCCTGCTGACGCTCAAGCCGGGCTACTACAGGTTCGGGCTCGAGACCGTCGACAGGAATTCCGTCAGCAGGGGCGTTTTCCGCACGAACCGCCGGCTTGAATGCTGCCCGGGGCTGTCGCTCAGCGACATCCAGTTCGCAAGATCGATATCCGCGGGCGACCAGGACAGCAGGTACAGGAAGGGGGGCCTGATAGTCGTCCCCTACCCCCTTCATCTCTACAGGAGATCGTTCCCGGTCGCGTTCTACTTCGAGATCTACGGGCTGGCCCTGGACAGGGACGACATGGGGATCTACTCCATCGAGTACTCGGTCACGCCGACCGAGAAGAAGAGATGGGGCCCGATCTATGTAGACCGGGAGACGGGGATCAGCGCGGATTTCAACGCGAGCGGGTTCGGTTCGCATCAGCCGATGAGACTCGAGATAGATACAGGCAACCTCTGGAACGGGCGTTTTGTCCTGAAGGTGAAGGTCACCGACCGCAGGACGAGGAAGAGCGCGGAGCAGACGGCAAGCTTCGCGATCATCGATAAGGATTGAAAGTGACAGAAGATTTACCGCCACCGGCGACGGTAAATTATCTGCCATTTCGTTTTTACAGCGCAAAAGTGATTATTACCGCACTCCCGGCGCCGGGAGTGAGCCGGCCGGCACCGGGCGACACTGCGAGTGCGATGAGACGCAATAAAAAGCCCCGGCATGCGCCGGGGCTATCATCAGCAAGCCATTCAAGATTGCGGGATCAGTGATCCCGCAATCAGGTTATCAGGTCCCTTCCTCCCAGCTGGAAAGGTACTTGACCTGTTTGTCGGTCAGCGTGTCTATCGAGCAGCCGATCGACTCGAGCTTGATCCTGGCGATTTCCCTGTCCATCTCATCGGGCACGGGGTAGACCTTCTTCTCGAGCGTCTTGGCGTTCTTTACGATATATTCGCTCGCGAGCGACTGGTTGGCGAAGCTCATGTCCATGACGCTTGCCGGATGCCCCTCGGCAGCGGCGAGGTTTATCAGCCTTCCCTCGCCGAGAAGATTGATCTTCCGTCCGTCTGGCATCGTGTACTGGTCGAGCTCGTGGCGGATGCGCTTCTTGCCGGTCGCAACCTTCTCGAGCTCGGGGATGTCGATCTCGACATTGAAGTGACCCGAGTTCGCGACGATGGCGCCGTCCTTCATCATCTTGAAGTGCTCCATGCGGATAACAGAGACATTGCCTGTCAGCGTGAGGAAGATATCGCCGATCTTCGCCGCCTCGTTGGAGCCCATCACCGAGAACCCGTCCATCACGGCCTCGAGGGCCTTGACCGGGTCGATCTCGCAGACGATCACGTTGGCGCCCATTCCCCGAGCTCTCATCGCCACGCCGCGTCCGCACCAGCCGTAGCCGAATATCACGACGCGCGAGCCGGCGAGAAGGACATTGGTCGCCCTGAGCACTCCGTCGATCGTGCTCTGGCCGGTACCGTACCTGTTGTCGAAGAAATGTTTCGTCATCGCATCGTTGACGGCGATCATCGGGTACTCGAGCACTCCGTGCTTCTCCATCGACTTGAGCCTGATCACGCCGGTAGTCGTCTCCTCGCACCCGCCGATGACGTGCTCGAGCAGGTCGCGGCGGTTCTTGTGCAGCGTGCTGACCAGGTCGGCGCCGTCGTCCATCGTGATGTGGGGCTTTATATCGAGCGACGCGTTGATATGGCTGTAGTAAAGGTCGTTATCGGCTCCGCGGACGGCGAAGACCGAGATCCCGTAGTCCTCGACGAGCGAGGCGACCACGTCGTCCTGGGTGCTAAGCGGGTTGGAAGCGCAGAGGCAGACCTCCGCGCCGCCGGCCTTCAGCGTTCTCATGAGATTCGCCGTCTCTGTCGTCACGTGAAGGCAGGAGGCTATCCTGATACCATCAAGTGGCTTTTCCTTCTCGAAGCGCTTCCTGATCATGCGCAGGACCGGCATCGTCGAGTCGGCCCATTCGATCCTGTCCCTGCCCTGCGGGGCGAGGCCAAGGTCCCTGGCGTCGTATTTCATTCCTTTCCCTTTCTTATGCTCTGGCTTTCAGCTTGTCTACGTAGTCGAGATTTTCCCATGTAAAGCCCTTTTCCTCGCGGCCGAAATGGCCGTAAGCGGCCGTCCTGCGGTATACGGGCTTCCTGAGGTCGAGCCTCTCTATGATCCCATTGGGGGTAAGGTCGAAGACCTCTCGTACTATCTTCGTGAGCTTCTCGTCGCCGATCTTGCCGGTGCCGTAGGTCTCGACCATAACCGATACGGGCTCAGCTACGCCTATAGCGTAGGCGAGCTGTACGTCGCACTCGGTCGCGAGCCCCGCGCCGACAATGTTTTTAGCGACGTGCCTCGCGGCGTAGGAGGCGCTCCGGTCGACCTTCGTGGGATCCTTCCCCGAGAATGCCCCGCCACCGTGGCTGCCGAATCCGCCGTACGTATCGACGATGATCTTCCTGCCGGTCAGCCCCGTGTCGGCCTGCGGGCCTCCCTTGACGAACGAGCCGGTCGGGTTGACCAGCGTCCGGTAGCCGGACGTATCTACGTCGAACCCGGCCAATACCGGTTCGATCACGTGTTTCTTCAGGCCCGCCTCGATCTCGGCGTGAGTGACGTCCGCGCTGTGCTGCGTCGAGAGGAGCACCGTGTCGATCCTGTGAGGCATCTTGTCTATATACTCGATCGTGACCTGCGATTTGCCATCTGGCTTGATCCAACCGAGCTCGCCCGCCTTGCGCACCTGAGCCATCTTCCTGACGAGGAGGTGAGCTATGTGGATCGGCATCGGCATCAGGACGTCGGTCTGCGTGCAGGCGTAACCGAACATCATCCCCTGATCGCCGGCACCTCCCGTGTCTACGCCCATAGAGATGTCGCCGGACTGCGGATCTATCGAAGTGATCACGGCCGATGTCTCGGAAGCGAATCCAAGGTGCGGATCGTCGTACCCGATCTCGTGGATCACCTGCCTGGCGAGAGACGGGATCTCCGCGTAACTTTTCGTCGTTATCTCTCCGGCGACGAAGACCAGGCCCGTGGTCACCAGCGTCTCGCATGCCACCCTGCCCATTGGATCCTCGGCAAGGATCGCGTCTACCACGGCGTCGGATATCTGGTCCGCGACCTTGTCGGGATGACCCTCGGTCACCGATTCAGACGTGAAAAGATGCTTCTCAGACATGGATCGTCCTCCCTTGTACATTTTGATTTCAGATCACAATATGCATACAAATCGTTGAATGGGGGCTTCAAGTCAAGCGATTATTCCCCCTACCCGAGATCTACCTGCGAATCATCGCTGATATTGAGGTTGGATCTTTTCCCTGTGACGCCGGCTCCCGCCCCTATGACGCTCGAGTCGAGCACTACGTTCGAGATCGAGCAGCCCTCGTTGAGTATCGAGTCCTTCACTACCGAGTCTTTTATCAGGCATCCGCCCGCGACCGACACGTACGGTCCCACGACGGAGTTCTCGATCGTCGAACCGGGATCGATGAAGCACGGTGGGATTATTACTGAATTCACGCCGTGAGCGGTGTTCTTCGCCCCCTCGAGAAGGACGCGGTTGGTCTCCAGCAGAGTCTCTACCTTTCCGCAGTCGTACCAGCCGTCTATCTTGAAAGGCACGAACTTCACGCCGCTGTCGATCATCAGAGACAGGGCGTCAGTGATCTGGAACTCACCCTTAGTCATGATGTCCCCGTCGATCACCTTCCTGCACGCCTCGAACAGAGGCGAGGAATCCCTGAAATAGTACAGCCCCACCAGAGCCAGGTTTCCCTTCGGGTCGTCGGGCTTCTCTACAATGCTCGTTATGATGCCGTCCTCGACCTCGCAGATCCCGAACCTCCGCGGGTCGTCGACCTCCCTGACGCCCAGGACGAAATCGCCAGCCTTCGGTATCTTGGTGAAATCCGTGTCTATTATCGTGTCACCAAGGATTATGATCAACTCGGAACCGTCGGCGTACTTGCGTGTCAGGTCGACAGCATGGGCTATACCCTTCTGTTCCTCCTGGCTGACGAACTCGATCTTAAGGTCATAGGTCCGGGTAAGGTACTCTGTTATCTGGTCACCCATGTACCCTATGATAGGGATAAGCTCGGTCACTCCCATATCGACGAGGCTGTCGACGATATGTCCGAGGATCGGTTTCCCGGCGACCGTGACGAGCGCCTTGGGTCCAGTGTGGGTCTGGGGACGCAGGCGCTTGCCTATGCCCGCTACCGGGATTACAGCTTTCATTCATCCTCCGATCCGAGCAATTCCTTTATCTCATCTATTTTGTCGATGGGTGTCGGATCCTTCCCCGACTCCACGGCAAGATATATGCTGGTCAGGTCGCCGAGAGCGATTATCGACAGGAGCCTGGCGAGCCTTCCGGAGAAACCAGGACCCCCGACGCTGTTGAGCTTGATCGCTCCCGCGGCGAGAGGCTCGAGCATATCGTAAGTGACGTCCATCCGCCTGATCACCCTCGGATGATCATCAACGTCTGTGAGCATCACGAGGAATATCTCCTGGAGTATCTTTGCCGGGCTGTCCCAGCCCATGATCTCGTTGTGCCCCAGCTCAGGGAAGTTGTTTACGAATGCCATGCACTTGCTGTTCTCATTGAACTGGCATTTCCATCTGTACGCCGCCCCGACGAGAAGCCGGTTCCCGCTGTATACCAGGGGGATCTTCCCGTAGAGCCTCTTGGCGAGTTGCATCGGCGTGTTCCCGGCCAGGTCGGCCTCGAGGGAACATTTGTCCAGGAGTTTGCGGGTCTTTCGCAGGACCGCCCTGAACTCCTCCTCTTCGATCGCGCAGAATCCCCAGCACGAGGCGAGCTTCAGCAGCGGCGTGAAAAGGTATCCGAGCGCCGCTCTCGGAGGCATGCCACCGGGGATGCGAAGGACCGGAACTCCGGCCTTCTCCGCCTCTGCGGTCAGTATGCCACCCGATGAGATGACCGCCATCGGCGAGCCTCTCTTCAGGCCGTCGCGGAAGCACCCGAGGACCTCCTCGGTGTTGCCGCTGTAGCTGACACAGACCACGGGAGTGTCCGTGCCGGCGAACGCGGGCAGGGTATACCCTCTTTCGATGTGTACGGAGACATCGGAGTCGCCCGCGATAAGATCGCGCAGAAGCTGGCCCCCGATGGCGCTCCCGCCCATACCGCATATGATCAGGGTCTTCGCCCCGGCCGGCATGCATTCGGCCAGCACGCCCGCGAGACCCCATGCCTCGGCCATCTGGTCCGGCAGGCCGAGGGCCTTGTCGATCATCCTTTCGGAGTCTATCCCGTAATGTCTTGCCGAGTGGTCGGGCTTCATCCCTTCTCCTCCGTGCCCATTACTGGCTCGCGTGCTTTATGGCGAATTCCTGCAGCTCGGGCCTCTTCTCCCTGAGGAACTGGTCTATGAGATCGCGTATCTCGGCCGCCGTCGCCTTCTTCAGAGCCCTCTTTAGCAGCGTCTTCGTCTCGTCGTAGGTGACTGACCTGATTATCTTTTTTACTTCCGGTATCAGGAAGGCCGGCGCGCTGAGCTCATCGAGACCCGCTCCGATCAGGAGCAAGGTCCCGTGCACGCCCGCGCTCGCCGTCATCTCCCCGCATAGACCGGCCCATATGTTGTTCTCGTGCGCGGCTTTGACCGTCTCGTGTATCATCCTGACAATGCTCGGATGGAGCTCATCATAGAGATACGCTATGCGTGAATTCCCCCTGTCCACAGCCAGCGTATACTGCACGAGGTCGTTCGATCCGATACTGAAGAAATCTACCTCTTTGGCGAGATGGTCGGCCAGCGCGACGGCCGAAGGCGTCTCGATCATGATGCCCACCTCGGCGTCCCTGCCGAACTGGTATCTCTCCCTTCCGAGGTCCTCCCTGACCTCCTCACAGATCGCGAGCGCCGCCCTGACCTCGTCGACGACAGAAACCATGGGAAACATTATCCTCACCGGGCCATGCGCGGCGGCCCTGTAGATAGCCCGCAGCTGCGTCCGGAATATATCTTTTCTCGATAGGGTGAACCTGATGCCGCGCCATCCCATGAAGGGGTTCTCCTCGGGGCTGTCATCTACCCAGTTGGCGAACTTGTCCCCTCCGATATCGAGAGTCCTGATGATGACCGGGTCGGGGGCTATCCTCTTGACGACGTCGCGGTAGAAGTTGTACTGCTCCTCTTCGCCGGGAAGGGTACCCCGCCCCATGAAGAAGTACTCGGTCCTGAAGAGGCCGATCCCCCTTGCCCCGTGGCTGATGATGTCGTCGAGCTCATCGACCGTCTCGATGTTGCCGGAAAGCTCTATCTTCCGCCCGTCGAGAGTGACGGCGGGATAGTCCTTGAGGGTAAGAAGCTCGTTCTCGAGCATCCTGAACCTCTGCAGCGCCACCTCATACAGCTCGACGGTCTCCTGCGTCGGATTGAGGACGACCTGGCCGGCCGTTCCGTCGACTATCAGCCTGTCATAAGGCTTGGCGTGCGCGCTCAGCCCGTCGACGCCGACGACAGCGGGGATCCCGTGGGACCTCGCCACTATCGCCGCGTGAGAGGTCGCTCCCCCCATGTCGGACACGAAGGCCTTCACATATTTGCGCTTGAAACCCATCGTGTCGGACGGGGTCAGGTTCTTGCCGACCACGATCGCCGGCTTGCGCAGGTTGACGAGCCCGTCGACCTTCTGGCCGAGAAGGTTCCGGATCACGCGGCGCCTCACGTCGCGCACATCCTCCGAGCGTTCCTTGAGATAGGGGTCCTCGATCTGGTCGAACGCCCTGAGCGTCTTCTCCATCACGCGATGGAAGGCGCACGGGGCGGACACATGCTCGTCGGTGATCATTTCGACCGTTTCCCTGCGCATGACCTCGTCGGTAAGCATAAGGACGTGCGCGTCGAGGATCTTGGCGTGTTCCTTCCCCATCTCTTCGACGAGTATATGGGCGAGGGCCTTGAGCTCCTTCTCGGTATCCTTCAGGGCGGTCTCGAAC
Organism: uncultured bacterium; assembly: GCA_964599375.1. Lineage (GTDB taxonomy): Bacteria > Krumholzibacteriota > Krumholzibacteriia > Krumholzibacteriales > Krumholzibacteriaceae > JAUWCL01. The sequence continues at coordinate 41,131 of CAZREW010000020.1, forward strand.
CTCGACACCTCCGCGTCGACCATGTCGGAGCCTATCCGCTCTTCCTCGACCGAGAGGTCCTCGACGTTGACGACGAAAGCCTCCCCGAAGGCGATCCCCGGCGACGCGGCGATACCGTCGAATATCATCTCGTTCTTATCTATCTGCTCGCGGTCCATCAGATCACCTCTCTGCCGAAGTTCGTCTCGAACAGTCCGGTCAGAGTGTCGAGGGCTTTCTGCTCGTCGCTTCCCTCTATTTTCAGCGTGAGCTCGGCTCCCTGCTCGGCGCCGAGCATGGCCACTCCGAGCATGCTCTTCGCGTTCACCTCGAGGCCGTCCTTCTCGAGCATCACCATCGCGTCGAACTGCGACGCGGCGTTGACGATCTCGTTGGCGAGCCTCAAGTGGATGCCGGTCCTGTTGAGGACCCTGACCTTGCAGGTGACCATCTCTTTCTTCCTGTCCTTTTTCACCTTGTCCGGCCCTTCCGGGGGCGCCGGCAGTCTATTACCACAGCGCTAGGAACACGCCTGCCGCCAGAAGCAGCAGGAAAGCCGTCTTTAGGGCCGATATCCGGCCTCCGGCAATATATGCCGCGGCCACCAGCACGGCTCCCGCAGTGGCGATCCGGGGTCCTCCGAACCTCCAGGCCCTGACCGTGAGAAGGGCTGCCAGGACCCCCGCGGAAAAAGCGGCGGCTGAGGCCAATATCTTCTGTTCTTTCAGCAGTTTCGACGCCAGGGCCCGCCCCGTTCCCTCTCCAAGATGCAGACCTGTCCGGTAACCGCCTATCCTTATACGGAAATTATAAAGATTATATAGAGCCAGAAAGACTACCGGTCCGGCGTACCACGTATAGATAGCAAAAATGCTTCCGATTGTCAACGAAACGAGGAGCAGCGCCATCTCGACGAAATAGTCCCCCCTGGCAGTAAGGGCCGAGGACATCGTGTCCCTGAACCTCTCGGCCTTACGCCCGTCCAGCCCGCCGCTCCCGGCGGCGTCGAGCTCCATCCTCGTCATGGCGCCCGCTATGAACGGGGCCATCAGGGGATTGCAGTTGAAGTATCCGGCGTATCTCGAGGCCGCGCCGGCCATGTCCTGCCCTCCGCCTGCCAGGCGCCTGATGAGCGGCTCCATGACAAAAAAGAAACCGAGGCCGTCTATCGTGCGTACATTGCGGGAGCCCTGTATGAAGAAGAGCCGCCAGACCGTATCGATGGCGAGCCAGATCATACGCTTCCCCCGAATATGAAAAAGACGGCTGCGACAAGGAATCCCGCCCCGAACCAGAAGAGGCCTGTCCGCCCCCTGAGAAGCTTGATAAGGCCCCCGGCGGCCACCATGGGGATAAGGAACGGAAGTGACCCCATCGAGCCGGCAGAGAGCACGTCGACTCTCGTCGAGAGGTACTTTACAGCCGCGAGCCCGGGAGGCAGGACCGCGAGGACTGCAAGAAGGCCCCAGGCGAAGTGGACAAGGGAAAGGGCGACGTGGACCGCCGAAGCTGCCCGCGTCTTCCCTTTGCGCGCCAGCTCGAGCCCGCGTCCGGCAGGCCGTGCGGCGAACTTTTCCCACTGCGTGTAGAAGATGGAGCCGAGGGCGGCTGCCGTCAGACCAAGCAGAAGCGACCAGAAGAGTATCAGGCCGTCCATGGCCGCGACCCGGCCCGTCTCCCGCGAGACGATGACGAAAGCGGCCGCGGAGATCACGCCCGCGGGCGGCAGGTCGGCCTCGGGCCTTCCCCTTAGCCTCACCGAGCCTATGAATAGCAGCTGCATCATCACGCCCGCCACCAGCCCGTGGGCCGGCGAGCCGAGCAGAAGGCCCGTTAACGTACCGCTGACAAGCGGCGCCGACAGGTAGAGCCTTATCGACGTGCGGTACTCGAAGGACAGAGCCCCCCCGAGGAGGGATACTGTCAGAAGAGGATGCATGATCACTAAGTCAGCTCCAGATCATCGGTTCGCTCTTGAGATGCCGATCCTCATGGTGAAGGTCTCAGTATCATCCGGTCCGAGCTCGAGGTCCCTGACCGACACGACAGCCGAACCCTGGTAGACCCTCTCAAACCCCGAATCGGAGTTCGAAACCGTCTCTACAGGGTATCTCCAGACGTTCGTGGCGGGCGCGAAATCTATCGTCAGGGAAAGGTCTAGCCATTCGTCGACCATCCTCAGTATTTCGACGTCCTCCTCCGCTCCCATGGAAGCGAGATTCTTCCCCCCGGCGATCTCGCGGCCGGGGATCTCGAAGTACCTGTCGGGCGCGTTCCCGGCGAGGAACGAGAAGACGTTCTCGACAGCGAAGAGGCACGAGAGCCCTTCCGCGCCGGCTGTTACCGTATATTCGACATCCATCGAAGCTCCGTCCCCGTCAAGCGAGATCTTCTTCTCGATCCGGGCTGGCGCGGAGCCTACCGTGCCGTCCCTCGACATCACGATGATGCTGTCTCCTTCTGTGTCGATATCATAGAGCCCGCCGGTGAAATCGCCCAGCTCGGCATACGTTCCCGACGCGAATGCGTCGAGCGTAGTGCCGGCAGGCATGAACCTGTCTGAGAGCGAGGCTTTCGGCCAGCGGTCGTAGTAGAGCCTCTTCTCGAGGCCCGCTTCCTTGGCGACAGCGAGGTCGTGGATGCTGACCGCCCCGTCCCCTTTCGCAGCGGGCTTTCCAAGGTCCTTGAGGGCCCTGTGATAGATCTCCTCGCGCCTCGTGAGGGTATCGGTGATGTTGAACCTCGTCCTTATGTCGTCGAGCTCGCGAAGCACACCTCCCCTGGCCTTGAAGAAGGCCTGCATCCCCGCGGATGATAAGATGACCTCCTCCACCCCGTCGCCGTCGATGTCACCGCGCTCGATGGCGGGCCTTCCCAGCGCCGCCTCCGTCTCGAGGATATGTCTGAAGACCGCGCTCCGAAGGTGGGGCAGATACAGCCCCCCGAACAGCCCGTGCCAGTAGGCGCAGTTGCACTGGGCCTGGTAGAGGTGGCTCCTTCCTTCCGCGTCATCCCGTTTCGAGCCGGCGAGCAGGGCGCTCGCGCGGAGCATTCTCTTGTGCATCCAGTTCGCCTCCTCGTACTTTACGAGGAAGTTGCGCCAGAAGCCGCCCTTTACGATCTCGGCGGGATCGGAGAACTTCCCGCTCGCCGCGAGGATGCGCCTGGCGTCCTGGTAGGCCTCCTGCGCCCGCAGTGGAAGGGCCCATTCCATCATCTCGCTGTAAGAGGCGGTGGGCAGATAGACGATCCCCCTCGGCGGGGTCCCGTCCAGGACCCTGGAAAATGTCGATACCTCCAGCCAGTTGGAATTACTGATCAGCTCGTCGCAGAACCTGCGAAGCCATTTTCGCCTGTATACGAGGTCGTGCGTCCCTGTCCAGAGACCGAACTTCTCGCCGTCGTCAGCCAGCACGGCGACCTTTCTCTCGCCGTCCCCCTCCCGTGAGACCTCCCTGAGATATTCGATCGCTTCGTGCGGCTCGTGGAACGGGATCAGGTACCTCAGACCCTTGTCGATCGGGAACACATTGACATAGGCGCCGTTCTCCTCGGAGAGGAAGAACCCGCGCATCTGCTTTTCCGTAAAGCCGGTGCTCTTGAAATGCGAGTCGTCGACGATCACGTATTCGAGGCCGGCCTTCGCCAGGGTCTCGGGCACGTGCGGGTCCCAGATCCTCTCTGTAAGCCAGCACCCGCGCGGAGCGGAGCCGAATGTCCGCTCGATAAATTCCCTCATCATCGCGAGCTGCCCCTGCCTGTCCCTCCCGGGGATCACCGTGAGGATCGGCTCATAGTATCCTCCCGACATGATCTCGACCTGGCCGGCTTTCACCATCGCCGCCACAGTATCCGTGTAGTCGGGGTGTTTCTGCTCGAACCAGTCCCACAGGATACCGCTGCAGTGGAGCGAGAACGGGATTGACGGGTAGTCCTTCATCACCTCGATGAAGGGCTGGTAGGCCCTCACGTAAGCATCCTCTATGACATGATCGAAATTGCCGACCGGCTGATGATTGTGTATCCCCAGAATGAAAGTGACCTTGCCCGGCATAGACCTCCGCCTTCTTGTCAGACTACCTTCGAGTTTATCGTTGACTTCGCATCACCCGGAAGCGCCCTCGCCTCGAGTGTTATTCCTCTCTTGGCGATATCACGCAGGAGCCCGCGCTCCTTCCCGTCCACCCATACGTTTTCGGTGATCTTCTCGCGGCCCTCGCGGAAGTGAAGCCCGCCGACGTTTATCTCCTTGGCCTCGAGCCCCTTCTCGAGCATCTCGAGCGCCTCGGCCGGTCCCCGCACGAGGAGAAAGACCTTCTCGCTGTCGAATACGCCTCCACCGATCTGCTCGACCGCGTCAGAGAGAGAGAGGATCGCGGCCTTGAAATCCGGCCCGGCCGCACTGGCGTAAAGCTCCCTCTCCCAGTCCTCAGAGCTGACCTGGTCATCGGCCAGTATGATCCTGTCCGGCTTGAGCCTGCGCCCCCAGCCGACGACGACCTGCGCGTGAATGAGCCTGTCGTCTATACGGAACAGAATCACCATCGACCGGCCCTCCGTTCTCTTTGTCCTGTGGGATCCCGCCTCTTCAGATCTCTATGACCCTGACGCTTTCCTGGCCCCGGTGGATCAGATGGTCCACTATCTCGTCTAGCCCCATGATCCCCTGCTTGGTCACGAAATCGAGCAGCATGGGCAGGTTCACACCGCTTATCACCTTGACGTCATCGAGGTAGCGCGTAGCCCTCACGCACGACGCCCCGCAGGAGCCGCCGAAATAATCGACGAAGATGACCGCCCGCCCGGCGTGGTGCGCCTTGAGGATGTCGTGTATCGACTCGATGACCTTTTCGTCGCCCAGGTCCGAGCCCGAAAGCGCGTAACAGTCGTGGATCTCGCCGACTATAAGCCTCACGGTCTTCAGGAGCTCCTCGCCCAGATTTCCGTGGGTGACCACTATCCCTGTGATTTCCTTTTCAGTCATAGCTCCTACTCGTGATCGTAGAGAAGATATCGCCTGGTCTTCTTGTCGCTCTCCATCATGTCGAGCAGCTGCTGGTCGAGGCGCTTCGCGGCGTCGATGCCGTACACCTTGAGCATGTGATTGAGTGCGATCGTCTCGGCGATGACCGTGATGTTCTTGCCGGGAAAGATCGGGATTACGACCTGGCGGACTTCGATGCCGAGGATGTCGGTGTAATGCTCGTCCAGCCCATGGCGGTCCCAGTCCTTCGACGGGTCCCAGTCCTCCAGCTGCACGACCACCTCGACCCTCTTCTGTATCCTTACCGCCCTGATCCCGAATACGTCCATCACGTTTATGATGCCGATGCCGCGTATCTCCATGTAGTGCTTCAGGTGCTCGCGCCCGCGCCCGAGTATGGCGTCCCCGTGCCTGAAGACCTCCACTACGTCGTCGGCCACGAGCCTGTGGCCTCTTTCGACCAGGTCGAGAGCGATCTCGCTCTTGCCTATCGCACTGCGCCCCGAGAAGAGCAGACCGACGCCGTAAACGTCGACCAGCGAGCCGTGGATCATCGTCTTCGGGGCGAATATCAGCTCGAGATGCCCGGTGAGGGCATGTATGAACTCGGTCGTCTGCATCCTGGTGCGGAGCACCGGCACGCCGTGCTCCACAGCGAGTGCGAGAAGCGCCTTCGGGACCTCGAGCCCCTTGGAGACGATGATGGCTGGAAGTTTCCGCGTGAAGAGCCTCGAGACCGCGGCGGTGACCAGCTCGTCGTCGAGCGACTGGAGATATAGAAGCTCGGTCTCGCCGATGATCTGGATACGCTTGTGGAGGAAGTTCTCCATGAATCCGGTGAGCGCGAACGCCGGCCTGTGGATGTCCGGGCTGGTGATCGGTATCGGCCCTTCGAGATTCTCCGTGAGGGCCTCGAGATCGAATTCCTCCGAGTTTTCCTCGAAGAATTCCTTTACCGTGTATTCCTGTGGCACTGGCTTCCTCCGTATCGATGAGCGCGGCTCTATCAGTCGAGGCTGTCGATGACCCCGAAGTGACCGTCTGACCGCTTGTAGACGAAGTTCAGTTTACCCGATTCGGTGTTATTGAAAAGGAGAAAATCCTTATTCTGGTCCGTCATCGATATTATGGCCTCTTCGACGCTCAGATGCGATATCTCGTGCGGGACCTGGTCGAGAACGTCGATCCCGCCCTCGCTCCCGACGCTCTCCGCCTTTATGATCATCTCGGCCGAAGCGGATGGCTTGCCGTTCCTGCGCGGATTGTGATGATTGTCTATTATCTTACCCTTGAATTTCTTAACCTGCCGCTCGAGACTCTTCTCGGCGAGATCGATCGAGCTGTACATGTCCTCGGATTCTTCCTTGGCTGTAAAATTGTGGCCGTTGACATGAACGTTGACCTCGACTATATGACGGAATTTCTGGACGTCCATGATGACATCCACATTGAGGATCTGGTCGAAGTACCGTTTCAGCCTTCCGATCCTCTCTTCGATGTGCTCTATGAGTTCGGGACTTGATTCGAAATGTCTGGCTGTAGTCGTAATTTTCATTACACATCCTCCTCGCATCAACCAGCCGGCATCGCCCGGCTGCCTCTGCGACGAACTCCAGCGCGGTTTTCCTGGTACGAACTTCTTACCAGGGGCCCCGCCGTCACCTCTAGAAAACCCATCTCGCGCCCTTTGCCCTCGATATCCGAGAACTCTTCCGGGCTCACGTACCGGTCGACCGGCACATGCTTCAACCCGGGTCTCAGGTACTGCCCGAGAGCGGCGAAATCCACCCCGGCAGACCTGAGGTCTGTGAGCGCTTCAAAGATCTCTTCAGTCGTCTCGCCCAGACCGAGCATGAAGGACGACTTTGTAAGCACCTCCCTGTCTCGTTTCTTCGCCTCGGAGAGAAGAAGGAGTGACCTGTCGTATCGAGCCCCTTTCCTTATCTCCGGATAAAGCCTCCTGACTGTTTCCATATTGTGTGAGAATATGTCCGGCCCGGCGCCCAGCACCTTGTCGAGCGCGTCGAAGTCCCCGCCGAAATCGGGGACGAGCACTTCGACCACCGGCGTCGGATCGAGCGAACGGAGCTCACCGATCACGGCAGCGAACCATGAGGCCCCGCCGTCGCTCAGGTCGTCCCTGGTCACCGATGTCACGATAACGTGCCCGAGGCCCAGCTCGCTCGCGGCGGCCGCGATCCTCGCCGGCTCGCCGCGGTCGGGAGCCGGCGGCGAACCCTTCGTAACCGAGCAGAACCCGCAACCGCGCGTGCAGACGTCGCCTAACATCATGAAGGTGACCTTGCCCTTCGCGTAGCATTCGGCCCTGTTGGGGCAGAGGCCTTCCCTGCATATCGTGTGGAGTCCCCTACGCCTTACGGTTCCCTCGATCCTCGAGGATTCGGTGGCGAGGGGGATCTTTCTCCTCAGCCACGCGGGAAGCCTCTCGCTGCGGCGTCTGGTCGTATTTAATGCCATCTATAGCCTGTCACCTTGAATGCATTCAAGATCTAGTACTCTTTCCGGTGCCTGGCCGGGAGGATTCCCAGCTGCTCCCTGTACTTCGCAACCGTGCGCCTCGCTATGATCAGCCCGTCCCTCTTGAGCAGATCCGCTATCTTCTGGTCGCTCATCGGCTTCTTCGGGTTTTCCCTGGCGATGATCTCCTTGATCTTCAGCTTGGCGCTCTTAGCGGACACCTCGCCGCCCGACTCCGTGTTCAACGCGCTGCTGAAGAAATACTTCAGCTCGAACACTCCGCGCGGCGTCTGGACGTACTTGTTCGTCGTAACCCTGCTCACGGTCGATTCGTGCATCCCTATCTTGCCGGCCACCTGCTGAAGCGTGAGCGGCCTGAGGTAGCCCGCGCCCTTCTCGAAGAAATCCATCTGTGCCTCGACGATGCTCTCCATGACCTTGATCATGGTCCGGCGCCGCTGCTCTATAGTCTGTATCAGCCATTTGGCGTTCTTGAGCCGGCCCTGGATGAAGCTCCTCGTCTCGTCGCTTATCTCGTGGTTGCTCTGGAGCTCGCTCCTGTACGACTGGCTTATCCTGAGCCTCGGCACGTTGCGGTCGTTGAGGAAGACGATGAATTTTTCGCCCACTCGCTCCACGATCAGGTCGGGGATCACGTACTTGGGCCCCTCGGAGATTATGTCGAGGCCGGGCTTGGGATTAAGGCTCCCTATCACCGCCGCCTGCGACTGCACCTCCTTGAGCGAGATCTTCAGCTTCTTGCTGATGTCGAGGTACTTCTTCTGCTTGAACTCCTCGAAATGATCGGCGACTATCCTTGCGGCCAGGGTGTCCGACTGCCCTTTCGCCTCGAGCTGGATCAGAAGGCTCTCGCGCAGGTCCCGCGCGCCGATACCCGAGGGCTCGAATGTCTGGATGATCTTGAGGACCTCCTCGACCTGCTCGACCGTTGAGCCGCAGGTGCGGGCCACGTCCTCGAGAGAGCATACGAGATATCCCGAATCGTCGATATTCCCGATGATGTACTCCCCGATCTCGAGGACCTTCTCGTCCTTCGTCGTAAGCCGCAGCTGGCTCATCAGAAAATCCGAGAAGCTCGGCTGCGCGACGGGGACCCTCTCGTGGAAGTCCTCCCTCTCCTCGATCTCCGCCTGGGTGCCGCCCATCCCGAACGCCGTCTCGAAGTAGTCGTCCCAGTCCTCCCGTTCGGCCTTCTCGGCGCTCGTCTCTTCCTTCTCGCCCGCCGCTTCCTCCGCCTCCTCCACCGTGGGCTCGTCCTCGCTGATATCCTCAACTTCGTCGACTTCCTCGAGAAGCGGGTTCTGGAGTATCTCCTGCCGGAGTACCTGCTGCAGCTCCTGTGTAGGCATCTGAAGCAGTTTCAGGGCCTGCTGCAGCCGCGGCGTCATTACCAGACGCTGCTGCAGTCCCAGGCGCTGCCCCATCTTCATTTCCATCTATATCCGTCCTTGCTTACAGACGAAAAGCCTCGCCGAGGTATATTTCCCTGACCTCGGGGTCGGAGGCAAGATCATCCGCGGTTCCGGAGCGTTTGATGCTCCCCTCATACATGATATACGCCCTGTCCGTTATTGACAACGTCTCCCGGACATTGTGATCGGTTATAAGGACGCCGAGCCCTCTTTCGCGGAGCTTCGTGACTATCCCCTGCAGATCGGCGACCGCGATAGGGTCTATCCCGGCGAACGGCTCGTCGAGAAGCATGAAGGAAGGCTCCGTGACGAGCGAACGCGTCACTTCTACCCTGCGCCTCTCTCCGCCGGAGAGCTGGTACCCGTAACTCTTGCGCAGGTGCTCCACATTCAGCTCCCTCAGGAGACTTTCGAGCCGCTCTTTCCTCTCGGTCTTCGATATCTTCAGCGTTTCCAGGATAGCCTTGAGATTGTCCTCGACCGTCAGCTTCCTGAAGATCGAAGCCTCCTGGGGCAGGTAGCCTATACCCTTGCGCGCCCTCTTGTACATCGGCAGCCCCGTGATGTCGTGGCCGTCGAGATAGACCGTCCCGCCGTCAGGCTTGATCATCCCCGTGATCATATAGAAGCTCGTCGTCTTGCCGGCGCCGTTCGGGCCCAGGAGCCCGACGACCTCGCCGCGCTTGACGTTGATCGAGACGTCACTGACGACCTTCCTCTTACCGTAGACCTTCACGAGTCCATCGCAGCCGAGTCCCCTGCCGTTGCCCTCGATCGTGGAAGCGTCACTCATCCCCGCTCCTGTTCCCTTCCTTTTCCTTCTTCACTTCCTGGTCGATCAGACCCTCCTCGTCGCGCAGGTAGGCCCGCACATCCCGTTTTATGTCCACATTCTTCAGTTCCGGATATCCCTGGAAACCATACCCTGTAAGGATGTCGTTCCCCTTGGTGACCTTCACGAAATCCTCCGAGTGTATCTCTCCGAGCTCCCGGATCATTATCAGGCTCTCCGTCTCCAGGGTGTACCCCTCTTTCGTCGTCACGACGACGTTGCCGAGGGCGGTCAGGTCGTGGGTCTCCTGGTTGTACTCGCCCTTGTCCGCGGTGAGCACGGACGTGATCTCGCCGTTCTCGTCGTAGAAGGTGATCCTGGGGTCGTCGGTCACGAGCAGGTTTCTTATGTTGTATACCCTCGCGACCGGCGCCTCGAGTATCCACTTCACCCGCCCCGAGTCGCTCTCCATCGTCGTGAAGTCGGCGAACTCCTGGTCGGCCATCTCCGTGGTCCCGAGCGAGCGCTGGGGCCTGTCGCCCTGGCCGCACGAGAGCGCGGCTGCGGCGAGCGCCAAGCAGATGAGGAATATCTCCGCTTTCATTCTCTTCTTCTTCATCCCTGCCTTCATCCGTCCCGTCTCTTTATACACCCCGGGGCGCGGCGCGTTCACGCTGTGCCATTCATCTCAAGATATCCTGATTCACCGGTTTTTTCCAGATGTTCCGCACGTACCTGCCACCTGTCGTGAAACCATACCCACTGCTGGGGATAGAGCCTCACGAGCTTCTCGATCGCCGCCGTTATGGCGCACGTGAGAGCTGTCCGGCGGTCCTGTTCGGAAAGTTCCTCCGGCGGATGCTCCAGCTCGGGCAGGATCGTTATCTGGTGCGTCCCGCCTGGCTGCATGTGGATCGCCATCGGTACCACCGCCGCCCCGCTTCGCAGGGCGAACACCGCCGGCCCTGCCGGCGTCAGCGCTGGCCGGCCGAAGAAGGGCGCCATGACAGCTTCGGTATCGATGTTCTGGTCGGCGAGCATCCCGAGAATCTCTCCTCTCCTTAGGGCGCGGTACCCCGCCGCCGCCGGGCTCCCCCGGTAGAACGACTCGACCCCGTGCCTGCGTCTCATCCCGATGAGCATCCGGTCCAGAGAGCCGTTACTGAGCCTGTTTGCGATGACGCTCACACTGTACCCCTTCTCCGACAGGTAGGCGCCGAGCAGCTCCCAGCAACCGATGTGGCCGGTGACCGCGACGACGCCCCTTCCGCGCGACAGCGCCCG
>CAZREW010000021.1:0-47298 GCA_964599375.1 uncultured bacterium
CGTTACCGTCTCGGGGGACCACGCATTTGTGGCAGATAACTATTCGGGTCTCCTGGTGATCGATATCTCAGATCCCACCGATCCCACACTCCTGGGCAGCTATGACACGCAGAACAGCGCCTGCCAGGGAGTTGCCGTCTCGGGGGATCACGCATTTGTGGCGGATAACACTTCCGGTCTCCAGGTGATCCAGGTGTACCGGAGTAAAATAGATCCTTACAGCAATGAAGCTTGGTCGCTTGCTGTGGATGCTTCGAACGATACGATAGTTAAAGTTCGACTCCTGACAACGCAGACCGACTCCGTCACGTGGGAACTGAGCGCAGACGGCGGTGTAAACTGGCAGGGGATGGTACCTGATGGGAACTGGAACTGGATGACAGCTGCGGGAACAGATCTCTTGTGGCGATCGACACTTTCAGCTGCAGTTCCTCAAGTCAGTCCGGTTGTGACAGAACTTCAGATCGACTGGCTTTTTGAAGCAGCTTTGATCGATTCGATCGTCGACGTGCCGGATGACCAGGGTGGATGGCTGAGAGCTCATTTTACACGCTCGGGTCGCGATTTCCCGGATGAGCCGACCCTTCCGATATCGGACTACGGGATTTGGAGACGGATAGACAGCGCGGCACTGGCCGCCGCCCTTAAAACGCAAACATCATCAACGGTCGTCGAGAAGAACCCAGCCCTCGATGCGCATAGGATGGACGGCCTGCCCGTTTTTACTTACAAGGGCAGGGCATATGTGCAATCGGGGACGGATATGCTTGCCTCGTCTTTCCCTCCGGGAACATGGGAACTGGTAACGACAGTGCCGGCGGTTCAGCAGGATTCCTACACGGCAGCTGTCCCGACTGTGGCTGATTCAACGACGTCGGGGACTGAATTTACCGTTTTCGTGTTGACGGCTCATACGACCTCACCATCGGTCTGGTATACAAGCCAACCGGACAGCGGTTATTCAGTCGATAATATAGCCCCCGGTGTTCCTCTGGAACTGGCCGTGGCCTATAACACCGGCAGCGGCAACGATCTGAGCTGGGATCCCTCTCCTGAGAAGGATTTCCAGTATTACCGGATCTACCGCGGAGACAGCGAGACGTTTACGCCAGGCCCCGAAAATCTCGCTGCGCAGGCATCGACCCCCGCCTGGACGGACGTCGAATACGACGGATGGGATGTCCACTACAAGGTCACTGCGCTCGATCATGCCGGCAACGAGAGCGAAGCGGCATCGCCAGCAACCGTGACAGGAGATGATGTCCCATCGGTGCCGAATACGTTCGCTCTCTACCAGAACGCCCCGAACCCATTCAACCCGGTTACCACGATAAGGTTCGACCTGCCGAAGGCGTCACATGTAAAACTCTCGGTCTTCAACATCAAGGGCGAGCTCGTCTACACTATCGCAGACCGTCACATGAGCGAGGGCCATAAGGAATTCATCTGGACGGCCGGGGACAGCAGGGGGCGGGCAGTCTCGAGCGGCATCTACTTCTACCGCCTCGTAGCGGGTGATTTCGTACAGACAAAGAAGATGGTTCTGCTGAGATAGGAAGTGTCTCGTTTGAGAAAATAGCTTTAAAAGGCAACTCGGCCCTGGAGTGATCCGAGACTTCCGGGCCGGGTTTTTATTTGCTTTGAATGGAGCGAAAAATATGGTGCCGGTCAGGCGAGGAGAGGGACGGGAACGCAGTGTGTCCGACTCCGTTCACTCAGATAATTTGTGGTATTTTTGTGCTTGTCAGAATGTAAAGATACCTCAGGTTACAACAACCTACCGCAAGTTTGAACTCGACTTAAATTTATGAATATTCTAATAGTTACTGATAATTCAACTGGTTAACTAATAGCGTCGAGTCGCTTTCCTAAACCGGGTGTCACATGTTCGAGTCATGTCGGGGGCGCCATAAGCAGATGGGGGGCGGGCAATTCGCCCCCCATCTTTCTTAAACCCATCTAGTCGTAATCCGTCTTAATAGGCTATATTGCGATATATCTCACGGTTCCGAATTCTTAACAGCGCCAGAAGTATTATATTGCAAGACTGATTGCATATATCCATCCACCCTCCGGCAATATTCTACCCGGTGCGGGATATACCCGCAAGAGAGACTTATAGTCAGCCGGAGTTCTCTATATACGCTATCTCGCTTAATGACAATATATTAGAAGATCTCATGATTTCCGGTCGTTTCTGATTATGACTTTTCCCGTAAAGGCACGTCGTATGCAAAACCCTCATCAGCCGGACGTTCCGGCACCGGGAGATTGAGAAATTTGCCATGGAGGTGATCACGGTGCTGCCGATACTACTGATTATAGATCTTTTCTGGTGGCTTCGCTGAAAACTCTGTCTCACTCCTGAAAGGTATAAATGTTCCCGTCGATAGGGGTGTATCGGCGGGAACGTTTATTCCACCCCGGCGACATTTTGTCATTAAAATGCCATAATGTAATCTCGATTATAAAGTAATATCAGTATCCTCCTGTGTTTATTGCTGTTATAAAATGATAATATTTTGATTTTTTTCTTGACATGAATGTAGATGCTATTATAATCAGGCAAAAGTTTGGGGCAAGCGGACTGCGCGATCGTGATTCATCGGCTCCCAAGCCAATCCTTTCAAGCGAAGCGATCTTGCTGCTCAGGCCTCTGTAGAGACGAAGCGACACGTAACGCAATGCAGCCTGACTGGTCCCAATAAAAAATGGGGAGTGGTGTTCCACTCCCCATTTCAACATCATGCTTCCCGATGTTCTACTTGACCCTGAGGATGACAGCCGTCATGTCATCCTTCACTGTGCCGTCACCAAAGGCCAGGACATCCCGGAACAGTTTATCCATGAGTTCATTCATAGACAGTAATCTGTTCGCCCGCAGAAAATCGATGATCCGTTCCTCGCCAAAGTACTGCCCTGAACTCCTTTCCTGGTCGATAAACCCGTCCGTATAAGAGATGAGAAGGTCTCCGCTCCTCAACTTGAGCACACCGTTGCTGAATGTCGAGTCTGGATCGACTCCGACGAGGATACCCCCGCGCTGCAGCTTCGTTATACTCCCATCACTGCGCAGGATGATTGGTGGAAACGCTCCGCCGTTGCTGAACTTCAGGATCCTGGACGTATCATCGTAAACGGCGTAGAAGAATGTGGCGAACCTGCTCAATTCACTTCTGTCATAGAGAAGACGGTTAAGGGCTGTAAGGACCTCCGCGGGTGATTTCGCGGCTGTAGCTTCCGCTCTGAACCCGGCCTGCAGCGTAGTCATAAGAAGGGAGGCGGGGATACCCTTGCCGGAGACGTCGGCCACAGCGAACCCAGTGATCCCTGGAGCGAGGTCGAGATAGTCGTAAAAATCTCCTCCTACTTCTCTACTGGTCCTCATAGCTCCCAGGATCTCCGCGTTCTTCATGACAGGAGGAGCGGCGGGGAGGAGGCGCTTCTGGATCTCGCTCGCTATGTGGACCTCTTCCTCCAGTTTTTCCTTCTCCAGTGAAGCCCTGTATAAAAGATTGTTCCTTACAGCCGCGGCGCTTCTCTCCCCGAGCAGCTCGAGTATCTCGGCATCGACCCTGCCGTAGGGTTTGCCCGAAAGTTTTCGTCCGATCACCGCGAATCCTAGCAGCTCTCCCTGCTCGATGAGGGGTACGATCACCGAGGGCTGGGAAAGGGAGAGAAACTCTCTGGACGTCCTGTCGAGGTTACTGTTGATCCAGATACGGTCGTAATATTCGACCATAAGGGGAAGATTCTTTTCCCTGGCAAGGGTTATAAGGCCGGTGTCCCTGGGCAGAGAGGTCAGGGGCACCCCGAGTCCCTCAGGGCAGCTCGCTGCCATCGAGTAACTTCTTCCGCCGTCCCCCAGAAAGAGAAGGGCGTATCTGGCATCGAACATGTCCCTGAGAGTAGAGGTCACGAACCGGGTCATCTGCTCCAGGGTCGCCTGTGACTGGATGCTCCTCGAGAAGTCGATGACCTTTTCACGGAATATTTTCCTGTTCGTGTTGAAGATCATGTCTATCATGCCGAGCACGCTCGTCCTCGCAGGAACAAATATGGCTATCACAAGGATCACGCAGATGAACGCGAGGAAGTAATACCTGGCCTGGATCAGCCCGGAATAGCTCTCTCCGACGAATCCGCCGTATATGAAAAGAGCGGTAGCCAGGACGGCCGGCACCAGCACGAAGAACAGCCCCGCGCGGAATACGAAGCTCATATCGAAGACATCGTGGCGCAGGATAGCGTACGCGAACGATGCCGAGATGAAAGAGAGAAAGATCAGGGACGCGTCCTCGTGCGGGACCTTGACTCCCGGGAAGAAGAAACGTATGACCATTATCAGCAGCAGCGGCATGACTCCCAGGATCAACCCGATCGTGGCTATCCTGAACTTGACCCTCTGGATGCGGTCGGCCGTGATATATGTCCTAATGAAGAAGAATACGCTGGCGAGCATGTACAAGAGCCAATAAATGGATGTCACGCCGTTCAGCGCCTGGACGACCCCTCGCTGTATCCCGGAGGAATATCTGAGCATGGCCACAACGAACAGGGCCAGAAAGATCAGGGTGGGGGGGATATACAGGGCTTTCTGGATAACATATCTTCTTGAACCCGCCCTGATCTCCTTCCCGGGGAAGATCAGAAAGAAATGGAGGAAGAAGGCGGGGAAGAAGACCGTCAAAAAGTCATATACCAGTTCACCAGACAGATGGAAGAACGGAACGGATGTAACGGGCCTGATCGTCATGAGAAATGCTATCAACAGGCAGTTCACCGTGAACAGAAGACCAAGCTGGTCCGGCCTCCGGAGTATCACGACAAGTCCCAGAAATATGAACGTGAAGGCGGCAAGACTGTAAGCTAAGCGTCTGAACACCTTCTGGGCTGGGAGGGGGATCCTCGCGACCGTCACCTCCAGGATCGAATACCCTCTCGCCAAAGTATAGACCTGTGGGTCGAGACTCCCTGGGGATTCGGTAAGATATCTGAAATGATTGATGTTCCTGACGGGGACCCCGTCGACCGCGATTATCTCATCGCCCCTTACCAGCTGGAGGGAGGTGTTCGGGCTGTCATCGTCGAACTCGAAGAATACGAGGTTGTTATGACGGATTCCAGTGTAGGGGGTATCAGCCAGCCTCGATATCCCCGCGATATCTAGGACAGTGATCAGAATAGCTCCGGCAATCAGTCCCAGTCTGATGAACCTGATCACATTTCCCTCCAGGGTCAGGACTGCCCGGAGCCAGTTTCTCAGGCAACCCTCCTTATGTCAAGGAATTCGGATAAACCCGGGCGCCCTGCGATGGCGTTTTCCCTTGAATTCCGGGGCGATCCGATGTTTATTACAAATGAAGGAGGTACCAGGATTTGACACATAAGAAACTATCGAAGCACGACTTAAAGGACGACAATTTTGTCACGACTGTTCTGCGCGCCAAGGAGTATATTTACGAGCACCAGAACGCCTTTTTTATCGGTCTTATCGCGGTGATCGTCATCGTCGCGGGGACTCTCTGGATGACAAATACAAGGGGCAAGACAAAAGACACTGCCGCAACGCAGTTCGCGGAAGCTCTCGCTTCCTTCCGGAGCGGTGATATCAAGACCGCCGAGGAGATGTTCAGGATAATCGATGAGAGGTTCGGCGGATTCAAAGAGGGTGCATACGCCGCCTATTTCGCCGGGAAGTGCGCCCTTGAGGACGGAAGGAATACTCACGCGATCGAGCTGTTCGACAGTTACCTCAGCAGGGCGGGGAAATACCCGTTCTTTCATGATGCCGCCTTCGAAGGAATTGCCACCGCCTGGGAGAACGAGCGTGATTACGAGAAGGCGTCCGATGCCTACCTCAAGCTTATCGGCAATATCAAGACCAACTCGTTCGAGGAAATGGCCTACTTGAGAAAAGCCGCTGACGCGCTCAAGATGAGTGACAGGAGAGATAAGGCCGTAGAGGTCCTGGAAAGGCTGAAAGAACTCTCTTCTGGAATCGAGAAGAGGGACATCGAGATAGAGATAGAGATCCTGCGTGGTTGATCTCATGGATGATGAACGTATAAAAATCCCATCTTCCGCGGAAGACCGGGCGGCTTCTCCCTCAGAGAGGTCCAGGTGGATAGCGGCGGCGAGCTATCTTGCGTTTCTCTGTTTCTTCTCTCTATGGCGGTCTAAGGACGATCCGTTCATCAGGTACCACGCGCGTCAGGGATTTCTTCTACTCCTCGGCGAATGTGTCGTAATAGTAGCGACGTTGATACTGGAGGTGACCATAGGAAAACTCAAGCTCATCGGAATGCTCGTTATAGTGCTGTTCCGTCTAGTCGTGGGACTAGGGGCCCTTACGCTCTCGGTAGTCGGTTTCGTAAAGGCCCTGTTCGGGGAGTACTGGCACCTGCCCTTTCTCGGTGATTACAGGGAAAAGGTGCCCGGGCTGCATGTCGATGAAAAATAGTTTTTTCTTGACACCCTTAAAATACTGCGGTTATTCTGCGGCTGATTAAGAAGAGATCGTGAAAGAATAGATTGGGCATGGAATAACGGAAGAAGGAGGAAGGCAAGATGAAGAGACTGACAATGACTGCTCTGCTTGTGATCGCTCTCACGACGGGCGCCCTGGCACACCAGGGGTCGATAGGCCTTTACACGAACACGAGTGGAACCGATTGCGACGCGACGCTCACTCCGTACGTGGGCTATGACGTGACAATCATGTACTACAAGAGCACATCAGGACCGGATGGTATCACAGCCGCCGAGTTCAAGGTGGGGGCTCCCCCAACGGTGATACTGGGAGCCTTCACAAAAAGCCCTTCAATATCTGTCACGCTCGGTACCATCGATACCGGTATTTCTTGCTCATTCGTTGGTTGCACTGGAACGGGCAGCGATTATGTCCTGATCGGAACGGTTAATATCATAGCGCTCGGCTCCACGCCTATCATGCTGCATGTCCTGCAGCCGGATGTGGTTCCTTTCCCGCCGTTCGCGCCCAGAGTCTCAATGTGCGATGATCCCGCTCGAACGATCGTCGGCGTTCTAGGTGGATTTTTCACCACGCCTGACGGTACATGCAATATCGCTACAGAAGAGAAGACCTGGGGAGCTATCAAGGACATGTACAGGAACTAGCTTCCGGTGACTAATAGACAGAAAGAGAGAGGGCCCGGATGAGACCGAGGCCCTCTTTTAATAATTCCAAGCGTATGGCGCATAATATATATTATGTTAACCATTAGGACTGATTCAATCGCTTTATCTGTAAACTTTGGTTCCTTATCTTATTAAACCACTATGTTGACCAGACGTCCGGGGACCACGATCACCTTGCGGACAGCCCTGCCAGCCACGTATTCCCTGATACGTTCGTCGGCCAGCGCAATACTCTCAAGCGCTTCCTTCGAAGCGTCTGTAGCGGCTTCGATCCTGGAACGGACCTTCCCGTTGACCTGTACTACCAGAGTGTATCTGTCGCCTTCGAGCCATTCCGGATCTGCATCAGGCAGCTCCTGAAGAAAGATCGAACCTTCATTTCCCATACGCTCCCAGATCTCCTCACAGATATGAGGCGCCATCGGCGCTAAGAGCAACAGTATCGTTCTTATCGAGTACCTGAAAAGCTCACAGGGGACGGCTTCACCTGATCCGAACCGCGGATCCTTGTCTACATACAGGTATATCTCGTTTACGAGCTCCATCAGGGCGCTGATTGCTGTATTGAAATGGAATGACCCGCCGAGGATGTCTCTTTTGACCCTGTCCGTCGTCTGCTGAACCTTCCTGTACAGCGATTTCTGCGTATCCGTCATCTCCCCGGGCTCCAGATCGGTACGGGCGTTCTGAGACCCGAGAATCCCGCTGTGGTTGGCATACAGCCTCCAGATGCGGTTCACAAACCTGGAGGCTCCCTCGACAGCCCTGTCGTTCCATTCGGCGTCCTTTTCAGGCGGGCCTATAAAGAGTGTGTATATCCTTACCGTATCAGCGCCGTACTTCTCGATCAGCGGCTTCGGATCTACCGTATTCCCGGCGCTTTTCGACATCTTCGCGCCGTTCCTGGTGATCATCCCCTGGGTAAATAGACTTCCGAAAGGCTCGTCAAAAGATACTAACTTCTTGTCATTCAAGAACTTGACTATAAACCTCGAGTACAGCAGGTGAAGGATCGCGTGCTCGATACCGCCTATGTACTGATCCACCGGGAGCCATCTGTCGACGAGTCCCGTGTCGAAAGCCCTGCTGCTGTCATGCGGCGAGAGATACCTCAGGAAATACCAGCTGGAATCGACGAACGTGTCCATAGTATCTGTGTCCCTCTGCGCCTTCCCTCCACATACGGGACATTCGACATTGACGAACTCCTCAGATGCAGCCAGCGGTGATCTGCCATCGCCCCTGGGCATGAAATCGACGTCCTCAGGGAGCAGCACGGGGAGCTGATCCTCCGGGACCGGCACGGCGCCGCATTTCCCGCAATGGATCATCGGGATAGGAGCTCCCCAGTACCTCTGGCGGGAGATCAGCCAGTCCTTGAGCCTGTAGTGCACGGTCCTCCTGGCAAGCTTCTTTCCGGCCAGGAAATCGGTGATCCTGTTCATCGCCTCATGGTTGTCCAGTCCGTCGAACTCCTGTGAGTTTATCATCTTCCCGTCGTCTGTGTACGCTTCGCTGAGCCGCTGTGGCTTTCCGCCATCTGGGATGATCACCTGGACTATCGGTATCTCGACCGGTGATTTCTGAACGAACTCGAAATCCCTCTGGTCGTGAGCCGGTACCCCCATCACAACACCGGTCCCGTAGTCCATAAGCACATAGCTCGCGAGAAATACGGGTATCTTCCATCCTGTGGCGGGGTTCACCGCAAAGCAACCGGTGAAGAAGCCTTCTTTTGTGAATTCCGTCTTTTCACGTTCCTGGAGGCGAAGCTCTCTAGCGTGAGCCAAGAAAGCCTCCCCCTCTTTCACCTTCCCTCCTCTTTCAAGAAGGCCTGCGGCCAGGGGGTGGTCCGCCGCTATGACGATAAACGTAGCGCCATAAATAGTGTCCACACGGGTCGTGAAGCAGTCCAGGACTTCGCTGCTGCCCTCGAGCGGAAAAGTGACTTCGACACCTTCGGAACGCCCTATCCAGTTCCTCTGCATCACCCTGACCCGCTCGGGCCACTTGTCGAGTTTCCCGAGGTCATCCAGAAGCCTGTCCGCATACTCCGTTATCCTGAAGAACCACTGCCTGAGGTCTTTCTGCTCGACAGTGCTGTTACACCGTTCGCACTCCCCTCCAACCACCTGCTCGTTGGCGAGCACGGTCTTACAGGAGGGACACCAGTTGACAGAGGCATCCGCCTGATAGGCAAGACCCGCCTCGTAAAGTTCACGGAAAAGCCACTGAGTCCACCTGTAGTAATCGGGCCTGCAGGACGTTACCTCCCTGGACCAGTCATACATCACTCCCCATTGGTAGAACTGCTTCTTCATATAGGCGATATTATCTTCAGTCCATTTAGCAGGTCTGATATTGTTCTTTATTGCGGCATTCTCGGCTGGCAGCCCGAATGAATCCCAGCCCATCGGGGCCAGGACGTTCTTTCCCTCCATCATCTTGTACCTGGCAAGAGCATCCCCGATTATATAGTTCCGGCCGTGGCCGACGTGCAGATAGCCGGATGGGTAGGGAAACATCATCAGGCAGTAGAACTTATCCTCTGTGGCGGTCGAATCACAGTGGAAAAGGTCACCCCATCGCGCCTGCCATTTTTTCTCTATCTCCCTGAAGGGAACGAAATCCTCCATTATTCTTCATCTCCGGAATCTGTCAGGTCCACGACAACGTGTATGTCATCCCCGGCGTTGTCTATCTCGACTTTCGCGCCAAGGCCTAGAAAGTAGTCCACGAGCTCATCTGCCGCGTCCTCGCCTGACACGATCACTCTCAGGTGCGCGCCCCGGAACTCGTCGATCCTCTTCTTTACGAGCAGCAGCGGCCCGGGCGGGTTCAGCCCCCTGGCGATGATCCTGTTCTCCTCGCCTCCTGCCATAGCGATCAGCCTCCCTCTCCCGTACGGGAGATGATCCCGATCCATAATCGTATATCAGAAGATAGGGTAAAGGTAATCCGGTCTCAAGCCGTTTTGAGCATCGACTTGAGTTTTTCCTCGATAGCTTCCCTCGTGAGAGAACCGACGGCGCTGTCCACAATCTTTCCCCCGTTAAAGAAGAGAAGCATGGGAATGCTTCTGACCGAATATCGGCTTGCCGTCTGATTGCTCTCGTTCACGTCGACTTTGAAAAATGAGACCTTCCCGTCATAATCTGATGCCATGTCGTGCAGTATCTCGTCCAGCCTCCTGCATGGCACACACCATGTAGCCCAGAAATCCACAACCGCCGGTTTCCCTGATTCCAGCACGGCGTCGACAAATTCCTGGTCGGAGACCTTCCTCACCTTTGTATCAATATTCATCAGCTTCACCCCCGCATCTTCTCATGCCTTAAGCAGCTCCAGCCGGCATCCTCGCTTGTTCGATCATCCTGCCCTTCATCGAATGAAGGATCGCGCAGTCCAGCAGGAGTTTTTCCGGGAACGTGGTACTCTTCATCAGGATCTCCGTTGTCCTCAGATTCTCCAGCCAGATTATGATCTCGCGGGTCATCATCCTGCCTGCGTCTACCTTGAGTTTTTCGTACCTGAAGCCTCCGCCGCCCTGCCCGGACTTTATCATGAGCAGGGCGAGGAAATGCCGTATCAACTGGTAGACTACAACAGATGGCCTTTCCGCGCCAGAATTTATGATGCCTGACAGGATCAGCAGCGTCGAAGCCGGATCGCCCTTACCGATGCTGTCGATCATGTCAAAGACGTTTCTCATCCTGTAGCTTCCGATCACCCTGGCCACATCCCTGCTGGTCACGTTCCCGCCTTCGAAGACCACACCGAGCTTTTCGAGTTCATTGCTTATATCGTAAAGGTCGGTCCCTGCACTTGAGATCAGGCTTTCGATAGCTCCGTCATCCATATCGAAGTCCAGGCGCCTTGCGTGGGAGGAGACCCACTTTCTTATCCCGCTGTCGTTGAGGCGGTCGAACTGGATCACTCTGCCATTTCTCTTGACCGATTTCTCCAGTGACGCGAAATCCTTCGGCGGCTTGATCCTTCTTCCTTTCTCGTCGTGAGTCGCGAAAAGAAGGATCAGGACCGTAGAATCGACCGGATCGCCGCAGTACTGGACCAGAGGAGCCAATTTACCCTTCAACCTCTCGAGTTCCCGGACGATCATCACCCTTCGGTCAGCCAGGAACGGAAAAGAACGAGCGGTGGACAGCAATGTCCTCATATCTATCTCCGGGCCGTAGTCGATACTCAGATTGAAGCTTTTCATATCCTCGGAGACAAATCTTCCGGCAATCCGCGACGCCATCTCCTCCATGACGAAATGCTCCTCGCCCTTGAGCAGATAGACTGGCGCCGTCTCCCCGGAATCTATCTCCGCGAATGTCTTCCTGTAATAGTCGAGCCCGGCTTTCATCCTTCACCAATCCTGTACGGTGGCGGCGAGTATTCCCTCTACGAGATCCTGGTATACCCCAGCGAGCGCGTTCTCGTAGTTCTGATCCAACGTGGTCTCGAGGTAGTAATCCCCGTGGGCCCTGATGATCTTGTTCTCATAGATATACTCGTTCCGGGACGGGCTGAAGAGCGAGACCTGTATCTCGATCAGCAGGCGATACTGCTCCGCCTGTATCTGAGCAACCCCTTGTTCGAAAGTGAATGGAGTATTCCTGAATTTAGTCACAGAACCCTCGAGGATCGCGTCAGATTCGGTCTCATCGACTACTTTCAGCGTGTTGTCCTTCGCAATCCCCTGGATTATCTGGTCCGTTATCTCTATCTCCACGTCGGGTTGTGATGTCTTGTTAGAGAAATAAGGCACTGATATCTTCTCTATGTCGCCGGCGGTCCTGCTCGTTGTCCCATAGTAGGCGCAGGACGCAACGAGAAAAGCGGAATATATGGTCGCCATCAAGGCGAGAGCCCTTCTATTCATCCCCGTTTCCACCCTGTCCCATCCCGAAATTCTTGAGCCTGTATCTCAGTTTGTCGCGGTTCAGGCGCAGAAGCCGCGCGGCCCCGCTCTGGTTTCCAGCCGATTCCTTCATCGCCTTCGCGATGAGTTCCATCTCAGTCTCCTTCACTATATCCTCGAACTCTATTCCGTCGTCGGGATAAGGCCTCCCGAGAGCAACCTCGAGATGCTGAACGACAGATTTTTTCGGACCATCCGACCCTCCGCTGCGGATGCTTTCTGGCAGGTGCTTGGGCTTGAGAATAGAATCGTCCTCGAGAAGCACGATCCTCTCGACTATATTCTTCAACTCTCGGATATTGCCGGGCCATGGATAGGCGAGGATCATCTCGAAGGTCTCGTCGTCCACTTCGACAAAGTTCTTGTTGAACTGTTTGTTGAACCTGTTTAGAAAATGCTTGAGGAGGACAAAGATGTCCTCTTTCCGCTCGCGCAGCGGCGGTATGAAGATCGGGATCACTTTCAGCCTGTAATAGAGATCCTCCCGGAATGTCTTTTCGCGGACGGCAGCTTCCAGGTCCCTGTTCGTCGCTGATATTATCCGCACGCTTACCTTGATATCCTTTGTCCCGCCTACCCTCCTGAAGGTCATCCTTTCGAGCACCCTTAGAAGCTTGACCTGGATCGTAAGACTCATCTCCCCGATCTCATCGAGAAAAAGGGTACCTTTGTTAGCCAGCTCAAGCAGACCCACCTTCTGGACCTTGGCGTCCGTAAATGCCCCTTTCTCGTGACCGAAGAGCTCGCTTTCCAGGAGCTCCTCGGGGAGGGACGCGCAGTTGATCTCGAGAAACGGTTTGTCGTGTCTTGGACTGTAGCGGTGGATCATATTGGCGATCATTTCCTTGCCTGTCCCGCTCTCGCCCTGTACAAGTACTGTCGTTGTCTCGCTCTGTGCAACTGTCCTCACCACATCGTAGATCTCCTTCATCTTGGCGCTTTCCCCAGGGATGTGGCCCTCATCCATGTCGATCTTGAGCCTGCGCCTGAGCTGGAAAAGCTCCCTGTTGAGCTTCTGAGATTCCAGCCCCTTCTCGACAGCCAGGAGGAGCTGTTCGAGGTTTACAGGCTTGCTCACAAAATCGAACGCGCCTTTTTTGATAGCGGATACAGCGGTCTCAATATCGCCGAAGGCTGTAAGCATTATGACGCTTACCTCGGGGACCTCTTCCTTTACGCGCTGAAGGACTTCGATCCCATTGATGTCAGGAAGTTTGAGGTCGAGAAGTATGAGGTCGGGGAGTTCGCTTCTCGTCAGTTCCAGCGCTTCCTCGCCTGTAGCCGCAGTAAGAGCCTCGTATCCCTCGTCTCTGAGAGTTTTCTCCAGAAACAGACGAATGGTGTCCTCATCATCTACCAGAAGCACTACCGGTTTCAACTTTTCCTCCCTGTACTGGACGCGTCACAGGCAGACAGACGCGGAATATCGTACCATCTCCAGGCTCCGAAATCACCTTTATACTCCCCTGGTGGTGCTGAATGATGCTGTGTGTCACAAACAGTCCAAGCCCTGTCCCGCTCTTCTTTCTGGAGAAAAACGGCAGGAAGATCCTCTGCCTGTCTTCGCTGTCGATTCCGGGGCCATCGTCGGCGACATCGATGACTATGAAGTCTTTCCCCTTCTGCCTCCTCATATCCGATTCCCCGTCATTGAAAGGTTTTACACTGACGCTCACCTGGCCTCCGTCACCGACGGCCTCCGCCGCGTTCTTGATCAGGTTGATCAGCACCTGCGTTATCTGGTCCGGATCCACCTCGATCCTGGGCGTACCGGTCGCCACGCTGCTGCTGAAGACGATCTTCCTTGAATCAAATATATCGCTTATCGACTTTACCGATTTCTCTATGATCACGGCCGGATCGGACTCCTGATACAGCAGGTCTCTCGGCTTGGCGACCTTGAAGAGGTCCGTGATAATCCTGTTGAGCCTCGCGACTTCGGCCAGGATATGAGTTATGTTCATCTTGTGCTCTTCGTCAAGCTGGGCGCTCCTGTCGAGATACTGTATCCCCGCAGCGATCCCTGTGAGAGGATTCCTGATCTCATGGGCTACGGCAGAGGTGAAACGCCCGAGTACAGCGAGGTTGTCAAGGTGCCGGATCGCTTCTTCCATACTCTTTATCTCGCTCAGGTCGGCAAAGAGGACGATCGCTCCCTGTGTCTCGTTGTCATCACCCAACAGTCTGGACACATTCATTCTTACCGGAATGAATGAATCCTGCCTGCACATCAGATAGGCCTCGTGGAACGCCATCGTGTCCCCGCTCTCGAGCGCCTCGAATACGGGCGACCCGTTGCGCACCTTGCCGGAATCGTCATTGCAGATCAGTTCGTCGATGCGCTTCGAGAGAAGCTCCTTCTCGTCCAGTCCGCTCATCTCCCTGGCGCTCCTGTTGGCGAAAGTGACGTTACCCTGCATGTCGGACACGATAAGCCCGTGCATCATGCCCTCAAACACTTTCTCCCTGAACCTCTCCTCCTGCCGTAGCTCCTGGTATAGCATCCAGTTCTCCATGTTGGATCCTACCAGTGAGCCCACAGTCTCCACTGTCACCTGATCGATGTTTGTAAGGGATGTGGCCCGGTATCCATCCGTGACGAGAAGCGCGCCGAGAAGAGGCAGATTGGGACATGCGAGGCACTCGTCGCGAGTCAGGAAGGGAGTCGGGGCCTCCGACTGGTCGTCACATTCTCCCATCTGCCTCAGAATGCATGTCTCGGTCTTGCAGCATTCTCCAGCACTGGATGACTTCATCAAAGGCACGCATATGTATGAGGACATGGTGCTGTCCGGAAAAAGAGGCTCGCCTTCCACATCGATGAGGGGGTGCATCCTGACATCCTTTATCAGAAACGCCTTTCCAGTCGCGAGCGCGTTCCTGATCGCCCCGTCGAGATCTTCCAGCCCGAAGTTCACGACCCGGCGCACGAGTTTCGTGCTTCTTTCGATCGATACGATCGCCTGGAAGCACTGCTTTCTCTTGCGCAGGATGATGAATGCCGCTTCCTTGTAACCTACGCCGTGGACAAGATAGTCGAAGACCGAATCGACCAGTTTCTTCTCGTCCAGGGAACTGATGATGTTTCGCCCGATCTCCTTGAGGCTCAGGAGCTGTATGTTCTTTTCAACGAGCTTGAAGAGTGTACGTTCGAGATCGGTAAGGAGGGTTATTATCATCCTGTAGAATACATCATCCCCGGTATCCCCTATATTCTCGTCGAGAAAGAGCCCTTCGCTCTTGAGGTTCGAAAGCCTTTTCTGGATATTGTCTATGCGTTTCCTGCGCAGCGTCCCGCGCTTCCAATGCGCAAAGACGGCCGCGGCTATGCCGGCCGGGATGAGAACCCAGGCCGCAGGGGGCCAGAGCGCCGCACACACGAGAAAGACCGTGTACAACGCTGCAATCCAGATATAATCATGCATCCATCGCATATATTCACCGTGGATGGATTCTAAAGGCGAGCCCTGAGGTAGTCAAGGAATAGCGTATAAGGGTCTCTGAAGCGGGAGAAGGTCTCAGCAGGCACCCTTCCCTGAAATGACGACGAAGACGGTCTTGAAGAGGATCCTGATCTCCTGGACCAGCGAAAGTTCGGCGATGTACTTGAGGTCGTAATAAAGCTTGCCCGTCATCTGCTCGACGGTCTCGGTATACCCGTCCTCTACCTGGGCGAGCCCCGTTATGCCTGGCCTGACCTTGAGCCTGAGCGGAAACTCCGGGACATCCCGGCGGACCTGATTGATGAAAAAAGACCTCTCAGGCCTTGGGCCCACGATACTCATATCACCCCGTATGACATTGATGAATTGCGGTATCTCATCGATCCGTGTGCGGCGTAGAATGTATCCTATCCTCGTTATTCTCGGATCGCCCTTGCTTGAAAGGGCTGGACCTTCCTTTTCCGCATCGCTGCGCATGGTCCTGAGCTTGTATATATTGAAAGGCTTGCCGGCGTGGATCTTCTTCCGCCTGTCGCTGCTTTCTCTCCTGTCCGCGCCGTCAAATCCGGTCGATGCCTCTCTGCGCCGGTCCCCGCTCCTCCTGTTCAGCCCTATCCTCTCCTGCTTGTAGAAGACAGATCCCTCGGACTCCATCCTTATCATTACAGCGGCAAGAAGGATGACTGGTGACAGGGCGATAAGTGCCGCTCCGGCGAATATGATATCGAATATCCGCTTGATCCTGTCGAACACCGTTGACGTAGCGGGATCATCCCCGTTTACTACACTGCCCAGGTACTCGATATCGTTGACGATCGGATCGAGAGAGGTCCTGGTCAGAGGAATCGATGTGTCGAAGCTGTTAAGCGCTGTTCTGCTGAATACTACCAATTCGGACCTTTCGCACTTTATGGTTCGGATACAACTATCCCAGATCGTTTATAATGATTGCAACTTCTGTACCTCATATTCCACAGCGACCAATATCAAAGAATAAAGATTAAATATCACGCATTACATGTTGTAAATACGCAAGTTATACAATATTAAAAATGTGTGTGCAAATTGCGGGCGAAGACCACGCCAAAAAATATAGGTAATAATACCCATATTTTTCATTGTGAGTGAGGAATTTTCCGCAATTAATGCCGCTTATCCTGGCCAGATCACGGGGTCGCTGTCGTCACCTCATTACTTCGCGAGTTATGCCCACCCAGATCATAGACCAGTACCCTATAGTAGTACGAATTGGCGCCGTTGTCAATACCTGTATCGTCGAACCATGTGATTTCCCTGTCGGTTATGACCGTCACGAGTTGCGAGGCATCTGTGACCCCAGGCGATGTGGCCCTGTAGATCCTGTACTCGTAGAAGTCCGAATCCGCGTTTATCGTCCATTCAAGAGTGAGCCTGGTGGCGCCGACCGCCGAAGGGTCGCTCAGAGTGACCGGGACCGGCAGGGCATCGAAAGTCGATGCGGAGATCTCATTGCTGCCCGATGATTCCCCAAGGTCGTTCACGACATATATCCTATAGAAATATCTTATTCCCTGATCCAGGTCGGAGTCGGGATAGGTCGTCTGGCTCCTGAAATCCAGGCCCTGCACAAAGAGGGACGGATCGTCAGTCACACCCGTCTTGGTATCCCTGTATATCCTGTAAGCCGCAAAACTACTCTCAGTGGATTCCACCCACCTGATCGTGATCATGCTTACAGTCGAATCAACGGATCCGATCAGCTGTACAGGCTCAGGAGGGTCGGTAAAGGATATCCTGTCCGTCCACTCGAGCGGGACGGCTTTATTCCCTGCCCTGTCTGTGAAACTCCCGACAACTACGAGATCTGTTCCCCTGAATATCGACGGGAACCTGTAATTCGCTTCATAGACACCGTCGCCGGCGGTCTGGTCCCCTCCCCTGCCGTCGTCGTACAGAGCGATCGGCCCGGCTACAAGGTCCTCGATATCGACAGAGGCGATGCCTCCTGTCTCGTCACCCTCGACTTCCATGACGATGTGGACTGTCGCTCCGATGCTGTATGTGTGCGGCTCAGGAGTGATCGCCAAGTCTTCTATACCCGAGTACGTGTCGAGCTCTATGGTCGCGCTTACCGGCAGTGAAAGTGCTCCGGACTGATCCTGGAACGAGGCATACACGGTCTTGGGACCGTCGCCTTCCGGCAACATCCATGTCCGTGTCGCTGAATATGCTTCCCATACCGTAGATGAGGGATACGGAACATCCGATATCCGCATCACGGTCGTGGATGCGGGCGCGGTCAGCACCAGTTCGACTATCGTCGTCCCAGTGTATTCCAGCCCGCCGTTTATAAGTATCGAGTAGATGGACGGTGTAGCAGGGACCGCTTCGGACCTGGAGCTTTCCACCCCGGACGATCCCACAGAAGAGACTGCGTAAAGATACTGGACCCCGTTCGATACGTTCACGTCGACGTAAGATGTATCCACGGTCTCTGCAATCCGGACCCAGGCCACTCCCAGAGTAGCGGACCTGTAAAGCCTGTACGCGGCCGCTTCGCCCACGGATGACCAGGAAAGGGTTACCTGACCGTCCCCGGTGATGGTCCTTATACCGACTGGAGCGTGCAGGCCTTCCTCCTCTATCACCAGCGGCACTTCCTCGATATCATCGAGACAGGCCGGCAGTACAGCCATCGCGACCAACAGCAGATAGAGTATCTTCTTCGTCATCAGGTTTTCCTCCGCTTATCAGAATCTGTACACGAGAGAGGCATGGTTCGGGCCGAGGTCGAATGATAGATCCGACAGTGGAGCGTCGTCCCGCCCGGGTATGAAAGCATCGATGACCCCAGCGGCCCATATTCCCGCGACTACTCCGTAGGATATATTCCTCCACCTGCGGGTCTTTTCGACGTCTGCCCAGTATTCCCGGGACCTCTCCCTGTAATACTCCTCGTCGTCGATATTATCAGCATTGTCGAAATATTCCAGGTTGAGCTCGTATGCGTCCGCCGCCTGCTCATATAGGTCCTTGTAATCGAGCGCGATCATGACGCCCGCCGTAGAGACGATGGTGAATAAGATCCCCCTCGTCTTTTTGCCCTGATAGAACTGGCCCCTGCCGGGCCTCAGAAGTGACAGCAGCGCTGCTTTCGCGGCGCTCGACCCGCTGCCTCTTATCTCCACGACAGAGCCTCCCGCTGTCACTCGTGTCCTGGGAGGGTTCCCAACTATCCATGGATCTATCAGTTGAAAGGCGTACATGTACGCAGTATACCCCAGGCATAGTCTTCTGTACTGGTTCTGGACATTGAGGTCTCGCGAAGCCTTATTCGCATCGGTCCTGATCTTCTTTCTTTCCTCGACGTTATCCGCTGCCTCCAGCTGCCCCATCAGGATATCATGCCTGTTCTCGATATGTTGATATTCATTCTGCTCTCTCAGAGTCACCATCCCGGCAAAGGCGATCGAGATGATATCGCTCCACCCGGCATCCTTTCTCTCGGCTCGTATCGAGCCCCATCCGGGAATGATATTTCTCGCGAAAGTGCCCAGACGGTTGCCCCTGACCGAAGCTACGCCGTTGCGGTCGAATGACAGATACCCCTTCCTGATCTCGAATCCCCTGCCGCGTACCGTCATGGAGTAAGTGGCGCCCGGCTCCAGCCCACAGATGGTCAAAGGGACGGTGCCGCTCATCACCATGCCCCTCTGCAGCTGCACGAGAAGATCGCGTGAATCCCCCGAGAAATGCAGGCAGAGCGAATCACCGGCACCGGCAGTGCCCTGAGCTCCGACGGGACCGCTGAATGCTGCCACCGTCATGGCCAACGCGATCAGGATGCGGAATCTTCTCTTCATCTGGATCTCTCAACCTCCGTGCTTCTCTTCATCCTCCGAATATCCGTAGTACTTGTAATCGTAATAGTACGGAAGGACTTCCGAGAGATTGTTCACTACGACGCCGAGAAGGTTGGCGTTCGCGTCCAGAAGTATGTTCTTGGCCCTCACCGCGACATTTCTCGGAGTCATCCCCGCCAGGAGGACGAGGACCACACCGTCCACAACGCTGGAGATCAGCATTGGGTCGCTAACCGGGATTATGGGCGCGCTGTCCACTATCACTATATCGTAGTAGAACTTTATCTTCTCGAAGATCTCGGTCATGATGTCACCTTCGAAAAGGTGCGCTGGCGACTTGATCCGTCTTCCTGCAGGTATTACCTTGAGATTCTCTATCGGCGTATCCTTTACGGCTTCGAGGGGGTCGATCTCACCAGCGAGGCATTCATACAGCCCGGGTTCCTTGGGAACGTCGAATATCTGATGAAGCCTCGGCCTTCTCAGGTCGGCGTCCACGACAAGAGATTTCTTGCCCTTGAACCTCGCGACCGTGATGGCCAGGTGAGAGGCGACCGTGCTTTTCCCCTCTCCCCTGTTGGCGCTCGTCACGAGGAAGCTCCTCTTCGGATTCCGCCCGTCGATATGCCTTATATTCGAATAGAGCCGCCTCATCTCGGTCGCTATGGGGCTCTCCTGGTCGAAGATATCGTATATCGTCTTCTTCGGTTCCTTTTCCAAGATCCTACCTTCCCAGGAGGTCTTCGCTGAGCTCCACCCCTATGCTCGATTCCTGCAACGCTTTGGCGTAGATGAACATCGCTCCCGATATCATAGCGATGAAAAGTATCAGACCGGCGGTCCAAAGCATGATCATCCTGCCGCGCCTCTTCTTCTCCCATGCGAAATGGGAGACCGTCTTAGGTATCGTTCCGAGGACAGGGATCTTGAGCACCCTCTGGACTTCATCGACCGTCCTGAACGAGTCGTCCATATATTCGGTCACCAGTATCGCCCCAAGCCCGCAGATCAGGCCGAACATGGCGGCGATGACGATCACCTTCAACTGGTCCGGCTTGACTGGAGAAATAGGCCTTTCCGCTTTTTCGATGACGCTTATCCGCACGCCAAGGTTCGTGCTCTGCATCGCCTCATTGATCTGCGCCGATGTCTTCGATTCGAGAAATGCGTCGTATATCGCCTGGTTCGTTTCGACCTCGTGAGCAAGCTTGCCGGCTTCACGCTCAAGTTGAGGTCTTCTGCTGATATTATCCTTATACTGTTCGATATAGCTGTTGAGTCTTCTCTCTATCGAACGGTAGAAATTCGTCTGCCTGCGCTGGAAGAAATATTCCGTTATAAGGGGCTTATAATCGTTGGAGAACTCGCCGTACTCATCGTGCACTATCTCCGCGACCCTGTTCCTGAGTTCCTCCCAGAGCGCTTCGTACGAGGTGAGGTCCTCGACCGCCTGCTCATTGCCTGAGAGTTCCTGCAGGATCCTCTCTTCAGTGTCCGCCAGGATCTGACGCTCCAGGTTATTCAGCGTCTCGTCATCCGTGACCCGGTCCGTCGAAGGTATCATCCCGAATACGGATGTCAGCCTTTCCCTTACCCGTCTAAGCCCCATCTCGTTCCTTCCGACCTGCGCGTCGAGTGAATTGACCCTCGCTTCGGCTACATGGATATTGTTAGCGTTGATCGGGTTTGTGTCGGCTCCCCTTGTGGCCAGCTCTCTTCTGACCCTGTCGAGCTCTCTCTCCGAATCCTCCAGTTTCTCCTTGTAGATGGCAAGCTGCTCGTCGCTGAATGCGCCGGCCTGCCTGAGTCCCTGGAGCTTGGCCTGCTGCGTGACCTCGATATACTTGTCGCTTATCTTGTAAGCGAGCACATGCGCGGTCCCGGGATCCGAGTCCTGCACGCTGATGCTGTAGAAGCCGGGGAGCGTAGTACGCACGCTGATCTTCTTCCGCAGGATCTCGACGAGGCTCCTCATCGTGAGTTCCTCCTGGGAGAGGCCGGCAAGTTCACCGTTCCCGGTGGGCTGGGTCTTGAGCTTATAAGACTTCTGCAGGCCGAGGTCCATGATGACCATCTCGAGGAATTCCCTGCTCATGACTCTCGTCTCGATCATCGCCTGAAAACGCCTGCTCTGATCCTGCCTGCGGTCATCCACCGGCGTCACATACCTGCTCATACCGGCAAGTATGTTCTGCTCTTCTGCCGACACAAGCGTGGAGGACTCGTATACAGGGGTCAGCTCCCTCACGCCGAGGAAGGCGATGACGAGCGACAGCAAAAGCGGGATGAAAAGGTAGAACTTCTTCCTCCAGAATATCTTCCAGTAGGTATAGAGGTCTATCTTCTGCTCTTCGTCGTCAGGAACGAATTTACGGACATTCTCCACTTGGTTCACCTGTTAATGATCGCGTAGACCGCGCCGTATGCAGTGATCGCCGCAAGCCAGAAGGTCGGGCTCCTGAGCACTGTCAGCGCCGCGTTCTGGGTCGGGACGTTTATAGTATCGTCCGCGAGAATGAGGGGATTGTGCCGTATATCCCCGGTTTCGAGGTAGCGTTTGAAATCGAATGTCATCGTCAGCTGGCCGCCGTCCGGCATGATCCTTATTACGTTCACCTTGTTCAGATTCGCGTTTTCCGCGCTCCCCCCCGCGGCCAGGATGGCGTCTACAAGCGTCTTCTCGCCTGACAGCACGTAAGGCCCCGGGGCGTTGACAGCCCCTACCACCCTGACCGAACCGGTGGTGGCTCGCATGGCTGTGCTCTCGGACACGATGACCGCGTCACCAGGCTCGAGGACGGGCAGATTATCGAGATCGCCGGATTCTAACGCCGCCTGAAGGTTGACAAGCATGGTCCTCTGCCCCTCTCCCTCCGCGCGTATGATCCTCACCGACTCCAGCGCCGCGGTCGATGTCGCGCCTCCAGCCTCCCTTATCGCCTCCCATACGGTCGGGTTCTTCTCGAATCCATACTTGCCGGGGGACTCGACCTCACCGTGAACGTAGATCATCCTTCTCGATTCTTCGCCCTGCAGACTTATCGATATCGACTGGACGCTGGGGTAGACCTCCCTGAGCGCCCTGAGAAGAACGTCCTCGGCCTCATCGACTGACAGGCCTCCGATCATTACCTGGCCTATTACCGGGATGGATACGTTACCTGCCTCGTCCAGGACAAGCCTGCGATCAAGCTCGGAACGCTGTGGAACCGTCAGCTCGATCCTGTCACCGGGTCGAAGCCTTACCTCCTGCGCTCCCAGGCCTGAGGCCATGGAAAGTGCGGCGACGATGCTCAGCGCGGCGATCAGGATCTTACTTCTCATCTTGCCTTTCATCTTGCCTCTCATACCGGCCTTCAAGGTATCCGTGGTCCCCGGAGCGGGTAAAGCAAAAAGAGCGATCTCAGGATGCTCCGGACCGCTTGTACCATTCGACCGTTCTCTTTAGACCCTCCTCAAACCCAGTCTCGACGGAATAACCGAGTAGTTTCTCCGCCAGCGTAATATCCGCGAGCGAATGCTTGACATCCCCGGGCCGTGGATCCGCGTAGACGGGATCTAACGATACTCCTGTCAGATCGCAGAGCATTCCGTACAGCTCGTTCAATGTGTACCTTCCACCGCATGCGACATTGATCACCTGTCCTGTTGCCCCTTCCCATTGAGCGGCCATCAGGTTCGCTTTGACGATATTGCCGACAAATGTGAAATCCCTGCTCTGTTCTCCGTCTCCATAGATGGTCGGACTTTTACCCTCGAGCAGATGCGAGACGAAGATAGGGATCACGGCGGCATACTGGGATGCAGGGTCCTGTCTCGGGCCGAACACGTTGAAATATCGTATGCTGACTGTAGGCATCCCGTATACCTTCGAATACACCGAGCAGTAGTGCTCACCGACAAGCTTGCTCACGGCATACGGCGAAAGCGGCGCCGGAAGCATGTCTTCCCTTTTGGGCAGGACATCGCTCTCCCCGTAGGCCGAAGATGAAGCGGCGTATACAAAGCATTTCACGCTCGCGCGCCTCGATTCCTCCAGCATCGTCAGAGTGCCCCCTACGTTCACCTCGTTGACAAGTACTGGATCGTCTATGCTTCTCGGAACAGAAGCAAGCGCGGCTTGATGAAGCACGTAATCGACGCCTTCGAGTGCCGCTCTGACCTCTGACTCGTTCCTTATGTCGCCTTTCACGAACTTTATCTTACGCCGGAAATGCTCGATGTTCCCTTCGTGACCAGTAGAGAGGTTGTCGAAGATAATGACTTCTTCACCCATCTCCACGAGTTTTTCCGCTATATTGGAACCGATGAATCCGGCCCCTCCAGTTACGAGATATCGCGCCATGTATCCTCCGTTCCGGCGTTCCCTACATCCTCACGATGCGGTCGGAGTCGAATTTCTTCAGGACGTTACGCGAGTCGAATATCATCTGACAGTTATCCACGAGCACGGAATAATCGACCCCCGTATGCCCTGTCACGACTATTGCGCAGTCCATCTCCCTGATGCTACCAGCGTCGTACTCGAGGAATTTCGCCGAGCCGTTTTCCGCTTCGAGCTTTTTGACGAAAGGATCGTTCCAGTAGACATCCGCGCCCATTCGGACCAGCAGGCGTATGATGTCGTATGCGGGAGATTCCCTGGTATCGTCGATGTCTTTCTTGTAGGAGACCCCCATTATCAGGATCTTCGAACCGTTAAGGCATTTCTTCCTCTCATTGAGAGCTTCCGAAACCCGGACGACGACATAGCCGGGCATATCCCCGTTGATCATACCGGCCAGCTCGATGAACCTCGCGTCGAAACCACTCTGTTTTGCCTTCCACGAGAGGTAGAACGGATCGATTGGAATGCAGTGCCCGCCGAGCCCCGGACCGGGATAGAAGGGCATGAAGCCGAACGGCTTCGTTGCCGCGGCATCTATTACTTCCCATACGTTGATGCCCATCTTGTTGCACATCATGGCGATCTCGTTCACAAGGCCGATATTTACGCTCCTGAAGGTGTTCTCAAGCAGCTTGACCGTCTCCGCCACCCTGGTCGAGCTGACTGGCACGGGATTCATCCCCGCAGCCCGGTAGAGCATCGCAGCCAGCTCGGTACACGCCGGGGTGACGCCCCCGACGACCTTGGGAATGTTCTTTGTCGTATATTTCTCGTTTCCCGGATCGACCCTCTCGGGAGAGAATGCGAGGTAGAAGTCCTTACCGACCTTCAGACCGCTTTCCTCAAGTAGAGGAAGCATCACTTCCTCGGTAGTGCCGGGGTACGTCGTGCTCTCCAGTATGATCAGCTGACCCTTGTGCAGATATTCCCTTATCTCTTTCAGCGCGGCCACTATGTATGAGATGTCAGGGTCCTTTGTCTTCCTGAGCGGCGTAGGAACAGCGATATTTATCGTGTCCACCTTGGCAAGGACTGAGAAATCATCGGTAGCCCGCAGCAGGCCTGAACCGACCACATCCGAGAGTTCGTCCTGCCGGACATCGCCGATATAGCTCCTCCCGGCGTTGACCGCCTCTACCTTCCTGCTGTCGATGTCAATCCCCACTGTCTCCAGGCCGGCCTTGGTGAACTCCACAGCAAGAGGCAGCCCGACATACCCCAGACCGATCACGGACTGAAGTGCCTTCTTTTCGGAAAGTTTCTCCCTGAGTGTCAAATTCGTCCCCCTTTCAGGATTCCGGGGTCTAGATTATACCAATTATCCCCTGGCGTCAAAGGTTTCAAGTGCGCCCGGCGAATTCAAGGCTGGAATAGGTCCTTATGCTGTTCTTGCCGTCCGATTTCGCTTTATACAGGGCCGTGTCCGCTCTGTCTATGATCTTCTCGACGTTGGAAGCATCCCCGGGATAGACGGAGATACCTATGCTGCAGGTGAGAAGGCCGAGCGTCTTACCGTCGAACATGTATGCACGCACCTTTTCGAGGACCCGCTCTCCGAAAACGAACGCCCCTTCGCCGGAAGTGCCCGGCAGAAGTATACCGAACTCGTCCCCGCCGTATTTCGCGACAATGTCTATCTCCCTGCTGCTGTCTTGAAGGATTGCGGCGATATTCGTCAGGGCTCTGCTCCCTGAGAGATGACCGTTGGAATCGTTGTATTCCTTGAGATTATCAACGTCCAGCATGAGAAATGAGAAGGTCGAATTGAACCTCTTGGCCCTCTTTATCTCCATCCTCAATGACCTTATAAGGAACCTGTAATTATATACGCCGGTCAGGCCGTCCGTTATGGACTCCCTCTCCAGCTTGCGGTAGAGGAGATAATTCTCGAAAGCGATAGCCGCCTGGTTGGCCATCATCGTCAGCAGATGTATGTCGTCCTCGCTGAAATGCTGCCTGTCCTGATCCTGTATAGCCAGGATCACGCCCAGAAGGGAGTTCCTGGCCATCAGCGGGGCCGATATCACCATGGTCGACTTGTCCTCGCCATCCAGGCACTCCGACGCAAGTGTGGACAGGTCGATCGCGAAAACGCCGTCTCCAGCCATCGGCACGCTGACCTCACGGTTCAGCCAGTTCAATATCCCGATTGATTCAGGAAGGTCCTCTACGCTGATCTTTCTTCCCCTGTCCTGCTTCTCTCCCGAGTATTTCACGATCCTGTGATCGTCGACATAGATCAGGTAGACCCTATGGGCCGGGAGAAGGTCAAGGGCTATGTTCAATATCTTGTTGAAGATGACCCTGTTGTCCTTGCCGAGACTGATCAGGCTGGTGATCTCCGCAAATGTGCTGAACAGGACATCCTTCTCATCAATCCTGCAGGGCATGGTTCTCCCTTCCCGTCATCCAGACGACCATTCAGGCTGCAAGAGGTGTGCCACGGAGAAGGAGGATCAAATCGATTAATCTGTTATAAAAAAATAGTTCCGCCGGTCAAGAAAGGCCCCGGGGAGGACGTTCGCGCGATTTCTTTGAAGATTCTCTTAACTCTTTAATATTATTAATGATAAAACGCAGCAGCACGAGGATGAATGCCGCAACGAGAAAAGGGACGCCGAAACGTTTCAGCGCCGACCCGTCAGGGAACATGCCCGGAAAGAGCTGGAGCGAGACATAAAGCAGGATGCAGAGGAAGACTAGGAGGATGATTTTCACCACCAGGACCGATACAGCTGCGTAATAATACTCTCTTTCCCTCTTCCTGGTCTCCCGCATTGAAGACCTGAAATGCCTCCTGTCCGGTTTCCTTGGAGAAAGGATCATCGCGTCGCCCCTCCTCAGAGGTCCTCGTAATCAGCGTCGTCTATCTTCTGGTCGGTAAGGCTCTCGTACCTTTCTTCCCTCTTCCTGCCCCTGTCGCCCGCCATTTCTTTCTCCCCCCCCGATATCCACCTGGCGAACCATTTGACCAGGTACCACCCCGCGACCACGAAGAAGATCGTTCTCAGAAGGGTCAGCACTTCGGCCGGGTCCTTTCTTTATCCTGCCACTTCATCTCTCTACGGCGAATCTCCCACGGTATGCGGAGGACTGCCCGTCTTCACCCACTACTGCTAACCTGTACAGGTATATACCCGGAGCGAGGTCATGCATTCCGGGGAAAATATCACCGCATGGGAGGCAACTAAGGCCCGCCGGCACCGGTGTGCCGTATCCCGAGCCCAGTTTCGCTCTTCCGAGCCGCTCCCCCTCTAAAGAGAATACGTCTATTGTGATATTGACCTCTGTCGCGGTATTGACACAGAACATGGCTTCTCTGAAGGGGCGGTCTACCGGGTTCGGGCTGAAATGATGGTCAAACGTATCCTCCCCCGTCCCTTCCACTACGAAAAACGCTGAAGCCCTGTCGTCCGATGTATCGTCGTCCATGCCTGAGACCGAGATCTCGGCAGTCACTATGTTTCCGCCTCCGAGCCCGTTGCCGGTCCCGAGAGGGATGTCTGTGTCGGACGATCTCAGGGGCTGCGCGGGATCGATATCTCCCGAGAAGATCCTTCTTCTGCCTGAAGTGTTCTCCAGCCAGACAGAGAGATGGACCAGCGCTCCTTCAGGGGGCGCCGTCCCGCCAGTGTTCCTGACCCTCGGCCGTATGGCTATCTCCTCTTCTGCCTGGAAGACGTTCTCATACCTGATCGCCCCGTTTACAAGCACAAGCAGGTCTGATTCGAGCATCGAGTTCTCAGCCTGAGCCCCGGAGAAGGAAGCTATGAAACCGTTGATCAGGGAAGCTATCCTCTGAGTCTGGTCAAAATCGACGTTCTCTATCAGGTCCTCGACCGTATGGTAGTCGGGATAGATGATAGATCCTGTCGGGGCGAGCGGCTCAGCCAGGGTGACCGCCGGCAGCTTCCCGGCTTCCCTCTCCCAGAAAGACGCGTGATCCCAGTTCGACGGACCAGGCTTTATAAGGGCTATTTCCAGTGACGGATCGGTCATCGCGGCGTAATCCATTATCATATCGGCGAGCCATCCTGACCTGAAATCGCTCATTATCGACGCGCCCGTTCCATTGCCGGAGTACCCGATCATGTCTGAGTTGATAACCCCTAGATGGCGGTCGCCGCAGATAGAGTCGCAGAGTGAGACGTAATAGATGCTGCCGAGCCTTCCCAGTTCCTCTGCCGAGAAAAGTACGAATTCCAGGTCGAAGGGCAGGTCGACCCGAGAGAGGATCCTCGCCGCTTCCAGTACCGCGGCCACGCCCGTCGCGTTATCGTCGGCTCCAGGCGCGGCCGCGTGCACCCATTCGCTGTCCCATTCCTCATCGTAGCTTCTGCGGGCTATGGCATCGAAGTGGGCCGTGATCAGGAGTACACCTGATGACGGCCCTGAGGCCTCCACCCTGCAGATGATATTCTCACCGGTGAATGTCGAGTCCCGGCCGTCTATTCTCCCTTCGAACTGAAAGGTCTGGCGGATCGGCTTCACCCCGGTATGCCTCTCCAGTATCGAGACCAGAGAATCCGCGACCGAGGCCAGCTCGGACTCCCTCTGGACATACCTGCTTCTGGGCTGTGAAGTGGAAGGATCTATCGACAGGAACCTGACTATCGCTTCAAGCGAATCCCTGTCGGCCGCTCCTGCCGCCGGACCGATCCCGCCGCTGGCTGCTCCGGGCACAAGCGCCAGGGCAACCAAGAGACTCAATAATAACAGCCTGATCTTCAAGGGATCAGTCCTTTCAGGCGGCTCCGCCGTCCCGCAATCCGGGACGGGACGGCGGAACCGATAAATACGCCCGAGAGGATTCGAACCTCCGACACCCAGCTCCGGAGGCTGGTGCTCTATCCAGCTGAGCTACGGGCGCTTTTTCCAGTATCGAGTAGTTCCTCGGCCAGCTTTTCTCTGAGTTCACCGTTTCCGCCGAGCATCCTCGCTATCTCAGCAGTCCTCTGCTCGCCGGAGAGCACGGAAGCTCTGGTCCTCGTCCTTCCGCCGCTGACGGTCTTCTCCACCGATATATGCTGCACCGCCCTCGCAGCTACCTGCGGCAGGTGCGTGATACAGATCACCTGATATTTCCCTGACAGATCCGAGAGTTTCCCGGCGATCACACTCCCCATGTCAGCGCCGAGACCTGTATCGATCTCGTCGAAGATGAGGGTCGGTATATGCCTCTGGCGGATGAGGAGCTTCTTGAGCACGAGCGTCAATCTCGACAACTCGCCGCCGGACGCCACATCGGCAAGAGGATGGAGATCCTCCCCGACATTGGTCCTGATCGTGAACTCCACCTCGTCCCTTCCCCCGTCGGGTAAATCTAGCTCATCGCTATCGTCCATGAAAGCTCTAATTTCCCTCAGCCCCACTGCGGTCATGAACAGGGCGCCTTTCATTCCAAGCTCGGCCAGCTCGGCTGTAACGTCGGCGTCGAGGGCTGATGCGGCGTTCTTTCT
Source organism: uncultured bacterium (assembly GCA_964599375.1). Classification (GTDB taxonomy): domain Bacteria; phylum Krumholzibacteriota; class Krumholzibacteriia; order Krumholzibacteriales; family Krumholzibacteriaceae; genus JAUWCL01. The sequence continues at coordinate 29,220 of CAZREW010000021.1, forward strand.
GGCGGCACTGAGCCTATCAAGGACAGGCAGCAACTGCGCCTTCGCTTTGAGCACCGCCTCGCGCGCCTCCTCTATCTCGTCCGAACCCTCGTCCAGGCTTCTGAGGACCTCCCTGATCCTCTCGCGCTCCTGGACAAGCCCGTTCGCGTCGGTACCGTATTTCCGGGATGTCCTCTGTATGGCCGACAGCCTTTCCTGCAGCAGCTCGAGTGATTCTTCTCCATCCCCATCCATATCACATCCTGATTCTATCTCTCGCGCTGTCTCCTTCAGCGAGATCAGCGCCGACGCGATCTCTTCGGACACCCTCCTCCATCTCTCATCGAGGTCGGCTATCGAGGCGATGTGCTTCCTCGCTTTCCCCGCCGTATCTATAGCCCCTCCCTCGCCTGTCAGGCTCTCCCCCGCCGTCTCCAGCGCGGATCTGTAACGCTGTAGGTTTCCCTGCAGTCTCACGCGCCTCTCCAGCTCCGCGCCCAGGCCATGCTCCAGTCCCATGGCGTCCAGTTCCCTGAGCTGGAACCTGAGGAATTCCTCTCTCTTCCTGTTCTCATCCCGGACGACAAGAAGCTTCCTGTGCCTTTTCCACGATTCGCGGAAAGTAGAGCTCTTTTTCCGGCATTCCTCAATGATATCGTCGTAGCCGCCCGTCATATCGAGAAACCTGACATGCCTGGCGGAATCGAGGAGTTCCTGCTGACCGTGCTGTCCGTGAAGCTCTATCAGGGCTGAGGTAAGCGTCCGCGCGTTGGCGCCGGTCGATACCGCGCCGTTTATCCTAATCCTGCTTCTTCCCGAGGCATCGAATTCCCTCTGGACGGAAAGAAGGTCATCGGCGTCGTCCATCCCCAGCATACCCCTGACTTCCCGAAGATCGGGCGGCACCCTGAATATCCCTTCGATGAAAAGGCCGTCTGTCCCCCTTCGGATCATGGACTTCTTCGCCCTGCTGCCCGAGAGAAGCTCCACCGCCGTCAGAATGATCGATTTACCCGCCCCAGTGGCGCCTGTAAGTACGTTGAGCCCGTCCGTCAACTTTATTACAGCATCCTCGACGACCGCCAGATTTCGTATCCTAAGTTCCTCCAGCATGCGGCTCTCCTCCCTTCATCTTTTCCTCAGCACACCGCCCCACTTGAGTTTTCTTCTGAGCAGGTCGTAAAAGTCATAGTCATCTGTGACGATCAGCTTCGTCACTTTCTCGCTTCTTCCTACCCTTATCCTGTCCCCTTCGCTGACCCTGCACGCCTCCTGCCCGTCGATCGTCATCATCGAGTCCCCTCCTTCGACCAGCTCTATCAGCAGCGTCTCCAGACTGCTTATCACTACCGGACGCACCGAAAGGGAATGAGGGCACAGTGGGGTCAGGATGAAGGATTCGAGGGTCACCGGGTTTATTATCGGCCCCCCCGCCGCCAGCGAGTATGCAGTCGAACCTGTCGGCGTAGAGACGATCAGCCCGTCAGCCAGATATTCGCCGAGCAGGGTATTACCTATCGACAGCCTCAGATGCAGCACACGTGACACTCCGAAACCGTGGATCACTATGTCATTGAGGGCCGTGAACACGTCGCCGTTCTCGTCACTCTCCATTACGCTTTCAAGGCGCATCCTTTCCTGCACCACGCACCGGCCCGCGAACAGGTCCGAGACGGCCCTCTCGGGGTCATCCTCGGTCAGGAATCCCAGACTCCTTATCTTGATCCCCAGCACCGGAATCTCGTCGTCCTCGAGAAGTCTTGCGGCCCGGAGAAATGTGCCGTCCCCTCCGAGGGCCGCTACAGCATCACAAAGGGAAAGGGAATCCACCGTCTCTATCCTGCTGTCCTCCAGCAGGCATGATGTGTCCTCAAGGGCGACTATCCTTACATCATCCGGAACCAGGGCTATGACCCTGGACATGACCTCTCTGATCTCCTTCTTCCTGATATTGGACACTATTCCAAAGGTCCTTATCTTCATCTGGCTCCTCCATCACTCCCGGTGTCGCGGCGTTCCATCGAAAGAAGCACAGTCCCGGCGATCCTCTCCGCCGTCAGCCCCAGCTCTTCGAGAAGCTCATCCCGGGTCCCGTGGGGCACGAAAAGGTCTCCTATGCCTATCCTGGTCACTATCGCCGAGATACCGGATGCGGACAGATACCGTGCCACCGCGTCTCCAAACCCCCCTGCGATTACATTTTCCTCTATGACGAATATCGGGCGGCCCCCTTCAGATGATACGCGTATAAGCTCCTCGTCGACAGGTTTTGTGAATCTGGCGTCGATCACGGAAGCGGCGATGCCTTTCGAAGCCAGTATCCTCGCGGCCTCGACCACCGGTCTGACCATCGCGCCGACAGCTATCATAGACACGTCCCGCCCCTCGGAAAGGAGTCTTCCCTTTCCTAGCTCCACAGTCTCATCGCAGGCGCTCATATCGACCCCCACCACCTTTCCGCGGGGAAACCTTATTGCGGACGGGCCGTACTCGATCGCCCCGGCAGTGCGCAGCATCCTTGAAAGCTCACATTCATCAGACGGCGCCATCACTGTCATGTTCGGTACCATCCCCATGTAGCCAAGATCGAAGCTACCGTGATGCGTGGGACCATCCTCACCCACGATACCGGCCCTGTCGAGTATGAAACGTACCGGCAGTCTCTGGAGGGCCACATCATGGATGACCTGGTCGAAACCACGCTGGAGGAAAGTGGAATATATCGCAACGAACGGCATCATCCCCTCCCTAGCCAGACCCGCGGCAAAAGTGACGGCGTGCTGTTCGCTGATCCCTACGTCGAAGAACCTCTCCGGAAATTCCGCGGCGAAACAGGTGAGGCCTGTCCCTTCCTTCATCGCGGCGGTAATCGCTACTATCCTGTCGTCTTCCCGTGCCATCCTTGTGAGAGTCTCGCCGAAGACCTTGCTGTATTTCGCGCCGCTCTCCGCACTCCTCGAATCTCCTGTCGTCTTGTAGAAGCTCCCGATACCATGGAATTTCTCAGCATCCTCCTCCGCGAACGAATATCCCTTCCCCTTTTTCGTTACGACATGGACCAGGACGGGGCCCGGCAGCTGGTGCAGGTTCGAGAAAGTGTCGATAAGCTGCGGGATGTCGTGCCCGTCGAGCGGGCCCAGATACCTGAAACCCAGCTCCTCGAAGAGAATCGTCGGGACGACCAGATTCTTTATGCTTTCTTTTATCCTGCTGGCGAGCTTTCTCGCGGTGCTCCCATGGGGGACCTTCCCTAGCAGCTCCCAGACATCCGCCTCAAGCTGAAGGTAGAGGTTCTTCGTCGTGATCCTGGTGAGATACTTCGCGAGAGCGCCGACATTCTTCGAGATAGACATCTCATTGTCATTGAGTATTACGATAAACCTGTTCTTCTTAAGATGCCCGGCATGGTTGATGCCCTCTAGGGACATGCCCCCTGAAATCGCTCCGTCACCGACGACCCCGATGACGAAATAATCGTCTCCCAAGAGATCCCTTGCGGCTGCCAGGCCCAGAGATGCGGATATCGCAGTGCAGGCGTGCCCGGTACCGAATATGTCATGCTCGCTTTCCGTTATCTTCGGGAAACCGCTTATCCCGTTCTTCGTCCTCAGATCCCTGAACGCCTCTCGCCTTCCCGTGATGATCTTGTGCGTATAGCTCTGGTGCCCGACATCCCAGACGATCCTGTCCCGCGGGGAATCGAAGACGTAGTGAAGTGCCAGGGTCAGATCGACGCTCCCGAGACTCGAAGCAAGGTGCCCGCCTCTCCTTGAGAGGACCTCTATGATATAGTTTCTGATCTCTTCGGCCAGGGCCGGCAGATCATCGACCGGCAGCCTCTTCAGGTCAGCGGGTGAATCGATCCTCGAAAGTAGCTCGCTGTCGCTCAAGACTCCATCAGCTTCTTTCCTACAGCATCAAATAGGAGAGTGTAGCCCCGAGGATAACTCCTCCGAGAACATCCAGGGGTCTGTACTGGAGAACTCTCCTGACCATGTCCGCATCGAGTTCGCCGTAATCGTCGATGCTGGAGATGATCCGGTTAAGGACGTCTACCTGTTTTTCCTTCTCTCTCTTCACCCTGATCGTGTCGTGCAGGATGACGATGCTGTACACGGCGGTCACCGAGTAAAGCAGGGATGCATAGCCGTACTTGATACCTACGACTGCCGACAGGGCCGCGAACACTGAGGCGTGCAGATTGGGCATGCCGTCAGGCCTGAAAAAAGCACCGGGCATGAATCTTCTTGCCATCACCGAGTAAATGGCGAGTTTGAGCAGCTGGCAGAAAAAGCCCGATATGAACGGAATCAGGAATATATCCCTGTACAGGACCTGTCTTATCATTTCAGGAGGCCCGATCTGCCGCCAGGCGGAAAAGGAAATCGAGATATCCGTCATCTCCGAGAGACCTGGCCTTTTCCGCCGCTTCCACGGCCAACCGTGCTGCCGTCTCGCGGGATGAATCTACGCCGTAACTCGACGGCCAGGTGATTTTCCCCCTTTTGATATCCTTCCGCAACCCTTTTCCTGCCTTCGCCTCGCTCCCTTCCAGATCGAGCAGGTCATCGGCGATCTGGAACGCGAGGCCCGCCTCGCGGCCAGCCTCTCCGATCAGCTCGATCTCCTCCATCTCCGCCGAAGCTAGAGCAGCTCCGATCCTCAGCGAAACTGATATCAGTTCCGCCGTCTTCCTCAGATGGATGAAATCCACGAGCCCCGGGACGGGCTCGACACCCTCTCCTTCCATGTCCTCCGCCTGACCTCCGACGAGAAGCCTCGAACCCGCGGCAGCGGCCATCATCCAGACCGACAAAGTGACATCCTCCGGATTCGCACCGCTGCAGGCTGAAAGGGTCTCGAACGCAAGGGCCTGAAGCGCGTCCCCCGCGAGAAGAGCCATGGCCTCGCCGAAGCGCACATGGCATGACGGCATCCCCCTCCTCGTATCATCATCGTCGAGCGCCGGAAGATCGTCATGGATCAGGGTATATGCGTGCAGGAATTCAATCGCCGCCGCGGCCGACAATGCGTCGCCCGGATGAGGGTCACCGAAGATCCTGTGCGCCTGCAGGCACAGGATGCCCCTGAAGCGCTTGCCTCCCGCGAGAGATGAATATCTCATTGCCTCGTGCAGAGCGGCCGGACGCTCGCTCGCGCGGGGAAGTATTTCATCCATTCTCCGCTCTATGTCTCTGCGATCTGCGGCCATCCTCTCCAGCATCGGTTCCCTAGTCACCTGGGATTTCCTCCTCGAGCTTTCCGGAAAGGTCCTTTATCCTCTTGTCCGCGTCGTCGAGTATATTCCTGCATCTGTTCCCTATCTTCATGCCCTCTTCGTAAAGCCGGATGCTCTCCTCCAGGGGCACCTTCTCCTCCTCGAGTTTGCGGACGATCTCCTCGAGACGTCTCATCGCGTCTTCGAAAGTAACCTTCTGCGCCATCTGACGTCCTTTCTTCTGCTCTCCACCAGACATCCCGCATCTCCGTCAAAGAAATTGACCGAGATCCTCCCCCCTTCTTCGAGCTCATCGATGCTTCCGATTATCCTACTGCCGTCTTCCGCGGTACAATACGTATATCCACGCCCGAGGACCTCTTTAGGGCCGAGTCCTCTGAGCGCCCTCAACTTTCCGTACAGGTCGGAGCGTGCCGAGGCCGAGCCACCCTCTATCATAAGCCTAAGCGTATTCAGCATCTTATCGACACGTTCTCCCCTCGCCTCCACACCCCCCGCCGGCGAACGCCTGGCGATCCTCTCGGACAGGGTACCGAGAGCGCTTTCAGATGTCCGCATCGCTCCCGTAATAACCGATCCGAGCCTTTCCCGCAGATCCGCTATCCGGGTCCTGCCCGACTCTATCACGGCCACGCGCCATAGCGCGAGCCTGTCGGTCCTGTCTCCAAGCTCGAAGCTCGACCTGTCGATTGCGTGCTCTATCGCAGGGAACGCTGATGACCGAAGCATGAACTCCACGCGGTCGAGTCTCCGTCTCGCTTCGACAGAGCAGAGATAAGCGATCTTATCGACCATAACCGCGAGAGTCCGCCTTACATCCACCGAATCGGGTGAGGCTACCTCAGCCGCGGCGGTAGGAGTCGCCGCGCTCACGTCTGCCACATGATCACACACTGTCATATCGATCTCATGGCCTATCCCTGTGACCACCGGGAAACGGCATCCCGCCACGGCCCTTGCCACCTGCTCCGTGTTGAACGTCCACAGGTCGCCGGCGCTTCCGCCTCCTCTTGCGAGGATCACCAGATCGAACCCTTCCATATCGCGAAGTGCTTCGAATGCTTCGACTATCGAGTCCCCCGCCGTCTCTCCCTGGACCGCCACGGGAAACAGGACTGTCTCGGCGAGCGGCCAGCGCCTGCCGAGCGTCCTGCGGATGTCCTTTATGGCCGCCCCCACGGGGGATGTGATCACGGCGATCTTTTCAGGGTACCGGGGCAGTCCCCGCTTTCTTCCCGGATCTGTCAGGCCCTCCTCCATCAGCCTGGCAAGGAGCCGCCGCCTGTCCAGCTCGAGCTCCCCTTCACCTGCCCTTCTAAGGCTGCTCGCTATCAGTTGTGTCCTGCCACCGCCCCCGTAATGCGAGATGCGTCCCGCCGCGACAGCCATCATGCCGTCCTCGGGAGCAAAATCCACATTCCGGGTGTTCCTGCTGAATATAACGGCTCCGATCCTGCTGGACTCGTCGCGAAGCGTAAAATAGAAATGACCTGAAGAATGCGCGGTGAAATTAGCTATCTCGCCTAGGACCGCGACGTGAGGGAAATCCGATTCGAGACTCTGCCTTATAGCTTCAGAGAGCTCTGAAACGGTGAGTATATCTTCAGTCTCTTCCCCGGGGAGATGGTTATCGCGGCTCTCCGTCATCATCGGCTCCCAGTGCCATTCTTGCCGCCAGGTAAGTGTTCTTCATCAGCATCGCCACAGTCATCGGTCCGACGCCTTTCGGCACCGGCGTGATCTTGGAGGCTTTCGCCGCGACAGACTCGAAATCGACGTCTCCTACGATCCTGTATCCCTTCTTCGCCGAATCGTCCGCAACCCTGTTGATCCCGACGTCGATGACAGTCACACCGTCCTTTACCATGTCCCCCGTTATCATCTCAGGCCTGCCGACGGCCGCTATAAGTATATCTGCGGTGCGGGTTATGGAAGCCATATCGGACGTCCTCGAATGGCAGATCGTCACTGTGGCGTTTCCTCCCCTGGCCTTCATCGACAGGAGAAGCGCCATCGGCTTTCCCACGAGGATGCTCCTTCCCACGATGACGGCGTGTTTCCCCGATGTGTCGACTCCGTAATGATCCATCATCACCGTTATGCCCAGGGGAGTGCATGGAATCAGATGCGGACTGTCCGAGGCGATCCTTCCGATGTTGTAGGGATGAAGACCGTCCACGTCCTTGCCAGGAGATATGGCCTCGATCACCTTCTGCTGATCGATGTGGGCGGGAAGGGGCATCTGGACCAGTATCCCATCGATCCCCGGATCCCCGTTCAGCCGGCCCAGCCGGACAAGAAGCTCAGCTTCAGGAATGGACGCCGGCAGTTCTATCAGGTCGGAATCGATCCCGCACCTGCGCGCTGTCTTCACCTTTGAAGCGACATATACCTGCGAAGCGGGATCCTCGCCGACTATTATCACGGTCAGCCTCGGCGGTCTGTGTCTTTCTGCAAAAGCCGGGATCTCCGAGGCCAGCTCTTCGATGACTGAATCGGCTACCGGCCTTCCCAGCATCAGTCTTTCTTCATGTCCGATGCTCAATTTCCGTCTCCTTCAGCCACCGGCTCATGTATCCGCTCCACGTTCGATGCCATGCCTGTCGATTCATTCACATCGACCAGCATACCCTGTATAACTGGCGTATCCCCTCCGACCTGGAAACGCACATTGATCCCTTTGAGGAAACGCTCTATGACCTGTTCCGGCCTAACTCCTATGACGGAGTTGAATGGCCCTGCCATGCCCACATCGGTCTGGTAGGCCATCCCCCCGGGGAAGATCCGCTCATCCGCTGTAGGCACGTGCGTGTGGCTGCCGGCGAGGACGCTTACGCGGCCGTCGAGATAGTATGCCAGGGCCAGTTTCTCGCTCGTCGCCTCCGCGTGGAAATCGACCACCCTGATACGTACTCCAGGGTCGACCTCGGATAGGACCCTGTCGGCCGTACGGAACGGGCAGTCGATGTCAGGCATGTACGTGCGCCCCTGCAGGTTGATAACACATATCCTGATCCCACCTGCTTCGAACACTTTCCATCCCCGGCCCGGTACTCCCGGGGGATAGTTCGCTGGCCTCAGGATATCGGGACGCTCATCGAGAAGGGAGATCCCCTCTCTCTTGTCCCATATGTGATTGCCGCTCGTCATCACGTCGACGCCGCTGCCGGAGATCTCATCGACGACCTTCCTTGTCACGCCGAACATCCCCGCGCCGTTCTCCACGTTTGCGGTACAGAAATCCACACCGAGCTTTTCCTTGAGTCGTGGAAGCCCGCTGCTCAGTGCCTGTCTGCCCGTCTTGGACAGGACATCGCCGATTACGAGTATTCTCATATCAGGTTATCTCGCATACTCGACCGCGCGGGTCTCCCTTATCACCACTACCTTTATCTGGCCGGGATACTCCATGTCATCCTCGATCTTGCGGGATATATCGCCCGCCAGCTGCGCCGCCTGCGCGTCGTCGATCTTCTTGTGACTGACCAGTATCCTGATCTCCCGCCCGGCCTGAATCGCGTACGATTTCTCCACTCCGTCAAAGGCATCGGCGATCTTCTCGAGCTTCTCGAGGCGCCTTATGTAGTTCTCCAGGGTCTCCCGCCTTGCTCCCGGCCTTGCCCCGGAGATCGCGTCGGCAGCAGAGATTACATGCGCGATCAAGGACTCTGCCTCCACATCCTCGTGATGCGCCGCGATCGCGTTCACGATCACGTCGTTCTCTCCATATCTTCTCGCGAACTCCGCGCCGATCTCCGCGTGCGGTCCGTCGATCTCGTGATCGGCCGCCTTGCCGATATCGTGCAGCAGCCCGGCCCGCTTGGCCAGCACCGGGTCTATTCCAAGCTCGCTGGCCAGAAGGCTGGCGACGAACGCGACTTCCTTCGAGTGCTGCAGCACGTTCTGCCCGTAGGACGTCCTGTACCTTAGCCTGCCGAGGAGCCTTACGATCTCTGTGTGCACTCCGTGGATATTGAGATCGAGGATCGTCTGCTCGCCGATCTCCATTATCTCCTCGTGAAGCTCTTTTCGCGTCTTCTCGACTAGTTCCTCTATACGTCCGGGGTGGATCCTGCCGTCCTTGATAAGCTTGTCCAGCGACAGGCGGGCTACCTCACGCCTTATCGGATCAAACCCCGAGAGGATCACCGCCTCCGGCGTGTCGTCGATGATGACGTCTATCCCGGTAGCGTTCTCGAACGCGCGGATGTTCCTTCCCTCACGGCCGATGATCCTTCCCTTCATCTCATCGTTGGGAAGATCGACCACCGAGACTGTCGACTCGACAACGTGGTCGGCCGCGCACCGCTCTATGGCCAGAGTGATTATCTTCCTGCTTATCTTCGAAGCGTTTCTCTCCGCCTCGTCCTTTATCTCCTTGATCGTCTTGGCAGCCGCAGTGCGGGCTTCGTTCTCGAGGTTGGAGATCAGGAGTTTCTTGGCTTCTTCCGTACTCATGCCGGCGATCTTCTCAAGCTTCTCGTTCTGCTTATGCAGGACCTCGTCGAGAAGCGAGTTCTTCTCCGAAATAGCCTGAAGCTTCTTCTCGAGTGTCTTTTTCTTGTCGTTGAGCTCCAACTCGCGCTTCTCGAGGAAATCCACCTTCCGGTTTATATTGTGTTCCTTTTCCTCGACGCGCCTCTCAACCTTCTTGAGTTCGGCTCTCGTTTCCGCGGTGTCCTTTTCGAACTGCTGCTTCGCCTTGTACCATTCATCCTTCGCCTCTAGGATCGACGCCTTTTTCCTGGTCTCGGCCTCACGCTGAGCCTCAGCGATTATGTTCTCCGCGAGTTTCTGCGTATGCTTCAGCTGGCTTTGAGTTACCTTGCGGCTGATCAGCCAGCCCAGTAGAAAACCGAGAAAAAGAACGAAGATCCCCGCCGATATATAAAAGAAGATTGAATCCATCATCTTCCGCCTCTTATCCGGCGGTTCACCTCCATTGATCGTTTAATACCACAACGCATTGCCATTGCATCATATATGCGACTAAAACATTTTTCATGGATTGGTCTACGGAAGGAGCCGGAATGAAAAATTCCCCACTCGGTGCCGTCCGCGAAAGATCTTTTTAAGCCCTGCCTCGAAAGGTGGAAATCCTCACGTCCCGTTCAGCCTTCCCGCTCGCGGCGGGCCCGGCATCCGGAGCCGGATATTGGAGATCCGGGCTCAAAGTGTTGGCAAAAAACGATCTTCGCCTGCACGAACACAGCAGGGAATTTCTAAAAGCGCTATGCTTTATTTTCTTTCTCAAAATCCCCGCTCCATGGGTCTCTCAGCTTCCCCGGGGCGGAGGATCATCGTCCTACACTGATCTTTTCCTCCAGCATCTCGCCCAGTTTGGCGGCCTGGTCGGCGAGCGCACCTTTTGCTTTTTCTCTTTCGTCCCTTTCCTGGTGCAGCTCGTCAGCGATATTAAGAGCAGCTAATATGGCGATCCTGGACTGGGACATGATACCACTGGAATGGGCGATCTCTCTCATCTTGCTATCCACGTAACCTGCTATCCTGTGGATGTATTCAGGATCGCCCGCTCCCTTTATCTTATACTCCTGACCGAATATCTCGACCTTCTCGGTACTGCTTTTTTCGGCCATCGTTCTTCCTCTCAGATCAATGCGGAACCATCCTCACAACCCCGTCCCGTAAACCGCCCGCGACAGCATGAAGCCTATATGTCGAGTTCTTCCAGCTTCGCGAGCATCTCCTCTATCTTGTTGTTTAACTCCTCTCTTGTCTTCTCGAGGTCTTTTTTACCTTTATTTTCTTTCTTAAGGTGTTTGAGCTCTTTCGTCAACTCCTCGTTCTTAATATAAATCGAATCGAGCTCCTCTTTCAACTTAATATTGGCGTCCTCGACCCGCTTTTTCTCAGCCTTCAGCTGCTCGATATACTCGGCAGCCTGCACGATCTTCTTCTCCAGCAGATCGAAGTCAGCAATACCGGCTGTCCCCATTTCGACTCCTATTCGGACCTGAGCACCACCTGCAGCTCGTTCTGAAGCGACGCCAGGACCTTTGCGATGATCCTGTCGACAGTTCCATCGTCCAGGGTCCCCTCGGCCGACCTGAAGGTCATCCGGAAGGTATAGCTTCTCTTGCCTTCCCCCAGACGGTCGCCACGATAGTAATCGAAAAGTCTCACCGATTCAAGGTGTTTTGCCTTTTTCTTTACAACGTTTCTAACGTCAGTAAACGTAACCCTTTCCGACGCCAGCACTGAGAGGTCCCTCTTGACCGCCGGATACTGGCTCATCCTCATGAAGTTCTTCCTGCCCCCCGTACCTGGAGAAAAGGCATCCAGAAGCAGATCGAAGTAGTAGACCGGCGTGTCTATATCGAACCGGGCAGCTACCCTGCGCGGTATCATCCCGCATATGCCCACCGGGCCGTTCCTGACCGTCCATTCGAAGAGAAAATCGGGCTCGCCCGCCTTTTTCCTCGTCATGACGATGTCCTCTGGTGCCCCGAGCCATTCCAGGACCGATTCAGCCTCACCGGTCATGTCGAAGAAGTCGAAATCCCTCTGTTCGCCGTACCAGTTAAGGGGGGCGCTTTTGCGAGTGAACATCGCCGCCAGGCGCACCTCTTCGAGGGGCAGACCGCTGCCTTCCTCCTTTTTCAGGAAAACCTTCGAGAGCTCGAAGATCCTTAGCCCTTCCCTCTCGACCGGGGTATTTCGCTGTATCACTCTGAGCATCCCTGGCAGCAACGAAGTCCTCATGGCCGACTGCGCGACTGTGAGCGGATTCGATATCTCCACGGGACGGCTCCGTGGATCGTTTGCTCCCCATTCGAATCTTTCCGGGTCCGCCGGGTCCATGAAAGAAGTAGTTATCACTTCGGCGAATCCCCGCGCGGCCAGCCTGTCGCACAGCTCGTCATTCCTCATGTCCACCACAGATATCTCTGAAAAGAGGGAGCTCCGCCTCTCCTCGTCCCTCCCGATATTTTCATAACCATAGAGCCTCGCCGCTTCCTCTACCAGATCGACTTCTTCGTTGATATCGCGCCTGAAAGTCGGGACCGTGACGCTGACATCCTTCCCGTCGACCCTCGAGACGAGCTCGAGCCTTGAGAGAAGCTCCACGAAATCGTCGGCGGCCAGTCTTGTCCCCATCAGCCTGTTGGCCTGCTTGGTCCTCAGGGCGATGGTTCGCCTCTCGATCAGTCCGGGATCCGATAGATGGTCGGCGTACACTTTTGCCGGTATTCCCGCGTCGATCTCGGATATAAGATTACAGGCCCTTCTGAGGGCCTTGACCGTGATCCCGGGGTCGCATTCCCTTTCGAAGCGGTACGAGGCTTCCGTATCGAGCTTCAGCTCCCTGCTCGACCTGCGGACAGCCCTGGGATCGAACCAGGCGCTCTCGATAAGCACCCTCTTCGTCCTGTCCGTTATCTCTGAGTCCCTGCCGCCCATGACCCCGGCGACACCCACCGGCGCCTCGCCGTCCGTTATCAGCAGAACATTCTCGTCGACTTTCCTCTCCACGCCATCGAGGGTATACATCGATTCCCCGGGCTTTCCCCGGCGCACCAGTATCCCGTCCCTGCCGAGCATGTCCCTGTCAAAAGCGTGAAGAGGCTGGCCCATCTCCAGAAGCACGAAATTCGTCACGTCGACAATGTTGTATATCGGCTTTACGCCGGCCGATATGAGAAGGTCCTGCATCCAGCGCGGCGACGGGCCTATCCTGATATCGTCTACGAACGCAGCGCTGTACCTTGGACAGTCCCTGTCGTTCTCGGCAGCTATGCTGAAACCGGATCCCGGCCCCATATCGGACAGGTCCGGTTCCCGCAGCTCGCGCATGTAAAGAGCCGCGATCTCCCTGGCGATGCCGAGATGAGAAAGCTGATCGGGCCTGTTGGGAGTCACCTCCACGTCGAGGACCGTATCGCTCGAACCCAGCCTTCCATCGAGGCTGGTCCCTGGCTCCAGATCCATGTCGAGCTCTATGATCCCGCTTGAATCGTCCCCGATACCGAGCTCGGTCTCCGAGCAGATCATGCCCTCGGAAACCTGGCCCCTCAGCTTGGTCTTCTTGATCTTGAACCCGCCCTTGAGCACCGCTCCCTGGACAGCCACCGGTACGCTCAGACCTGCCCTGACATTCGGAGCCCCACAGACGATGTTGAGAGGAACTGCGGCGCCGACATCGACCTTGCATACGCTCAGCTTGTCGGCATCAGGGTGCCTGCCGCACTCGATGACGCGGCCGAACACCACGCCTGAATAATCTCCACCGATGACCTCGACCGATTCTACGTTCAGGCCGAACATGGTCAGATCGCGGGCCAGCACAGCGGGTTCCTCACTGATATCGACATACCGCTTAAGCCAGTTCAGACTTACCTTCACTCCTGCACCCCCACCCAAGTTTCGTTCCAGAACTGCCTGAGAAACCTCATATCGTTCACGAGGAAGCGCCTTATGTCGTCGATACCGTACTTGAGCATCGCGATCCTCTCTATCCCCATCCCGAACGCGAACCCGGTGACAGAATCTGGATCGTAACCTGCGTATTTAAAAACGTTTGGATGGACCATCCCCGCACCCATTATCTCGATCCAGCCTGTCTTCTGACAGATCGAGCATCCTTCGCCCCTGCATCCGAAACATGTCATATCGGCTTCGGCGCTCGGCTCAGTGAAGGGGAAGAAATGGGGCCTGAACCTCACCCTTGCGTCCGGCCCGAAAAACTGGTGGACGAACCATGTTATGTCGTTTCTAAGATCAGCCAGGGATACATCCCTGTCTACAAACAGCCCCTCTATCTGAAAGAATTCCGCTGCATGTGAGGGATCTGGCGACTCATTCCGGTACACCCTCCCTGGAGAGATGATCCTCAGCGGAGGCTCGTGCTTCTCCATGAACCTCACCTGTACCGGAGATGTCTGGGTCCGAAGAAGTATGTCCCTGTTGACGTAGAAAGTGTCCTGCAGATCCCTCGAGGGATGGTCGGCGGGGAAATTCAGGGCTTCGAAATTGTAGTAGTCGAGTTCGACGTCGGGACCCTCAGCTATCGAATAGCCCATCCTGTAGAATATCGCCTTGATGTCCCTGATGACCCTGTGAAGGACGTGCAGCCCTCCCTCCCAGCCCCTTCTGCCTGGAAGGGTGAAATCACCGGGGTACGGTTCGCTATCTACCCCCGACCCCGCCAACTCGGCGCGCCTGCTCTCGAACAGAGCGTCAAGTCTCTCTTTCCACTCGTTGATGACGCCCCCGACGACCGGCCTCTGGTCTGCGGGAAGCTTCCCGATCGACCTGAGTGCGGAGGTCAGCTTTCCCTTGCGCCCAAGCCAGACGATCCTCGCCTGCTCGAGCGAGCCGAGGTCAGAAGCTTCCGCGACCTCCCGTGAGGCATCCTCCCCAAGCCTGTCTATTGAATCTCTGTCGGGGATCTCTCCACTCATCAAAGGGCTTCCTTGGCGATTTCAGCCAGCTTCGCGAATCCATCCGCGTCGTTGACCGCTATCTCCGAGAGCAGCTTCCGGTTGATCTCAATATCAGACTTTTTAAGCCCGCTTATGAAACGGCTGTAGCTCATGCCGTTTATCCTTGCCGCGGCATTGATGCGGGTGATCCAGAGTTTCCGGAAGTCCCTCTTGCGGACGCGGCGATCGCGATACGCATATACCATCGCCCTGTCCACAGCTTCACGGGCGCTTCTGTAGAGATTTCCGCGCCCGCCTGTAAAGCCTTTGGCTGCTTTAAGTACCTTTTTCTTTCTCTTGCGAGAAGCTACACTATGCTTTGTCCTCGGCATCTTATTGTGCCTCCCTCTCTCTTTTCCTTATTACGGCCGGCGGGGGTAGAGCGCTATTTGCCCAGCATGCGCCTGATTCTTCCGGCATCCGCCTTGGTTGCAATGGTCGATTTGCGAAGATTACGCTTACGCTTAGTCGACTTCTTGGTGAGAATATGGCTGGTATAAGCCTTATTTCTTCTGATCTTGCCCGTTCCGGTGAGGCTGAATCTCTTTGCCGCCCCTCTGTTAGTCTTGATCTTTGGCATCCCCTTCTCCACCCCCTTTTTTAACCTTTCTGTCAGACCGGGGCCCCATGATCATAGAGATCATCCTCCCCTGCCTTACCGGTTCTTTCTCGATATGCGCCATATCTGAGAATTTTTCCTCTATCAACTTGAGCATGCTGTATCCGCGCTCTAGATGTTCCATCTCCCTGCCGCGGAAGACCACCGTGAACTTGACCTTGTCCCTGCTTTCGAGGAACTTCTCGGCGTTCTTCATCTTGAACTGGAGATCGTGCTCCTCTATCTTGGGCCTGAGCTTGATCTCCTTCAGATGAGTGACGTGCTGCTTCTTCCTCGTATCACGGGCCTTCTTGCTCTGCTCGTATTTGTACTTTCCGTAATCCATTATCTTGCAGACCGGCGGCCTGACATTGGGGGCTATCTCTACCAGATCGAGCCCTTTTTCATCCGCGATGGCCCTGGCCTTGTCCGTGGCCATGACGCCGAGCTGCTCGCCATCGTCATCGATGACTCTTATCTCTGGTATACGGATCATATGATTGATCCTGGTCCGCGGCTCGCGCCTGTCGTCTTTTCTGAAATTGCCTCTGATACTTAACCTCCCGTGCTGGTAATACAAAAAGGGCGAGTAGAAGTTTCACCCGCCCGGCGTATTCGGCATCAGATGAAACCCTACAGGTACAATCAATTGACCGTAAGGTGAGGGGCTCTCGCTCCCTGCTTCGATCTCTAACGGATCTCCGGTAATATTAGCTTTTTTTCTGTATCTCGTCAACCAGTTCTTTGATGAACTCATCGAGTGTTCTGGCCCCGAGACGCCCTCTTTTCTTTGACCTGATATCGAGGGTCCTCTCGTCCATCTCCTTTTTGCCTGCAATGGCCATATAAGGGACCTTCTTGACTTCGGCCTCCCGGACCCTGTACCCGAGCTTTTCGTCCCTCATATCAGCCTCAGCCCTTATACCGGCCTCCTTCAGCTTCTCGAGGCACTCGGCGGCATATCCTTTCTGGTCAGGGGAGACCGGTATGACGACCGCCTGTACCGGAGCTAGCCAGAGCGGAAATGCCCCCGCGTAATGCTCGGTCAGAGTGCCGATGAACCTTTCTATCGAGCCGAGAAGGGCCCTGTGTATCATATAGACGTATTCCTTGTTCCCCTCGCGGGTCACGTACTGGACCTCGAACCTGCGGGGAAGATTGAAATCGAACTGGATCGTGGTCGCCTGCCAGCCCCTGCCGATCGCGTCTATAAGCTTCAGGTCGATCTTGGGCCCGTAGAATACCGCCTCTCCGGGCATCTTCTCGTAAGGTATCCCCCTCTTTTCGATCGATTTCAGCAGGGCCGCCTCGGCCATGAGCCATTCCTGCTCGGAACCGGCGTACTTGCCCATGTTCTCCGGGTCGTGGGCGCTCAGCTCCACCTTGTAATCGTGAAATCCAAAGGTGGTCAGTATCTCGTGGGCGAGATCGAAGCACTTGTCGACCTCTTCGTCCAGCTGTTCCGGTGTACAGAATATATGCGCGTCGTCCTGGGTGAATCCCCTTACGCGAAGAAGGCCGTGCAGCGTTCCCGACCTCTCGTTCCTGTAGACGGTCCCGAGTTCGGCGTACCTGATGGGCAGGTCCCTGTAGCTGTGGAGCCTGCTCTTGTACATAAGGATATGGTAGGGGCAGTTCATCGGCTTGAGGACAAACTCGTTGTCCTCGCCATCGCCCATGATGAACATGTTCTCCTTGTAGAAATCGAGGTGTCCCGAAGTCTTCCACAGGCTGCTGTCGGCGATGTGAGGGGTCATGATCACTTCGTACCCGTTGCGCCTGTGAAGATCCTTCCAGTAGTTCTCTATGGTCTCCCTCAGGAAATAACCCTTCGGATACCAGAACACGAGTCCGCCCCCCGCCTCTTCCTTGATATCGAACAGGTCGAGCTGAGGGCCCAGCTTGCGGTGATCGCGCTTCTTCGCCTCTTCCCTGCGCTCGAGCTCCTCGGCGAGCTCTTCGGCGCTGAAAAACGAAGTGCCGTAGATGCGCTGCAGCATCTCCCTCTTTTCATCGCCGCGCCAGTAGGCCCCGGCCAGAGAAGTCAGCTTGTGATGCTTGAGCATCTTCACATCGGGAACATGCGGCCCCGTGCAGAGGTCCGCGAACTCGCCCAGACGGTAGACCGATACCTTTTCCGCGTCGAGGTCCCTGATGAGCTCTACCTTGAAAGGCTGGTCGAGCTTCTCGAAAAAGGCTATCGCCTCATCTCGCGGCATGACCTTCCTTTCGAACTTCAACCCACCCCTCCTGAGGAGCTCGCCCATCTTTTCCTCGATCTTCTCGAGATCCTCCGGCGAGAGCCTGTGTTCCATCATCACGTCGTAATAGAACCCGTCCTTGATCGAGGGGCCTATGGCGAACTTGACCCCCGGAAAGAGTTCCTGTATAGCCAGCGCCATCAGGTGGGATGTGCTGTGCCTCAGCTCGTCGAGCGAGCCTTCCGACCCGGCAAGAACTACCTCGAAATCGCCTCCTTCCTCGATAGTCTGCTGGAGGTCGTATATGCGTCCGCCAATACGCGCGGCGATGGCCTTTTTCCTTACAGACTGGGGGAGTCCCGAGACGATCTCCATGATCGGGGACCCCTCGGTGATTTCCTTCTTCGATCCGTCCGGATAAGTTATCTCGATCATGTCCAGATTATCCACCCTGAGGGAGTATTGAAATCGCAGAAAGCACCGGTGCGGCGGATACTCCCCGCCCACGCCCGGGCATCTCCATTATTTGAGCAAGCGCTGAAGTCAAGTGGTGGGCGATACTGGATTTGAACCAGTGACCCCTTGCATGTCAAGCAAGTACTCTAACCAACTGAGCTAA
>CAZREW010000022.1:0-43012 GCA_964599375.1 uncultured bacterium
CCTGCTTGTAAGACAGTACACCTCAAGCTGTATATTATGCAGGGATCGATTCGTTTTCCGAACTGATGTTGATGGTGTGATGTCCGGCTGCTATAGAAAGACCTTCTCCCACATCACGACACCATTAATTCCAAATATATATTATACAATACGAGCCCAGACATCTGACCGGCCCAAACCCACTGGGGTCCCCCCGACGCTCGATTGGATCGGTTCGAGTCGTCCAGTGATCTTTCCCCATTAAATCAAGCCGCGACAGGAACCAACATCCATATATGGATCCGTCACAAGACCTTCAGGAAAGCCAGATCGATGCAGGGAAGCCTCTTAAAAAAAAGTTCGAAAAGCTCTGGACACTACCCGAACAGTCTGTCAATCGACCGAAACGGGCATCCGCTGAGGACATGTAATCCAAAGAGAACTGCCATTTGTTCGCTGGCTGAATTTTTTTGCCCTGCGCGCGCTCTTATCCCTGCTTCCTTTTACTTACGAAGTACTCCAGGAAGTCGACCGGGAGCGGGAATACGATCGTCGAATTCTTCTCGGCTGCGATCTCGGTCAGCGTCTGGAGATACCGCAGCTGAACGGAAACAGGTTGCGGAGACATTACTTCCGCTGCCTGAAGGAGTTTCGTCGACGCCTGGAACTCCCCATCTGCGTGGATTACTTTCGCGCGGCGTTCACGTTCGGCTTCGGCCTGCTTGGCCAGCGCTCGCCTCATCTCCTCGGGCAGGTCGACGTCCTTCACTTCCACCGCGCTGACCTTAACGCCCCATGGATCTGTCCTCTCGTCGATTATCTTCTGCAGCTTCAGGTTGATCTTCTCGCGGTTTGAGAGAAGATCATCCAGCTCATGCTCGCCTAGTATCGATCGCAGGGTCGTCTGCCCCATCTGCGATGTCGCGTACAGATAATTCTCCACGGCGATGATCGCCTTCGAAGGCTCGAAAACCTGGAAGTACATGACGGCGTTTACCTTGACCGAGACGTTGTCCTTCGTCACCACTTCCTGCGGCGGGACGTCCAGGGCTATTGTGCGGAGCGTGACCTTCACCATCTTTTCGAACATCGGGATCAGGAGTATGAGCCCGGGGCCCCTGACACCGACAAACCGGCCGAGCCGGAACACAACACCGCGCTCGTATTCCCTGAGTATCCTGACGCTGTTCACCAGAATAAAGAGGACGAGAAATACAACAACCCCCAGAGTGATCGGCATGACCTTCTCCTTTCCAGTCCCTCTCCGCCGTGCGGCGGGACAGATGAGTATCTATTTCACCTCTTCGACCGTCAGTGTCATTCCTTTTACTTCGATCACGCGTATCCTTTTCCCCTCGGCGATCTCCTCGCCGGAGTTCGCGCTCCAGTGGGCGCCGGCCACAAAAACTCTGCCGCCATCCTTGTTTATCGGTGTCCGCGCGTCCCCCTCCTGGCCTACCAGAGCGGAACCACCGCTCGAAGGTTTCCTTCGAAGAGCGCGCACCGACAGGACAACGCCGATGGCGAAAAAGACCCCCATGACAACTACAACCGGGATAATGACCTGCAGAGAGGCATGCATCGCCGGATCCGGATCGTTGAACAGCATGATGGAACCGATGGTCATGGCAATCAGTCCTCCCGCGGTCAATGCTCCATGCGTCGCCGCTTTGATGTCCACGATGAAGAGCACGACGGCCAAAACTATTAGAAACATGCCGGCGTAATTCACCGAGATCGCCTGGAAGGCAAAGAACGCCAGGATGAGAGAGATCGCGCCTATCACTCCGGGCAGGATCGCTCCAGGCGTGGCGAGCTCGAAATAGAGACCGAGAAGCCCGAGCATGAAGAGAATGTAGGCGATATTTGGATTCGTAATGACGGCCAGCAGCCTGTCGCTCCAGCTCATCTCGACGTTAATGATTGTCGCTTCTTTCGTTTTTAGGATGACTTCCGCGTGAGCGACCTTCAACGTGCGGCCGTCGAGAGCTTCGAGAAGCGTCGTGGTCGATGGCGCGATCAGATCGATCACGCCCAGTTTCAACGCCTCCGTTTCTGAAATGGAGACGCTTTTCCTCACCGCCTCTTCGACCCAGGCGGCGTTCCGGCCTCTTTCCGTGGCGATCGAGCGAATGTACGCCGAGGCGTCGTTCAGCACCTTGCCCACCATGACAGAATCTATCTTTCCTGATATGCCGAGCGCGACCGGGTGGGCGGCTCCTATATTGGTGCCCGGGGCCATGGCTGCCACATGAGCGGCCATTGTGATGAAGACACCGGCGGACGCGGCGCGTGATCCCGATGGTGCGACATAGATAACAACCGGAACCGTGGAGGCCATGATCTTCTTTACGATCATCCTCATCGACTCGTCGAGGCCGCCGGGCGTATCGAGCTCGAAAATCACGCAGACCGCGCTGTCAGCTTCCGCACTCGCGATCGTATTCACCATGTACTTTGCCGAGGAGGGGCCGATAATACCGTCCATTCTGGCTACGAGCACGTCCCCGGCCTTCGCGCTCGATATCGTACCGGCAAGGAGGAGAAGAGACAGGACTGCCGTTCTCGTTCTCATAGTTCTGTTCCTCGGGAATTAAGAAAAAATCGCGCCTTCCACCTGTCATTCTGGCTCAGGCGGAGCGCCGGGTCAAGAGATATAAAGCGGTAGAAAGGGACCGCGCCGGACCCGCTTGCGCCTCACGACCAGAAAGACTAACTCTTGTCTTTGATCAGTTTAGTGGGGGAAGGTCATCCAAGGGTTGCCATTTCTTTACAAGTGAATCCACCACATCACCCAGAATGCGTTTGCCCACAGCCCTGAGTTGCTCAAGAGTCACCCCTTTTCCTGCGAGGAGACCGTTAGTACATGTTTTGAACGCCTGCTGCATATCTTCAGGGCTTTCGAGCAGCAATCTTAACCCATCGCCAACTCGCTGGCTCAAGGCTTCCACATCGTCCGGGAAACGATCCTGCAGTGCCCGTGACCATGATCTCTTCCACTTCAGCAAATTTTCGTCCTTCATTAAATATCCTGTTGCCAACACCCTGCCGAGATCCTTGTTACATCTCTTTGTTCCATCTGAATACCCTTTTATCACATCCGGTCTTAGTTCACGATGTTCGAGCATGTTCGCCAAGGCCATCATCTCCGGTCTCGCCACTCGGAATCCGAGATCGATCTTCCGAGCTTCGAATACTGCTATAGAGATATATCGGAGACTCGGTATCCCAAAATGCTCACCCGATTCGAGGACAAGTCTCGTTCATTTTTTGTCTTCCTCCTGTCCGGGCTCTGGCTCTGTTAGGAGTTCGAGAAACCAGTTTTTATTTCCTGGTGGACAGAGTCGTACAGCCGGCAATCGATCATCAAGCGTGTGTTCGTCTCCGGGTCCAGGAAATTCTTCTGTTTTCTTCTGCTCCCAGCCCGAGTTGAGGAGCTTTTCAGCTATCAATCGTCCATTATCAACAGCTTCAATCCTGGGCGTCAGGACACAATCCACGTCCTTCGTCCTCACCCCTGTCCTGTCCAGAAGCCAATAGGCTGCCGCGAGGCTGCCAATGATGATAATATTCTCTTTGACCTCTTCCGGCAGAGTTTCTGCCATCTCGGTCAGGACCTCGTGAGGGCGTACCGTAGAATATCCGTCTATCATCATCCATGCCTCCGTTTTTCCAGATAGTCCAACATCTCATCACCCTGCCGGCTGAACCCCGATTCATGCAGGTCCAGAAGGCATTCGACCGGATCTGCCCAAAAACGCCCGTCCTGACCTTCGACGAATAAAGATTCCTTCCTGGTGACCAGATGCACGACGAGGTCGGCTGGTCGTTTCAGATCTTTCACTGGTTCTAACGCGGGGTCGAGTCTCATCACAAAATCCAGGTCCAAGTCCTTTTTCCGACTGACTACCGACAGGTCGAGCCTAGGCAGACCCACGATATCCAGCTCCGGGTAATAGTGCTCCGCTCCAGCCACTCCACCTATCCCTATCTCGCCGGACTTGGTGTCCCTTAACCGGAATATCATCTGCTCCACCTCCCTGGCAATACCCTGCGGCGCTGCAAACCTCTTCGTCGATCTTACCCGACTGGAGACTGCCAGTAATCCCTTCCATTCATCCCTCGGAAAATATTCGAAAACGACACTGCGGTCGCTCGTATCAGCCAGATACGGCCCCAGCCTGCCAAGCGCCTTCGCCACCGTCGGGTAGCTCATTCCGGTGATCTCCATCAGGCGGGTCCTTGTGATCGGCATCGCATCCCTGATCCAGAGGACGATCAGGGCTTGAAGGATGGAGTAGTACGAGTCGCGGGGTTTTAATACCGGCCTTCCCTCCTTGACCAGCCTGGACAAATTGACTTCGATTTCATCACCCAGGATCCCGTGAGGCCACCATTGTGAATTGTCCACGCTCGAGGGAATCCACTGAGGGGAACCATCCGTATACGGGAGTATATAGATCCGATCAAGAATATCATTGCGCATCACCTGCCTCATTTGATTCGTCTCCGCATCCAGCCGCTCTTTTGTAAGACGCGAATTGACCAGGACAAGAAGTCCCCGCTTGTCAGGCCTTATTACAAGCTGGTACGACAACTGGAGGAGAGCCGCCCGCAGGTCTCTGGCTGAATGGATCCCTCTTTTGACCTCGATTATCAGGTCACCTATGACCTCATCTGCCTTGATATTATTATATTCATCCATATCATCACCTCCAGATCCCGACCGGACCAGAGTTCTCTGACACACTATTTAAGTTGCAACTCAATATTATAGTAGCAACTAATATTCCAAGTTGCAACTAAAATCTTGCAAATATTTCTGTGTCACACTTCCACCTGTCTCTCCCACTTATCCCGCCCACCGTGCAATACTTACAATTTCTCATCTGCTGCCCCCACATCTCCATCAGAATATGCCTCCTCTCATACTGGTGCCCTCCCGATGCCCCCGGCGCATAATACGCCACCGGCTCCTATTACCTAATCTTGTATCCTTTTGCTGTCTTTGAGATTAAATGGTGGGCGATACAGGACTTGAACCTGTGACCCCCTGCGTGTAAAGCAGGTGCTCTAACCAACTGAGCTAATCGCCCACGAGAAGTGTGCCTATATGAGCGCGACGGGTACGAGGATGCAGTACCCGAGGACGAGCAGGGCGGGCGCGGCGGAGATGGAGCCCTGGCTGAGCAGGATGTAGCCGATCACTATCGACACGAGTCCCGCCCCGAGGATCCATTTCCTGAATTTTCTGACCCTATCCATTCTGTTGCCTTTCAGTGTGGCCGGGCAGTCCGCCCGGTAACTCGAAATAATATCTGTAACGGCCGTCAAGTCAAGCGATTCGTTGGGTCACGCCGCATTATGAAGACGCGTCACTTTCGTCCCCGCCGCCGCGGATCGCCTCGTTCATGCTTCCCGTCCGGTAACCCCGCAGATCGACGGTCACGTATCTGAATCCGAGGTCCCGCAGATGTTCCGTCACCTGCCCGCGCTGGCCGGGCCTGAGCAGCTTCTCGATGCGCTCCGGCGAGACCTCGATCCTCGCGAGGTCGCCGTGACTTCGCACGCGGCAGTTGATGTATCCGAGCGAACGCATGTACTTCTCCGCCTCGTCTATCCTGCGCAGCCTTTCCTTCGTGATCCTCTCCCCGTAAGGGATGCGGGTCGCGAGGCATGCCATCGCGGGCTTGTCCCAGCCGGGAAGGCCGCGCCTCTTCGACATCCGCCTTATCTCGTCCTTGGTCAGATCCACCTCCATCAGCGGACTGCGGATCCCGAGCTCCCGCAGGGCTCTAATCCCGGGCCGGTAGTCGCCCGCGTCGTCGGCGTTGCTCGCGTCCATCACGCAGGATATGCCCCGATCCTTCGCAATGCTGATCACGCGTGAGAAGAGGAACTTCTTGCAGATGTAGCACCTGTCGGGCGGGTTGTCCGCGAACCCCTCGATGTCACTCTCGTCCACCTCGACGATCTCGTGCCTGGCGCCCATCAGCCCGGCGGTCTCCGAGGCCTCCTTCTTCTCGTGCCCCGGCATGAACGGCGAGACGACCGTCACGGCCAGGACATCATCGCCGAGCACCTCGCGTGCGACGCTCAGGAGGAGCGTCGAGTCGACGCCGCCCGAGAAAGCGACTGCCGCCTTCCCGCAATCATCGATGATTTCCTTGAGTCTCTCGAGTTTGACTGCCGCCACTTCGGTTCCTTCCTACCCCTCGTCCACATCTTCCTGCGGCGAGTCATCGGGCGGAGCCGCCTCGGGCTTCTTGGTTCCCGCGGCCCCCGGGTCCTTCGATTCGGGGGAATTCTCCGGATTGTCGGCGGCCTCGGGACCTGGAGAGTCGCTTATCGCCGGATCGGGACGGCTCCTGATCTGAGCAGGGACGGGGCCGTATCTGATCCGGTGCTTCGCCTGCAGGTGCTGTTCGTACGTCCTGCTGAAATGGTGCCTCCCCGCGCCGTCGGCGACGAAATAGTAGTCCCTGTTTCCGGCCAGCGGCATGACGGCCGCTTCGAGGGCCGCCAGACCGGGGCTGCAGATCGGCCCCGGCGGAAGCCCCCTGTTCCTGTATGTGTTGTAGGGCGAATCGACCCTCAGATCCTTGAGCCACAGGCGCCTTCGGACGCCGCCGAGGGCATATGCCACGGTCGGGTCGGCCTCGAGCCGCATGCCGGCGCTTATCCTGTTGTGGTAGACGGCCGATATCCTCGGCATCTCGGAGGCGTAGACCGCCTCGGCCTGTATTATCGACGCGAGCGTGACGACATCCGTACTGTTCATACCGGTCGAATCCGCTTCTGCCTCTATATAGTTGTCATATATCCTGCGGAACCTGTACACCATCCGCCTCGCGACATCCTCGGGGTCTATCGGCCAGCCGAACAGGTATGTGTCGGGGAAGAGGTACCCTTCGAGCGTGGGCTCGAGGATGCCGAGGCTTGTGACGAACTGGGAGTCTGTGACCGTCTGCATGAAAGCGGTCGAGTCGACGACCCCGCTGCTCTGGAGCAGGGACGCGATCTCGATCATGTAGAGCCCCTCGGGCACTGCCATGCGCGTGTACTCGACATCGCCATGGGTCAGCTTCCGCAGGACGCAGGAGATGCTCTCGCCGTAACGGAAGAGATACCTGCCTGTCTGGACGTCGTCCTCACGCCTCGTCAGGTACGCGGCCCAGCGGAAGAGGCCGGAGTTGGTCACGATCCCCTTCTTGACAAGATCGGCCTGGACCTGCTTGAAGGTCATCCCTGGAGCGATCTTGACCTCTATCCTCGGAGCGTCGGGATCGCCACCGTCCTTGTAGTAGAGGACGCTGAAGTGGAGCGCCGTGAGGAAGAGGACCGTGGCGATCATCGCTATTGTGACAGATATGTGCCTGACGACCCTCATAGCGACCCCCTTTCCTCCAGATACGAAGACAGGAGAAGGACAGCCGAGAGCCGGTCGATGTCGCCGGCGTTCTTTATCCTGCCCTCCTGCTTCATGACCCGCTCTACCTCCAGGCTGGTCATCCTCTCGTCCCGTAGCACGACTTCTATCCCGAGCCTCTCCTCGATCGCCGCTGCCAGCTCCCTCGAGAACGCCGCGTTCTCGAGCTCCTCCCCGCTCATCGAGAGGGGCAGCCCGATCACAACTGTCATTATACCATACCGGGCGGCCAGGCCGGCCACATGTTCGGCCAGGTCCCTGCGCTGACCGCTGTATGTCTCTATTCCCTGGGCAGTTATGCCCAACTCATCGCTCACGGCGAGCCCTGTCCTCTTCGACCCGGGATCGATGGCGAGGACCCTGCCCGCCCCGGTTGATGCATCGCCTGAGCCCGTCATCCTATGTCTTCCTCTTTACCACAAGGATCGTGAGGTCGTCGTTCGCCCCGACAGGATGGGAGAACCTGTCCACCTCCTCGACGATCGCGTCCCTGACCTGGTCCGCGCTGCTCCCGTGCATTCCGGCGAGGAAGGGGTGGAGGCGCTCCTCGCCGTACAGGTCGCCCGCGCGGTTCTCCGCCTCGGTGACGCCATCGGTGGTCACGACGATCATGTCGCCCGGCCTGAACTTCGTCTTGTGTGTCTCATACGGGAACCCCGGCTTAACTCCCAGGATAAGGCCGCTGTAATCAAGCACTTCCACAACTCCGCCTTCCCTGACGACCACGGGGAAGAAGTGCCCTGCGTTCGAATAGGCGACTTCGTTATGGTCCATGTCCACGCAGCCGTAGAACATCGTCGCAAACTTGTCCGAAGAAGTGATCTCGCACATCACATCATTGAGGCGGCTTATGATCGCGACCGGGTCGGTCATCCTGTCCTTCATCGCCCGCAGGCTCGCCTGGAGAGAGGCCATAAGGAGAGAGGCCGGGACTCCCTTTCCGGATACGTCCGCGACCGTGAAAGCGAAATGCCGGCCGTTCTTTATGAAGTCGTAGTAGTCGCCGCCGACCTGCTTGCTCGAGACGCTCAGCGCCGACGCCTCGTAGTTTTCCAGCTCGGGGGGCGCAAAGGGGAGAAGGTTGAGCTGGATCGTCCTTGCGATGTTCAGCTCCTCCTCCATTACCTTCTTCTCGACGAGCTCCTCGAGAAGCTCCATCCTCGAGAGCGTAGAGGCGACCTGGTTGGAGAGCATCGACATCATCGCCTGCTGCTGCATGCTGTACCTGCCCCCGTCGCTCTTTTCGCCGAGAAGGATCACGGCGACGCATTTTTCGTCATGTATGACCGGTACTATCAGCTCGTACCCGGCCATAACCCTCACTATCCCGGTCAGGGTGCCCACAGCCTCGCGTATCAGCTTCCTGCCGGGACGGAATATCCCCCGCCTTACGCGCATGAAGCCGAGAGCCTCCATGAAATCGAGCCTGCTCATAGGCTCTCCTACCTGCTCGAGGAGCTCGAGCACCTTTTCCGCGTAGATGTCCTCGCCCCTCAGGTCCAGGATCTCGTCACGGAATAACAGCTCGACGTCGCCGGTCTGGAAGACGCCGGAGAGGACATCCTTCATCCTGTCCTTCATCGACCCGGCGTCCACCGATGTGAGGAGCTCGTTGCTGAGGTTCTGGAGCTTCACCCTCGGGCTCTTATCCCTCATGAGGGCCTTCTCCGTCCATTCCTCGAGGCGCATCAGCACTGGCTGGAACGCGATGATGAACAGCACTATCAGCAGCGTCTCGACGAACTCGAGCTCCGCCCCGGTGTATGTGCGTATGAACCTTGTAAACTGCTTGATGATAATAAGATAAAACAGACCAAACACCGCGGCGGTGACGGCGTAGAAGAGCCCTTTTCTCGCGATCATCCGCACGTCAAGGAACTGGTACTTGAGGCTCACGTAGGCTATCGAGCCGCCGCCTATGATCAGAGATGCGTTGACGAGCGCCGACGCTACGGCCCTGTCGATCTCCATGGCCATGAAGTACGGCACCACACGGGCGACCGAATATGTGACGATAGCTATCCCGAGGCCTGCGAGTATGATCTGGACCTGCCGTCTCTGCCTCGGGCTCAAGTCCCTGCGCATCGACACCGCGAGCAGTATGATAGCAAGCAGGGCGTACATCACGTTCACGAGCGAGAACATCTGGTTGTGCGCCTTGAAGAGGAGCTCGGTGAAGACGTTGAGCGACTTCGCCAGGTTGCCCGTATACGAGGCGAGCGCGCTGGAGGGCACGGGAATATCGGCCACCCAGTTGAAAAGCCGCGCCGGATTGACCCTGTTCACCAGGAACAGGACCATCATGAGGTGGAAAACGTGCGGCAGGAAGAGGATGAAGGCGAACTTCCTGACGTATTTCCAGATCGGATAGGGTTTTGGATAGACGAATGCCATCAGGAGCAGCGCCGGGAAGAAGAACTCCCAGGTGTAGTCGAAGCTCTCTATGACGTTCTCGAAGAGGTACGTGCCCTCGGGAAGGTTTCTCTGGATGATGACGCCGATAGCGCCGAGGATCGGCCCGATGCCGGCGAAAAGCATCACGAGGGCCATGGACCACGTCGATACGTTTCTCGACGAGAAACGCATGATCAGAACGGCAAGGAAGATGATCGCCGCTCCGCATATGAAGTAGAAGGAAGCAAGTAATGTCGAGGTAGCCATTCTACTGCTCCGACAGGTCCACAGGGGTCATTCTCCGCCGGGTATTCCGCTTGTCCTGTATTACGCCTGTCCGGGAGGGTTGGTTCCGGTTCCAGGAAGGCGGCAAGCGGACCACGACGACCTAGTCGTCGTCCTCCTCCCCGCCTCCATCGGTCATCTTCTCGAGGATGACCTTCATCCCGCCCTTCTCTACCTTGACGTAATCGAGGGAGTCCATCATCGCTTTCATTATGAATATCCCTCTGCCCCGCTTTTTGTGGATGTCAGAAGGGTCGGGTATATGTTTCAGATAGTCCTTGAAATCGAAACCTTCACCGCAATCGGTCACTTCGACGACCAGCCTGTCCGGCCTGCGCCTGAAAACGGCTTTCACGTCGCAGTCGGGACAGCATCTATTTCCATGCTCGAGGGCGTTGGTACACGCCTCGATGACGGAGATCGATATCTCGTTCAGGGCGTCCTTGCTGAAATCCATGCCGGCCGTGATCTCGGTGCACATGAGATCGATCATGTTCAGCCACTTGTAACTGCTGGGGAATTCCAGGACGAATGTTTCCTCGGCCATCAGCCTCGATCTCCCTCCTGCTCCTGCCGACCGCGTATCATCTGGTATAGCTCGCCACTGCTTCCTGCTCGTCATCGAAGCACTCGAATATCAGGTTAAGCTTCGTGACGTAGAGCATGCTCTCGATCTTCTTCGAGACGTTGAGAAGCCTCAGGTCTCCCCTGTTCTTCCTCAGCGTCGTGTATCCGGTGATGAGGATCCCGACGCCGGTACTGTTGATCCACTTGATACCGGCGAGATTGACGATGATCTTCTTCATCCCCTTTTCGATCAGCTCGTGGACAAGGTCCCTGAAGACGTCGGCGTCATATCCGCCCATCAGCTTCCCCGATAGGTCGATAATAGTGACCTTCCCCGCTTCCCGTATCCTGTATTTCATCGGTCCCCCGCGCACATCTCGAGGACGGCCCGGAAATCGTCGGGAAGGGGAGCTTCGAAGGTCATCTCCTTCCCGAGAAGGGGGTGAAAAAACGATAATCTCCCCGCATGGAGAGCCTGCCGGTCGATAAGGCTCAAGGCCTTCGAGCCGAGCTCGGCTTCCTCTTTCGGGAGGTTTCCCTTTCTGAGCTTCCTTCCCCCATAATCGGGGTCGCCAAAAACGGGATGCCCGACATGGGCCAGGTGGACCCTAATCTGGTGGGTCCTGCCCGTCCCCAGCTTCAACTTAATATACTGCAGCGGTGGAAAGGTGTCTAGAACTGAGTAATATGTCACGGCGTCACGGCCGCCTTGAGTCACCACGGCCATTTTCTTCCTGTCGGACCTGCTGCGGCCGATAGGGGCGTTTATCTCTCCCTCGTCGGCCGGCATCCTCCCCCAGACCAGCGCCTGGTATATCCTGCTCACGGTCCTTTCCATCAGCTGGCGGCTCAGGGCTATATGGACCTCGTCTCTCTTGGCGACCACCAGCAGGCCGGTCGTCTGCGCATCGAGCCTGTGCACTATGCCCGGTCTGAGCCAGCCACCTATCCCCGACAGGTCGCCGCAGTGGGCGAGAAGGGCGTTCACTAGCGTACCGGTCTCGTTGCCGGGAGCGGGGTGCACGACCATCCCGGCGGTCTTGTTCACCACCAGGAGCCCCTCATCCTCATATACTATGTCGAGCGGGATCTCCTCCGGGAGCACCGCCAGGGGCTTCGGGGGGCTGAAGCGGATCTCGACACTCTCCCCTCCGCGAACCCTTCTCGACGGTTTTCCGGCGGGAATACCTCCGATGAGCACCTCGCCCTCCCTGAGGGCCTTCTGAATCCTCGATCTGGACAGCTCGGGGATCTGCCCGGCGAGCCAGGAATCGACGCGTTCGCCCGATTCCTCCTCGCCGACCATGAACTTAAAGACCCTCAGCTCGCTCATATCGTCCAGCCGCGGAAGAAGTACGGTGTTATGACGGTGTTACAGGCAACCTAGTATAGTACACGCGGGTGATGAGTGGAACAGAGATATCAGGAAACGGGGCCGTTGTGGCCGTCCTCGCGACCCTCCGCGGGAAGCCTCGGCGGCGGGCCCTCGAGGGCTTGTTCCTTCTGAAAGGCGAATCCGGCGACCAGGATCACGGCGCCCACGGTCACCGCGATGTCGGCGGCGTTGTATGTCGGCCAGCGAAGTGACCCGATCCCCATGTCCACAAAATCGACGACCTTGCCGGTGGCAATGCGGTCGATGAGGTTGCCGAACGCCCCGCCGAGGACGAGGCCGAGACAGAGGCGCTTCAGCACGGGAGCGTATCGCATCCTGTAAGCAAAGTAGATGAGGGCTATTATGGAGATGATCGTCACCGATATGAGGATCGGCCTGGAGCCTGAGAGGATCCCCATGACCGCTCCGGTGTTGGTGCTGAGGCGTATCCGGAGAATACCGTCGACAAGGTCCATACCGCCGTTATCTTTGAAAGCCTCCCATATAAGCCTCTTTGAGGCCTGGTCGATGATGACCACGACGGCGGCGACGGCGAAGATGAGCACCTCAGCGCCCCCTGTTGCCCTTCTCCGACTCGCTCTTGCACTTGATGCACTGCCTGGCCGACGGGACGGCCTCGAGCCTCGCGGTCCCGATCCGGAGGGTGCAGACCTCGCAGATGCCGTAAGTGCCGCGGTCGATCCTCTCGAGCGCCTCGTCGAGGGCCCTGAGGTAATGACCCTCCTGGCTGGCATAGTAGAAGTTCTTTTCCTGCTCCATGTAGTCGGTGCCTATGTCGGCCAGGTGGTTGGAGTAGGACTGGTTCGAGCCTTCCTTCTCCTGGGTGGCATCATTTATCGTCTCCTCGATCCGCCCCAGCTCCATGATGATCCGCCTGCGTTCGGCCAGTATCCTCGCGCGCGCGATCTCGAGCTCCTTCTTGCTGAGCTTCTTACCCTTTGTAGGCGTAGAGGCTGTAAGCTTCGGGGCGGCCTTCTTCTTCGCCGGCTTGAGCTTGGCCCCGGCCTTTGCCTTAGATCCGGCCTTCGCTGCTGTCTTCTTCGTTGCAGTTTTCACCCTGGCCTTCGCTTTCGTCTTCGGTTTTTTCGTGGCTGCAGGCCTGGCCTTCGCCCCGGCCTTCGCCTTAGTCTTTGTTTTCGCTTTCGATTTCGTTTTCGTCTTCATCTTCGTCTTAGGCTTTTTCCCGGACGATTTCCCGGCGGCAGCCTTCTTTTTCGTCTTGGCCTTGCTCTTCGCTTTTTTGGCAGGCATCTCGACTACTCTCCTGTTAACAGCCATTAAGCCAGCTTGACCCACAGATCTATGTCGAAACCGTCGAGATCGAAGGACGTGGAATTATCCCAGTCCTGCTCCCCTTCGAGGAGGCTCTCGACGAGGGTTTCGCTGCATATATGGTCGCGGTACTCCTCGAATACATGTTTTATCTCATCGGGCCCTCTCCATGCCAGCTCTATCCTGTCGCTGACCTCGAACCCCGATTCCTTCCGGAAGTTCTGGATCCTGTTGACGAGGTCCCTCGCTGTTCCTTCTCTGCGTAGCTCGTCGGTGAGGTCCGTGTCGAGGATGACTGTCAGGTCGCCTTCGCTCTCCGATTCGAACCCCTCGGCAGTCTCGCTCTCCACCTTTACCTCCTCGAGGGAGATCTCCTCTGCACGCCCGTCGATCTCGACCGAGACCTGTCCCTTCTCGACAAGCTCCAGAACTTTCCCCGCGCCGAGCCCCTCGAGGGCGGCTGCGGCGGCCTTCATGTTCCTGCCGAACCTCTTGCCGAGGACCGAGTACTCCGGCCTGACGCTCATCCTTATCAGGTCGCCCGTATCGTCGATCGTCTCGATAGCCTTCACGTTCAGCTCGTCGAGGACCAGCCCGCGGAGCTCTTCGTCCTTGGTCCATTCGGTCACGTCGTGATATTTCCCGTGCACGAGCATCCTCGCGAGCGGGGTCCTGACCTTGATCGCGGCCTTGTTGCGTACCGCCCTGCCGGTAGTGACGGCCTTGAGCACGCCGGCCATGTTCTTCTCCAGCTCCTCGTCGATCATGGCTCCGTTCGATACGGGATACGGCTCGAGGTGAACGCTTCCCGACTTTCCCGCCTCCCCCCTGAGCCTCTGCCATATCGCTTCGGACAGGAAGGGTACAAACGGCGCGGCTAGCCTCGTAACGCCCTCGAGCACCATGTAGAAGGTCTCGTAGGCGGCGAGCTTGTCGCCCGACATCTCGTTCTTCCAGAACCTGCGCCTGCACCGCCTCAGATACCAGTTGCTCAGCTCGTCTATAACGAAGGTCTGGATCGAGCGGGCGGCCCTGGTCAGCTCGTACTCGTCCAGAGCGGCGGTGACCTCATGCACCGTCGAGTTGAACCTCGAGAGGACCCAGCGGTCGATCAGGTTTTCGCTTTTCATTTCGCCGGCCGGTTCGAACCCGTCTATCTCTGCGTACATGGCGAAGAAGGAGTACAGGTTCCTCAGTGTCCCTAGGAACTTGTTCGCATTGTCACGCATCGCCTCGAGGTCGAACCTCTTCGGCAGGTAGGGGGCGCCGCTTATCATAAGATACCAGCGCAGCGAATCTGCGCCGTCGCTGGCTAGCACGTCGCTCGCGAAAACGGCGTTCCCCTTGCTCTTGCTCATCTTCTGGCCGTCGCGGTCGAGGATCATCCCGTGGGGGAGACACCTCTTGTATGGGCTCTGCTTCGTAAGGAACGCCCCGATAGCGAGCAGCGAGTAAAACCAGCCCCTCGACTGGTCGACTCCCTCGCTGATGAACTCGGCGGGGTACTGCTTCTTAAAGAGGTCCATGTTCTCCATCGGGTAGTGATACTGGGCGAAAGGCATCGCGCCCGAGTCGAACCAGCAGTCGATCACCTCGGGGACCCGCGTCATCTTTCCGCCGCACTCGGGGCAGCCCACGTCGAGGTCGTCGATGAAAGGCTTGTGCAGGTCGTAATCCTCGGGGAACTGCTCGCTTATCGACCTGAGCTCGGTGAGGTCGCCGATGCAGTACTTCTCGCCGCACGAGTCGCATGTCCAGATATTGAGCGGCGTGCCCCAGTACCGTTCGCGGCTGAGCGCCCAGTCGACGTTCCCCTCGAGCCAGCGCGCGAACCTGTTCTCCCCCACCTCCGGCGGGTACCAGTGGACCTTGCTGTTCGCCTCGATGAGCAGGTCCTTGTATGCTGTCGTCTTGATGTACCACGAGCGCCTCGCGTAGTAGATCAGCGGCGAGTCGCAGCGCCAGCAGAACGGATACGAGTGCTCGTATTTCTCGGCGCGGTAGAGTATCCCGCGCTCGTGCAGGTCCTCGATGATCTCGGGGTCGGCATCCTTGATGAACCTGCCGGCCCATTTTGTGATCTCAGGAGTGAATTTCCCCTCGGCATCGACCGGCTGGACGAAGGGCAGCCCCTGCTCCATGCCGGCGATATAGTCGTCCTCTCCGAAGGCGGGCGCTATGTGGACTATCCCCGTTCCGTCGGTCAGCGTGACGAACTCGGCGGCTATGACCCGGAAGGCGTTCTCCTCATCCTTGAACCAGGGGAAGCAGGGCTCGTACGTCTTTCCCACGAGCTCGTGCCCCTTGACCTTCCCGAGGATCTCGTATTCGCCGTCAAGGACCCTGAGGAGCTCGGCGGCTAGGATCAGCGTCTCCCCCCTGTGGCTGACGCGCGCGTAATCGTGCTCGGGGCCGACCGCCAGCGCGACGTTGGAGATAAGCGTCCACGGGGTCGTCGTCCAGACGAGGAAATACGCGTCCTCGCCGGTCAACTTCAGCTTTATGAATATCGAGGGGTCGGCGACGTCCTTGTATCCCTGCGAGACCTCGTGGCTCGACAGCGACGTCCCGCACCTCGCGCAGTACGGTATGATCTTGTGGCCCTCGTAGAGCATGTCCTGATCCCAGAACTGCTTGAGGATCCACCATACCGACTCGATATACTCGTTCCTGCAGGTGACGTAGGGATCGTCCAGGTCGAGCCAGTATCCGAGCTTGCGCGTGAAGTCGTGCCACTCGTCGAGGTACTTGAAGACGCTCTTGTAGCATTCCTTGTTGAACCTGTCGACGCCGTACTCCTCGATCTGGTCCTTGCCGTCCAGACCGAGCATCTTCTCGACCTCTATCTCCACCGGGAGGCCGTGGGTGTCCCACCCGGCCTTGCGCACCACGCGCTCACCCTTCATCGTCCTGTACCGGCAGACCAGGTCCTTGATCGTCCTGGACATCGCGTGGTGCACGCCGGGGCGCCCGTTCGCCGTCGGCGGCCCCTCGAAGAAGACGAAATTGTTCTCCTCCGGGCGCTCGTCCACGCTCCGTCTGAAGATATCGTGCTCGTCCCAGTGCCTGAGGACCTCCGCCTCGGCCTCCAGCGCCTCGCGCTGCGGGGGAATGGAGCCGTATCTCTTCTTATCGGGATCTCTGCCTGCCATATCCGCCTTACAATCGATGTTTCCGCTTCCGGTCGCCGGTCTCACCGGGCCTTTCCCGGCGCGTTTTCTCAGTTTTCCTGGTGTTCGAGCCGGTTCAGGGCAAACAAGGACATTATCTTATAATGTACAAAAGCTGCCATGTCAAGGACTAGACCCTCCTAAGAAACTCGATCACGAGCCTCTGGAGCACCTTCTCGCCCTTCTTCGCCGTCGCGACTATCTCGCGGATATCGGCCGGCTTGAGGCAGTCAGGGAGCGCCTCATCCGTAACTATCGATATGCCAATAACTTTCATTCCCGCATGGACGGCGGCTATGTCCTCCGGGACCATCGACATGCCGACGATATCGGCGCCTATCCGCCTGAGGAACCGGTACTCCGCCGCGGTCTCGAGGCAGGGGCCGGCGAGCGCGGCGAGCACCCCCTTCTTCAGCGGTATCTTCAGGTCGAGTGCGGCCTTCTCGAGGATCGCGATATACCGGCGGTCGTACGGCTCGCTCATGTCGGGGAAGCGGGGGCCGAGCCTCTCGTCGTTCGGGCCTATGAGGGGATTGTCCCCCATGAGGTTTATATGATCGGTGACCGCTACTATCGAGCCCTTAGGGAGCATCGGGTTCATCGCCCCGACCGCGGAGGTAAGGATGAGCGACCTCGCCCCGAGGGCTTTTATGACCCGCACGGGGAAGGTGACCTCCTTCATCGTGTACCCCTCGTAGTAATGCACCCTCCCCTCCATCGCGACGACCTTTCGCCCCGACAGCTCGCCGAGGATGAGGTTGCCGGCGTGAAGGCCTCTGACCGTAGATACGGGGAAATTGGGAATGTTTCCGTAAGGTATTGCCGCATTGACTTTTATCTTCTTCGCCAGTCCTCCGAGACCACTGCCCAGCACGATGCCGAACGAGGGCCTCACGTCGGCGAGCTCCCTAATATACTTAGCGCTCTCCCTGATCCGGCCGTAGAGATCGGCCACCGCCTCTCCTTTCGTTGAATCCCTGCCCCCGGGTCAGAAATCTTATACAGGCAACGGCTGCTGGCCGCAACAAGTTTATCTGCCTGCACCGGGGGAAATCAATTCAGCCGGGAGATCGAATATCTCAGGGCGCGGGGTCAGATGTCGGGGTACTCCTCGAGCCTTGACCTTGCCGGCGAGGGAGCCGAGAGAAGCTTGACTCTCGATCTCTCGCCGGATTCGATGACGATGTCGCGTTTCTTCAGGCCGAGTTTTTTGGCGAGAAAGGCTGGGATCCTCCTGTTCGCCGCCCCTTCGACAGGGGGAGCGGCGAGCCTTACCCGCAACTCTCCCGCCCCGTTCCAGCCGACGACTTCGTCCTTACGCGAAGAGGGCTGGACCCGTATCCGGAATCCAACCCTCCCGTCCTGTTTCGTCTCTATCAGTTTCATCCAGGGTCAGCTGTCCCTGTCCATGTTGGTGAGGTTCTTCCTCAGCTCCTCCATCGACCACCTGCGTTCCTCGCTGGATTCTTCAGCGGTCTCGTCCGGGGATCCGGGAGCCTCCTTCTTCGGAGCAGCGGGCTGAGCCTGCTGCTTAGATGCCGATGGGGCTTGCTGTGGAGGCTGAGCGGCCACCGGTTTCTGCTGCGGGGGCGCCATCTCCGTCAGCCCGGAAAGCGCCTCTTCCACTTCGTTATCGCTCGGGCCATCTTCCACGACCTGCTGCGCCTGCTGCGGGGAAACGGGCCTGGCAGGCTGCGTGGCGGCCGGCGCCTCCTGGCGCGGCACCTCGTAGCTGCTCCAGTCCTGCTTCGATTCCTTTACCTCATAGGATCTCCAGTCGTCGACCGGGGCAGGCGAGGGAGTATCCGCCGATACGCCGGGGAACGCAGGCTCGGTCTGAACTGCCGTTCCCGACGCCGGCCCCGTCTGCCGCGGAGCTTCGGGAGCGGCCGATCGAGGCGCGGCCTGTCCCGTCTGTCCGCCGAGACCGGGGCCACCCCCGTTGAGATGGTGATCGGGGTACATCCTCTCCTCGATGCTGTGCGCGACGACGTCCCTGGCCAGGGCCTCGCCCTCGAGCTCCTCCGCTGTCATCTCCTCGCGGTCGTCGTGATATTCCTCCCCGGAATGCGCGGCCGCGGCGGCGGCCGCCGCCATTGTGGCCTGCTGCGAGACTATACCGATCGGGCCGAAGTCGAGCTGGGGAGAGGAGGCCGTCTCTTCCTCCTGCTCCGCCTTCTCGTCCTCGCGGGACTCTGCGTCCCTTGGATCCGACGCGCGCTTCTCCGAATTCCTGCGCTCCCACTCTCCAGGCCTCGGCACCGTAGGCCTCTCGACGTCCTCTCTCGGCTTGTCATCGTCCCAGGTGACCTTGTCCTCGGGAACGTCACGCGCGAAATCCTCCTCGATCCTCTCACGGCTCATGCGGGAAGCGGGTGGAGGAATAGTCACATCCTTCTCCACCTTCTTGCCGATGGCTTCTATCTCGCGGTCGACCTCGGCGAAGTCCTCCTCGAAACCGTCTACAACGTTCCTGTGGCTATCCAGGAGGGTTCTCAGCCTGGTTATGTAATTATCCTTGTGCTTTTTGAGTTCGAGGATCTCCCTGCGGAGCTGCTGCGTGTGGGCACGTATCGCCTCAGCGGACTTGGTCGCCTCCACCTCCGCGCCGCGGACGATGAGGTCAGCCTCCCTGCGGGCGTTGTCCTTCGCCTCGGCCGTGATCTTCTCGGCCGTCATGAGGGTGTTGCGAAGGTTGGTCTCCATGCTCTTGAACTCCTTGAGGCGTTCCTCGAGCTGGACTATATGCTCCCTCAGTCTCTTGTTATCCGAGAGCACCGCCTCGTATTCGTCGGCTACAGTGCCGAGAAAAGCGTAGACCTCGTCCGAGTCGAGTCCGCGCATCGTCTTGCGGAATTCCTGCTTCCGGATATCGAGAGGTGTGATCCTCATTTGTCTGCCTCCTCTTGCCGGGCCGCAGCCGGGCTTTACCGTCCCGTCCTCCGTCCCGTTGCCTCCCCGGGCTCATCGATTCGCTTCCGTATCATTACCACGCCGTTGCCGCCGATTCAAAGCCAGTTTTTCCTGATCGCCAGCGCGATCAACTGGAGGACCGCCGCCAGAAGGAGCGACGACGGATCGAACCTCTTTTTCCCGAGCAGCCGCCTGGCCGGCGCGAGCGCCGGTGAGAATATGCGGTCGAGCGCTTTTCGGACCCTGCTGTCCGGCACGCCGACGAGCTGCAGGAACATATGCAGCAACAGCAAAAATGTTAACGTGTTCAGAACTGCAAGTATCAGACCAACCTTGTCCGTGACGAAATACCCCATAACCGTAATTCCTGCTATATGTTACAGCGCAAGTCCGTACACGCCCGGAAGGCGAGCCCGAATCCCTTCCGGCCGCTCTGCCGGCATCATGGCCGTTTTTCTGCCACAGCCTCCACGCTCCGTATTACGGCCGCCGCTCACCGAATATCACTCTTCCCAGTCTCACGATCGTCGATCCTTCTGCGATCGCGATCTCGAAATCGTCGGTCATCCCCATCGAGAGATGCTCCATCGATATTCCGCTTATTCCCGCCTCCCCGATCTTTTCGCCCAGGAGGCGCAGCGACGCAAAAGCCTTCGAGAGGACAGCGACATCGTCTACCCACGGGCCGACGGTCATCAGCCCCCTGAGGCTGATAGCCGGCAGGCCCGCGATCGCAGCGCAGACCTCGAGCGCGCCTTCTGCCTCCAGGCCGTACTTCGACTCCTCGCCGCTGGTGTTGACCTCGACGAGGATGTCGGTCGTTACCCCCTCTCGCTCGCCGGCGGCGCTGATCTTTTCGGCCAGATCAAGCGAATCTATCGAATGGATCATCGCAAACCTGCCGATGACCTTGTTGACCTTGTTTGTCTGTAGGTGCCCTACCAGGTGCCAGCGGCAAGGCGAGGTCACGTCCCGCGCCTTCGACAGGAACTCCTGGACGCGGTTCTCGCCGACGTCTGTCACTCCGGCGGCGAGCGCTTCCTCCACCGTCGCGGCGGGGTGAGTCTTTGTGACCGCGACGATCGTGATATCCGACGGGTCGCGGCCCGCCTTCAGAGCCGCCTCGGAGACCCTGCCCTGCACCCTTCTGTAATTTTCCGCTATCGACATCCGACTCTCCCGTCCCGTGTGCTTTCTTCCACCGCGAGAATCCTAATCCTTCGGCCCCGGCAATTCAATATTGATTAACCCCGTTTTTATATGCGACTATCGACCGAACCGCAACAATAAGGAGGCGATGCTGCAGATGAACGACACGAGCAAGGAGTTCAGGCCATACGTCCCAGCCGATCAGTACCTGCCCGAGCTGTCGTGGCGGGCGGTGATCCTGGGGGCGCTTCTGGGACTGCTGTTCAGCGCGGTCACGGTCTACCTCGGCCTTAAGGCCGGTCTGACAGTGGCGGTGAACATACCGATCTCGATCATCGCGATGGCGGTGTTCGCGGGCGCGGCCCGGAAGGCGTCGGTGCTCGAGATAGCAACGGTCCAGACCACGGGGGCGGCGGGCGAATCGATCGCCGCGGGGATCATCTTTACTCTTCCCGCCCTTATCTTCCTCGGATTCACGCTGGATATCAGCAAGGCTTTCGTAGTGGCGCTGGCCGGTGGTTCGCTTGGTGTCTGCTTCCTAATCCCGCTGAGGCGCTACCTCATAGAGCGCGAACACGGCGTGCTCCCGTACCCCGAGGGGATCGCCTGCGCCGAAGTGATAAAGAGCGGTGAAAAGGGGGGCTCTCACGCGAAATCGGTCTTCATGGGAGCGGGCCTGGGGTTCCTCTACAAGATACTCATGACGGTCGGCCGCTTCTGGAAAGAGGTGCCGACCTGGAACCCCCGCTTCTACAACGGTTCGACTATGAACATAGAGGTCTCCCCGGAACTCCTCGGCGTGGGCTACATCATCGGGCCGCGCGTGGCTGGAATAATGGTCGCCGGAGGTTTCATCTCGTGGATGCTCATCATCCCGATGATAAAGTTCTTCGGGAGCGCGATGCCGATCTCTTACGACGCCGGCGGCGAGATAGTCAACACGACCATAGGCCAGATCACCAACTACTCCCTCCTCTGGACCCAGTACGTACGTTACATCGGCGCGGGCGCGGTGGTCGCCGGCGGCGTGATCAACCTCGCCAAGGCGATGCCGACGATCATCCATTCGTTCAGGGACTCGTGGGCCGAGATGCGCGGCGATAAAGACATGGAAAAATCGAAGAGCAGGATCTCGCAGGACCTGCCGATCTCTTTCGTGTTCATAGGGATAGCGGTCGCCGCGCTTCTGATCTACCTGCTTCTCAACGTTGTCATCAATCCGGGACACTACTTCGGCAACCTGATCGCTACACTGTTGATCGTCGTTTTCGGGTTCTTCTTCGCCACCGTCTCGTCGAGGCTCGTCGGTGAGATCGGGGTCTCATCCAACCCGACGTCCGGGATGACGATAGCGACACTAATGGCGACCTCGCTGATATTCCTCGCGGTCGGCTGGACCGGCGGCGTATATACGGCCGTGGCCCTGATGGTCGGCGCGGTCGTCTGCATCTGCGCCTCCAACGCGGGGAACGTCGCGCAGGCCCTCAAGACCGGGTACCTGCTCGGCGCGACGCCCAAGAAACAGGAATACGGGTATATCATCGGCGCCTTCACGTCGATATTCCTCGTCGGGTTCACACTGATAACGCTTAACAACGCTTTTACCTCGGAGATGACGATGGACCCGAATACCTTCGTGATGCCGAAGGAAGCGGTGATGGAAAGGACTCTCGAGTACAAAGACACTACCTGGAATGTCTTCATGATCCCCGGCGCGGGCGAGAAGTACTACGTCGACAAGACCGACCCTGACAACATCCTGCGGTTCGAGGTAGGCATCGGCTCAGCGAAGCTTCCCGCTCCCCAGGCAAGGCTGATGGCCACGGTGATAGACGGGGTGCTCAACAGGCGCCTGCCGTGGGTCCTTATCATGATGGGTATATGCCTTACGGTCGGGATGGAGCTCTGCGGCGTGAAGGCGCTCGCGTTCGCGGTGGGCGTCTACCTCCCCCTGTCGATATCATCGCCGATATTCGTAGGCGGCGCACTGAAATGGGCGGTAGAGAAATGGAGCACCCGCGGCAGGACGGCCGAGGACGAGTCCGGGCCGGGAATGCTCTTCGCGAGCGGCCTGATCGCGGGCGGAGCCATCGGAGGGCTTACCTACGCGATCCTCACCGGGTTCGAATTCGACAAGGTCCTGGCGATAGGGCCGAGGATCCTTCGGAGCCTGACCGATTCGAGCTGGTTCGGGTTCCTCGTCTTCGCGGTGCTCTGCTTCTTCCTCATCCGCACGGCGGTCAGGAAGGTCGACGGCGGGGCGTGACATTCAACGGGGTCAGCGCGACAAGGGGTCACAGGAAAGGGCCGGCTGCTCAGGCAGCCGGCCCTTTTGATCTCGATCCGAGGATCCGGTCAGGCGTGACACGGGTCAGCCCGCGTCGATCTTTATCAGCTCCATCTGCTCCTCCCCCGCCACTACTACCTCTCCGTCCAGCGTGATAAAGCAGTCTATCTCGCTGCGCGCAGCCATCTCTCCTTCGAGGTAGATCCCCGGCTCTATCGAAAAACAGATGCCGGGGACGAGCTGCCGCTCGTCCTTCGTCTCGAGGTTGTCGATGTTCACGCCGTTGCCGTGGACCTCCTCGCCTATCGAGTGTCCCGTGCGGTGGATGAAGTAGTCGCCGAACCCGCGCTCCTTCACGACGTTCCTGCACGCGTCGTCGACCTCCCAGCCGTAGACAGGGCGCCCCTCGGCGAAGGCCTTGCGGACGAAGTCGACCGCGGCGATTCGGGCGTCACGCACCGTGTGGAAGATCTCCTGGTATTTCTCCGGCGGTTCGTCCCCGATGTATCCGCACCACGTGATGTCGTAGTATATCGAGCCGGGCTCCTTGAGCCTTCCCCAAAGATCGATAAGGACCATGTCCCCCTTCTTGAACTCGTACGAGCCCTCCTCCTTCGGCTCGAAGTGAGGGTTTGCGGGGTGGTCGTTGATCCCGACGATAGGGATGTCATGGCCTGGATCGATGCCCTCCTCGTCGAACCGCCGCAGGATAAACTGCGCGACGTCGTGTTCAGTGAGCTTCTCCCCCTTCTTCATGGCATCGCCGATCTTCGAGAAGGCCTCGTCCTTGATCTTCTGGATGATGTCGCACGCCTTCAGGTGGCTCTGGTACCCCTTCTCGTCTATAATCGCCTCGAAGAGCTGGACCAGGTCGGCCGAGGAAACGACCTCGTGCCCGAAGGAGCGGATCAGTTCGATAGTCCCGCCGTCGACGATCGACGTGTACGGGATGTTGCACATGGGAGAGTACTGCATCGCGATCGACTTCGGCTCGCCGAGTATCTCCCTGAGCTTCGCGTGGAGTTCGACCCAGGGGTGGTAGTAGACGAGCTTCCCCGGCAGCGAATCGAGCTTCTTCGGCTCGACACGGTGGCAGAGCCTGACCGGCTCGCCCTTGACCGGTATGAAGTAGAACCACCGGCGCGACGTCATCTTCTCGAAATCCATATCGAGGATCCTGTACGCGAGGTGGTCGCGGTTGTGGAAATCGTAGAGCAGCCAGCCGTCGATCCCCTTTTCCCTGAGAGCGTTCTGAATCGCCTTGATATCCATTCGCGAGCCTCCAGTAGACTTTGGCCCGGGCCGGGCCGGTGAGTCGATGTCCGGACTGCAGACGCTATCACGGTCGAAAGCCGCTGTCAAGAATACGCTCCATCGTCTATAATGGAACGATGAAGGGTGAACGCTCATGGCGCAAGGAATAGACGACAGGCTGCTCGGACTGCTCGCCTGCCCCCGCTGCCTCGGGGAGCTGGGCCCGGGGGACCGCATGCTGACCTGCTTCTCGTGCGGGACGCAGTACGAGATACGCGGCGGCATCCCCGTGCTGATGCCCGAGGGGATCGACCTCGAGCACCTCGCCGAAGAGGAGAAGCTCGGCCGGCTGATGGCCGAAGCGCCCGCCTCGGAGAAGGACGCCATCTCCGAGAAGCAGTGGGAGCTTTCGAAAAAGGAATACTGGGATTTCGTGCGGGAAAAGGCGGGGACCGGCAAGACTATCGTCAACGTAGGCTGCGGTGTCGACACCGAGTTCCTCGGGCTGCAAGAGGGAAACACACTCGTCGCCTTCGACCTGATGTGCTCCCTGCTGGAGAAGCTGCGCGACGGGCACGGCTCGGCGCTGAACGTCGCCGGCGCGGTCCAGGCGCTCCCCTTCCGGGACGGCGCCTTCGACGCGGTCTGCTGCATCGACCTGATCCATCACGAGCCGGACAGGCTCGCCGCGATATTCAAATCCTTCGCGAGGATCCTCCGGCCTGGCGGGATGCTCTTTCTCGAGGACATCAACGCCTGGGGACTGACCCAGTTCTGGAAGTCCAAGGCGATGCCGCGGCGGCTGCACGGCGCGGTGCGCGACGGCTGGCACAGGATGAGGCGATCGAGGCAAAGGCCGGCACCGTACGAGTTCCCCACAGACGTATTCGGATCGATGCGCCTGCTCGAGGAAGCGGGGTTCGGGGCAATCGAGGCCCTTCCTCTCAGATCGTACCCGAACACGGGAAGGGCCGGCCTTTCGCTTTACGGAAAGCTTTCCTCGAGCGACCGGGTCCGCCGTTACCATAACTTCCACTACATGATATACGCGAGGAAGGCCGGGCCCTCCTGAAGCCGCCGCAATTCGTCTTGCTCGAACGCTTCCTGGCGGTTATTTTTCGAGTGAGGGGTCACTCAATACTGAAATTCCCACAGACCACTGACCGCTCACGCTCTCCGCGTCCGCCTCGCCGATACCGGGAAGGAGAGACCGAGATGAGAACCGCGCGCTTTTATGGAGTTCCGGTACGGAGAGCCCGCGCCACCTTTCTCGATGAAATTTTCCCGAGGCATATCTTCATACCCCTTTTCATCATCTTCGCGGCCGCGTGCCTTGTCCTGGCGGGCTGTACCGATGAGGACGTAGTAGCGCCGGACGATGATGACGATGACGGCCCCGCAAATCCTGTCTGTCCGGAGGAGCTCCCGTCAGTCGAGATCACCGTGCCCTCGACCGGCGACGGCGACTTTTATCCACGGAGGATCACGTTTACGTTTGCTGGAGCTCCGGGGGATATGATCGCCCGCACACGCCACCTGATGACCGAGATCCCCCTGCCCGAGAGCGGCATAGACACGCTCAACGCGCACCCGGAACTGTTCGAGGACCTCTGGACCGATTGGGAGGCGATCAGTCCGGAGGGCCGTTCGGTCACTTTCGGAAGCGACATTCCGCTGGACGAGCGACGGAAATACATGTTCGCTGTCCAGGCGATGGACAGCTGTGGAAAAGTGACGGAGGCCTTCAGCCG
Source organism: uncultured bacterium (assembly GCA_964599375.1). GTDB lineage: Bacteria > Krumholzibacteriota > Krumholzibacteriia > Krumholzibacteriales > Krumholzibacteriaceae > JAUWCL01. Next base: position 25,847 of record CAZREW010000022.1, read on the forward strand.
CGATCTGAACGCGAGACAGTTCCTCGTCGTGACGTCCAATCCGATCCTGTCCGTCTTCGGCAAGAACCTCGGGGCGGCCAGTTTCATCGGCTCGGACATGAGGCCGGCTCCGATCCACGTGCCTCCGCTTGCGGGGCTCTGGTTCGTCTGGGAAGGGACGAATTCCTACTCCTGGTTCGGCCCGGTAGAGTACAGGTGCGGCTGGGACATACAGAACCTGGGGGACGACGATGAATGGTACGGCTGGAGCGACCGCGTGAGGACTTACTGGGAAAAGCGCTTCAGTTCCGGGGTCCACGTCTTCTACATCGAGGCGCGGGACGAAGCAGGAAATATCACGCGAGCGCGGATCGAGATCGAAGTGATACCGTTCCCGATGGGCAGGGATCTTCTTCTTATAGACGACTTCCTGCTGGACCCGAACGTGTCTCCTAACCGTATTCTTCCCTCCGAGTCGGAGCACGACGCTTTCTGGGAATCTATATGCTCGAGAGCGCCGGGTTTCGACGCGGTCCGCGATATCTGTCCCGCGGACGAGCTTTACAGGGGGCCGTCATACGCGGACAGCCCGCTGCCGCTTGACGTGCTTGCCGACTACAGCCACGTGATCTGGACGAGCGACAACCTCGAAGAAAACGCATGGAACAGGACGATAAGATTCTCTCCGGAACCGGTTCCATCGCCATTGTTCAGGCCGAACACTCTCGCCCTGTACATGGATGCCGGCGGAAATGTGCTGACCTGCGGCAGGGGGGACAGAAACAGCAGCCTGCTCGGCGCCACGTTCTCCCCGCAGACACGCCCGCCCGCATCGATACTGGACGACCTCGGTGGCGGGCCGGCGGGCAACAGGGCCGGCAGGTATTCGATGGCCTACAGCGAGTACCGCGTCTCTGTCGTCGACAAGGTGAGCGCCTATTTCACGGATGACATGCCTGCCGGGGTCGTCAGAAGCCTCGACAGGGACGCGATGATGTTCGCGATGAAGACCAGCTGCGGGTACGGCCTTCCCGACACGCTGCGGCTGTCCGAGTATGTCACCGCGCCGGGGATGTTCTGGGACCCGTATGTCAGGGGATTTTACATGGTCGAGGCCTACGACCCTCAATACTACATGGAGTATCGCGGGATCTATTACTCGCAGGAATGCTTCATCCCCATGTACAGGATGAGGTCGCGAAATTCCCTCTCTCCTCTGAACGGCGCTGCCGTCGCTCTCGAGCTGCCCGGAGACTGGTGCGACGATTTCGGGTCGAATCTCGGCGAGAGCTTCCACTTCGGGTTCCCTCTGTGGTATTTCGACCACGGCCAGGTGGAGCAGATAGCCGACTATGTCTTCGAGCAATGGGAGATCAGGTGACCGGCGTCTTTTTCAATACAGGACGCGGGTTCAGCCGGCAGGCATCGCTTTCCACATCGACCAGATCTCCGCGATGACGCGCTTCTTCTCCCGGAGCATCTGCTCCTTTGACGAACAGTGGACCGTGCCGGCCGCGGCGCCGGCGTGGCCGTCGCCGATGTCGAGCGAGCGAACGATCTCGCCCATGTCCTTCCCGTGATCGTGCCCGGTCATGTTCATCGAGAGCGATATCGTGATGCTTATGTCGTTCGTCTTGGTTCCGCGCTGAAAGAGCGAGTTTATCGTCATCGCGCCGAGCGCCTCGGGATAGAGCATGTAGGCGAGGTTGCGGATCACGCGAGGCTTCCGCTTGTGGTGCGTGAAATCCATGATTATCAGTTCGTGACCGGCGTCCTCGTCGAGGAATGAGACCGAGTCCTCGATCAGCTTGACCATCTTCTCCTCGCCGGCCCTGTAACTCTCGATCCTGGAGGCGACCTCCCCGTCCGAGGCGATCTCCGGGAGCGGCATCCGCGCGACCATCTCGGTGAGGCGCTGAAGGAACCTCGTCTGCTCGCGAAAATCGCGGAAATCCGACTTGATGCTCATGTCGACGAGCTTTCCGGGAGTCTCCTCCCTCCACTCGGCGACGCTGCGGTAGTCGAACGAGTCGATCATGTCCGCCTCGTCCACCGTCTCCGCGATGTGCGCAGGAAGATCCAGCCCTTCCTCCGTGAAGTACTCGAGCACGACCCTCGCGCACGAGGGTTTCTCGTCGAACCTGCCCGGGATGCCCGCCGGATCTATCCCCCTGAGCCTTACAGCTTCGAGATTGCCCGGATGGTGATCGAACCACATCCCGCAGTCGAGCGGATAGGGAAGGTCGCAGACGATATCGGAAGGGCCGACCGATATCTCGGCGCGCGCGATCGAGTTGGGCCCCGTGAATATGACCCTGTCGCACCCGGTCGCCAGGGAGCAGATCGCCGCCGAGACGATCCCGTCGAAATCGCTGTGCGTCACAATCCGGTCGAAGACTTCTTCGGACATCGTTTCCTTTCGACTGTGAGCGGCCCCGCCTAGACACCCGCGGCCATCGCCGCGGCCCCGACGAGCAGGCCGAACAGGAGATTGATCGCCTTGATCAGTATGAAGACGCGCCTAGAATAGGCGAGCACGGGCAGCATCCCGTGGCCGTCCTGCACGATCGAATTCGCGAGCAGCACGCTGATCGGTATGTAACCGGCGGCGAAGAGGGTCACGAATATCAGGTGCGGGCCCGATTGCGGGATCAGCCCGACCAGGCAGGCCGCCAGCAGCACGAACCACTGTCCCCTGGTCACCAGCCCCACGAGATCGATGTCGAGGTTGGACGTCAGAAGGTGCATCACCAGCAGGGCCCCGAAGGTCCAGAGGAATATCCGCGGGACGTGACGGATCGCGATGTGTCGCCACAGGTGCTCGTCGAGGAAATGGTCGGGGACGGTCGCGACGATGAACAGAGCCAGCAGCGAGGTGACCAGCAGGGTGATCCGTATCCAGTCCCACTCGTCGTGGACGGCGCGGTCCGGATCATGATCCTGGCCCTCTATATCCTCCGTTATCCGCTCGATATTTTCAGTCCCGGGCTCGCCCAGGATCCCGGAGCCGTTACCGTGATCGGAGAGCTGGCCCGTTATTACGGCGCCCAGCAGGAGTATGAGGACGACGGCCAGTATCCCGCGTGCTGGAGTGCAGTTTCGCCACTGCTTAACCATTCTGCCTCGCGGCAGATAGCTATCCTCGTGCCCCTCGTGGACCACGAGCCCGTCGCACTGGACATTCTCGAGAAAACGCACCCTGCCCGAGAGCGAGTCTGTCAGCATCCCCGCGACGATGCCGGTCGCCATCAGGACCGGGATCAGCATCAGGGTCTGCTTCGGGATGAGCGCCAGCATGAAGAAGGTCTCGTCGCCGCTGGTCGCGATCATCGCCGTTATCACCGCGCCGAGCCCGACGACCCTGTGGGAGAACATCGCCACTATCGCGAACGGACCGAGGCACCCGGGCAGAGCGCCGAGCACGGCGGCGAGGACGTACTGCCCCGCCCTGTTGCGGGCGAGCTTCCTGCTCCAGCTCCCTCTCGTGACGACGTTCACATACTCGATCACGAGCATCATCACGAAGACGAAGCCGGTTATCATCACAGAGTTTCTCAGGATATCTGCCATCAGTCGCTGTCCCGGCCCTTCACTTCATGCCTGCCCGGTCGCATCCACCAGGCGATAATACCTTGTTCAAAACATGCATTCAATCTGATATTGAAATGACAGCTCCTGCGCAGCCTGATCGCGCAGCCTCCGCCGGGCAGCAACATCATTGAACGGAGACCCCCTCACGTGTTATATTCTTCCTGTCATCCCCTGGGAACCGGAGGTCAGACATGAAAAGATCAGCCGCACTGCTCGCGCTAGCCGCAATGATCCTCATGACAGGCTGCTCGACAGTGCAGATCGAAACGGATTACGACCGCGAGGCCGACTTCTCGAAGTACACCACGTACAGGTGGATCCCTCACGTCAAGGGCACGGGGGACAACCCGCTGATGAACGATCCCCTGATCGAGAGCCATGTCAAGAACGCGGTCAACGCGGAGCTGGCAAGGAAGGGTTTCGTAAAACTCGAAGAGGGCGACCCTGACTTCCTGGTGGCATACTATTTCACCACGAGAAACAGGATCGATATCACCAACTACTACGGATACTGGTATCCCTGGACGAACGTCTACGAGTACAAGGAAGGGACCCTGATACTCGACATGGTCGATCGCGAGCAGAAACAGCTGCTCTGGAGAGGCTGGGCGACCGACGTGCTCGCGGACCGCAGCAGGCTGAACGAGCAGATCACCAACTCGGTCCAGAAGCTGCTCGAGAGATACCCTCCAGGCGCCGGAAAAGAACGGGCGAGCCGGTGAGCGAGACGCGGCGGCTGGACCCGGATCGATCCGGGAGATAGCTCATCCGAAGGCACTACTCCAGCTGCCTGCCTTTACGCACGGACCCGCGCCCGAACCTGTCGAGGATCGAGTCGACGGCCCGCTCGACCCTGTCCCACTTCTCCTCGTCGGGAGAGGATCCCTCGAACATGGCGAACTGGCCGTCTCCGCTCTCGGGCTCGAGTCCCGAGACGCCCACTCCTATCAGGCGAAGACTTACAGGGACTCCGTATTCCTCGAGCAGCCTGCGTGCCTCTTCGTATATCGTCTTCCCCCTGCTGACTGGCCTTTCGAGCGTCGAGCTCCTCGTGATCAGCCGATGCCGGTGAGTCTTGACCTTGAGCACTACGGTCCTTCCCTTAAGCCCCTGCTCGCGAAGGCGCCGTCCGACCTTGTCTGAAAGGCCCAGCAGGTACTTCTCGAGAGTCCTTATATCGGCGGTGTCCTGAGGCATCGTCAGCTCGTTGCTCACCGACCTGGGCTGTGACCACGGGACGAGCTCGGAATGGACCTTCCCCTCCGCTATGGCCGCAAGACGCCGCCCGAACTTTCCGAACCTTTCCTCGAGGTATCCGGGATCGTACCGGGACAGGTCACCGACGACGCTCACTCCGAGAAGCCTGAGCTGCTCCTCGCTCTTTTTCCCTATGCCCGGGATCGATCCGACGGGAAGGGCACCGAGGAACTCCATAACGCGGGATGGCGGAACGATCGTGATCCCGTCCGGCTTGTTCATGTCGGAAGCGACCTTGGCTATCAGCTTGCTCGACGACAGGCCGATCGAGCAGGTCAGGTAGGTAGCGGACAGAATGTCTTCCTTGACCGCCCTGACGGTGGCGGAAGGCCTGCCGAAGAGTTTCTCAGTGCCTGAAAGGTCGATGTAGGCCTCGTCGATCGAGATCTGCTGGACCAGCGGCGAGAACCGGTGAAGGACCTTCATCACCTCGCGGGAGAGCTCGACGTACCGGGCCATCCTTCCGGGCCTTATGACCAGGCTGCCGCAGAGGCGCCTCGCGCGGAAGATCGGCATCGCCGAGTGTATCCCGTATTTTCTGGCCTCGTAGCTCGCCGCGGCGACGACGCCCCTGTCGGAGTCTCCACCCACGACGACCGGCAGTCCCTTGAGCTCAGGGAAATCGAGGATCTCGACCGAGGCGAAGAAGGCGTCCATGTCTATATGCGCGATCGCGCGGTCGCCCTCGCTCCAGCCACCCCCGCCTGCGGGATATTTCACGGGATTGCCCATCACGCGGTCATCTCATCAGCGACTTGATGGCGCCCCAGCTCGATTCACGCGTCGCGAGGCAGCATTCCTGGTTGAGAAACAGGTCGTTGACCTTCCTCATCTCCTCGACGGGATACCCCGGTTCGACGCAGGTCGTCGAGCGAAGTATGCCGTAATCGCCGTGAGGGTCGAGCGTGATCATCGACGGCGCGGCATCGGTCACGAGGCACTGCAGCTGATGCGTCCATACCCATCCGGTCCTGCATGCCGGGAAGCATACTGTAACGCCGGGTCGGACCAAGGCGTCGCCGATCTGGTTGCCCGCCTCGGGATTGATGATGGTCGCGGCCTGGATGACGTTGGAAGGCACGGTGATCCCGTAATCGACACAGAGCATCCCGTCCTCTCCCGGCAGGACCCATACCCAGAAAGACACGAGCTGGTATGGAACGGGATAGGAGGAGCATTCCGAGTGAGGCTCGTCGGCGTACATCCCGATATATGTCGTGGCGGTCAGAGGGAATGGGATGGATATGAGAATAGATGCTGTGCAGATCAGGCCGGCAGCGGCGGCACGCCTCAGATAGCTGTGGACCATATTGCACCTCCGATAGGGTTCCAGTCCATGGCCCGGCGCGCGCGGAAGCGCCTTCGCGGACCAGGCGCCTGTAATTGCGGATTTAGCCTTTTCCCGAGCGGATTATATCATAGCCTGTCCTTTCCCGCCGTTGTTTCTTTTACAGCTTCTTCTCCGGTTCCTTTTCCGGCTCCATCAGCGCCGCAATAATGACCCGGAAAGATGCCCTTGACCCAGGCATATTATTTTGCTATTATGCCAAATATGCCTTGGAGGAGAGTTGCTCATGGACGAGAAACGAAAGATCTATCTTGAGGCAAAATCGAGGGTCCTGAAGGCCCTGGGACACCCGACCCGTCTTCTCATAGCCGAGGAACTCGGCCGCGGCGAGCGCTGCGTCTGCGAGTTCGTCGAGATGGCGGGCGTCGACTACTCCACCATCTCGCGCCATCTCGGCGTGATGAAGCAGGCCGGCCTGGTCGAGGACGAGAAGCGCGGGCAGAAGGTCTTCTATAGGCTGCGCGTCCCCTGCGTGCTGAACTTCATGGAGTGCGTCGAGAAAGTCATCAGGTCAGGCGCGGAGGAGCGGCTCAGGATGCTAGAGCGCGGCTAGAGAGGGCTCTGTGAGTAAAGGACCATCAATAGAAGGCGCATCCGGGGGCGAATGATCATGCATTTGCGTGACGAATGGAAAAAACTGGCTCTGATAACAGCCGTATTTATCACACTGTTCTATCTTCCCGTCGGGACAGGCAGGTTCGACAACGCGCTGCTCGAGGCGCTCCAGCTGGCGAAATGGTATGCGCGCGAGCATGTCCTGCTCTGCCTGATACCCGCCTTCTTCATCGCGGGCGCGATATCGGTATTCGTCAGCCAGGCTTCGGTGATGCGTTATCTCGGCGCAAAGGCGAACAAGGTGCTCGCCTACGGCGTGGCTTCTGTTTCGGGGTCGGTCCTGGCCGTCTGCTCGTGCACCGTCCTCCCTCTCTTTGCCGGGATATACAGGATGGGCGCAGGCCTCGGCCCGGCCACCGCCTTCCTCTATTCCGGCCCGGCGATCAACGTCCTCGCCATAGTGCTCACGGCGCGCATCCTCGGAATGAGCATGGGCATCGCCCGCGCCGTCGGGGCGGTCCTGTTCAGCGTCATCATCGGAGTGCTGATGCAACTGATATTCCGCGGAGAGGAGAAAAAGAAGGCTGCCGCGCAGGCTGCGATGCCCGACCCGAAGACGGGCCGGCCCCTCTGGCAGACGGGGCTCTACTTCGCCTCGATGGTCAGCATCCTGGTCTTCGCAAACTGGGGAAGGCCGGCCGGAGAGACGGGCATATGGGCTGCTGTTTACGGTTTCAAATGGATCGTCACGGCAATATCGGCCGCCGCCCTCGGCCTCATGCTCATAGCCTGGTTCAGAGTGAAGTGGTGGAAGATCGCCCTTACCGCCACGGCGACAGCCGGCCTCGCCCTCATATTCCACGGACAGCCGATGATCCCCTTCGCCGCCGCCGTGATAGGGATCTCGATCACTGCCGGGTCGGAGAAAGGCGAGCCCTCCGAGTGGCTCTCGGCTTCATGGGGATTCGTGGTGCAGATACTGCCGCTTCTGCTCTTCGGCGTCCTTATCGCCGGTGCGCTTCTCGGACGCGTAGGACACGAAGGCCTTATGCCGCCGGAGTGGATCAGCAGCGCGGTCGGCGGCAACTCGCTCAGAGCGAACTTCTTCGCCTCGTTCGCCGGGGCGCTGATGTATTTCGCCACGCTGACGGAGGTGCCGATACTCCAGGGGCTGATAGGAAACGGCATGGGCAATGGCCCCGCGCTGGCTCTTCTTCTCGCGGGCCCGGCGCTGAGCCTGCCGAACATGCTGGTGATCCGCAGCGTGATCGGGACGAAAAAGACGCTCGTGTTCGTAGCACTCGTCATAGTGATGGCGACTCTGAGCGGAGTGCTTTACGGATGGATGACCGGGTAGAGGCAACGGAGGAATCAGATGAGAATACAGATACTGGGAACAGGCTGCGCCAAATGCAAGCTCCTCGCCGAGCAGACGGAGCGCGCAGTCAGGGAGCTCGGGCTCGACGCCGAGGTTGAAAAGGTCACCGGGATAAACGAGATCCTCGAGTTCGGGGTGATGATGACGCCGGCGCTCGCCGTAGACGGCGAGGTCAGAGTCGTCGGAAAGGTCCCGTCGATCGACGAGCTCAAGGAGATGCTCAGTTAAAAGGAAGGTCTTGTGGTGAGAATAAAGACGATATTGACCGTGCTGCTGCTGGTCTTCATCGCCGCGAGCGTTATCGCACTCTTCATGAAGGGCGAGCCGGAAAAACGGGATGCGGAAAGTGCCGCCGTATCGACGGCGGGAAATGTTGAACCGGCAGGATCCGCCGATAGCGGCGATACGAAGATAATCGCCTACTATTTCCACGGCAACACCCGCTGCAAGACCTGTCTGACCATTGAGATGTACGCGCTCGAGGCGATAGAGACTGGTTTCCCCCAGGCGCTCAAGGAGGGCAGGATCGAGTTCCTGCCTGTGAACATCGAGACAGCGGCGAACGAGCATTTCATCGACGACTTCCAGCTTGCCGCGAGGACGGTCGTCCTCGAGAGGATAGTGGGGGGAAACCGCAGGGATTTCGTGAACCTCAACCGCGTCTGGGAGCTCGTCGGCGACAGGGAAGCCTATATAAGGTACATCCAGGACGAGACTGAGAAGTTCATGAACGAGGGGACCTGATGGGCCATTTCGCGGCGGCCGCGGCGTCAGCGCTCTGGCTGGGAATACTGACATCGATCAGCCCCTGCCCGCTGGCGATGAACATAACGGCGATATCCTATACTGGCCGGAGAGTCGGCGATCCCCGCAGGGTCCTCGCATCCGGAGTGCTCTACACCGTTGGTCGAGCCCTGACGTACACGGTGCTCGGCGCCCTCCTGGTCGCGAGCCTCCTGTCGGCGCCGCGCCTCTCGCACTATCTTCAGAAGTATATGAACCTCGCTCTGGGCCCTCTGCTTATCATCATCGGCATGGTCCTTCTCGAGCTGATCTCGTTCGCCCGACGCGGTGGCGGCGTCGGCGAGGGCACGCGGCGAAGGGTCGACCGGCTGGGCATATGGGGAGCGATGCTTCTCGGTATTCTCTTCGCGCTGTCTTTCTGCCCCGTCTCGGCCGCGCTTTTCTTCGGAAGCCTTCTTACGCTCGCCGTGGCTCATGAGTCGGGCGTGGTGCTGCCCGCAGTTTACGGGATCGGCACCGGGCTTCCCGTGCTGGTCTTCGCATTTATTATTGCCTTTGGGGCGAACCGGATAGGGAAAGCCTACGACAACCTGGCCTCGTTCGAGTTGTGGGCGAGAAGGATAACCGGCACCGTGTTCATCGCCGCGGGGATCTACTACAGCCTGACCAATATATTCGGCTTTTTATAGAATTCTAAGGGAGCCGGGATGCTCGGACTTGCCCCGGCGACGGTATCGATGCGGGGTGGCGCGCTGACTCACGGCCGGGTCTCGCGGGAAGGAAGCGTGAGACGATGGGTGACAGGCTGAAGATACTCTTTCTCTGCACCGGCAACTCGTGCCGAAGCCAGATGGCTGAGGGATGGGCCAGGCACCTCAGGAGCGAAGACGTCGATGCCTTATCGGCGGGGACCGAGACGCACGGCCTCGATCCATACGCAGTCAAGGTCATGGCCGAAGCCGGCGTGGACATATCGGGCGCCCGATCGAAGAACGTGCGGGAATTTCTCGGCCGGGAATTCGACTACGTCATCACCCTGTGCGACAACGCCAGGGAGACATGCCCCTTCTTCCCCGGCGCGGGCAGAATCGCGCATGCAGGATTCGACGATCCGCCGTCACTGGCCGCGCAGGTCGACGGCGAGCAAGAGAAGCTTGCTATATACCGCAGGGTACGAGACGAGATAAGGGAATTCGTGGAGGGACTGCCCGGCAATCTCCAGACCTGAAGCGGCCGCTACCTGATCAGCAGCTGCCACCTGTGGCCCCAGGGTGTATCCCCCTGCATCGAGTAGCGCTTCTGCCAGGGCCTGCCACCTTCCATCACAAAAAGCCCGGCTTCCTCGAGCGCCTTCGGGATATTCCCCGGGATTATGGTCGGATTCGCCCGCGCGTACGCGAGGGCCTTCGGCGTCCTCTTGAGGATGCCTGCTATATCGGCGCTGCCAAGCTCGACCATCCAGGCCGGCTCGTTAACCATCTCCGGCTTCTGCGTCGGCCTCATCCCCTCGTGCGGATGCCCCTCCTCGATAAGCCTCGCCACGGTAAGGTCTATCGAGTACAGGGCCATCGTCGCGCATGAGCGGATAAGCGACTGGTATCCGGTCTTCCCGGTCATATCGGCCCTTGGATCGTCGACAGGCGGGCTCGTCGCGCCCGCTCTCTCCTTGAGCGCAAGCCAGATCCCGGCCGCTTCGCTCTGCTCGGGGCCGGAATCGAGCCCCTCTTCCAGCCATTTCCGCTCGGCCTCCTCTATCATCCAGACGATCGAGTTTCGCGAAGCCCCGTCGCCAAGCGCGAGGGCGACCATGAGAAGCTCCCTGTAAGCGGCCCTCCCGCCTGGAAGCCTCAGCTCGTACATGTTCCAGTCACGGTTCATCAGGGCGTCCTCGAGGAAGCGCTGCGGGCCGGAGTACGCGCGGCAGCTGAGCTCGTACGTCCCGGGGTCCATCCCTTTCAGCATCTTGTAGTCGACGCCCGGTGCCCGCCATGCCTCCCATGAGATCATCAGGTCCTCGAGCTTCTCCTTCTTGCCGGCCACTCCCCTGTCGCCCCGTGCGAACTCGGCACCCCCCGGCTCAAAGATGAACCTGAGCATACCGTGGGCGATCGCCTCAGGCCCGCCGAGAGGGACCATTATGAACTGGACCTTGCTGATGCTGTCCGGTTTTATTACCGCCGAACGCAGCTCGGTGATCCCGGAGACGGGATTGCCCCCATGGTTGATGTTGAGCAGGAGGATCTCTCCGCCCGCCGAGATGTCCGACTTCTCCCAGTCGACAAGGAGCGGAGTCATCGCGGCCGAATATCCGCCGGGAAGGACGTCGCGCGTCGTCCGCACCCTGAAGACGGTGGCTTCGCTGTCGATGAACGCCGCCACCTCGCGCGCGTCGAGTGTCTCGGGTGGTGGTAGCGAATGCTCCGTGTCTCCCTCTTCCCTGCGTCTGCCCGCTATGAGTCTTACGACCAGCGCGGCGATCACAATGATCAGAACGATGATTATTATCTTGCTTGCCACTTTTTTCTTCTTCCGGTCGGTGGGCATTTCAACGGAGATATTGAACACTCAACCGCCGGCGGATGTCAACGCCCGATACCGGATGATTTTTCACCGCCACCGGTGGCGGTGAATTTCCTGTCACATAAAGTCATCCCGAAAGGGCAGGCCGGCGCTCCTGCCTGGGCCCCTGGGATCGAAGACCTGAAAAAGGGACCCCCGGGTCGACCCTGGATCTAGATATTGAACCTGATCTCCAGGACGGTGCCGGAGGGGATGACGAAGTCGCGGTCGACGAGGCGACTGAGGCCACGCTTGCGGGCATCCGACATCGAATGGCACTGGAGCATGTCGTCGACCGAGACGATCTCCGCCTTTACGAACCCGCGAGCGAGGTCGGTGTGTATCCTGCCTGCGCAGTCCTGCGCGTTGAAACCACTGCCGACCAGCCAGGCGTGCACTTCCTGTTGACCTGCCGTGTAGAAGAACATCATGCCGGCCTTCTCGAGCGCGAAAGGCAGCATCTGCTGGACGTCGACCGGGTCAGAATCGACGAGCAGCACGGGCTTGAGGCTCAGTGGCCCTATCTGGCGCATGTGAGCGGACGCGGTCTCATCCAGTTCCATGTCGCATACCGGGACCTCGCTCTCCAGGGCGGCCAGGGCTGCCGTCAGGACGGCTCGCTCTTCATCGTCTTCGCTTCTCTCCAGGCGGGTCTCCATCTTCTCTATGTCGTATATAAGCAGATCAAGCACGCTGCCGCGCGCGACGACGACAATATCCGCCGACTCGAAATCATCCCCGATGAACTCGAAATAATAAGGTGTGACCTTCTTCGGCTCGAACTTAGCCGCGAGCGCGTGGACCACGGGGTCCTCGAATCTCACCTTGCCCTCAGGCAGCTTCAGTCCTGCATAAGCGATCTTCATCGTCTTTCTCTTCTGCTCTTTTGTCTCTTATGTCTTCTAATGCTCTCTATGTCTGTCGCTCGTCATATTCAGCCTTGATACAGATCCGGTGCTGCGGGTACTCCCGCCAACCGGTTGTCCGGCTAATATATGGATTCTTTCGGCGAATCCAAGTAAAAATAGTGTAATATCGGCATACGACAGGAGATCGAGAAATATGCCACGCAGAAAACATCACAACGTCTACGTCGTAGAGCTCGACGGGGCAGTCTGGAAAGAGTCGAGGTTCAGAAAGGCCAATCCGGGCTGCGAAGAGGGATGCGCCTGCTATTACGTCGGGATGACAGGGCTCTCCCCCGAGGAGAGGTTCGAGAATCACAAGGAAGGGCACAAGTCAAACAGGTACGTGCGGGAGTACGGCCTCCGGCTGTGCCCGATGCTCTACGAGGAATATAATCCTCTCTCGTATCAGGATGCCGGGGAGATGGAGATAGAGCTGGCGAACATCCTGCGCCGCAGGGGCCACGCCGTCTGGCAGAACTGATCTCCCGCCCTGCGGGTTCCGCCCCCCCGAAACCTGTAAATTTCCGCTTGGGCGTATATATTCGGTACCATAATTGCACGAAATACCACCGGCATTCCAGTATCACCAGCCGGGAGGGTTTTGTGTTGAAATATATGAAGTTAACGGTATTAGTCGCCGTGCTGGCCGGAATCATGGGGGTACCGGCCCTGCACGCCGACTGGGCAGATAACGGCATTCCGCTCGGAACGGCCAGCGGAGCCCAGGATTCGCCCGCGATCACTTACGACGGAACGGGCGGCGCCGTGATCGCCTGGAGGGACTCTCGTCCCACCGTCAATACCGACATCTACGCGCAGGGTGTCACGGCCGACGGCGAGATCAGATGGTATCCTACCGCCATGCCGTGCTGCACGGCGCCGAATTCACAGTCGAGCCCACTGATCATACCTGACGGCTCCGGCGGGACGATCGTCGCCTGGCAGGACTCGCGCACGGGAGGCACTCTGGATATCTACGCCCAGAAGCTGAGCATGTTCGGTTACATACAATGGCCGAGCGACGGAGTAGCTATATGCACGGCTCAGACAGGCCTCAGCCTCGGAGGAATGGTCTCCGATGGCGCGGGCGGCGCTATAATCACCTGGCACGACAGAAGAGATTTCTACAACGGGGTCTTCGCCCAGAGGATAGCCTCCAACGGCGCCGTTCAGTGGACGGTCAACGGCGTTACGGTCTGTTCACAGGCCGAGCATCAGCAGAACCCCTCGATAGCGTCCGACGGAGCCGGCGGCGCGATAATCGCCTGGGAGGACCGCCGAAGCGGCGGTTACGATATCTACGCGCAGAGGCTCAACGCCAGCGGTGCGGCGCAGTGGACGGCGGGCGGCATCCCTGTCTGCGACAGCGGCCAGAATCAGATAGCCGTTCAGGTGGTCGAAGACGGCTCCGGCGGGGCGGTCATGGCCTGGTCTGACATGCGTAACACGATGGATTTCGACATCTTCGCCCAGCGTGTCAACGCGGCCGGCGCCCTGCAGTGGGGCTTCGGCGCTCCCGTTTCAGGCTGGATGTATGATCAGGCTGATTGCCAGCTCATACACATAGGCTCGGGCGAGACGATCGTGACATGGCTCGACGGGCGAAGCGGCACTTCGACCGACATCTACGCGCAGAAACTCAACGCGGCCGGCACCGGCCAGTGGACCTATAACGGTGTCGTGGTGTGCGCGGCCGCCGGCGAACAGAACAACGTAAGGATAGTGCCCAACGGTTCAGGCGGAGCCTTCATCTCGTGGGACGATGAGCGCAACGGCACGTCGAACATCGACGTCTACGCGCAGAACGTCGGTACCGACGGTGCGCCTGCCTGGACGGCAGATGGAGAGGGGATATGCGGGGCTTCGGGGATCCAGAATGCCTCGGCGATCTCTGAGGATGGAGCAAATGGCATGTTCATAGCCTGGGCGGACGCCCGCGGCGGCACCGTCAAGGCCTACAGTCACAGGGTAGACGCGGCTGGAAACATCCCGACCGCGACTCTTCTCTATCAGTACGCGGCGGAGATGGACGGAACGGATATCAGGATCGACTGGATGCTTTCCGAGATCGACGAAGGTGTCGAGTTCCACATCTTCAGGGCTGAAGGACAGGGATCGGAATTCGTCGAGATCCCGGCCGACGGCCTGATCGAGGATGGCCTCTCTTTCACCTTTATCGACAGGGACTGCAGGCCTGGCGCGACATATTACTATCGAGTCTCATACAGCCTCGGATCTGAGAAGACTGTTCTCTTCGAGGCGGGCCCCGTCACTACGCCGGCGATGGCGCTGGAGCTCCATCAGAACCAGCCTAACCCGTTCAATCCAAATACGGTCATCGGTTACTACGTGCCCGAAAGATGCCGGGTGCGGCTCGACGTGTTCGACGTAAAGGGAAGCACGGTCAAGGTGCTGGTGAACGAGAACCAGCCGGAGGGCGCCTACCGCGTAGACTGGAACGGCCGCTACGATGACGGCCGCGAGGCGGCTTCAGGTGTATACTTCTACCGGCTCAGAGCCGGCAAGACGGTGCTCTCGAGGAAGATGATCCTTATACGCTGATCAACTTCCGCATATGGAACAACGACCCGGCTCCGCTCTGGCGGAGCCGGTTTTTTTATATTCGAAGCGATTGTAACCGCCGCTTCGAACGGAGTATAATCTACCATCGCATTTAAGATATTGAGAGCCAGCAATAAGAGGTGGATGAATGGCCGACGATCCGAGAAAGATAATCTACACGATGATGAGGGTGAGCAAGTTCCACAACAACAAGCAGGTCCTCAAGGACATCTCTCTCTCGTACTTCTACGGCGCCAAGATCGGCGTGCTCGGACTAAACGGTTCCGGGAAGAGCTCGCTTCTGCGGATACTCGCTGGAGTCGACAGGGATTTCAGCGGCGAGTCTCTCCCCTCCCCCGGATATACGATCGGGTTTCTCGAGCAGGAGCCGGTCCTCGACGAGGAGAAAACCGTCAGGGAGATCGTGGAGGAAGGTGTCTACGAGACGACCGCGCTCCTGCGGAGGTTCAACGAGATAAGCGCGAAGTTCGCCGAGCCCATGGACGGCAGCGAGATGTCGGACCTTCTCGAGGAACAGGGAAAGGTCCAGGAGAAGATAGACCACCTCGACGCCTGGGACCTCGACTCGAGGCTCGAGATGGCGATGGACGCGCTGCGCTGCCCGCCGCCTGACATGAAGGTCGCGAATATCTCGGGCGGCGAGAAGAGGCGCGTGGCCCTGTGCCGACTCCTTCTGCGCAAACCCGACATCCTCCTGCTCGACGAGCCGACGAACCACCTCGACGCCGAGACCGTCGCGTGGCTCGAGCATCACCTCCAGGCATACGCCGGCACTGTTATCGCCGTGACCCACGACCGCTATTTCCTCGACAACGTCGCCGGCTGGATCCTCGAGCTTGACCGCGGCGAGGGGATCCCGTGGAAGGGCAACTACTCCTCCTGGCTCGAGCAGAAGCGCACCCGGCTGTCGATCGAGGAGAAGCAGGAATCGCAGCGCCAGAAGACCCTCCAGCGAGAGCTCGAGTGGATCAGGATGTCGCCCAGGGCGAGGCAGGCCAAGTCGAAGGCCCGTATCAACTCGTACGAAAGCCTTCTCAGCGACGAGAGCGAGAAGCGCCAGAAGGACCTAGAGCTCTACATACCGCCCGGCCCGAGGCTCGGGGACGTCGTAATCGAGGCGGATAAGGTGTCGAAGGTATACGATGGAAGGATCATATTCGAGGACCTTAATTTCAAGCTTCCCCCGGGCGGTATCGTCGGAGTCATCGGCGCGAACGGCGCGGGCAAGACGACACTCTTCAGGCTGATCACGGGCCAGGAGAAGCCGGATTCGGGAAGCATCCGGATCGGCGAGACCGTCAAGCTCGCCTATGTGGACCAGTCGAGGGAGAACCTCGACCCGAAGAAATCCATATGGGAGCAGATCTCCGGCGGCAAGGATCTGCTGATGCTCGGCAGCAGGGAGATGAACTCACGCGCCTACGTGGCGCGCTTCAACTTCTCCGGCTCCGACCAGTCGAAGAAGGTCGGCGTCCTCTCGGGCGGCGAGCGCAACAGGGTCAACCTCGCGATGGTCCTCCAGGAGGAAGCCAACGTGATACTGCTCGACGAGCCGACGAACGACCTCGACGTCAACACGATGCGGGCCCTCGAGGAGGCCCTAGAGAACTTCGGCGGGTGCGCCGTGGTGATCAGCCACGACCGGTGGTTCCTCGACCGGATAGCTACACACATCCTCGCCTTCGAGGGGGACAGCAGGACGCACTGGTTCGAAGGGAACTTCTCCGACTATGAGAAGAACAAGCGGGAGAGGCTCGGCGCGGCGGCCGAGATACCGAAGAGGATCAGGTACAGGTCGCTGACGAGAGATTAAGGAGCACCTGAAA
This sequence comes from uncultured bacterium, assembly GCA_964599375.1. Lineage (GTDB taxonomy): Bacteria > Krumholzibacteriota > Krumholzibacteriia > Krumholzibacteriales > Krumholzibacteriaceae > JAUWCL01. Next base: position 42,575 of record CAZREW010000022.1, read on the forward strand.
AAGCTTCATGAGACCATTTCATATATGAGATAATATCACCGCGGTGATCATTCCATACATCTTACCAGAAACAGGAGGAATGCCATGCAGACCTACATCCTTCTGACCAAGCTTTCGCCCGAGCTCAGCAAGAAGGTCAAGGACCGGGCCGGGATCGGCAGGGCCTGGCTCGACCAGGTGAAGGAAAAGTGTCCCGAGGTCAATTTCCTCTCGCATTACGCTCTTCTCGGGAAATACGACTTCATCGACATCTACGAGGCTCCCGACGAGGAGACGGCGGCGAAGGTCTCGATGATCAGCCTCTCCAGCGGAGCCTTCTCCGCGGAGAGCCTGATCGCGATCCCGTACAAGAGATTCCTCGAGCTGATCGAGGAGATCTGATCCCGAAGGAGGCTACTTCACCGGCCTCCACACGACCTCTCCATTTTTGCCGAGTCC
>CAZREW010000023.1:0-21693 GCA_964599375.1 uncultured bacterium
GCCCGTATAAAAGATTGTCGAATATATTACAGGGGAATCAGGTATATTCTTATGTCAGGCAGTCCGGGTATTCAGACACGGGAGTAGAAAGCGATGGCAAAATTCAGGTTAGGGAAGAAGCGTATCATATTTCTTGTGGCGGTCGCAGTCGTCATAATCGCCGTTGTCGTGGTTATGGCGAACAAGAAAGGAAACAGTAAGACCAGTGTTCAGACCATTTTAGCCGAGAAACAGGGGATCATTGAGACTGTGACTGCCACTGGCAGGATCGAGCCGAGCACGCAGGTGAAGATCAGCGCCGACGTGGCCGCCAAGATCACCTTTCTGGGCGTGAAGGAAGGCGACTGGGTAGAGAAAGGCGATCTGCTGGTGCGCCTCGACCAGGAGCTCTACGCCGCGGCCCTCGAGCAGGCCGAGGCCAGCCTGAGGTCGGTCCAGGCCGGCGCCGAGCTCGCCCGCGAGACGGTCGCCAAGGCGGAGAAGGACCTCGAGCGGACCGCGACACTCATTAAACGCAACCTGGAGTCACAGGCAGTCTACGACCAGATGTTCTCGACCGTCCAGATCGAGAAGGCCAGGTACCAGTCGGTCCTCGAGAACGTCGAGCAGGCCCAGGCCGCCGTCAAGCAGGCACGGGACAATTACTCCAAGACGACCATATACTCGCCGATGGCCGGGACGATCAGCACGCTGAACAAGGAAGTCGGCGAGATCGCTCTCGGCTCGCAGTTCCAGGAAGACGTCATCATGATCGTCTCCAACCTGGACGAGATGGAAGCCCTCGTGAACGTCGACGAGAACGACATCGTCAACGTCAGCCTCGGCGACAGCGCCTCTATAGAGATCGATGCCCTCCCCGACCACGTCTTCAAGGGCATAGTCAGCGAGATTGCGAGCAGCGCCCGCATCTCCGGCATGGGCTCTACCGACCAGAAGACCGAGTTCGAGGTCAAGCTCGCCATCCTCGACCCCGCTGAGCAGCTGCGCCCAGGGATGACGGCGAGCGCCGACATAGTCATAGAGACTCGCGACAGCACCCTCTGCGTGCCTATCCAGTGCGTGACCGTGCGCACCCCCGAGCAGCTCAAGCCAAAGACTCCGGCGAAGGACAAGAACGTCGCCATCGGCGACGCGCACGCCGACAGCACGTCCAGGCCCCAGTTCAAGCCGGACAAGGACGGGTTCGTGACAGTCGTGTTCGTGGTCGAGGACGGGATGGCGAAGGCCGTCCAGATCGAGACCGGGATCCAGAGCGACACGCACATCGAAGTCACAAAGGGACTGGCCGAGGGGAACGAGGTCGTATCGGGGAGCTACCGCGCCATCAGCCAGACGCTGATGAACAGCACGCCGGTGATCGCGAAGAGAGAAGAAAAAGGAAAGATATAATAGCAGCGGGCGGCGTAACGTCGAGTTCGAGCCCCGGTGGCGCTGAACATTGTTACTTATTATGAGATCACTCATCTACAATATCAGGGAAGCCCTCGGAATCGCGATCCGGGCGCTTCGCGCAAACAAGAGCAGGGCGACGCTGACCACGCTCGGCATCGTCATAGGCATCCTGGCGATCGCGACGACGATGACAGTCTCGAACGGCCTCGGCAACAACTTCAGGGAGAGCATCCAGGCGGTCGGCTCGGACGTCCTGTACGTATCGAGGATGCCCTGGATCATCACCGGCGACTACTTCAAGTACCGGAACAGGCCCGAGATAAAGATCGAGGAGGCCGAAGAGCTCGCCACCCGAATGAAGGACACAAAGGCGATCAATCCATCGACCTTCGCCACGCGGAACATCAAGTACAGGTCGAACGTGCTCGAAAACATCCTCGTGATCGGGACGACGGACAAGGAGATGCTCGTCTCGGCGGCGGTCCCCGAGTTCGGCCGCTATTTCAGCGCGGCGGACGTCCAGAACCGCAGGTTCGTTTGCGTCATCGGCAGCGAGATCCGCGATAATCTTTTCAAGACCGCCGACCCGATCAACAAGGACATCAAGATAGGCCGGTACGACTTCAGGGTCATAGGCGTGATGGAGTCGCAGGGCAGCAGCGGATTCTTCGGAGGCCCAAACTTCGATCGCCAGATATCGATACCGATAACAAGCTTCACCAAGGCATACGGGATAAGGAACCGCGAGATCACGATCGCCGCCAAGGCGCCAAGCCAGGCCGAACTGGAGAATTTCCGCTACGCGCTTATCAGCGAGATGCGGAAGATCAGGGGGCTGAAGCCCACCGAGGAGGACAACTTCTCGATCAACAGCATGGACTCCCTTCTCAATGCCTATAACAGCGTGATGGGGGTCGTGGTCCTGGTCGGGTTCATCATCACCAGTTTCTCGCTGTTTGTCGGCGGGATAGGAGTGATGAACATCATGCTCGTCTCGGTCACAGAGAGGACGCGTGAGATCGGGCTGCGCAAGGCGGTCGGCGCAAGACGCGGAATGATCCTGACCGAATTCATCTTCGAGTCGTGCACTCTCTGCACGCTCGGAGGCGTGATAGGGCTGGTACTCTCTTACGGGGTCGCCGCGATGATAAACAAGCTCGTGATGCCGGCGGCAGTGTCGCTGCCGATAGTGATAGTCGGGATCCTAGTGTCGTTCATGGTCGGGATCGTCTCGGGTCTTATCCCCGCCCTGAGGGCCGCGAGGCTCGACCCGGTAGTCGCACTGTCTTACGAGTAGGACCGACGGAGACAGATATGTACTTTCTGGAAGCATTGAGGATGGCGCTCTCAGCGCTGAAGGCCCACAAGATGAGGTCGTTCCTGACGATGATCGGCATCATCGCCGGCGTGGCCTCGATCATAGCGGTGATGACGGGCATCTCGGTGATCCAGACATCGATAGAGAAGGAGATCAGCGTGCTGGGCACGCAGACCTTCCAGGTCCAGAAGAACGCTGCCGCCGGCGCGATGAGCGAGGAGGAATGGCGCAAGATACAGGCGCGCCGCCCGCTCACGACGGATCACGCAGAGGCGATCCGGGAGAAGGTCAAGAGCGTCGACCTCGTCGGTCCGGAGCTGTGGGCCTGGAACCACGTCGCCTCCTTCCGCGACAAGAAGACCAACAACAACCTGGTGATCTGCGGGGGCTCGCCCGAGTATGCCCCGAACAACACCCACTACGTCGAGTTCGGCCGCAACCTCTCGGCGGAGGACGTCAGCGTCGGCCGCAGTGTAGTGCTGCTCGGGCACAGCATCGCCGAGGAGCTCTTCCCGTGGACCGATCCCCTGCAGAAAACGATCAAGATAGACGGCCGCAAGTTCCTCGTTGTCGGCGTGCTGGAGGACAAGAGCTCCTCGCTCGGCGGAAGGTTCAACCAGTACATGATCATCCCGATAACTACCTTCAAGAAGATCTACGGCACGCGCACGCCTGACGGAAATGAGCGTTCGGTTAACATCACCGTGCAGGCGAAGACGGCCGAGCTGCTTCCGCGGGCGATCGACGAGACCAGGGCCGTGATGAGGATGGAGCGGGGGCTCAAGCCCCACGAGGAGGACGACTTCACGATCTTCACCAACGACAGCAACATCAAGACTTTCAACCAGATGACCGCGGGGATCAAGACCGGCGGGTTCGCAATCGGCATCGTCGCACTGATCGTCGCCGGCATCGGGATCATGAACATCATGCTCGTCTCGGTCACAGAGCGCACGAAGGAGATCGGGATCCGAAAGGCGCTCGGAGCGAGGGAGCGTATCATCATGCTCCAGTTCCTCCTGGAGGCGATCATCCTCTGCAACATCGGGGGGCTTATCGGGGTGGCCGTGGGGTTCGCTCTGGGGAACATAATCAGCCTCGTGACCGACTTCTCCGCCCATGTGCCGATGGAATGGGTGCTGGTGGGGCTGGGATTCTGCACGGCGGTGGGCCTGACCTTCGGTTTCTACCCCGCCATGCGCGCGGCGAGGCTCAACCCGATCGACGCTCTGCACTACGAATAGGGACAGGCCCTGAGGAGCCTCTGAAACTCATGCAAGCCCGCGCATCTATCTGAGCAGCACAAGCTTCTTTGTCTTTGCAAACCCCGGCGTTTCTATTCTCGCGAAGTAGACGCCGCTGGCGACATTCTTTCCGCCTTCACCCCGCCCGTCCCAGACGATCCTGTAGTCTCCTGCTTCCATCGTCGAGTTGACCAGTGTCCTGACGAGCCGGCCTGAGACATCGTATATCTTCAGGCTGACCGGCCCTTTCTTCTCAACGCCGTACTGAATAGTCGTCGCCGGATTGAAGGGATTGGGGAAGTTCTGCGACAGGTAACTGGAAAGCCGTGGGGCCGGGTCATCCGAATCGGTGATATAGTTATGCTGCATACCCATGACAAGAAGTCCGCCCCCCGATGTTCCGGTACCCACACTGTCGTATGAGACGTAGGCATATCCGCCGTCTACCGCTATCCCCGTGGCAGTAACGTTTTCCAGCGCGCAGCAGTCTCTGATAAAAGGCTCTCCCGGCTCGGTGATATCGAGCACCACGACGGCGGAGCCGGCGGCTATAAATGCGACATTCTGGTCGAATACGATGTCATTCGGACTATCAGGCATCTCGCAGAATCCGATCGGCTGCATCGCTTCTGGATCATCCGGCTCACTGATATCGAATACCGTTATATCCAGTCCCCCTACATAGGCATAATGGTCCTTGATGCGGATGCAGTCAGGAATCTGTCCCGGCATCGGTACGGCAAGAGTGATCGCCGGACTGGAAGGATCTGATACATCCACTATCTTCAATCCCACGCCGTCGACGATGAAAGCATAATCGCCGGAGACTGCGACACCTCTCGCGTTGTCTGCATCGCAAGCGCCGATAGAATCGACCGTGCAGCAATAACCGTTCACTCCTCCCATCGAAGAGCATTCGAATGACGTGTGGAGGTCTTCGTGATACATGATGAACAGGCCATCATCTCCTGCCGCGAGATAAACGTGGTCATCGACGATATCGAGATCATAAGCCACCGGCACCGACTCGTCCCACTGCCCGCTGTGGCATAAGCAGCATGGAACGTTAAGCCCCCAGAAGTCGCAGTAGAGGCCCATCATCTGAAACGCAGGATATCCTGCCAGGTAGGCGAGCCCGCCGGAGCATTCGATCTCGTAGGCACCCAGGTAGCAGGTCAGCTCAGACCCCAGAAGAGTCGGGCTGTATGGATCGCTTATGTCGACAGTAGAGAGATATCCTCCGACCAGGTAGGCATGGTCTGCATAGACATCGACGTCACTGACCGGGTAATCGGTTCCGACAAATGCCACGATCGCGCACTGATAACAGGGCGATTCTATCTCGCCGAGATCCTCGGCGAGCAGCCACTCCAGTATCTGCTGCATGTGCCGGGCCTGCTGGCCCGCCGAGAATTGCTCGAAGTCGTCCCTCAGGTCGTGAAAGCTGAATCCCGATAGGATGACACCGGCCAGGCTGTCCTCGTCGTTGACCGTCCGCTGGCTGAGGATGTATCGCTTTTCGCCGGCGGGATTCATCATCTCAGCCTGTGAGCTGCCTGTCTCCTCGAGAACATCGAAGTCATTGATCCCGGGGCACCCTCCGAAAGCAACGACACTGTCGGGAGGCAACGAGCTGTCGAATACCTCACCGCACGCCTGAAGTCTCGGCGACTCCGGCTGCCCTACAGACCTGTGGTCACCGCTTTCGAGATCGAAGTTCATGAAAAGCGACCTGAAGGATGCGGCATCCGGAGTGACCAGAGATTCCCACTCTTCCGCGATATTATCTCCTGTCAGGTATATTCCAGATGCCTTGTCACGCTCCAGGAAACCTTTCAGCAGAGCGTAATCGAGAGCTTTTCCGGGGCTGCCGGGGCCATCGCCTATCAAGCCGGTCCTGAGGTCACCGCTGCTCCAGATTATCACGTCATATCCGCTCAACTGGTCGATCGAAACGACTCGCGAGGCAAGGCTGTTGCCCGTGTTGGACGAAGGTCCGAGGACATCGTATCGGTCCACGCGACCAGCGACGCCGATCTCCTCGAACGCGGCATCGAAGTAGGCCTGCGCCGGGCCTCCCCTGTCGTCGGTGCCATCCACGTAAAGGATGTCGTGTCCAGGCACCGGCAGGATACAGAACTCGAACGGGCTCATCTTCGCTTCCTCTATATCATCGGTCGTAAATATCGAGCCCTGTCCGTCCATCGATCTCGAACTGTAGGCCCACTCGTCATTGGCGTTCTTCGCGCCGAAAAAATAGGATATCGTATCACCGGGGACAAGCACGTCGTCGTTTAGGTCGAAACAGAATCTGCCGCGGACTGGTACGGTGTAGCTGTCGTCGGTAAACACCGTATCCATCTCGAAAATACAATACTCCCCGTCGAAACCGAAGATCGGGAATCTTGTCCCTAATCCAAACCTCGATTCCGGATCTTCCAGGTCGAAGCATCCGTTTTCGTTGCCATTACGCCGGACGTAGGCGTATACGGCGGCCCTGTATTCGTAGGATCCGAGGCCGTACTCAGCGTCGCTGACCGTGATCACGATCGAATCGCCCGGATGGATTCCGGAATAATTCGGGCCCAGAAGGTCCTGCGCCATATCGGCGCGTGCTGTACCGGTAGTGGTCCCGTCAGCCGGGAAATTGTCCTGGAAGAGGTCAATATCCCTGACCGAGAACACGGGGCCGTTGCAATCTACTCGTATGACGCTGATGTCGTCTATCAGGGGGGCGTGGCTGTGACAAGTCCCTGTGCCGAAATAACCGCACCAGGGGTTGCACATGTCTATTACTCCCACGGCCACCTGTATCATGACCGCATCCGGTTCGATATTGTTCCCTATCTCGAAACTGGCCGGGACCCAGGCCTTTTCGTCACCATAGAAGAAAAATCCTGATGGCTCCCAGCGGGTAAGGCATCCTCCGTCAAACGAGCGGACCATCCAGTAGTAGAACTGAAGGTTGTCCAAAGGAAGGTCGCGATAAATGGAGAAGAGCAGCTTCACCGAAGATCCGCTGTCGGTGAGCGGGATGAGCGGCGAGATAAGGATGTTGTCGAGATAATACCCGGTCTCGTCCGGGCCGTATGGCATCGCTCCCTGCTCGGGGTGGCCTCCGCATGAGTAGTCAGTCGAGGCAGGATCGTCGAAGAATCCCCAGAGGTACGTATCGTTCTGCTGGCAGGGGTCCTCCTGCAGCACCGAGCCGCCCGTGTGAAGGGCCGCGTAGTTGCCGAACGGTGGAGCGACGGACGCCTGCCATAACCCGTCGTCGGTCTCGAGCATTCCCTCTGTCTCGTCCTCGAAGTCTTCGAAGTAGACCGTCCGCGCCGTGCCTTCAACGAATTTTACGGACTGCGGCCCATCATACTTCGCGACGACGTACGTATATTCCCCCGCACTGGCTATTCCCGCAGCTGATGACGGCATCGCCAGGGTCGCCGCGGCTGCCGGATTCAGAGGATCTGAGATATCCACTATGCAGAGCCCTTCGGGACCGTCCGCGACATATGCCGAGTCACCCCGGATCCCTATAAAAGTCGCCTGGCCGTCGGTGTCGTATCCTGCTGCGAGGGTCGGCGCCCAGGGATCGCTGACGTCGATGACTGCCATGCCCTGGTAGCCTGCCGCCATATAGGCGTAATTCCCGCTGACCGCCACGCTGTAGGCCGTGCCCGGCCAGTAAATATTCCCCATAAGAGTCGGAGCGGCGGGATTAGTCAGATCAAGGATATACATGTTGCTTGAACCGCCCGCTATGTATGCCCGGCTCCCCGCGATAGTCACATCGGTGGCATCGGTGGGGCCATAGATTATGCCTGCATATGATGGATGCTCGGGATCGGAGATATTGAAGAGTTCGATACCCAGGCTGTGAGCGACATAGGCCCGGTCGCCCAGAACGGCTATTCCCCGTCCATTGACGGCTATTCCCATGAACAGGCTGGAATAGCCCGCATATGAGGGGTTGTCCGGGTCTGATATATCGAGCACCTGCAGCGTCGTTCCATCGGCGACATACGCGTAGTCTCCATCGATGGCGATGTCATACGCAGTTCCGGGTGTATCATACGTTCCCCTGAGGACAGGGTTCTCAGGGTCGCTGACATCGACCGACTGTACGCCGCCCATACCCTTTGCGACGAAAACGTGATCTCCTGAGACAGCAATCCTGGTGCCCGCTCCGCTCCACCCGGCCGGAGCGCCGACTATCATCGGTGTGCTGGATTGAAGACCGGTGATCTCGGTGACCGTGAGGCTGTCGATGATCAGCGCGCCGTCGGTGTTCCACAATCCGTCTTCGTCGTCCCAATCGCCGTCCGAGACGAATCTGAAGCGGAAACGGGTCGATCCCCCCTGCGGGACGACTGCGAAGGACTCGATCCTGTTTCCGATTCCGTAATCCCCCCAGCCGTAAATGCCTTCTCCATCGTCGACCGGAAGGTCGATCCAGTCACTACCGTCGAGATATTGACAGTAACCGTAGTCATACCCAGGTTCCACATCCCAGAAGATCTTATACGAGATGGTCACCGTATCACCCGAGAAGGTCTGCGATTCGAAACGCTGGTCCCAGTCGTGGCCGTAACCAGGAAGGACTTCCCAGTCGCAGAAAGGAGACTGCGATACCGGTTCCTTGCCGCACCACAGAGATTTGTCACCCTCCAGGGGAATGAGGTTACCGAACGTTCCACCAGATAGCGTCGAGAAGTCCGTGATGTGAAAAAAAGTGTCGTTCTGCGCGGTCCGGTCCTCTGTGAGCCATCCCTGGGACGTGCCATCATCAAAGTCCCATTCGCCGAGCAGAAATGTATCGGCCACCGAACCGAGCATGGGTCTTTCGCCGTACGTACCTGCGAGCTCCGGCGGCAGGTCCGCCGGCTTCGGGCTCGACATGAACAAGGGCCTGGTGTCGGATGGCTTCTTGCCCGCCGGCAATCTCCCGCCCGGTGGAAGTTCGGTGGCGACAGATGTAACGGCAAGACAGAGCAGGATGGCCAGCAGGATCCTCTTCACAGTGATCACCTCAAAAAGCTAATGGAAATGAAGAAAGGCTGAATCACCGCCTGATTCAGCAGACTGGATACGAAGGCGCATTGATCGATCAATGAGCTTTCCCTTCGCAAGATCGAGCTATAAGTATTATTCCCCTAACCGGTTTTGATTATATCATATAGGCCGCTGTAACTCAACTTTGAAATTGAAGCGTCAATAACTATCTCCGGCGCGTGTTCTCCGCCTTATCCAAAGCAAATAAAAACCCGGCCCTGAAGTCTCGGATCACTCCAGGGCCGGGTCACCTTTTAACTACTTCTTCTTAAAAAGAGAGACGTACTACCGAAGAAGGACCATCTTCCGCGTCTGCTCGAACTTGTCGGCCCGCATACGGTAGAAGTAGACGCCGCTTGCCGCCGTGCGGCCAGCGTCGTCCTGACCGTTCCAGTCGACCGAATGCCGGCCGGCCGGCCGCGTCTCGTCGACCAGCGTCGTGATGAGCCGCCCCGCGACGTCATAGACGTCGATGCGCACGTGCGAACGCTGCGGCAGATAAAACGCTATCGCCGTAGACGGGTTGAACGGGTTCGGCGTGTTCTGGAACAGGGTCAGAGGCATCGCCGGCGCCGTTATCCCCGCAGTCTCGAAGAGGATCCTGCTCCCGTCCTTTTCGTCGACCTCGATCCTGTAGCGGTAGGTCACGCCAGGATCGCAGTCAGCGTCCCTGAGCTTGAACGACAGCCCGTCCCGCTCGACCCGGCAGCCGGTGAGGGCTTCGAACGCGCCCCCCGCCTCGGCCCGCAGCACGGTGAAGGTGATGCCGTCATCAGCCTCGGACAGCGTCCACGAGAGCTCGATGAAGAACTCCCGCGCCTCGGCATGGAAGCTCTGCAGCAGCGTGCCGACGTATATGTTCTCGGGCCTCAGAAGCGAGTACGGGCTCTCGTTCCCGTGCACGTCTACCGCTTCGAGCTTGAAGAAGTCCTCGTCGCCCGGCGTCCAGCCGGTGTCGAGAAGCATAGTGTCGGCCGCCGTCCCCACGAGGTTCCCCTCGCCCGGGACAAAGTCCTCGGCCGGTCCCTTGTAGACGGCGTAGTGCGACAGGTCGGGATCGTCACCGATCTTCCAGTAGACCTTAAGGCCCGCCGGCACGAGGCTCTGTATTCCGCTGAATCCGAGCGGCGACTCAGGCGAGATGTTGTCGACCGAGTACCCGCTGTCGACCGGCGAGTCGAAATAGATCGCCGGATCCCCGGTGTGCGCGGTGACGACGAAGTACTGCCACCCAGGATCGGATCCAATCGAGTCGTAGAGGCTCTGCACCGTCAGACCGTAGCTCTCCACGTGATGAGCGGGAACGTTGGCGAGCCACTCCCACGTGTCACCCGCCGCCGTTACCATGCGCCGCGTCGCCTCGCCGCTGAAGTCGGCCGTCAGGCCGAGCTCGGCAAGATCGGGGGCCGGGGCACGCTCTGCCATGCCGGCCATCCCGGCACCAGAATCGGGAAGCAGCCGCCAGGCGGAGTAGTAATCGATATGCGAGTCGGGGAGGGTGTCAGCCGCGCTCGCGTCCCACCGCAGGCTGAGCCGGCCTCCCTGGTCGTTCGGCACATCAGCGGCCGACGAGATCAGCGGCGGCGCGTAGAATCCACCGAGACGGCCGTAAGCATTCAGCCGCGAGGCGAAGACATCGTACTGCCCGCCGTTGCGGTCGTCCACCCAGGCGAAGAAGGCGCCGCCTGACGCATCGCTTGTTATGGCGACGTTATCCAGCTCCCCCTCGACACTGTACAGCGGTACCCCGAGAGCGTTCCACACCGGAGCGCCGTCATGATCGATCCGCTGCCCGTACAGAGAATAGTAGGAGTCAGTTCGACCATCGGCGAAGCCTACGATCACTCCGCCCTCTCCATCCTCACAGATCCACTCGGAGTATTTCTCCCAGGTGCCCGCGCAGACAGGCATCCCTCCATACCACCACTGTATCTCTCCATTGCTGTCGACGCGCTGTATAAGGACCTCGTAATAAATGTCAAGGAAGGCGTTGCACGTGATGATCGCCCCCCCGGCGCCGTCCGATACGATCCGCACCCCCTCCTCATCGTAAATCGAGGCGAAGACAGGCATTCCGTCCCAGTCCCACACCTGGTCGCCGTAAATGTCGATCCGCTGGGCGAATACGTCGAAGGTCCCCCAACGGTAGTCGTACCACGCAATGATCGCGCCACCGTGCCCGTCGGTCGTGATGACCGGCTGGTACTGGGCACCCGGATCGGTGCAGACCGGCATCCCTTCTTCGTCCCATAAAAGAGCGCCAGTCGTGTCGATCTTCTGCGCGTAGATGTCGGGGTTGTTCCCCGCGCGGCGGTCGTACCACGTCAGTATGAACGTACCGTCGCCGTTCGCGAGTATCTCCATCGCATCCTGGTTTCCTTCGTAGACGCAGATGGGAATGCCTTCGGGATCCCACAGCTTCGAGCCTCCCGGGCTGAAGCGCTGCCCGAAGAGATCGACGTCACCATTGCGTTCGTCCAGCCAGATCAGGATCGCGCCGCCGGCCCCGTCCGAGATCATGTTGTAACCGAAGATGAAGTTGCCGTCGGGAGTCACGGTGTCCCCGCATGCGGTCCACATCGGCAGACCCGTCTCGTCGACCCGCTGGACGAATATCGTGTTGGGGCCCTGCCAGGAGATTATCGCGCCTCCCGTGCCGTCGGAAACGACCCGCAGGTCCGACAGGTAGTCATCATTCGTGCAGACAGCCACGCCGTTCGCCGTCCAGAGGGGATTCCCGTCGCTGTCGACACGCTGCGCGAAGATGTCCGTGCTGGTCTCCATTCTTTCGTCCTGCCAGGCGACGATCATTCCGCCGGATCCGTCACCGGTGACGGCCGGTGAATACTGGTCGTGCAGATCCACGCAGATCGGCGTCCCATCCATCAACCAGTCCGCGCGAAGCGAGGGTATCCCGGTGCAGATAGCCGCCAGCACTATGACGGCCGCCGCTTTGAGACGATGGTCCATACCAATGCCTCCTTGCCGTATGTGAAAGGTTGTGAGAACAGTCCCAGAGTGCGTATGCATGATAGCACGGACGGCGGGCGCGGGACAAAGGTTTCTGGTCGAAAAATGGGATCGTACGAGTCGCCGGGCTTGCCGGCAGTCGCCGTTGACATCAACCCCGACCATCTTGCCGAATGAAACTTATTTAGACGCCATTCCCTCCGGCATCCTGACAGCGACCACGCGCCCCTTCGCGCAGACCTCGCCATTGGCAGAGAGCGTCTCGCTCACAACCACCTTTTTACCCGAGATCTCCTCGACCCTGCCGCGGACCTCGAGGGGGACTCCCATCGGCGTCGGGCGCAGGTAGTCGACGTGAAGCGAGGCCGTCACGTAGCGCAGCGGGGGCTCGCTCGACATCTCTCGCCCCTCGGCGCGGTACCCGGCGGCGGCCGCCGTGCCAGTCCCGTGACAGTCGATCAGCGACGCGATCAGCCCGCCGTAGACGTAACCGGGGATCGCCGTATGATACGGCTCGGGCGTAAAGACGGCGACCGTCTCGTCGCCGTCCCAGTAGCTCTTTATCTGGTGCCCCTTCTCGTTGAGCCTACCGCATCCGAAGCAGTGGCTCACGTCGTCGGGGTAGTAGTCCTGGAATGCCTTGTCTACAGATGCCTTATCAGTCATTAATAAGTCCTCTTTCAAGTCACAATGTCAGGCGGGAACCTGCAGGTGATATTAAACGAGGTCCGTTGTTTGAGCGTCGGCCGAACTATTCCACCCTGCGCCCGTCTCTCCTATCCTTCTGACGCCTCCCGCAGGGCGGCCTCGACTTTCGAGCGGATCAGGTCGGCGTGAGTGAAATCGAAGTCCACGTGCTCCGCCCCGAAATTCCTCGCCAGCGCTTCCAGGGTCTTCCGGGCCGAGTTCTGGACCTCGGTCCTCATCTTCTGTACAAGCTGGCCGGCCATGAGCCCCGCCTGCTGCTTGGCCTCTTCCTTCAGCCGGTTCTTGTCCTCCTCGGTGGACCCGGTCCCGAAAGCGTTGGTGAGCAGGCCTGGCAGCAGCCACGGCAGTAGCTTCGCGCTCTGCTCATCGTAGAAGCTGATGTCCCGGATATGGACTTCGTAGAGACACTTCGGCATCTTGAAAAGATACTGCCCATCCTTCTTCAGCTCGATGACGAAGTCCGGGCTGCGCAGGTCGTAACGGAAATCTATCTCGAACTCGAAGATCATCGCCATCTTCCTGGAGGAGACGAGCCAGTTGAAGTACTTCTTGCCCGTCTCGCCGAACCAGTGCTCGGCGGTCGTGACTATCTCCTTCGTCATTATCTTGAAGACGACCAGCTCTCCGACCGACCGCAGATGCTCGATCGACGAGAATACCTTCACCGACGGCCCCGACGCACGCCGACTTCTTCTCATGACCCATATGGCGACAAACAGCGCCACGGCGATGAAAAAACCGAAAACACCGGACAGGAATACCGTTTCCATATCTCCATTCCCTTTTCCTTAGAACTCAGGAAACGATATTCCCATTCTGACGGAGTGTCAAGCAGCGAACAGGCCTCCGCCGCATCACGGAACAGGGCCTTCTTTACCCTTACCGGCTTGACTTGCATGCCTTTGTAATATTATAATCACGTCAGCCGTAATTCCCCTGTTATGACTTCAGAACGGATAGACTTGTTTTTCCGGGAAGGATCGATCGGAGCGACCATGCGGCGCAGACTGACATTGCTGGCCATCCTGTCGTTGACTCTGTTCATCCTTCTTTTTGCGTTTGAGCCCTGGCTCCACCATCACGGGCATGGCGAAGGAACTGCTAACGATTGTATCGCCTGCAAGTGGCTCAATGATCTGAGCGCGTCCTTCATAACCTTCTTTCTCGTTATAACAGTCTTCGTGATACAGATCCTGTCCGTGCCCCGGGAAGAGACAGACTCTTATTCCGCGGCCGGGCCTTCGAGCATTCGCGCCCCTCCCGCCGCCGCGCTTTAATAATCAATCCTTGGCCATTTAATCGCGCATGCGCACGACGTTGCCGACCGTGCGCGTATCCAGTGAATATCCAGGCAGTATCAAGGAGATATACGAATGCGTGGAGTATCGATAAAAATCATTCTGGCGATGGCGGCCTGCGCGGCGACCGCCGTCATCTGGCCGCCGCCTCAGGCCCGGGCAGGCGAGGATGTGCACAGGGCCGTCCCGGTAGGCTCTTCGGGCGGGCTGATGAACCCCGACATCAGCGCGATAGTAGACATGTGGACGGTCTTCTCCGACGACAAGAACGATCCTGAACGCAACAGGCTGTTCATAAAGGAGGCCGAACTGGCCTTTCAGGCCTACCTCTATCCAGGGGTAAGCGGTGATTTCATACTGGCCATTCACGAGCATGACGGTGAATGGGTGGTGCATCCGGAGGAGGCGTTCGTATCGTTCCTCGATCTCCCAGGCGGGCTGCAGCTCGTCGCGGGAAGAAAGCTGATCGATTTCGGCCGGCTCAACCCGGTCCATCCCCATCACTGGAAGTTCGCCCGAACGCCGCTGGTGATGTCGGATTTCTTCGGCGAGCATCCCTTCTTCGACGATGGCGCCCGGCTGGACTGGCTCCTCCCCATACCGTGGGACCTGTACTCGAAGGTCTCGCTCGGCACATGGTCCGGAATGACGCTCGATAGCGGGCACCTCCACACCGGCGAAGAAGAGGAACACCCCGGGCAGCATACCCTGCAGTGGAACGGAAAGATATTCAACGGCCGCGCCGTCCTGGACCTGCCTTTCGGGGAGCTGTCGAATGTCCTTCTCGGGTACAGTCTCGTCTGGGACGAAGGGGGCCATACGTACCTGCACGGCGGAGACCTCACGCTGACCTACCGCCACCCGATGAGCTACAGGCGGATCAGGTGGCAGTCCGAGCTCTACCTGGCGAAGACGAAGGACGATCACATATCCGACCCGTTCGGCATCTACTCGATGCTCGCCTTGAACATCAACCAGTACTGGGAGGTCGGTGGGCGCTACGACATGTCGGATTACTTCACGCACGAGGAGGACGCCGACCTCGATGAGCTTCCCGTCAACGAAAGGGAATGGGGTGCGACGGGATTCATCAGCTATTACTTCACCCACAGCTTCTACCTCAGGGCCGAGTTCTCGCGCCTGGTCGACAGATACGACAGAACCATAAACAGCGGGATAATACAGCTCGTCTGGGGGCTCGGCCCGCACGCCCACAGGCTGGATGATTGAGGAGGACGGTCATGAGATACATGTTTTCTTTTCTGCTGCTCGCCGCCCTCGCCTGTCCATGCGGACCTGCCGAAGCGGGTGACAGAATAAATGTAGTGGCCTCGTCCCTCGACATGGCCGATTTCGTCAGGCAGGTCGGCGGCGACCGGGTCGACGTTTACGCGGTCTTCAGGGGACGCACCGATATGCATTTCTTCGAGCCGGTCCCGAGCCAGGTGATGAAGCTCAAGCGGGCCGACATGCTCGTCGTTGTAGGGCTCGACGCGGATGTCTGGATGAAGTCCCTGATCGACGCATCGAGGAACTCCAGGATAAGGTTCGGCGCTCCCGGGTACGTGGACCCCTCGGACGGCATAAGGCCGATACAGGTGCCTCAGGGCAGGATCGACGGCTCGCTCGGGCATGTCCATCCCTACGGGAACCCTCACTACTGGTTCACGCCCGGGAATGTCAGGACGGCCGTAACGAATATCTACGAGGGGCTCTCGCGGGTATCGCCCGGCGACGAGCCGCTGTTCAGGGCAAACATGGAAAGGTACCTCGAACAGGTCGACCGCACTTTCGCCGAGCTCAGCGAGATGATGGCTCCCTTCAAGGGAACGGGCGTCATCGAGTATCACAGGTCCTGGGACTACTTCTGTGAGTACTTCGGGCTAAAGATCGTCGCGACTCTCGAGCCTCAGCCGGGGATCCCTCCCTCGGGCAGGCACCTCTCCGAGGTGGTAGCGGCAGCGGAAGGCGGCAAGGCGAAGCTGATACTCGTCGAGCCTTACTACCCCGAGAAGCCCGTCGACAAGGTGAAGGCCGAAACCGGCGTCAGGGAGGTCAGGATCCCGATATACATCGGTTCGGAGAAGGGCATCGAAAGCTTCCTCGATCTGCTGAGGAATGACGTGAAGAAGATAGTGGAGGCGCTGTCATGAAAGAGGGTCAGGATGGCCGGCGGTGAAAGGACGGGCAGGGAGCCCGTCATAATATTCGACGGCGTGTCCCTGGGTTACGGCGGAGCGACCGTGCTCGGCGACGTCTCGTATGAGATCGACCGCGGGGACTTCCTCGGCATCATCGGCCCGAACGGCTCGGGGAAGACGACGATGCTCAGGGCCATACTGGGAAACCTGAAGCCCATTGACGGGAGCGTGCGTGTCTCGCCGGGCCTGAGGTTCGGGTACGTGATACAGCGGCAGGCGCTCGACCCGATATTCCCGCTGTCGGTCGGGGAAGTGGTCGAGATGGGCCGCTACCCGCTACTCGGCCCGAGAAGGCGGCTGTCGCCCCGCGACAGGGAGGCGGTCGCGCACTCTCTCGATGTCGTGGGCCTCGCGGAGATGCGGGATTTCGCCTACAGGGACCTCTCCGGCGGGCAGAAGCAGAGGGCCCTTCTCGCCAGGTCGCTGGCTTCAGAGCCCGACATCCTCCTGCTCGACGAGCCCACGAACGACCTCGACGTATCGGGCGAGACGAGGATCATGGACCTGATCCACGACATACATCACAGGGAGAACATCACGGTGGTGATAGTGAGCCATCTCCTGCATGTCGTTCTGAACCATGTCGACAGGCTGCTTTTCATCAAGGACGGCGGAGCGACACTCCACCCCATGGAAGAGGTCATGAGCAGCGGGTTCCTGTCCGGCCTGTACGGCGTCGGCATCAGCGTGAGCGAAGTAAACGGCAAACGCAGCATAGTAATGGGGTGACAGATGGAGATCCTGACCGAGAAGTTCATATTGTACGCGCTGGCAGCGGGCGTGATGATAGGTAGCCTCTGCGCATTCCTCGGAGTCTTTGTCATGCTGAAGAGGATCGTCTTCCTGGGGATAACCCTCGCCGAGGTCTCGGCCCTGGGCGTAGCCGCCGGGCTCATCATCGGCATAGATCCCATGCTGTCGGCCCTGGTCCTGACGGTCGGGGCGGTCTTCCTCTTCTGGCTGCCTTACAGGAGCACGTCGATATCGAGGGAGGGCCTGATAGGGTTCACGTACGTCTCGGCCGCGGCGCTCGCCGTGATACTGATCGCGAAAAACCCGATGGCCGAGTCGAAAGGGCTGGACCTCGTCTCGGGAAACCTCCTCTATGTGGGGCCGGCCGACCTCGCCGTGGCCGGTATCCTGACCCTGGCGGTCGCGGTCCTCTACGCCCTGATGTACAGGAACTTCCTCTTCGTCTCGTTCGACCCCGAGACCGCGCGCGCGTCTGGGATCAATGCGGGGCTCTACGATTTCCTGATCTATCTGAGCATCGGAGTGACCGCCGGCGTCACGATGAAGATGGCAGGCGTGCTCTTCGTATTCGGATCGCTCGTGATCCCTCCCCTTGCGGGGCTGCTCCTCTTCAGGCGCATGCCGCACATCATAGCGGCATCGGTGGTCTTCTCGATAGTATGCTCAATCGCGGGAATAGTGATATCGGTCCTTTTCGACTGGCCGACGGCGCCGTCGATACTCGTCACCGATTGCGCCCTGCTCGTCGTGATCGCCGCGTTGAAGATGCTCCTGGGCGGCCGGCCCGCGCGAGGGTAGCGGCTGTCTCAGTGGACACGCTCCGCCTTCAGCGCACAAGCACCATCCTCTTCGCCTCCATGTAGCCTTCAGTTTTGAGGCGGTAGAAGTAAACGCCCGCTGCGACCTGCTTGCCCGCATCGTTGCGTCCGTCCCATACGACCTCGTTGCGGCCGGCGGCAAACCTTCCGCTTGCCAGGGTGGCCACACGCCGGCCGTCGGGCGCGAACACGACGATCTCGGCCTGCGCCTCTCGCGGAAGTACAAACGCGATCGAAGTCGAAGGGTTGAACGGGTTGGGCACGTTCTGCTCGAGCTGCGGGGCGCCCGGCCTCGGCGTATATGGATCCTCGCCTGTTGCCGTTTCGCACTCGTCGGGCACGCCGTTGCCGTTGAGGTCCTCGCTAAAGCCGCTTGCTATGTCGCACTCATCGAGCGTCCCGTTCCCGTTGCAGTCGGTGTAAGATGAGCAGGCGCTCAGCACCAGCTCGACGATCGATTCGGCGATGTCGAGCGACGGCTCGGTCGAGTTGAAATGGATGCCCCCGGTGGAGTCAGCCAGGGCCTGGGCGAGCGACTGAACGGCCGACAGGGAGCCGGTCCCCGTGATCGGCGAGACAATGACGCCCGCCGTCCGCGCGACTGATATGGCGTGCGTGATCGCGGCCTCATCGAATTCAGTGATCGGATCGCCGCACCATGGGCCTTCGTCGCTGAGAGGGATGATCAGCCGGATCGACTCTCCGGAAGGCTGCCAGGGGTAGACGCCGGCTACTACCGCCGTCGCGAGGGCCCAGTCTTCCTGGCAGGCCTCGTTGACGCCAGTGCACGCGCCGAGGACCTCGAGCCCCGGCGGCGGGGAACCCGGAACGACCGTACCTAGCAGATTGACGATATGATCCTGCAGGCAGTTGTACGTACCACCCGGCAGGTCGCAGATACCCAGCAGCAGCGGCATGACATCGAGCCCGGCGAACTCGAGCGTCGCGATCACCTGGCCCATGCTCGCGCATAGGCTCGCCGCCTCGTCATCCATCGAGGTCGACGTATCCATGATGAATATCACTTCGACCGGAGGGCAATCCGGGCAGTCGTCCGGGATGCCGTCGAGATTGCAGTCATCGCTCACACCCGACTCGAGGTCACAGTCATCCGGTACGCCGTTGACGTTGCAGTCGGGCGCTCCTCCCGCTATGTCGCAGGCGTCGTAGACACCATTGCCGTCGCAATCCACTTCGGGCTGTCCGACGGCATCGCATCGGGCGAACACATAGACCACATCGTCGTCAAAGGCGGATACCACGAGCTGGCGTCCGTCGTCGGTCATGTCCACACCGGCCCAGCCATAATTACTGACCGCGACTCCCGTGAGCACGTCGCTCACCTCGCCCGTCGAGGGGTCTATCCGCACCAGCCTGTCGTCGCCCTGGTCGAGGACCAGGAGATCACCGCTCATAGGGTCATACGTGATACCGCACGGCTCGGCAAGGGGCTGCGAGGTCGTAAGAGGAGTGATGACGCCTCCGGCACTGACCAAATAAACGAGGCCCGGGGACGTCTCGCAGACGTCGACGAGGTGGATAGTCGAGTCCCCGACCGCTATGTCCACCGCCTCCACAAGTGTCCCGTCATCGGTGTGAAGCAGGGTCTCGCCTTCGCTCGTGACCGGCGACCAGGTCCAGATCTCGTCAGGGCCCGTGTAGCCCCCGTCGACGACAATAGCCTCTCCTGGTGCGAGCACATCGCCGGTGTAGTCCATCGGAGCGATAGCCATGCCCATCGGATCGTCATCGCCTGTATGAAAACCCGATACCCATGTCGACCGGCCGACAACGCCGGGCTGAGAGCGATAGATTATGCCGGCCAAGGCGTCGGATGAGAAGATGTTGCCTGTCTGCGGGTCCACCACGACACCGGCGAGGTAGGTGCCGCTCGCGATCAGGACCGTGAATCCCAGCCCGTCGATACGATACAGCCCGTCCGAGGCCGTCTCGCGGCAGGCCACGTAGATGCAGCCGTCAACGGGATTGAAATGAGCCGCTATCGGATTATCGAACGGGATGGTCCGGATCAGGGTCCAGCCTTCTTCGACTATCACGGGCTGGGCGTTGACAGGCACGGACGATAAAGCCAGCAAAACGATGGAAAGCAGCGCGATCTTCTTCATGGTCCCCTCCGGTGACTAGCATGAAATACAATGTGAGCCTCGGATCCAGGTCGATCGCATCAATTATAGCAGATATTGTATGTTCACTCAACCTCAATTATTACAACTACTTACAAGATTGGTGGTTTAATCCGGGGCTTTTTGCCTGCAGTATCTATTCACACTGAACATAGCTGTCAGTACAGCGGCCGGTTCAGCCATCCGATTTCTTCTTCCGCCCCCAGTTCGCCGCCCGGAAAAGAAGAAGGACCGCTGTTATCAGCATCAGCGCGTTGGCGATATCGGAGAAGGTCTCTCCCGTGCCGCTCCCGGAATTGATTGCCGAGACCGCGTACGACACCAGTCCCAGCCCGAACAGCACGTAACATCCAAAAATCATCGTTGCCCTCCTTAAGAATCAGTCGCCCGCATACCGGTTCACGCGGCCGGAGGCTCCCACAGCTCGACCTTGTTGCCGTCCGGGTCGATCACCCAGCCGAATCTGCCGAATTCGGACTCCTCGGTCTTCTCGACCACATTGCAGCCCTCCGCCCTTAGGGCGTCGAGTAGCGCCTGGAGATCCTCCACCCTGTAGTTGATCATGAATCCCGCCTCGCTCGGACGGAAATAATCGGAAGGCTCCTCGAAGATGTTCCAGATCGTCATCCCGCCGGAGCCCGGATCCTCCGGCGTGCTCCATCGGAAGACGACTCCGCCCCAGTCCTCGATCTCCATTCCCAGGTGAGCCTGGTACCAGGCCCTCAGTCTTTCGGGATCCTTTGACTTGATGAAGACCCCGCCTATTCCTGTCACTCGTTCCATTTACAGCTCCCTTTGATTATTCCGCGCACTCGAATCCCTCGAAGAATCCTGTAAAGTCGATGGCGTCCCGCTCGGATATATCTATACCGAAGCGCCCGCAGAAGGTGCGGAATACACCGAGGCTCACCTGGTAGTCGTAGGGGATGAAATGCTCATCGAGGTCCCCTTCGAGAGGGGTGTTCACATCGAGCATCAGCTTCGGGGCGCCGCACGAGAAATCGAACGAGCCGAGCGATATATGTTTGAAGGACGGGCTCTGTACGGTCCTGTACCAGATTTCCCGCTTCGCGATGTCGAAGACGATGTTCCACCTCGTATGCGGCGCCGCGACATGATGCATCAGCGTCCCGAAAGCGTAGTTCACCGCGGAGGTGTCGGTCTCGGCGTCGTACTCCTCCATCCTTCTCTGGCACTCTGCGACCCGCTCGGCCGACCGGCCCGGGTTCGACCACCACCAGCGAGCTCCTCCCCTCTTCCAGGCCTCAGCGGCTTGCCCGTACCGCATGTTCGCCATCGCCCTGACCGGCATCTCCCCGCCCGTGTAGACGACGGACCTGCCGTCGATGAACTCTATCGCCGCGCAGTTACCGTCGGCATCGGCTACGAGGTAGTGGCTCGTATACCCCTGGTCGCGGACAGTCACCGATGAGTCAATCGCGATCACCTCATCGACGCTCCCGCAGTTGTCCAGCACGTACTGGCCCCAGTTGCCGTCGAACAGGGCGGGCCGCTCGTCAGGCTCCGGGTATTCCCCGGCCCTCAGCTCCATCGAGCTCATCACCAGCCCCGCCTCGTTCATACCGCCCCACACGAACTCGTTCCCCGCCACGTTGAACGTCACGCTCCCGTACCTGGAGGTCCATTTCACCCTCCGGCCGGTCGTGCCCTTCTGGTAGGTCTCCTTCTCGATGCCTCTGAGGTTCACCAGCACCAGCCCGTCGCCCGGGATGAAAAGGTCGAGGTTGGTCCCGAAAACGGGGCCGTCCGGGGTGTTCATGCAGAAGGACGTGCA
>CAZREW010000023.1:21793-36665 GCA_964599375.1 uncultured bacterium
CTCGGACAGGGCCTGGAACATCCTGGCGAATCCGTAAAGGAGGTCGGTCTGAGCCACGACCGCGGTGCGCATCCCCGCGAGCTTCTCCCTGTGCCTGCTGTCTATCTGGATGTTCCGCTCGAGACCGCTGACCGAGGCCTTGATCTCCTCCACCCCTGACAGGTCGACCAGCTCTCTCATGCCCGGTTTGACCCGGATATCGGCGCCGACGGCATTGCCCTGGTCCTGCAGGTCGCTGTCGACAACTACACCGTAGAACCTCGTATAGAGGACATTGTTCACCTCGTCATAGGTATACTCTATTGGCATGGAGTACCTCTTTGAACTTTCGGCGAGACCCCGTTGCAGGAATATAGGTTATTCTACCTATAAAATGCGGAGATGTACACTAAAAATCCGGCGGATCACCGGGTGACTGTTCATTACAGGCTCGAAAATCGGAACGGGGAGCCCCTGTGAGGCTCCCCGTTCGTGCTGCAGCCTGCCCGAGCCGCTTATCGGGCATCTATCGCAGCAGGATCATCTTCCGTTGGGCGGTGAATTCCCCCGCGCTCAGCTTGTAGAAATACATGCCGCTGGCCGCGCGCCAGCCTCCGCTACAATTCCCGTTCCAGACGGCCCTGTGCAGGCCCGCCTCGAGCTCCTCCCCGTCCAGGAGCATGGCGACAAGCCTGCCGGAGACGTCATATATCCCGAGCGAGACCTGTGAACGGGCCCCGAGGCTGAAACTGATCGTAGTCGTCGGATTGAAGGGATTCGGATAGTTCTGGCTCAGCGAGAACGCCGGCGGCGCATGCTCGTCTCCCGTCGTGCTCTGCGGCTCGATCGTGAACGCGGCCGAGGTGTCGCTGCCGGACGCGATTTCCAGGGCATAGAAGACGCCCGGCGCTCCTTCGACGCTGAAGCAGGGAGCGTCGGAAGTGCCTGACGGATCTTCTAATGCGGCAAGGTAAAGATACCCGATCTCGTTGTCTGTACGGACGAAGCTCATCGTCGCGAGGACCGCGTCCTGCTTGATGTTGATCGGCGGCGAAGCGTATATCGCCAGGTCGCCCGGCACGCTGCCCGACGAGCTGTCGCTGTTGACCGCATCGAAGTCTATGACCTGGATGTTGGATGAGACGGACAGGTTGGATTCCCAGTAGACCAGGTCCGAAGGCATGTTGATCGCCCGGATCATCACGTAGACCTGCACCGTATCCCCTTTGTCGACGGTTATCCCGCTAATCCCGGTGGAATCGGTCGAAGTATATATCCCGATGCGGGGCCAGATCGTAGATCCGCAATGCGGCCCGTACGCGCCTATCTGCCCGCAGCCGGGGTTGTTCGCCTCGGCGCAGGGGGAATCGTAATTTATATCGAAAATGTGCGCCGTGATGCGGCAGAACATCGGGTCGGCAGAGAAGTTTCCGTCTATGCCGAACTCCGACGATATGCATCCCACGAAATCTCCGTTCTCGTTCCCGTAGACATCGCAGCAGGAAAGATCCGGATCGCTGCCCCCGGAGCAGTAGACCGTATTGTTCGGCCCGTCATTAAACGCGATGATTGTATGTTTTATATTCGGATCGCTCGAGACTACAGAAAGCGCGGAGCCTCCGTCGTTCGCGTCGTTGTCGGCGATCGTGCAGCCGGAGACTACGGCGTCGGATCCGCTGAAATACCCTCCCCCGCCCCAGTCGGCCTCGTTGTACACTATGGCGCAGTCGGTCACCCTGGTCTTTCCGTCTCCGGAGATGATGAATCCTCCGCCGCCGCCCGTGACGATGTTCCCTTCGATCCTGCACCCTTCGATCCTTCCCGCGCTGCCGTTGAACGATGCCACGGCGCCGCCTCCCCCGCCCGAGTTTGAATGCAGCAGGCAGTCGATGATGCTGGCGTTGGAGTCGTCCATGTAGATGGCGCCGCCCCTGTCGCCGGCCCCATTGAACGAGCAGTTGACGTTCTCGAGCCTCGGGCTAGCGCCCGAGATGTAGATCGCTCCGCCGTGATCTGATGCGTATCCCCACCTGATGGTCACGTTGCGGATCGTGAGAAGCTCGTTCTGACGGTCGTCGATGAGGAATCCCCGGTGCGGGTCCGCGGGAGTGCCCCCACAGTTGATCGTGCAGGCCGGTGCCGAGCTGTTCTCGGCCTCGATCGTCACGACTTTGCCCGACAGGTCGATGTCGCGGTTCCTGTCTCCGGTGTATGTCCCGTCGGCAAGCTTGATCACGCAGCAGTTCCACGCCGCGTCCACGGCGTCCTGGATCTTCTCGTAGTCCCCGGTACCGTCATCCTTCACGAGGAAGGTGTCGCATGTGACGGTGCAGTTGGCGTCATAGGCGCCGATCAGGCCGCAGGAAGGATTCTGGGCGGCGGCGCACGGTGAAGACAGATCGAGGTGATAGTCGCCGCCGTACGGATCGCAGAATATCGGATCCTCGCTGATGTTTCCGTTCGACCCGTAGTCTCCGCTCACCGCGCCGACCCAGTCTCCCCCTTCGTTGCCGTAGATATCACAGTCGGTAACGTCCGGGTCTCCTCCCAGGCTAGGGAAAAACGAATAGCTCGGTCCCCTGTTGAAGGCGAATATCGAGTTATCGAGCGCCGGGCTGGAGTTCGCTATCGAAAATGTCGAACCGCCCTTGAAAGCGGTGTTCCAGCAGACCGTGCATCCGGTCACCTCAGTGTTCGACGATGAGAAATACCCGGCTCCTCCCCATCTCGCCTCGTTATTTATAAGGAGGCATCCGCTGAAGGTCGTCGTGCCACCTTCCGCGACCATGAAGGCGCCGCCCGAGTTGGCGGTGTTGCCGTCCATGACGCATCCCTCCACGGAGCCGGAGCTCGCCCCGTAAGAGGATATCGCCCCGCCGGCCCCCGCCGAGCACGACGTGAACTCGCAGTCGACTACCTGCGCATAGGCGGTCTCGAGGTGGATAGCGCCGCCGCTTGCAGCCGCCTTGCAGTTATCAAAGACCATCCCGTACAGGTAAGGCCCCGAAGCCTCGCAGTATATCGCCCCTCCTTCGTAGCCGTACCCGTTTCTGATGGTGATGTGCTTTATCTCCAGGTCCCGGGATTCCCCCTGGTCGATGATGAATGCCCTCCTGGGATAGGAGGCGGAGCCCTGGCAGTCGATCGTGCAGGCATCCGCGGAGGACACCTGCGAGACGATCGTGATGTCGCTGCCGGCCAGGTGGACGTCGTAGTTTTTCGCACCCTGGAACACTCCCGAGGCGAGCAGGATGACCTGCCCGTCATGGATCGCGTCGACCGCGTCCTGGATGGTCGGGAAGTCCCCCGAACCGTCTGGCTTGACCAGGAAGGTGTCAGGCTCTATCAGGCAGCCGATCTGCCCCGAGCCGATGGTCTGGATCCCGCATCCGGCCGGGTTGATAAGGGGCGAGTTACTCGATATCGAATAGTCGCCCGAGCTCCTGTCGCAGAAGACGGGATTGAGCGAGAAGTTTCCGGCCGCTCCGTTCCATCCCTCCAGGCAGCCGGTATAGTCTGCCGGATAGTTGCCGTAGATATCGCAGCAGGCCGGGTTCCATACAGTAGCATGGCTATTGCAGTACACGGCGTCGACTGTCGCCACGTTATAAGCGATGACGTTGCTGCCGACGACCGGCAGCGCCAGATCGAAAGCCATCGCTCCCCCGTAATGCGCCGCGTTGTCCGCTATCGTGTTGTCCTGGATCTCCGGATGAACGATATAGTCGGCCTCTCCCAGATCCACACCCGCGCACCAGATTCCACCGCCCATGGTCTCGAGATCGTCCGATACCGCCTCGTTCCCGTAGACGAGATTGTCTTCGATGAGCGGATCTCCCCCCAGGGTGTAAATACCGGCACCCTTGCCGTCGACGACCGTATTGTCCCTGATGACATTGCCCCTGATTGTCGGGGAGGCCCAGATCGCGGTGATACCGGCCCCTCCGTCCTGCCATTCCACCGGATCCGTCACATTACCGTTCTGAATGGTGAAACCCTCGATTATCGCATCCCTGGTCTCCCAGTCCGAGAAGGTCACGCAGCAGCCCGAACCTCCGGCATCGATGATCGTCGAGCCCGGCCCGTCCTCGCTTGTCAGGTATATGTCCTTTCCCGAGAAATCGATGTTCTCGTAGTATGTATCCGCTCTTACGTTGACCGTGAACATGGCCGGGCCGGCTGCGTCGATGGCGTCCTGTATCGACGCGAAATCGTCGGGCACCCAGAACTCGAGGTCGCCGACCTCGGTGAAATGGAACCCGAGATCGAGCGCCCCGCCGTCGGAGGCCTGGTCCCTGGTGGTAGTCAGACTGGAATAGCTCATGCACAGGGAGCCGTAACCGGCAAGCCAGTGCCAGCCGGACGAAAAGCAGAGGGAGCTGGCCGCGATGCCGCCGAGATCCCTGTACGGGCTCGAGGCGCCGAGATAGTGGTAGCCGGCCGGGCCCTTCACGAACTCGGGATTATCGTAGTAGATATGGTGACCGTTCGTGTAGGTGCTGCCGCACATCAGGTATGAATAGTAAACGGCAGCCTCGCTGGTTGCCGCGTTGACAAGAGGACATGTCTGTTTTCCCTGTATGACCGAGTACCAGATCTCGAGGTCAGGTTCGTCGTCCGGAAACCCGCCGTCCACCAGGATCCCCGAGGAACCCGAGAGGGGACCGCTATTGCCTGCTACCGTCAGGGATTTCATGACCATGGTGGAGCTGTAAAAGTAGATGGCGCCGGCACCGCCTTCATCGGCTGTTACGTTTTCTTCAAAAAGGTTGTTTACAAACTCGCTTCCCGCGTCGTTCACGTAGACCTTGAAGATGACCATCGGAGCCAGCGTGTAACTGGCGTTATTAGCTATATTGTTCCCTCTAAAAACATTGTTGTTGAATATGATCGGGTGACCCGGAGAATCGACCATGTCGACCAGCTTGACCGCCGCACCGGTGTGGCCCTCGAACATGTTGCCCGTAGCGCGCAGCGTCGGCTTGAACGTGGAGATCGCGCCGTCGACGACGAGTCCCTCGACGTTATCGATGAACCGGCAGCCGAAGACCTCCAGCGAAGCGGTCTGCGTGAATGTGGTCCCGGAGAACCAGATCCCCCTGTTGCAGTCCCTGAAGACCATGTTCACGCACCTGAGCTTGTTGGTGCGGTCGGTGTACGCTCCCCAGGAATTGACTGCGTTAAGTCCCGCGTTCCTGATGGTGAAACCCTGCAGGTGAAAGTACTCGCCGAAAAAGGCCTGGCTGTATCCTTCCACGTCCACGATGCAGTCTTCCGCGTTGCCGCTCACCGAGATGATGAACCTGCCTATCGGATTCAGGTTCCTGTTCGAGCTGCCGGTATAGACGGCGTCCTCGAGCAGGATCGTGTCTCCCACCGCCGTGGCCGAGACTGCAGCGGCGATATTCGTGTAATCGCCCGATCCGCCCGGATCGACGGTCACCGTCGCTCCGGACGCGGCTCCTACCATAAAAAGAACGAGAAGTGATGTGATTGACGCGAGTCGCATGTCTTCCTCCAGGGGTTAAATGTGAACTGGCACTCGCTTCGTTGATTTATCCCGGAATCACAGGGGCCCGGTTCCCGCTTCCGGGAGTAGGACACGGACGGCGGGCGGAAATCACATCGCGTGTGGAAAAAATTTGCGGGGTTGTTTGTTTCAGGGAAGCCGCAGGACCGCGGGGGCCGATTTAGCGACGGTATCCCCGCCGGAAAGGGCCGTTACGCGCCACATCACATTCCCGGCCCCCTTGGGAAGGGAGTCAGGGCCGATTGTGAAGGTGTTACCGGCCAGAGGGCCGAAGGTAGCTGTCGTCTCGAGATCCGCGGTACTTATGCTGACGACGTAAGAATCGGCGCCAGCGACCGCATGCCACGACAGGGTGATCGACCCGTCCTCTCCGTATTGTGGCTCGTCTACCTCTATCCCGGTCAGGCTTTCATTGCCTGTCCCGGCGTTGCGGAGAACCGGGCCGCCGGTATCGTCCTGCCGGACGATGTATGCCGCGGCGGCTGCTATCAGTATGACCGCGGCGGCAGCCGCCAACATGGGACGGGGCGCGAGCAGCCACCGGATCCTCCCTGAGCGCGCCCGCGACTCGCCGCCATGCCCCCTTGAGGATCCGGCTTTCCCGGCAGCGGCCCTTTGGCTGATCATGCCTGCCGTGAAATCGGCGAGATGCTTCTCTGCGCCTTCCATATCGGCGCCCTCCCCGGCCTCGCCTGCCATGAACTTCCTGTACTGCAGCAGCAGGCTCGCGCAGCGTGGGCACTGCTCCGCTTTGATCCTTCGCGGGTCGTCCACGGAAAGCTCCAGTACCGACGCGGCCTGATCGGGCTCTATGCATCTGTGGCTCATCTTCCCGTCATCTCCCATCCATTGCGGCTCGCAGCTTACGTCTCGCCTTCTGCAGGAGGGCCCTCGCTCCGGAGACGGTATCTATTTTAAGCATCCTGGTGATCTCGTCCACCGGGACTTTCTCGAAACATCTCAGCCAGAGGGCCTTCTGTTCGACGGGTTCGAGGTTATCGACTATCAGGGCCAGGATCCTCTCCTCGTCCTCCTTTTCCACCAGTTCCATGTCCTGAAGGATCGAATCGTCCCTCAGCCCTTCCAGCTCCTGGTCTTCCTCTCTCCTGCAGCCTTCCGACCTTATCAGGTTCAGGCACCGGTTACGGGCGATAGCGAATATCCAGCTCGAGAACTTCGAATGCCCCGCGAACGAATCGATCTTCTCGTACGCGGCGAGCAGGGTGTCCTGGCTCGCGTCGAGAGCCTTTTCGTGCGATTCGAGGCAGCTCAGGCAGAACGCGTAGACCCGCCTGTGATACCTGCCGAAAAGCTCTCCCGCGGCCGCTGCGGCGGTCTCATCGCCCGCTCCGCTCTGGATCGCCTCTACGAGTTCATTCTCGCTCAACGCGGCGATCTTCTCCTGCCTGTTAGACAATCCCATAAGCTGATAATCACACCGGGCAGTTCCCGGTCACCGCATCCGTATCCTTTTCCATGTCAGCAAAAGAACTCCAAGAGCTGCCGCGACAATCGCCACGGGCAGATAAAACCCTCTCCTGCTGTCCGAATATTCCAGCGGGACTGTCGCAGTCCCGTCTCCGACTACTATGAATCCCGCCCAGTAGAAGGGATGCCTCGTCTTTTCATCGTCTCTCATTGCGAGCTGGGCAGACCTCAACGCCGCGATCACCGTATTTCCCTCGGCGAGACCCGAGTAGAATCTCTCAATGAGGTCGGCTGTGACCCTGTCGTCGACGGGCCACAGGGTCGCCACGACCGCCGGGACTCCGGCGCTCATGAAAGCGGCGGTAAGGCCGAGCACGCCCTCCCCGCTGCTCGTCCTGCCCATCGCCGATTCGCATCCTGACAGCACAGCGAGCTTTGCGCCAAACTCAGCCGAGGCGATCTTGTCCGCCCGCAGGAAAGGGTCGTCCGCCGCTCCTGCCGAGTCGGCGTCGGACGGATCCTCTAGATATCGCGTCATAAAAGCATCCGAGCTGTCGGCCGACAGGCCTCTCGTACCGGCGGCGCCATCTCCGGATTCTCCGAGAAGGATCCCCGAGTCCCAAGGCCTCTCGTCGTCGGCTATCACGTGCGCCGCTATGTGGATTATGTCGACCCTTTCCTCTCCGCCGCCGATCAGCTCCACCGGCTGCATCCCCCGATGGACCCTGACCCCGGCGAAATTATCCCTGAGGGCCGAGATCTCGCGCTTGACGCCCTTTAGCCCGTCCCCTTCGGGGGCGAGGGCGAGCATCTTCGCCCCTTCGTCCCGGCCCGGCCTGACGGCCTCATCCGCCCTTATCATCGACAGGACTGTCGCCGACGGTATCAGGTCGACATCCATCCTCTCCATGAGCGTCTTCCCGCCTCCGGACACAGGCATCTCAAGGAGACCGAACGGGACGGCTCCAAGATACCAGTCGGGCGAGATAAGTACCATCTTCGAGCTGCAGACGAGCCCGTCCACCGGCCCGAGGAGCAGATCGTACATGCCGCGGCTCATCTCGTAAACGTCGACTCCACTCGAGACGGCATCCGGGTTCTTCAAGGCTTCCAGGTAGAGCTCGACCTTCTCCTTCATGCTGTACCTTGTCCACGGCATCTCGACCACCGAGCAGGAATCGGCCGTGATCGCGAAGCAGCAGACAAACTCGTTCCCCATCGTGTAATCGAGCAGAAGCTCCCCCTCGCGCAGGACCGAGGCCTGGAGATCCCGGATCGATACCGTTGCAGCTTCATCCTCTGCCGGCACGTCCTTGTTTCTTCCCGTTTTGTCGGAGATCCTGTCCGCCAGTGTCCTCGCCTTGAACTTCTGCAGGACCCCGAAGTAAGATGATATCCTCTCCTGTTCAGGTACTTCGGGCGGGTACTCGAGAAGTATCCTGCCGCAGTCAGCCACGAGCCTTATCCTCCCGTGCGCCTCGCGCCAGTTGTATCGCGTCGTCGATGACCGGTACCTGTCCAGGGCATCCACTCCATTTCCGAACCACTCGTACGCCTTGTCCGGCATCCCCGCCTCACGGTAACAGGCGCTCATCTCGAAGGTGCCGAGGACGGTCTCCTCCAGGCCCGCGCGCCAGTCGTCGCGTTCGACCACAGACTTGACGGTATCCAGCGCCTCGCCGCTGCGGCCGGTGAGCCTGAGGCACCTCGCGAGCAGGATCCTCATCAGCCCTGCCAGCACCGGCACGGGGGCCTTCTCTACTCCGTCCTCCAGGACTTCGACGGCCACCTCGAGGCTGTCGAGGTCGTAAAGAGCCCGCGCCAGGCCGTATGTCGCCGCGTCTCTCTGCCACCTGTTGAGTATCGGTCCCATCGCAAGAGTGCTGCGGTACAGCCTTACGGCCTCGTTGTTCCTCCCCTGCATCGCCCGAGTGTTCCCCAGCTCCACATAGATCTGGGGCTTGAGGTCCTCGATGCCCGCTTCATTGCAGATCTCCAGCGCTTCGGTGAGTATGGCGGCCGCCCTCGTATGCTGGCGGAGATAGTTTCTCACCAGCGCGATGTTCGTAGCCGGCGTTATGGCGCCTCTCAGCTCGTTGTTCTTTCTGCTCAACTGGTAAGCGTGCTCGAAATACCTCGCCGCGGTAGCCATGTCGCCGAACCGGTACTCGAGGCTTCCGAGATTGTTCGCGGCGTTGATCTCAGGGACGACCGCACCCGCGTCCCGGGCCTTTATCCAGGCGCTCTTGAATGTTTCTTTCGCGCTGTCTATTTCATTGAGCGCCGAGTAAGCCCTGCCGAGCCCCACTAGGGGCGTGAGCTCATCTTCCTTGAGCCCCAGGTCACGGAATATGCCTATCGCGGCGAGGTATTCGTCCCTGGATGTCTCGTACTTTCCAGTATATAGATAGGCGTTCGCCATCCCCGCCCTTGCCCAGGCTTCGCCTTCCCTGTCACCGGTCGCCCTGGAGAGCTCGAGCTTCTTGAGGTTCATCCTCAGGCTTCCTTCGTAATCCCCCCTGTAGGTTATCCCTGAGGCGGCGTACCCGAGAGCTTCCGACCAGCTCGCAGTATCGCCCGTCGCCTCGCCGAGCTCGGCGGCCATGAGGAATGAGGGAGTCGATATATCGTACATCCTCAAAGCCAGCGCCGACCTACCGCGTTTCAGCATTAGATCCGCAACGGGAATGATATCGTCCGTCGACATGATCCTCTCCACGATGGGAGTCGTCACCGCGACGACCGAGTCATGCCTGCCGGCCTGGTAGAGAGAATCGACTAGCGCCCTTTCGCG
Organism: uncultured bacterium; assembly: GCA_964599375.1. Taxonomy (GTDB): domain Bacteria; phylum Krumholzibacteriota; class Krumholzibacteriia; order Krumholzibacteriales; family Krumholzibacteriaceae; genus JAUWCL01. Next base: position 31,525 of record CAZREW010000023.1, read on the forward strand.
CGAGTAATCCTGCACGCCATTATCCGCGTCCGCGGCTGCCGCGATCACCGCTACAGCGCAGAGCGGCAATAGAATCCATAAGGCCAACGCAGCTATGCCCGCTGAGGGAGACAGCGATAAATATTTCATAATTGATAACTGCCCCTGTTATCCAGCCACTGTCATCAGATCATCAGGCGGATCCTCATCGACCCAAAAGATGATCCCGCTGATTCATGGATCGCTGGTGACACGCTGCGACTATACCACTTAAGTAACTTTTGAGGCTATATAAATGTATGTATAATAGAGATATTCCTCATTCGATCGCCTTCTTTGTCCTTACCCCCTTGACCAGCAGGTACAGGCAGAGCGCGAGCTCGCCGACCAGGGGCGCGATGTAGACCGGAGCGACCGCCGAGGAGTACTTAGGCGCCAGAAACAGCGTGAAGCTGCCGATGACGTATCCAATCCCCGCGAGGTACATCAGGACGCCTAGGACTTTGGGGAAGTACCCGGACGCGTACAACAGGTACCCGAGGAATAGACAGTGCAGGCCGAAGAAGACGAGGCCGAGGTCGTACCCGTGCCTGTGTATGTCGAGGAACATCAGCGCCATCGAGTCCACCTGGCCGGAGGAAAATGAGGCGAGATATCCTGCAGAGCCGCCGAGGACGAGAAGCGCGGCGAGGTAGTTGAGCAGGTTCACTCCGTATATCGCCGTCCCGGTCAGGCGGAACCCCGCCGAGATCAGCGCCCCCGTCCTGCTCACCGACCGGAGCAGCACGTACAGCATCATCGCGACCGCCACGTCGCAGAGGAAGATGACGAGGTCGCTCGCGAACCCGATCCTGAAGAGCCACTCTGACGAGAGTATGTTGCCGGCCGTCGCCGCCGCGTCGCCGCGCACGACAAGACTTCCGCGCACCACGACCTCGCTGAAAAGCCCGAAGACGATTATCACGAGATACAGCACGCCGGTTATCCTGGCGTAAGTGACCGTGGACATATCCCTGATGCGTATTTTCATTGTTCCCCCCTGATTGCCCGGCACATGACCGGAGTCCCTGTCTTGCTTAGCGCGAGACCGGTTCGTATTGGAAATGATAGGTCTGGAACTTGCCGAACGAGAACTCCCAGTCGATCTTCTCCAGGTTGCCGTTGCCGTCGTAGGAGAAGGATAGCCCGGCGTCGAAACCGTCCTCCCCCTTGAAGCTGCCGGCGGCGGGACGTCCCTGCTCATCGCACGAGAAGGATATGTCCCCCGTCAGCCAGAAATCGACGTTGTCGTAATGGGCCCGGGACAGCCAGCCCCGGTCGCCGTATTCGTACGATTCGCTGCCAGCGACGAGGTCAGAGCGCCTGAAAGACTTATTGATCATCCTCCCGCCAGCGTCATACTCGTAATCGAATATCACGGCCCGCCCGTCGGACATCTGCCGGTACGATTTTACCAGGAAGCCCCCGCCGTCATAGAGGTACCTCGTCTCCGTGGTCAGGCTGTCAGAGCGGATGAAGGTCTTTTTGACCAGCTTGCCGTCGGCGTTGTACTCGTACAGGGACGGCCCGCCCGTCTCGTCTGCATAGTTGTAATCCTCTTTGATGACTCGATACCCGGACCCTGTGATGAACGCGTTCGACGAGGAATAATACGCGGGAGGGGCCCCGTACTCTTTGTCGTACTCGTAAACGAATGTCTGCCCCCATAGCCCGGGAAAGTCCCACACCTCGCCGGCCAGCCTGCCTTTGTCATCATACGAATACTCGATCGTGCCGGCATTCCCCCTCTTCGTCAGGACATCACCCCCCACTTTCCGGCCATCGGCATCGTACCTGTACGTGATCGCCCCGAAGAACCACCCCTTCAGGCCGTCGCAATCCGCTGCGACCAGCCTGCCGCTTTCATCATACCTGTACTCCACATCCCCCACGACGCTGTCCGACCTCTCGAAATGCTCGGAGACAAGGTTCCCGTCCCCGTCGTACCCGTAGACCAGGGTGGAGGTGATCGAGTCCGAGAACTCGCGGTATACCTTCACGAGGTTCCCGCCGGAATACGAATAGAAGTTCACCGAGCTGCGCGTCCCGTCAAGCAGCTCCCACACGCCGACGTTGACCGTCCCGTCGTTGTTGTAATCGAATGTCGAAAGCCCCTTCTCTCCGTCTGTGTTCTCGTAGTGGAGCCTGATCGGCCTGTCCCGAAGCTCCTGGCCCCGGGCGCCACAGAAGCCGCCGGCAAGCACGGCCGAAACACATAGGATAGATATCCACTCGCGGAAACTCATATTTGATACTCTCCTTTTTCTCTGACCGGATTTATCGCATACTATCAGTTATCAGGTAATACTAAAGCTCCAGGAGATCGATTTCCTTCTCCATGCGATTGATACGGCATTCGACAACCTGGGGACTGACTTCAAAAGGGAGAGCGATCTCCTTTGAGATATATGGCAGCAGTATCCTCGTTTCAGCACCGATTCTCCTCAGCTCATCCCTGTGCCTGCCGGCAACTGCAGTTGCCACTTCGATCAGACTGCTCTCGGGCACCAGCACCTGCTCAGCGAAATAATTGCCCTGGATTTCAAATCGGTCCAGGGCTTCCTTATCCATTGACATAATAAAATCCTTATATTCATCCACACCACTCCATACAACCTCACCGAAAGCTTTCTCATGCAGCACGTAATGCCCTACCTCGTGTGCAAGCGTGAATCTGTACTTTTCCCAGTACTGGCTGAACTGTCTTTCATCGACGAATATCGCTGTTCTATCAGACGTCAGAAACCCGTTGATCCTGAAGTTTAGATACAGGTTGGGATGCGGAACAATATCCAGCCCCAGTTGGAATTCGATGATCTTCTCAATAGGTATCGGCAGTTCTCGAGAAGGATGATGCCTATTTATAAATGATTCTGCTCTCTCCCCGATCTCCCCATAACCCAGATAATTCGGCACAATCATATGGGCTCCCTTCTTCGCAGAATGGATAGTCTACTCCCCGAACCATCTACGCAGGCTCATTCCTCCTTGATCTCGTTAATCAGTGCCTCCAGCTCCTTTTTGCTGAGATCAGCCCCTCTGACTGTCCTGAACAGCAAAGGCAATTTTGCCAGCAATTTTTCATTCTTCTGAATATCTGATGGGACCTGCCCCAATGCGGCAGCAGCGTAATCGAAAAATCTCAGCCAGTCGTCACTCCCCCTCCTGATCTTAAGCGCCTCCGCGTACCGAACTCTCTGTTCTTCACCATGAGGAGGGGGTAGAATTCCACGTTCAAGTCTGCTGATGTTCCCCGGGTCAAAGCCATTGAGTCTGCAGAACTCCCTTAAGGTTAAACCCAACTCCATTCTTTTTGCCTTGAAGAATCGCCCAAAATTCCCCCTTCCGGACATGATGCGCCTCCTCTCATCGATACGACTTCTGTTTAATGTTGTATCCCACATACAACACTGTTGTAATATATATACAACAACAGATTCTGTCAACCCCATGAACAAAAATATTCGTATCTACAATAGTAACTAGTGATAGGGCAGAAGCCGGAAAATTGTGGCAGCTACCAGGTCCTCCTCAGCGGATGCGCCTCGGTCGTGAACACCGCCTCGTCAAGATACCTGCTCCCATCCTCGGCGAACAGCAGATAGAGGTACTTCAGCGTCTCGCCGAAGAGGAAGCTCTCCATCACGTCGACCTTCTCCTTCGTTATCACGCTGCCGAGGGCGGCGTACCCCGCCTCGGTCCTGCAGTGGGTACGCAGGTCGTCGAATATCTTCATCCCCATCTCGACGTAAACGGGATCGCCCGTGAAGTGGTAGAGGTAGTACGCCGACTCGATGATCTCGGGCCTGAGGTGATACGCCTCGCCCCCCTCCACCACCTCCATCTTCTCGAAATCGATCATCTCCGGCTCGATGCTGTGCAGGTTCCACATGGCGAAGCACGACGCCTCCAGCTTCTCCGCCCTCTCGATGTCGCCGGAGAGGGCGAGCACGGCGGGCATGAACGCGTCGAGCGCCCCGAACCAGGGATGCAGCCTCTCCCCCGTGTTCATGTCGACCCACCCGTACCAGAAGCCGGACTCCGCCTCAACGGCGAGGTACCTGTTGACAGCGGCGATGTGCGTATCGTACATCCGCTTGAAATCCTCGTCGCCGAAGAGCTTCCATGACTTGAGCAGGTACTCGTAGTACGAGTCGATACACCCGCTGATGTGGCTCCTCGTATCCTTCCACTCCCCCGTCTCGACGTCGATTGCAGTGCCCACCAGTCCGATCTGTGAACGCCGCTCGTACAACGCAACCACTCCCGCCTTCGCCTTCTCGAAGAAGACCGGATCACCCGTCAGCCCGGATAAAGTCCCGAACTCGAGCGTAAGCGTTCCTATCTCCGCGGGATTGGTGACTGCACCTGACGTCTCCCCGGTCCTGAGGTTGACATACATGTAAGGCATCCCGGTCGGAGAATCGAACACCGGCAGCAGGCGGCGGCCGAGATCGTGCGCTAGGTCGAGCAGCCGCTCGTCGCCAGTGAGCTGGTACGACGACAGCAACCCTCCGAGCAGCCTGATGGTGATCTCGAAATTCTTTACCGTAATATCCTTGTCGAATGACAGGTTCTCTACTATGTACTCACGCGCTATATCGGCCTCATCGGTAAGCCCCAGCATCACCAAGCCGTCCAGGGCATCGACAGCCGACATTAGCAGAGGCTCTTCATACCAGTTATGGAAGGATTTCGAGAGAGGCTTCAGGTCATCGTTGCCCCAGGCGTAGGTCTTGTAGCCGTTCCAGGCATGGAAATATTCGGAACGTGCCAATGATTCATACGCGGTTCTTAGTGAATCCGAAATTCCATCACTCGATAATGTTGCTTCATTTTCATTCTTTTCGCACGAAACGCCAGACACAACAGCTAAAAGAATTAACATGGTTGATATTCTGCGAATCATTCGATTTCCATTTTCAACCAAATGCGAAAGTAATGACAAGTGTCAGGTCAAAACTATCACTGTACATATTATATTCTGAACTATTTATGCCCAAACCCCACTATAAAGAAATGAACTATGTCATTTCTTCTGGCTTGTCTGAAACCAGCGCAATCAATGCAAGCACAACCAAACTCACAACCATACCAGCAATAAATCCATGAATCCCCCATGG
>CAZREW010000024.1:0-24195 GCA_964599375.1 uncultured bacterium
TGTGCAGTAGGATCATGGAAGGAGGAGTACAACAACGACCGGCCGCACGGCGGTTAGATTAATCGACGCCAGCCCGGTACCGAGCTGGATGGACCAGGGACGATGACCCGGAAAGACTAGCAAGTTTCTCCTAGACCCGGTCCAAAGTCGGGGGCAAGAGCCTTACCAGAAATCTCATCTTTTAAATGGACTTGTTTATAGGGAGGAGGTCAGCAAGATCGAGGGGGTTTTTCATGTCCAGGAACCGGGTTTCGTCCACTGTTAATATCATCCGATTAGAAACCCGTGCTATGGCGTCGGGTTACCCATGCGTACGAGGACCCGGTGCTTGACCAGGTCCCGGTGCAACGGGATCACCCCATCGGGCAGATGCTGACCATCCATCTCCACCCGCGAGACGCCTCGCTCAAAGCCTTCCGGGTTCTCGACCTGGATCTCGTATACAGCTTCGCCAAGGCGATAGCGCATACTGAACCCTTTCCACCATCCGGGGATGACCGGATCCACCAGCATGTGATCCCCCTGTACTTTCAAGCCGAGTACCTCTTCGACCCAGGTCCGGTGCATCAGAGCCGCCGAACCCGTATACCACGACCACCCGCCGAAGCCGACCCGCCCGGGCAACCGGTACACGTCAGCCGCGACAACGTAGGGCTCGACACTGTAGCGCCAGACCGTTTCCGGATCTCTCGCGCGCTCGATCGGGTTCAGCATGTGCAGGATCTTCGATGCGCGCGTGCCATCCCCCCGGCGCGCCATTGCCATGGCGAGCCACAGCGCGGCGTGGGTATACTGGCCTCCGTTCTCGCGCACTCCCGGGGGGTACCCCTTGATGTATCCGGGTGACGGCTCTGATCGGTCAAAGGGAGGTTCGAGAAGCAGCACAAGGCCTTCGTCCTCGCGGACAAGATGCTCCCACGCCGATTCCAGGGCCGTATCAGCGCGGTCCACGTCGGCGGCGCCGCTCAGCCACGCCCAGGATTGGGGCAGGGAATCGATCATCGCCTCTTCATTCACTGATGAACCAAGCAGAGTGCCGTCGTCGAAGATCGCTCGAAGATACCATTTCCCATCCCACGCCGACCTCTCGACACGCTGAATCAGCGCCGTTCTCTCCTTCCGGTAGGCCTGGCTCAGGTCCGGCCGGTCGAGCAGGTCAGACAGCTCGGCCATGCCTTTGAGCACATCCGCGATGAACCACCCCAGCCAGACGCTCTCTCCCCTGCCTCCGGCACCGACAAGGTTCATCCCGTCGTTCCAGTCCCCGGTCCCGATCAGGGGCAACCCGTTGGGCCCGACGGTCAGGCCCCGTGTGACCGCTCTCCGGCAGTGCTCGAAGAGCGTGACGCGCTTGAACGAGACTTCCGGTGTGGAAAAGGCCTCGTGTTGATCGACTTCCAGCACGGGAGCTTTGAGGAAGGGGACCTCCTCGTGCAGGATGTCCACATCCCCGGTGGTCCGGATGTAATGGGCGACGACGTGGGGCAGCCACAGAAGGTCATCGGAAATACGCGACCGGATTCCAGAGCCGCCCGGCGGATGCCACCAGTGCTGGACATCCCCTTCCTCGAACTGGCGGCTTGCCGCAAGCAGTATATGTTCTCGCGCCAGTCCGGGATGCGCGAGGAGGAAGGCCATGATATCCTGCAATTGATCCCGGAAGCCGAACGCGCCGCTGGGCTGGTAAAATGCGGAACGCCCCCAGATCCGGCAGGTGAGGCTCTGGTACAGAAGCCAGCGGTTGATCAGGAAGTCCGCCGCGAGCTCGGGGGTGTGCACTTCGATCGTGCCCAGCAGGTCGTCCCACCACGCTTTCGTTCGGTTTAACGCGTTGTTGAATGCCGCGTTTTCACGATATCTCTGGACAAGCGTCCGGGCCTCCTCCGCCGACCCGGCCTCGCCCAGCATGCATGTGATCTCGGATCTTTCTCCGGGAGCAAGGTAAACGGTGATCCGCAGCGCTGCGCATGGATCGAATCCCGCTCCCGTCCGTTGCGAAAGGCCGGTATTTCCCATCGCTGCCGGCTCTCTCATAGGGCGATTGCGCCCCAGGAAGGAGGTGCGGTCGCCACTGTACGACACCGCCGGGGGATTCATGGAAGCGAAAGCCACCCGATCCCCATAATCCGGGTGGTAGCGGTTCCTGGCGAGCAAGGCCCGGGCTTCGTCATCCCAGGAGGTCGTGACATGCATCTGGGAAGACTCACGGTGCTCGCCCAGCGTCCATTCGACATAATAGGTGACCGACAGTGTGCGATGGCGGGAGGAATCGTTACGCAGCAGCAGCCTTTGCAGCTTGATCGGCTCGCCGCCGTTCCCGTCCACCGGAACGAAGACCGTCAGTTCCTGCTCTATCCCCTGGCTGTTATGCTCGAATACCGTGTACCCCGCCCCGTGCCGTGCCCGATAGGCGGGCCCCTCACGGATCGGTGACGGGGTCGGTGTCCAGCAGGCACCGGTCTCTTCATCCCGGATATATATCGCCTCGGACGGCGGATCCATCACGGGGTCGTTTGACCAGTGCGTCAGGCGATTGCGCTGGCTGTTGCCATACCAGGTAGATCCGGCCCCCGTTTCGCTGACCATTGTTCCGAATGTCGGGTTGGCGATGACGTTGACCCAGGGCGAGGGCGTGTTGATGCCGGGACCGAGATAGATCGCGTATTCACGACCGTCGGGGGTAAACCCGCCCAGGCTGTTGAAGTAGGACAGCTCCATGAAGGGGAGCGAAGGCGAAGGCTCCCGCGGGGCGCTTTTTCTGGTGATGAGTTCCGGCAGCTCGGGAGTTTCCAGGTTCATCCCTAATTGTTGCGGCAATGTGCCCCTGGCAGCCACCAGGACAACAGCCGCGGCGGCCCTTAGCAGCATAAGGTCTTCCTCCGGGATGAGATCCGCGCTGCGCAGATAGATCCCCCCAGGCCGATCGATCCCCGTATGCATCGAATGTGAATGGATCAGGCTCTCGATCCGTTCACGCAGAGGCTGTTCATAGCCGCTCGCCTCCTCGTTGAGGATCACCAGGTCCGCAGTCAACCCGCGCATCTGCCAATGGGCGTGCGCCTGGAATATCTGACGGACCAGGGTGATGTCCCGCTCCTGGCCTATGACGATCAGGACGATCGGCACATCACCCGAGATCCCGTAGGGCCAAAGGCCGGCCTGGCCCTTTCGGTTCTTCTCGATGCCTTCGGCGGGAGACCGCAGGAGAGGATTGGGGAACAGCAGGTGGCTTGCCAGCTGCTGGAAGCGGCGGGCTTCGTCCGGCTGGATGCGAAGCAGGCGCAACTCGAGCTGGGCGGAGGCCCAGGCGATATCCATCGCTCGCTCGATCGCATAGAGATCGCTGTATTTACTCATCAGCCTCAAGACCTTCTCGCGATCTTCGCCTGCCGCGATGATCAGGGATACCTGGATACGCTTGCCCGGATCGACAGTAACGCTCCGCCGCAGGCTGAGGATCGGGTCGAGGACAAAACCCTGATTGTTGCCGGGCTCCTGGAAGACACCCATAGGGTTCGCGAGTGTCCGTCCTCTTCCGATGAACTGACGCCGGCCTGTCTCGAACCGCATGGCTTCATCCCCGGCACGTTCAAGGGTGAGGCGGTGCGCAACGTAGATGGGCGGATCGTCCTTGCTGCGAGGCCGGCGGTATGCGAGGAGCGCCTCATGTTCCGGCACCGCCTCGGTCTGGATGAAGAGTTTATTGAAGGCCGGATGCTGCCGGTCCGCGTTGTGCGGCGCCATCGAGAGCTCGACGTAGCTCGTCAGGTCGAGGCGGCGGGTTCGAACGGTCCGGTTGAACAGGGTGATCCGCCGGATCTCCACGTCGTCTTCCGGCGAGACGATGATCTCCGTTTCGGTCTGAATGCCGTTATCCTCGCGGCGGAAAACGGCACGGTCCAGCGCGAAGTCGGCGGAATACGCTTCGATCTTTCCGCCGGTCGGGTGATATGCGTTGGACCACATCCGCTTAGAATCGGCTTCACGTATGTAGCAGAAGGTTCCCCATGGATCCATGGTGCGATCCGAGCGCCAGCGGGTGATCTCGAAGTCGCCCCAACGGCTGTATCCACTGCCGGCGTTTGTGAGCATCAGACAATAACGGCCGTTACCGAGCAGTTGTGTTTTAGGTGTGGCCGTATTAGGCGTGTCAAATTTACTTATTGATGGCGCAACCTCGCCGACGCTCATCACCGACGGCATACTGTCCCGCGTGGGGATGTGGTGCAGTGCGGGTAACAGGGGGATGCGTTCATGGAGCAATGGCTCGAACGCACGCACGCGCGGGTCGGTATGGAAACGGCGCTGGATGGGATTGCCGTGAATGAAGTTTGTCAGGGACAGGAACCCCATGCCCTGATGATGGGTCATGAAAGCCCGCACGATCACCCCGCGCGCGCCCTCGCGTTGCGGCCGCCGGCCGAAATCCAGCGATTCATAATAGCCGTAATCCTTCAGAAGCCCCGATTTATCCAATCGTTTAAGATTCTGTACGGTCTCTACCGGCGCCTCGTTCAGCGCCAGAAGGGTGGCATAGGGCGCCACGACTAGCTCTTCACGGGCGCTGCGCTTAAGCCCGAGCTCGGGTACGCCGAAGGCCTTGTACTGGTAAACCTTATTGACGTCCAGATCTCCAAAAGCAGATTCCGAGATTCCCCAAGGAACGCGGCGCTTGCGGCCGTACGCAATGTGGATCGCAACGGCTTCACTGGTCGCTTTATCCAGAAGTGAGTTACCGTACGAGCGTTGGAAGATCAGCGGCATCAGATATTCGAACATGCTTCCAGCCCAGCTGAGCAGCGCCCTGTGACGGCCTATCGAGCCGTAAGGCCGGCTCATGGAGAACCAATGCTCGACCGGGACGTCCCCCCTGGCAATGGCGATGAAACTTCCAAGCCGCGCTTCACTCGCCAGGAGATCGTAGTAGGAGCTGTCCAGGCGGCCTTGAGTGACGTTGTAGCCGATCGAGAAAAGCCGACGCTTGGTGTCGTACAGGAAGCTCACGTTCATCGATCCGGATATCTCGCGTCCATCCAGGATGAGCTGCTTGCCCAGCGCCAGCATTTCGCTGGCCAGCCATTTCGACTCTGCGAAGGCCTGCAGGAGACGGTCGATCCATTCGAAGAAGGGGGCGGCGTCTGCTGGAGCCTTTTCCCGGATCGATCTGAGTAATTGAATACATGCGATGTCTTCGTTGGCGAGATCGAGAAGCGAAGGCGAACGACGCAGATCGCCCCGGCATGCGACCAGCGCATCCTGACCAAGCCGGGCGATCTCCTCTTCCGTTTTTTCATCGAGGATCTCGATCCATGTGAGGTAGCGATCCGCGGTCCCGAGCCAGGCCGATGCCTGACCCTGCACCTGCCTCGCCCAGAAGGCCGCACTCGTTTCAGCGCCGGCGGACTTACGCACCTCACCGGCAAGGGACCATACGCTGCCTTCCACCTGACGCAGCAGGCGTATAGTGTCGGCGATCCTTTCCGGCGGGGTTTTCAAGGCGTGCAGAAGGTCGTCGAGGCCGGATGCATCGAACCGGGGCAGGCTCTCCTCCTCGACGGCCTGTTTCAGGATTTCCACGGTGTCCCGCAGGCCTTCAAAGGCGCCTGGATCCAGGACAGGGGTCTGAATCAACTCGTCGAGCCCCTGCTCCAGGGCCCACAGGCAACCAAGGAGGTTTCCGCTGTCCACCATGGAAACGTAGCGGGGCTCCAGAGGGACCAGAGTCTTAATATCGTACCAGTTAAGCAGATGGCCCTCGTAGCGCTCCAATTTGCCGATCGTTTCCGCGGTGCGCGTCAGATCTTCGATGACCTGGTCCACCGTCACATATCCGAAATCATGCGCGGCGAGCTCGCTGAGCATCCAGAAACCGATATTGGTCGGGCTGGTACGCATCGACAGCTGGTTCGTATGAGAGACCTGGTAATTGTCGGGGGGCAGCCACGAGGTCTCATCACCGACAAATTCAGAAAAATAGCTCCAGGTTCGACGGGCGACCCTCCTGAGGAACCGGATATCGCTTTCAGGAATGTGGGAGTGCCGGGGCCTCACGGTCGGGCGAACGGCCAGGAGCCAGCCGATCAGGGGAGATACGAACCACAACACGAGCCATGGAGCGGCTGCCGGAAGGCTCGAGGGGGCCCAGCGCTGCACGGCCCATCCCGCTATCACGCTGAAGATGCTCGACCAGCCCAGTGAAATGACGAATGTCCGCACTTTCCCGGGAGCGTTCCAATGCATCGCCTGGGCGGAGGTCCACTCCAGCAACCTCCGATGTGAGATGAAGCGGCGATACCAGACCCGCGAACAGGCGTCCAGGGCGAGCCACGCCTGATGAGGAAGGAGCGCAGCCTCGACAACCGCCCGAAGCAGGTCGTGAATCACTTTTGATAACGAAATGCCCTTAAGCCATCGGCCTGTGGTAGCCCATGTAAAAGGTTGCACCAGTGGGTGGAATAGCAGCTGTATGGCGACGACGCAGGAAGAAATCAAACCCATCCGGGAGGAGATCAGCCATGAGGCCGTAAGCAGGCCCAGGCCGGTCAGGGGCACCAGGCTTCGGCGCAGGTTATCGAAGATCTTCCAGCGGTTGAACCCGGAAAGCGGATTTTGCTCCCGCCGCCCCGCGGGTCGGGGGACACTCGGGAAGATCCAGTCCGCGATCTGCCAGTCACCGCGGATCCATCGGTGCTGACGGCTGCTGTAACTCAAGTAATCCTGGGGGAATTCATCATAAAGTTCGATATCGCTGGCCAGGCCCACACGAACGTGAGCGCCTTCGATCAGATCGTGGCTAAGCAGAAGTTCTTCAGGAAACCTTCCGGAAAGCACCCTGCTGAAGGCGCGCACATCGTAGATGCCCTTGCCATGGTAGGAGCCTTCGCCGGTGAGATCCTGATTGACGTCGGAAACGGCTCTCGAATACGGGTCGATCCCGACAGGGTCCGAGAATAACCGACTGAAAAGCGAGGCATTCGTGCTCGGCAGGGAGGGGCTTACTCGCGGCTGTATTATAGAATATGAGCCGGCCTTGATATTGCCTTCGCCATCAAAGCGCGGCTGGTTGAGAGGGTGTGCCAGTGTTTCGATCATCCTGCGGGCGGTGTCGTGAGGCAGCTGTGTGTCGCTGTCGAGCGTAATGACGAACCTTACGTCGTGTAGATGATCCGTATCGCCGACGTATACCAGCCTGTCTGCATCCTCGGGCCGCGTTCCATCGATCAGTCGATTGAGTTCCTCCAGCTTCCCGCGTTTGCGCTCCCATCCGATGAATCTCTGCTCGGACTGACTCCATTTTCGTTTCCGATGGAAAAGAAAGAAACGCTCATCACCATACCGATGATTGAGGGTTTCGATACCCTCGGTAGCCGCTTGAAGCAGGAGCTCGTCATCCTTGCCATGTTCCTGATCCGAATCCATGAAATCCGAGTAGAGGCCGAAGAGCAGATTGGGCTCTTTATTGGCCAGATATCGGATCTCGAGATTGTCCGCCGCGGCCCGGATCGTATCCGTATTCACCAGCAGCATGGGTACGACAACCAGCGTGCGAAATTCATCGGGAACCCCCGAATCCTCGAAATCCATCTTTGGAAGAGTGCGCGGCGGAAGCAGCCGCGTTATGATGTAATTCACGATCTCGAGCGAGAGCTGGCTGGCGGGTATCAACGAGAGAAGGGCTATCAGAAGCCGGCCCCAAGGCGCATGTCCACGCATTCCGGACAGAACGATCAGCGTGATGAATGCGGCGGAGAAAAAACCGATCCCGAGAAAGTATACCGGGGAATGATGTCGGTAGACCCAGTGCAGGAGGCGGAAACGCAGCTTTTCGCGGCATCCTGCGAGCCTCGCCAGTTCTTGTCTTCCTTCGCCGATCAGATACGTCCCGATATGCGTCCACCGTTCATCCGTTGCCGGATCACCGGCGGAGCGTGCCGCCAGTTCGATGGCCTGCCGGGCAACCCGGTCTTCCGGCTGACCGGACCCGCGGGCGAGTTCTTCGATCATCCGGCGATACCGGTCGCGTGTGTCGAAATCCATCCGGGGATAGATACCCGAAGGATCCTGACGGAGCAGCCTTTCAACCTTGCTGAGCTTTTCGAATATTTTTCTCCAGTCCAGAAGGGCGAGTTGCCTCAGGCTGGTGAACGCATTCCCGATCGATATCTGATCTTTCATCTGACGGGTATGCTCGCGAGGGTTGAGATCGCTCAGAGGTTTCCGGAACATGCGCTCCAGCCATCCCTGGACCGGCACCAGAGCGGCTTCCTGATCGTAGAGGCTGTCGATCAGCTGGGAAGCGAAATAGATGCTCGGGCTCGGTTGCATTTCGGCGAGTTCCGCGAGAATCGAGAAAAGTTGATTGGGATCTCGCCGGGTGGCAGTGATCAGCCTGTTCGCCCAGAAATCGGCGATTTCACGCTCTCGCAACTCTTCCAGCGCTTTTTCCGCGAGATTCGAGATACTGACGATCAATGCCGCACGCAACATCTGGGGGACGGCCCAGAGCTCACCGATCGACAGAGTGCTGATGGACTGATATGACTCGATAAACGCGAGGATGTTTTCCTGATCCAGGCGCAGGTCTGTACGGGAGACGAGATCCCTCGCGAGGCCGTAGATGCGCGGCAGACCGCGGTAGGGCTCGTCGGCGAGAGTCGGCAGAGACTTGTAATAGTGTCTGGGGAGGTTCATCTGAATTTCGCGGACGTTGCTCTCGGCGATGTACTCGTTGTCCAGGAGCCATTCGGCGGTCGGCGGCGTGCTCTGTCCCAGCCGACTCGCCTCGGCGAGATCCGTGCATGCCCGATGTATCCATCTCCTGGTCTGTTCGAGCCGCTTCAGCAGTCTGATGTCCCGTCGGGCGTCCTTGTCGACGCGTTGGTCCCCGGCGAGACGCTCTGCGCATTCCGGGAGTTGCGCCGCCGAGAGAGGACTTCCGAGGTTCTCCGTCTCGCCGACGAGATTCTCTCGCTTCGGATGAAGGATGAATATGGCTGGAGGGATCTCGCCGCTCTCCCGCAGAATCGCCACCGGGGAATTCAGCTCTTCGACAGGCGCACGGAGAATCAGAACGGTCTCCCCTGAAACGAGCCAGCGCTTGTGATCCTCGAGCAGTCTTCGTTCCAGGCCGAACCTTGATCGCCGTATCCATGCCGCGCTGAGGAGGATTCCGGCGAATCCACCCGCGAGGCCCGGAGCCAGGGTGGAAAGGACTCCGCCCAGAACAGGCACCTGCCATTTAAGGATTATCGCAGTCACTCCGGCGAGTACCCCGAACAGGATGAAAGCAACGGCCGCCCCGAAAACCCTGCGCCATGGGAAAGGGTCCCATGTATGTATATTCCCATCCGTGGTCTTGCTCGCCAGCGCGGCGCGGCGGAACCCTTTCCTCTGTAACTTCTTGAAGACTCCGCGGGCTTCATCTCGATTTGCGAAGTAAGCTATAAGGATGCCTGTTTCCATTCTTTATCCTTGTATCGCCACTTGTTCCAGGCTTCGAGGCATTATGCTGGATTTCGCAGGGCGAGAATCTGTAATGCAACTTCGGAGCGTCCGGTAGGCTACGTCTCTGATCGAGAGCGCATGGTTGTATGAGATTTCACTGTAGCCGCGACACGAGATCAAGTCCATATATATAATCGGTTATCGGCAGTGGTGCCACCGCCATTCGTTGACATCCATCGAAATGGATTTGTGGCCGGAGTAAATTCGATCAGACCAGAATCACCTCAGTAGTACCATCTTCCGCGTCTGCACATTATCACCCACGACGAGGCGGTAGAAATAAATGCCGCTTGTGACCGAATTTCCTCTGCTGTCGCAGCCACTCCAGACAACTTCTTTGTGGCCCTCTATCATCTGCCTATCGACAAGGGTCGAAATCAGCTCACCCTTTACGTCGTAAACACAAAGTCGCACATGTCCCACTATTGGAAGATCAAAACGTATAATCGTCGATGGGTTGAAAGGGTTCGGAACGTTCTGGTACAGAGCGAAGGTTTTCGGCAGTCCCGGATTGTCGTCACCTGTCACCGAGCTTGGTGTCGCCGCATCGCTCTCATTCTCAACATAGTCCAGTGCGGTGACCTTGTAGTAAACGTCCCATCCGTCGTAATCGGGGTCGATCCAGCTCGGCGAGGTTGTCTCTTGAACAAGGTTTCCAGGACCCGGGGTAAAGCTCTCATCGGTCCCCCGGTAAATACGGTAGTACTGGAAATCCGGTTCGGAGGAGGCATCCCACGTGAGCTCATTTCCGCTTCCCGTGTTGTAGGCGACGGCCAGACCTAGTGGCACTCCAGGGGCGATATTATCGATTGAATAGCCGCTGTCGGGGCAGCTGTAATAATAGACCGAAGGAGTTGTCGTATGCGCCGAGACGAAATATACAGAGTAATCAAACTCCGCTGATGAATCGGAACAGGTCGGGACCAGACAGACGTACTGGTCCTCCTGATCCGCCATCACGGTCTGAACAATGGCCCATACTCCGGGCGGTGCCTGGCCAGCAACCTGCCCGGCGACGAGATACTGATCGCCGTCCACAGAAACGTACCTCGGATCAGCAGCAGCCATGGAGCCACAGCCCTTTTCCTGGGGCAGCGACTCCAATTCCAGGATCTTGCCTAGTAACGCTGGATCATCGACACGCCGGTGAACGTTGTAGGCAGCAACCGGGTATGTATCCTCCGTGAGCAGGTCCAATCCGGATCTGGTGAAGTAAAGGTACGTCCATCCGCCCTGGTCGCCTGGGACGTCGACTATCGAATCAATCGTGGCAGAATGGAAGAGCCACTCGATTTGAAGCATCGAGCAGGTCGGTTCAACGAATGGAATGCTCGGCATAAGATCCGATCGCCACATCAGGCTGAAAGCAGACTTGTCGAGAGAAATCCATGTATCGAGGGGGGCATCCTGCCAGCACGTGCCGCTGTCCCCACTTACGGCCCAAAATATCGAATCGGTCTGTACAGCGCTGAATCTGACGGCGGCTATCCCATCGATCTCCTGATTGATGGATAGCGACTGTGTGCGGGCGCTCGGTTCGGTCGTCATGCGCTCGAAGACCTTGGCTACACGAATTCCGGCATTCCACCCCGATATGAACGCGTAATCACCTTCTACCGCAACACCGAGATAGCTGGGGTCATAAATGCCATCCCGCCAGGCTGGGTAATTCCCCACAGAATCGGGATTGGCGGGATCACTGATGTCGAGTACGGTGAGCCCCGAGCTACCCCTGGCGACGAATGCGTAATCCCCCTCAAGGGCTATACCATTAAAAAAACCAGGTCTGTCATAGGTGCCGGCGAACGCAGGGTTGGCAGGATCACTGATATCGAGCACGACAATCGAGTAGTAGTCGACTACGTAAAGGTAATCTCCATCGACTACAGCCTGCATGGCTTTGCCCGGAGTACTGTATTCTCCAATTGAATCAGGATTAGCGGGATCGCTGATATCGACAACGCAGATACCCGGGTTGCCCATGCAGACGAACGCATAATCCCCGTCGACCGTGACGCTGACAGTATTGCATAACCAGTGAAGATTAACGGCTCCACCCCTTGCAGGATTCGCAGGATCGCTGATATCGATGGCCAGGAGGCTGTCCTCGCCGGCCAGATATGCATAATCACCCGATACAGAAACGCTCTGAACTATAAGGGGCGTCGCGTAATTGCCGGCCAGGAATGGGCTTGCCGGATCGCTTATGTCGACGACTTCGAGACCTCCCGAGTAGGCAGCGGCAAATAGATAATCGCCCGATATGAATATATCTCCGGCTGAGCCGGAACCGACGCTGTACGTTCCTGCCGGGACCGGATTCGCCGGATCGGAGATGTCATACGCGTAGACATCGCTTCCAATATCGTTCCACAGGTAGTTGCCGGAGAGAACCATGGGCCTGTTGCCGTCGCGATCGAATCCTCCGACGTGTAACGGAGGTCGAATGTTGCAGACATGGATGGTCTTGATTCCGGAGGTGTAATTCGCAAGGTAGGCATATTCCCCTGCCAGGGCTATTCCCCATGTGTTACCAACAGGTATTGTATCGAGCACAGCGGGATTTGAAGGATCTGAGATATTGATCTCGTACACGCCGGCTAACCCGACAGCGTACGCGTAATCCCCGGTGATGTCGATATACTGAATGTAGCCGGGATTGCAGCCGCCTGCGAAGGATACGTCGGTCGGATCACTTATATCGATCACGGCCAGGCCCTCATGCCAGTCAGATACATACGCGAAGTCGCCGGATATCTTGACACCATACGCAGTGCCATTCGTGTTGTAGCTGTCGGAGAATGTCGGATTTTCAGGGTCACTGATGTCGATGACCTGCAGACCCCCTAACGCGAAATCGGCGACATAGGCGTAATTGCCTGAAACATCAACTCTCCAGGCGGAACCAGGCGTGTTGTAGCAGCCGGTCACGGCCGGGCTCGCGGGATTTTTTATATCGATCACCTGAAGGCCTTCATCCTCGTCCGCTACATACGCATAGTTCCCATCGACCACTACATCGCGCGCATAGCCGGGCGTATCGCAGCCACCCGCATAGACAGGATGGGCCGGATCTGTTATGTTGACGATCACGAGCCCGTTCAGCCCGTCGGCAATATATGCGTTGTTGCCCGCCACAGCGATACCCATGGCAGAACCCGGCGTATCGTATTTACCTGCGAATGAGAGGTTCTCCGGATCAGTGATATCCAGAACGGTGAGGCCGCCCAGGCCTCCGTGTGCCACGAAAGCGTATTTGCCCGCGACAACGATATCCAGTCCCTGCCCTGAGCCACTGTAGGTGCTAACGACTCTAGGCACGAAGGGGTACATTCTCAACGTGCCGGTGTTCGTGTCCCACCACGCTGTCGTCTGATTCTGATCGCGATAATCGGTCGTGAAGAATTCCTCGACATATCTGTTGTCTGTAGCGCGGACTGGTGAGAGGAAAACAAGACAGGAGATGGATAGGCAGAGAACAATTCCGGTGGTTTTCATCTCGACACCTCCAGAAAGCAGGATAGCGGTCGAAAGGAAAGAGATTAGAAATAATCAGGTGTTATTATCCATATTATACTCCTGTCAGTTGATGAACGATATTGATTTCTCCGGGCCGTGATCGGAGGCGGCATGTCCCGCCTCCGGAAAAATGGAAGGGACCGGACATTGTTGCTGGAAAAAGATGACATTGTGCTTTCCAGATATTGCTTCAGTGGTTTAGTATTTAGTATGTTTCTGTATCCATAAGGCTGCCAGAGGTGTCTTTACTGTCAGGAGGGATCATGAAGATCACATTTATTCTTTCGTCCATGCTCTTGCTTTGCCTGCTGTCAGGATGTTCCGGTTCGGACAACGGGACGGCGCCGGTGAAAAAACCCGATACGCCGACCGGGCTGGAGGTCAGCAGTACGGGGCTTACCAGCCTTACCATGTCCTGGGATAGCGCCGATCGTGCGACCGGGTATAAGCTTTACAGGTCGACGAGCGAAGACGGCGTTTACTCCGAGGTGTATTCGGGAGAGGCGAGGGATTTCCTTGACAGCCCCCTCGACTATGCCGCCAGGTACTATTACAAGGTCACGGCCAGGAATTCAGGAGGGGAGAGCAGTCGCAGCGATGCCATAACCGGGACGACCGATACTCCCGCAGGCTTTACGGTGACCGGTTCGCCGGGCGGGGGCGTAGATTATTCATTCCAGCACAATGGTGAATTCAACGGGCACTGGCGCTACGACTCCGATCCGGTCGGGCTGCAGCTAATCGTCCCCTCTTCCGGTCCCCAGGCCGGGCACTATTGTTTTTATGACCAGATAGAAGGGTTGAACCTGTACTACCATCCGACAATTTCTGAGTATCCTCTGCCGACGGGCTGGCTGGCCGTAGTGGGCGGCACAGCGACGTCGATACTCCTGACGCCGTTTTAAAACAGGCGTATGGAGCGGACAGCTGCTCCCACCGGTCGTAAATACCCTTTCGTGCGCAAGGCTCCTGCCCCCTGCCTCTGTATCATAGAGCCGGTCTTGCTGGTGCGGGATTTTGTGTCTCTTCGGGCATCCCCGGCTGTGCGGCCGAAACTCGTGATGAATATCTTCCGGCTTTATGATAGAATGTCAGGGCGGATCCGGTTTTATCCTGACACAAGATTCTGAGGGAATCATGATGACGCGGTCCGGACTTTCCTCTCTCATATTGTCCGTTATATTTGCGGCGGCTTTTCACGTTACGGCGTACTCACAGCAGGCACCCGCTCCTCACGATACGCTATTCGTAACAGCTTCCATACCATACGAAGGGCAGTATGGTACCGGGCAGGCATATGTTTATCTCGCTGATTCTCTTGCCGGGCTGAGCAATCCCGTCATAGCCGTCGAGGGGTTCGACCTCGACAACAGCTGGGGCTGGGAAGAGCTGTACGATCACCTCAATACGGAGGATCTGCTCGAGACGCTCCGCGGCGAGGGGTTCGATATAGTGATACTCGATTTCGCCGACGCCACCGACTACGTCCAGATCAACAGCTTCGTACTCGTGGAGCTTATCGAGCAGGTGCAGTCGATGATATTCCCGAATCGCACGATCGCCGTAGCCGGGGCGAGCATGGGCGGCCTGTGCGCCCGCTATGCCCTCGCGTACATGGAGACCAACGGGATAGAGCACCGCGTGCGCAACTATATCTCGTTCGACGCGCCCCACGGAGGGGCGAACATCCCGCTCGGGATCCAGTACTGGCTCGATTTCTTTTCCGGGCTATCCGACTCGGCCGCCCAGCTGCTGGCCCTGCTTGACCGCCCGGCGGCGCGGCAGATGCTCGTCTATCATTACACGGACCCTCCCGGCGTTACGGGAGAGCCCGATCCGCTGCGGGCCGAGATGCTTGCGGATTTCGCGGCTGTCGGTGAATATCCGCAGGACCTCCGCAAGGTAGCGATCGCGAACGGGAGCGGCAGTATGCTAGGGCAGGGATTTGCGCCGGGGGACCAGATCATCCAGTACGAATACGCTGATATCCTCACGACGATCAGGGGTAATGTCCGGGCGGTCCCCGACGGCACGGCGCAGAATATCTTCGACGGGTTTATCAGGATCATCATTCTGCCCACGTCGATGACGGTCGATGTTTCGGGGACAAAGCCTTACGACAGCGCGCCGGGGGGCTGGCGCGGGTCGATGGCCGACATGGACGCCACCGAGGCGCCTTACGGCGACATCGTCGCACTCTTCGACCATCACTGCTTCATCCCGACGGTCAGCGCGCTCGCGCTCGATACGGAGGACCTTTTCTACAATGTCGGCGGTGATCCGGACATCCTGAGCCATACCCCGTTCGATATGGTCTATTATCCGGCGGCCAATCAGGACCACGCCTCGATCACGGCCGAGAACGCACAGTGGTTCATAGATGAGGTCCGTATCGGCGTGACAGATGCGCAGGTGCCCCCGCTGCGGGACGTCGTGCTTTATCAGAACTATCCGAACCCCTTCAACCCCGCAACGACGATCAGCTTCGACCTGCCACGGGCCGCCCATGTGAGGTTGAGCGTTTACAGCGTGAAAGGCGAGCTCGTTTCGACTCTCATCGACCGCCGGATGAGCGAGGGCCGCAAGGAGATCGTCTGGAACGCCGCGGGCGGCAATGGCCGCCCGGTCTCGAGCGGGGTCTTCTTTTACCGCCTCACCGCCGGTGACCTGGTGCGGACGAGGAAGATGGTGCTGCTGAAGTGATAGAGTCCGGTCAAAGGAGAAAAAGATAGTGCAGGGAATATTGGCATTTTTTGTAGGTGTGGGACTGAGCGCAACATGCGGATTCAGAATATTCGTGCCTCTGCTCGGGATGAGCATCGCCCACCATGCGGGACAGATAACGCTGTCACATGGATTCGAATGGATCGGGTCCTGGCCGGCTACGATAGCTTTCGCTGTAGCTATGATCATCGAGGTGACCGCATACTACATACCTTGGGTGGATAATCTCCTGGACACGATCGCCACGCCAGCTGCGGTCGTGGCGGGCACGATAACGACCGCCTCGATGATCGGTGATATGTCCCCGCTGCTTCAGTGGCCTCTTGCCCTTATCGCTGGTGGTGGTGTGGCCGGCCTGATACAGGGATCGACCGTCCTTGCGCGCGGCACGTCATCGGCGACGACCGCCGGGCTGGGGAATCCGTTAGTCTCGACGGGAGAATTGCTGGCCTCCATCGCAGGGACCATCGTCTCTATAGTCCTGCCGGTCCTGGCTATCATCCTGGTGGCCCTGATCGTGATCTTCGCATGCAGGCGGATCGTCCGATGGCGGGCGCAACCGGGAACATAAATATCCTGGAAGATGGGCGGCCCGGTGACGCGGTTCATTCGAATCCAGAAACGAAGCATTCCCGCGGGACGAGTCCCTGTTCGACCAGCCATTCGACAAGTATCGTATCGACTAGCCCCTCGAACTGCTCATTCTGTATCGAGACGTGGCCGGCGTCTATCCATCTCACCGTCTTCGGCTCGCGCGCCGCGTCGTGAAGGAGGCGGCTGCACCGGGTAGGGATACGCGGGTCCTGTATTCCGTTTATCATGAGCAGCGGCCTGGGCGATATATCATCGACATATTTCAGGGGCTCCACCGGAGAGACGAGCACGGCGCCGAGCCAGGCTGCTGGTCCCCTGATCGCCCGGGGGATCTCATGGCTGGCTGCAAGCATCGACTGTATGTCGCCCGCTCCGTATATCATCACCGCTGCCGCGGTTCGGTCGTCGATCGCGGCATGGGCCGGCACGAAGAAGGCGCCGAGGCTCCCGCCGATCACTATGATGCGGCCCGGGTCGACATCGTCCCTCTCGAGCAGGAAATCGACAGCCGTCATCGCGGCGGGGGGCGTATCGAGTATCGCGCGGCGTATGCGCGGCACCGACCCGATGAATTCCCACGCGCTCATTTTCTCTGTCCTGCCTTCGTATGGATAGTCGAGGGCGAGCATGACGATGCCTCGCGTGTTCTGGATAAAGTCGAGGGTCTTCCTGCCGGTGCGAAGCCCGCCGAGGATGAGAAAGGCGGGGTGCAGGGCGCCGTCTTCCGCCGGGACCTTGAGGAAGCCAGCCGTCTTTATCCCCGTCGAGCTCTCGAGCGTGATCTCGAAGAGGAGGTGGCCCTCGCTTTTGCCGGCGAGATGTTCTCCCGATTCGACGAGGGCGCCTCGGCGCTCGAGGAACTTATCCCTGTAATCAAACGACCTGTAGATCTCGCCGGTTATATACGCGGCGAGGAACATGATCGTAATCGACAGGAACAGGATTATCAGTCCGCGCTTCATGGCCATGATCACCTCCAGGACAGATCATATATCTTCTTTGCCCGTAAGCACAAGCCGCTCGTCCCCGGCCTCCTGAATGGATTCCGGCGGAGACCCGTCATGTGCTGGTGGATCCGTGTGAATCGGCTTTACTAGTGATGACTATTCCTGTACAATGATAAATAAGCTCATCATTCAACCTGAATCTGATTCGAGGGAGGAAGATATGGGTTTCTCTACCTTGATGCGCAGGGGGGGCTGGTCTGCCCTGCTCGTGATGCTCCTGGCCCCGCCTCTGTCGGCCCAGATCGAGGATCATCTCTCCGCCTACCTGGGTAAGAACGCCGAAGGCTATCTCGATCCGCTAGCGAGCGCGATGGGCACGGCCCTGAACGGAGGGCTCTGGCGTTCCGGTCACATCCCGAAGGCCGGCCTGAGCATCGCGGTCGAGTTCCCGCTGGTCGGGCTGTACTTCAGCGATGACGACAGATATTTCACGGGGACCACCGAGACGGGATTCTCCCCCGAAACGACGGCCCAGGTGCCGACCGTCATAGGTCCCACGGGCGCGGTAGTAGTGCCGGGTGACGGGGGAACCAGCTTCGCCTTCCCGGGTGGATTCGATATCGGATCGTTCGCCATCGTTGCTCCCCAGATCAGGGTCGGAGCGGTGATGGGCACCGAGGCGATGGTCCGTTTCATCGGATTCAGGATAGGGGACAGCGAGCTCGGCAATGTGATGCTCGCCGGCTTCGGCGTCAGGCACAGCATCTCGCAGTACATGGGGCCCGAGTCGCCCGTCGACCTCGCGGCGAGCTTCTTCTGGCAGAGCTTCAAGCTCGGGGAGAACTCGGAGGGCGACGACCTCGCCAGCACGAAGACCTGGTCCCTTGGGGCGCAGGCGAGCAGGAAATTCGGACCCGTTCTCAATCCGTACGCCGGCCTTTACTACAACTCGTACAAGGCGGACATCAAGTACACCAGCGATGCGTCCGGGACGCCGGAGGACATCGAGATATCCTTCGACAAAGGGTTCGTCCAGCTCACCCTCGGGATGGAGCTCGATCTCTGGGTGTTCAATATTTGGGGCGAGTATAACATCTCCTCGCACCAGAGTTTCGGCGCCGGTTTCGGCCTCGCGCTGTGATAACAGGAGGTATTGCCATGAAGAAGATTATTGCTGCCGCTGCCCTGGTCATTCCGGTCGCGCTGGCGCTCGGGCTGGGCGGCTGCCTTCTGGAGGACCGCGAAGTGGAGGTAGTCCTCAACGACGAGCACTGCGAGCCGTTCGTGGAGCACCACACGTCGGAGAACTACACGACACCCAAGGATATCGTGCTCGGCGAGGACCTCGATGACCTGCTGGCGGACAACGACGTCTCCCGGGAGAACATCGTCGACGCATTCCTGGTCAGCGCGTTCTACGAGGTGACCGAGTTCTCGCATACTCCTGACTGGGTGATAGGCGGGATCATAACAGTCGAGAGGATCGATATCGGCGGAGCCGGGCCCGATACGCTGATCGTCTACCCGGAGTTGTCCCTCGAGGAGAAGCTAGGCGTCAAGACCCAGGTCGTACTGCACGCGGACGGAGTGGCTATCGTCAACCAGGCGATGGACGACTACATTGCGGGAAGCAATCCTGTCCTGAGGCTGACCGTGGTGAACGGATATGTCACGCCTTTGCCGACGCCGGACGACCCGCTCGATTTCACATGGGAGGCCTGCCTGAACGTGCAGGTGATAGCGACGATCGATACGGAGATATTCAATTTCATGGGCGGGTCCTGACAGGGAGCCGCCGGCTGAAAGAAGGGGCGGTGACAGTATGGCGCTGAAACTGCATATCATTCATGCGAAGGATTTCGTGAGGATGACGCCCGAAGATGAGCTGGACTTCGAAAAATCGCGCGAAATGCTCGTCAAGGCCGTATTATCCGAGGAGATGTCCTACGAACTCGATGTTCTGGTCGATTTCAGGCAGGTGAAGGGAAAACTATCCACGACAGACATCTGGTACCTCGCCGAAGAGCTTTCGAAGCACGAAAACGCGTTCAGGGAAAAGATCGCGGTCCTGGTTAATCCGGACAAATTCGACAAGGCGAGGTTCTTCGAGCTCTGCTCACTGAACAGAGGCATAGAGGTAAAGGCTTTTTCCTCATACGAGGACGCGATAAACTGGTTCTTCCCTTCGAGCGACGTACAGGCCGAGGAGCCTCTCAGCAAATGAGGCTGGCACTCTCCATCTGACAGGCGGGCGGCGGTCCGGATGGCCTTCTGAAAGCTCCCTACTCCATCAGCACGGTCCGGCCGGCCCGGTCCTCCGCCTCGAGCAGCAGGGCGCGCAGAAGCGGCCAGCTCTCGGGCCCGACCGTTCCCCCGGAGATCTTCAGCGTGCGATCGACCGTGACCCACCCGTCCTTCATCTCCATTCTGACCCTGAAGCTCCCCGCAGCGTTCTCGAGCGCGCGGGCCTCAGGCAGCTGCAGTATGCTCTTCTTGGGCGCCTTGAACCTGATCTTGACCGTCTGCGACATAGCGCCCGGAAGGACGACCGGCGATGTCCGGCGCTCGTGGTATAGGCGCACATCGGCCGGTATGGCGTCCGCGACGCCGCCGTGAGGGTCCCCGATGACGATGCTTCGGCGACCGAGCCCGTCGGGCTCCGCTTCAGCGATCGTGAAGGCGAATCCGGCCGTGACATGCGTCTTCTCGAAAACCTCGGGATTATATCCGGTCACCTCAGCGCCAGGCAGGACCGATCCTGCTATCTGCCCGATCGCGGCCTTCGCTTCGTCTTCGAGGCCGGCCATGTCGGCGAAGGGGCAGAATATCCCGTCAGCATCTACATATCCGGTTCCCTTCCAGCCTCCATCCTCGCCCGGCTCCAGAGTCATGGTCAGCCTGCAGGCGCTGGCCGCCTCTCCGGCGGGAGGGTAGCTCCACGGAGCTTCGTCGGAAGCGGGCTTCCATGCCATCCTCCCGTATACTGCTCGGGGTCCCTCGGAAAGGGCCCCCTCGTAAGGGTCGTAGATCCCCCTGAACGTCTCGCTGTGGACGCAGACCCTCATCTCTCCGAAGCGTGCGAGCCCCGGGAGGCCGGCGTCTACCCCGCTCGGGCCGGATGAGACGTATACCGGCTCGGCCTTCAGCCCCGCGCCGCGGAATATCGCCGCCGCGAGCACGGCCCTGTCGAGGGCGTGGCCGTAAGCGGTCTCGTACGTCCGGGAAGCGGGACGGGGGGAGGATCCCCAGTATCGCGAGTCGTAGTGGATGCTGTTCGTCAGCTCGTTGACAAGCCCGGCGGCTTTCCTTGCCTTTGCCGCGTCGCTGGGCTCGTCGTTTATCCGCGCAGCGATAATCACGGTCAGTTCGGGGCCTGCGATCGCCGCCCCGTCGAAGCCTTTCATTACGGCGTTCCTTACCGCACCCCAGCTTTTCCATGTAGACCAGGCGACGCAGGGGGCGTAGACGGCCGGATCGTCTATCCTCGGCGAGCCGAGAGGTTCGAGACCCTCCATCGTGACTATACGCGTCTCGCCGCCACCCGCCTGCTCAGGTACGGGCGCGCCGTTATAACCCCTGATCTCCAGAGAGGCTCCGGCGGGAGCGTCGATCCTCAGCTCTACCTTCACGGCCGGGTCGTTCTGCCGCATCACGAAGAACCCGTCATACCCGGCCGCTCCGGGCTGCTCTTCGATCTCGTAAGCCGTCTCCATGATGCACGGGAGCTCGACTCCGTCGTGCAGGAGCATCGCCTCGCGCATCGCCGAATAGTCGTCAGCAGAGGCTACGGCGAATGGGAGCGTCTCCACGACGGCTGTCGGGCTGACTTCAGACTCATGTGGCCACCATCTTCCGTCTCTCCACGTCCTGAGAATATGGACCTTGAACGTCGAGACGGCCGAGTTCCAGGGGATCCTCAAGTCTGCATGGTCGTGAAGCCCCGGAGATGTGCCGATCCAGACGACCCGGTGAACGATCGTCCGCCTTCCGCCGCCGTCGAGTATCGTCTCGTGCCTGCTTTCCAGGAGCATGATCGCGTCATAAGCGGAGGTGCCGAATTCTTTCTGGGCCCGGGCCCAGAGGGCGTCGAGGTCGTGCCCGCGGGAGGTTCCCATCTTCTCCGCGCCTACCGCCGCCGTGGCGGCCGCCAGCGAGAGGAGGGCGATGACTATCGCTGTCCTTATTTTATTGCGGCCGTTCATCACTTGCCTCCTTTCTCGATGCGGTAGACACTTTCGCCCCACTCCTTGGCCTCATCGATGGTTTTCTTGAACCCGCCGTACCCGTCAGGCGGGATCTGGCGCCTCCTTATCTCGGCGCGCTCGCCGATCACGAGCGTATGGCCTTCCATCGCGCTGGTTCCCTTGAAATACGCGTAGGTCTCGTCGATCTCCTTCGAGGAGGGCGGCTCCGCCGCCTTGTATCCGCGCGGGAGCCTTATCTTCTCTGTCCCGTCTATCAGCTGCGTGTAATAGAGGAATACGTCCGTCTCGCGCTCGTCTTCCCAGTCTGCCGTCGCCGCGCGGAACAGGCTTACGTTGTTGAGCTCGATCTGCATCATCGGGCTGCGGAACTCGAAGCCGCCCGCGACAGGGTCCGCGAAACGGGGGATGCGGTACCCGATCTCGACCCACATGTCCCGGCTGAAATCATCCGGTCTGTGACTGGTGAGCCTTATTCCCTCTACCCGGTCGCTCACGTGCGCGAAGAGCTGCGCCAAGGTCTGCTCGACCTCCTGGCGCCTCATGCCGGCGACCATCCGCCTGAGCCTTCCGTCGACCGCTCCGGAGCCCGACATCCTCAGGGTTCCCTCGAGCGTGCCGTCATCGCCCATCTTCGCCTCGTTCGTTATGACCAGCGGTGATTCCTCCGGGGGGCTGTAAGCGATGCGCG
This sequence comes from uncultured bacterium, assembly GCA_964599375.1. GTDB lineage: Bacteria > Krumholzibacteriota > Krumholzibacteriia > Krumholzibacteriales > Krumholzibacteriaceae > JAUWCL01. Next base: position 22,182 of record CAZREW010000024.1, read on the forward strand.
AGAGGAACTCTCCCTCCGGAGTGCCGACGAGGAAGTCCTGCTCGGCTTCGAGCAGAGACCATATCGAGTTGTTGTAGGGGACCCAGGTAGGGTCGTACATGACGAAGGTGCCGTCATCCTTTTTCAGCGCGCAGACGCAGTGGTTGAACTGGTCGGCGGGCACGAGGTCTATCCTGCTCCCGGCCATCGTCATCGCCGCGTAGCTGTCCATCCCCGCGCCTCTCATCATCGTGATGAGCATCCCGGCGATGTCCTTGCAGACACCGCTCCGCTGCTCGAAGATCATCTGGCCCGGATGAAGGGTGAACCCCTCGCCCTCGCCCATCGTCTGGCCGCTGTAGCGGATGTTCTGCGCGACCCAGTGTACCAGGGCCTTCGCCTTTTTCTCCTCCGAAGCGTTCGAGACACCGGCCTTTTTGAGTATCTCGTCGACCTTCTCCTGTATCTCCGGGGTCACCTCGAACTGGTTGCGGTTCACGTCGAAGAACCACCGGCTCTTGGCCTCCCAGCTCTCGGCGGTCGCCATGACGACTTTCGGGACGAAATCGCTGCGGTCCGGCTGGCGGGTCTCATGCGGGGCCGGGGGAAGGTCCAGCCCCCACCAGGAGTACTCGGTCCTGTCGCCGCTGTATGTGGTGGCGGAGTAGAGGGGGCCGTTGTATATCTCCGAGTGAAGCCGCTTGCCGGCCGGCAGGCTGAGCACATACCGTTTCTCGATGATCGGCTCCGACCCGGAAAAAAGCACTATGTCGAAATACTCGCCGGGCATCGGCGGGATGTACCGGTCGTCGTCTGGCGCGTCCACGGACGTCCCCTGCTGAGGGCCGTCGAGCAGGGCGTATGTGAACCCCTTGCGGAAGACTGTTATCTCTATGCCGTCATTTATCTCGAGCCTAGGCAGCTGCAGGGTCTTGATCCGATCCTTCCAGTAGATCATGCTCTGCGGGGCGGGGAGGTCGTGCATGCCTGAGACGTCGACCGCGATCTTTTCCCCGCCGCGGATGATGTTGACCTCGCGGACCTCGACATAGCTGCTCTGGGGGTCGTAGCTCCACCGCAGGACCGACATATCGCGGCAACCCGCGGCCGTGAGGAGCTTGTAGATGACGTAGCTGTCTACATATGTCACCCCGGTGGGCTTCATGCGGTTCATCGCGTAGTCGTACACTACGACATGGGAGGCTCCCTTATGGTCGTCGGCCGTCCCCGCGCCGGCGACTCTGGAGAAGACGTCGGCCGGCGGCCTCTCGCCGGGCGGCAAGCCGGTCTCGCTGGCGACGGCAGATGACATCGATAGGATGCACAGGACAAGTGCGAGGGCGGCTATCGACGCAAAACGTCCGGTCGGTCTGCTGGAGTTCAAGGTGACCTCCTGTTGATGGTTGTGAAGTTCTCTCGTCAAGAATCCGCGTGAGTATAGCCGAAATTCCAAGGCAATTCCAGCGCTCAGGATAAAAAGGCACCGCACGGCGACATGACATTATTTGTTGATATCCATATGGGGATATGTAGTATTATCCGGCCGTGTCCAGGGGCACTAAACCCAATAAATACGATAAAAAGATATGGATATAAGCGAATCCGTTTCCTGGGCGATCTGTGAGGTATTCAGCAGGCCTGTTGTACCATTCCGGGAATTATTCGATGAGAAAACAAGGAGGAGGGATTTGAGGTCATGAGAAAGTCTGACATCGACGGGTTGCTTGACGTGCGGACGTTTGTGCGGATGGCCGGGCGTTTTTTTGCCACGGTTCTGATTTTGCTCTTTATAGCTTCATGCGGCAAAAAATCAAACCCCGTTGTCCCTGTTGAAGGTGAGGGTAACTGCATCAATTATGGAGAATATCCGAGTTGTATTGCATCCTGCAGTACGACAGACCAGACTTCTTGTGTGTCTGTTTCAGGCGGTTATGCATATGTGGCGGATGGCAGTGCAGGGCTCCAGGTGTTGGATATCAGCACGCCTGGATCGCTCGCGATCGTTGGAACCGCCGATACCCCTGGTCTTGCCAGG
>CAZREW010000025.1:0-24007 GCA_964599375.1 uncultured bacterium
GGCGAATCGACCTCCGGCCCGGTCTGGTCGTTCTCGACACGCGCGCAGCCCGGGGAGTTGCTCGCGCGCTTACTGAAAATGTAAGGCGACCCGGAAGACTGAATCGCCAAATCCCTATTAATCACATCATTTCCAACAGTTTTATTTACTTTGGGATATATATCATCTATACTTTTTTTATCTAACTCAAATGGGGGATATCATGAAATTCATCCGGATCGTCTTCTATTTATCGTGCGCAGCCATGGGCCTATTTTTCAGCAACTGCAATTGCGACAGCAATGAACTGGGACTTAATACGGGGGAATACATCCCCCCTCCGGATACGCCTCACTCCCCATATCCAGTAGATGATTCGAGCGGTCAGTCAAGAACGCCCGCCTTTTCATGGGAGTGCGATGACTCGAATGAGGATTTCGATATTATATACGAATATACGCTGCGGAGATTTGACAACGCTGAGCCGCCGGTGGAGTTCTCTACGGATGATAAATTTCTTCGATTGCCGGACACTCTCGATGCCGAAACCCGGTACGTATGGTCGGTATTGGCCGTCGGCTCTCATGGGAAAAGCAGTCAAAGCAGCGCGTGGCAATTCGAGACGGGAACGGGGTATAATAACCCTCCGTATGCGCCGTACCTGACCTACCCTGTAAACGGCAGCAGCCTTATCCCCCTGGACGTAGTGCTGGCCTGGACATGTACCGATCCAGACGGTGACGAGCTGACATATGACATCTGGCTCGGGCTTCAAGGCGGCACGCTGGAGCTGGTCAGAGAAGGCCATGACGGAATGGAATACCAGTCTGATTCACTTGATTACACTACCTGGTACGACTGGCAGGTCGTCGCTAACGATGCCGAGAGCGAGTCGGCACCGAGTGACATAAGGACATTCTGGACCCGGGGCGAAAACGTGGCGCCCGATCAAGTGCAGATCGTGTACCCTCCGGATAACGCGGTCGAAATACCGCTGGATGTGGTACTACAGTGGTCCTGCAGCGACCCGGACGGAGATGCTCTGGTATACGATGTGACCTTCGGGGGAAACAAGATAGCGGAGAATATCCCCGACACCTTTCTGAGCGTCCAGGGTCTCGATTATGGGACAGAATATTCATGGTACCTTGTTGTGACCGACAACAAAGGCAATTATTCTTCAAGCGACCTGGCGACTTTCACTACCATCGTAGATCCCGGGGATTATCACGGCGTCTACGCCGAGATGGTCGTCCACCGGTACCTGTCATGGGGCGGCGAGTCGCTGACCAGGATCGACCACCTGTCGGCCAGGTTCGACAGCGTCTACGCCCCCGACGGCCCGATCGTCCCGCTTCGGCCCGAAGCCGTCTCTGCCAACACCGGCGGGCCACTCGAGTGGGTCGAAGGCCAGAGCTGGTATTATTTCCACAACCCTACATACGGCTGGTTCCTCGGCCCAGGGATCGAGGTCGTCTTCACGGTAACCGGCGGCGACGGGGTCCCCTCGCTCGTGACCGACCCGATAATATTCCCGGCGTGCGGGCCGTACATCACCAGCCCCGCGATCGGCGAGTACGTCACGCTCGAAGGGCTGGAGGTCGTGTGGAGCCATTACGACACCTACCCCGACTGCGACAGGCCGGTGACGATCAGGATCCAGGACATGGGATTCGTCGAATGGACCGACGTCTGCATAACGACCGAGAACGACGGCTCGTACACGTTTACGGCCGACGACGTCGCGGTGCTGGACCCGTATGTATACCAGATCCAGATCGTGCTTATCGTCGACAACAAGGAGTATATCTCCGCGCCGGGGTACGACCCGCGCAGCTGGGTATGGGCGAGGACATACGCCACGCAGCTCGTGTTCATCAATCCCTGAGACCGCCGGGGAACAGATGCGGCCTGGCCGCGGCAAACGGATCTGTCCAGATCCATATCGATTTGAGCGGCTCAAGGGAGGAGCAGAATTGGCGCTGCCTCGAAAGGAGAGAAGATTGAGACCTCGTCACTTTCTGTTCCTGCTTGTCATCTCGGTCTCATTCAGTTCGTGTATCTTCGACTGCGATAATACGCAAACCCCTGAGCCCGAGTTTGAGCTGACACCAGCCACTCTGATATACCCCGGCAGCGCCAGCCACGATATAGGCAGGAGCCCGATCTTCATATGGGACGGCCATCTGGAGGACGACACCGACGGCAGCTACGAGTTCACTGTCCGTGTGTGGCGCAGTTTATCGTCCGAAGAATGGACGATCCCCGCCGGGTCCGACACGGTCATCCAGCTTCCTGACACCCTGGATTCGGAAACTACCTACACCTGGAGAGTGATCACCGAAGGGAGCGGCGGGAGGTCCGAGGACGGCAGCGCGAACACTTTCACTACAGGAACCGGATTTAACAATCCGCCGACCAACTTCAGGAATCGGATTCCGTCTTTTGAGAGCCTCGAGGTTCCGGTCCCTGTCGATTTCTCCTGGTTCTGCCAGGATCCCGACGGGGACCCGCTCGTATTCGACCTGTCGTACTGGCGCGATGGTGACACGGATTCGACGCATATCACGTCTCTTGTGACGTTCGATCATACCGCCCCGCTGGACGCGGACACTCGCTACCAATGGAGAGTGACCGCCCGCGACAACCGCGGAGGTACGACTTCGTCATATTCGATCCCTTTCACCACGATCTCGACACCGCCTCCCCATGACCCCTTTCCCGTGGACGGCGCCGCGGACATTCCTTTAGACCTGACGATGAGCTGGAGCTGCGAAGACCCCGACGGAGATGAACTCGTATACGACGTTGAGATGGGTTATGCGGGCTCCGGAATGAGCCTGATCGCCGTCGGGATTGCTCAGGACGAGCTGCCGGTAACAGGCCTGGCTGAGGGCAGGACTTTCGAGTGGAGAGTCACCGCCGAAGACGACGACGGGCACAGAACAGAAGGCCCTGTCTGGAGTTTTATGACTGTCGGCGCGCCGGGTGATGTATTCGCCGACCTGACGCTGACCAGAAGGCAGACATTCGTATCGGAACTGACCAGGATCGACATGATCTGGGCCCGTTTCGACGCGGATTACGCTCCTCAGTACGCGCTGCGGCCCCTGCAGCCCGACGCCGTGACCTGCGGCGGATACGACCTCGAATGGGTCTCGGCCAATTACAGGTACTATTACGAGAACGCGCATACGCTCTTCTTCCTCGACCCCGGGACGGAGTATGCATTCACCGTGACTGGCGGCGACGGGGTACCTGCCTATACAGGGTCGATACTGTTTCCGGAGTGCGCTCCGGTTATAACCAGCCCTGCGCCATTTGATCTTGTTTCACTCGACGGGTTCGAGGTCACCTGGTCGGGCTACGATGGGTTTCCTGACTGCGCCAGGCAGGTATCGATCGCGATCCTCGATATAATGGGGGATTCGACCGGGGTGTATGTCACGACGGAGAACGACGGGTCCTACACCTTCACCGCCGCGCAGCTTTCGGTGATAGACCCTTCAATGTTCGATATGCAGATCGTGCTGATAGTCGAGAACGTGGAGAACATCGATGCGCCCGGGTACGATCCTCGAAGCTGGATACGGGCGAGGACGCTGTCAGCACAGACCGTCTACAGAGAATAGCGCAGCCGGCGATCGGCGACGGACATGACATCGCCCGGCCCGGCGAAAAAGCCGGTGCCGGGCGATGCCTTCATAGGATACAGGCCTCGGGGCCTTTCCCGGTGGGGTTATTTGGTCTCTTTCTTCTGGCCCATCACCTCTGACGGGGTCTTTTTTATCTGGCCGAGCTTCCACTCGCTGATCATGAAGGGGAACTCGTACTGCGACGAGGTCGCCAGGTACGTCTTCTCACCGGCCGGCCCGTATATTCTCAATGTGTCGGGCCTAGCCTCCTGGATGATCAGCGTGTATGTCGGCTTGCCCAGGTCGACCTGCAGGCCCTCCTCGGGGAAGCCGTCGCACTGGAGGTTGACGATACGGCCGAGGATCCCGTCGACCACGGTACCGTCAGCTTCGGTGCTGTCGGCGGTGATCCAGGCGGTAACATTCTGCGTAGGAGCCTGGCCCTCTTCGACGGGCTCGACGGGCCGGGTGACTTTGGCCAGCGACAGGGTCTCGCCGCCCGTCTCGACACTCAATCCCGTAATCGCGGCCCTGTCGATCGTCATGACCTTCTTGTCACGGATCCCGGGGATCGCGACATCGAAGGTCCGCCTGATGTTGCCGCTGACCTGGTACACCCTGCTGTCTCCCTCCAGCTTCACGTAGGTGTGGCGGTTGGTCGAGGCCGGCTTGCCGATCTCGATCTTAAGAAGGGGCTCCGTGCCCCCCGTAGCCTCGACGAAGACCCGCTTGTCGGGGTCAAGGTCGTACTGTACGTAGCTTCCCGCCTCGGATACGAGCGAGACGACGTTGATTCCGCTCAGGGCTTCGAGCATCGCGTCGATCTTTCCCCTGTCGATCGGATATCCTTCCGGCTCCGATTTCCAGACGTCGTCGAACCTTTTCAGCGTGAGTGTGCCTGAAGGCCCGCTGATATCGATACTCGTGATCTGCTCCCTGTCCGGCGCCGTGATCTCCGGGATCTCGTAATGCGTCCTGTCGTTGCTGCGGAGCACGAGATAGAGCCCGAGAGCGACGATCGCCGCCGCGAGTATTATATATTCCTTTTTCACTTCTCTTTCCTCCCGCCTGCTCTACTTCGCGAACATCGCCTGTATGCGGCGCTTCCTGCTGGAGCGCCTTGCCCATATGACTACGCCGAGCGCCACGACCAGGACCGGCAGCCCTGCTATATTGAGAGTCTTGACGAAAGTCCTCACGCCCGCGCCCGTATCCCTCAGCGGATTGAAACGCTGATTCTTGCCCCTCATGTCGGCGTACGCGTCTCTGCCGTTGAGATGGTCGATGACGTTCATGATGAAGGTGGCCTGAGTGGACGTCCCCGCCTCGTCGAGGATATTGTCGCCGAGGATCTCTGAGCTGGTGACCAGGAAGACCTGCCCGGGCTTTCCTTTCTCTATAACCGCGCCTTCACCCGTGACGAGGCTGGCGCCAGGTTCGCCCTGCTCGGACGCCATGGCTGTCGAGTCGGCCTCCTCGCCTTCCGGCGAAGGCTTCTCAGGCACCGGCTTCCCGGCAAACCAGCTGGGGAACTCACCCGTTATAAGGGCCGCGAGGTCGAAGCTTTCCATCTCCGCCGGGTCCTCGGGGGGCTGCATCGCCCACGGGCTGAGGTCTATCCGCCCGCTCATCTCCCACGACTCGTCGGACGAGGAGAACAGCACGTCGGCCGACAGGCCGGCCGCAGCCAGGGCGTCCTCCCTGAGCTCGATCGGTGAGACTTTCAGCATTATGAGCGACTTGACATATTTCATGAAATCGAGCCGGCTGTTGATCTTCTCGCTTTTTATGATCGGAGCGAAGTAGATCGGCTGCTTTCCGCCGCCGTACTGCCTCGGCAGCTGCTGCTCGAAGCAGCTCTTATCGAGCACGTAAGCCGGTTTTATCGAAACGCCGTAGTGGTCGAGCATCTTCTCCAGCCCGGTGCTGACCGGCAGGAAGACGGGGCCCTGCTGCCGCCCCATCTGGTTCTGCGGCATGTTCATCTCGTCGAAGGCGTCGTAGAATATCGCCAGCGACTTTCCTTTCATGAGGAACTGGTCGACCTGGAAGAGCTCCCAGTCGTTGAGCGTCTTCTTCGGGCCGGCCATTATCAGGCAGTCGATCCCGTCCGGTATGCCGTCGGCAAGATCTACCTCGGTGATCGAGTAGTTCTGCGACACGAGGTTGTCGAAGTTGTTCAGCCCGCCCGAGGGTGGCTGAGGCTGGCCAGGCATGGCCTGCGCGCCTCTGAGCGGCGCCGTGCCATTGCTCGACAGGTAACCGATCTTCTTGTTGATGTCTATCACATCATCGACTGCCTCGCCGATCCGTTCTCCAAGAGTGCTCAGGTCCGCCAGCTGGTACTGAGTCCCGAAGAGAGGGACGTTGAAGACCTCGATGAGCGGCAGCGTTCTGAACTTGTCGCCCTTCTCGACCACGATCGAGGCGACACCCCGCCCGGCCGGGATGACCACCGCTCCGCTCGCGTCGGTGCTCTCGCGCCACCTCAGGGTCACCAGGTTGTACCTGCTGTTCGCAGCCTCCGCAGCCGCGTCCGCCGTCGGATCGATGGCGGAGTACTCGAGCTTTCCGTAGTACTTCGCCGAGAGCCCGGTGACTATCTCCTCGATCTTCGAAGGCATCTCCGCAATACCCTCCATGCGGATCTGCGGCGCGATCTCTATGAGCGAAGGGGAGAACATCAGCTTGACGCTGACTGGCTCCTTCAGCCCGACAAGTGCGCTGATCTTGTTGTTCATCATCTCTATCTTCGATGTGATCGAATACTCGAGCCCGTCGGTCGATGTTATCGCGGGAATCTTGTCGACGATGTCGCCGTGGATGAAGACCATCCCCATGTAGGCTCTCTTGAACTTTACCTCATCCTGCTCGACGTCCTGGATCTGCACGGGATAGATCCCGAAATCCCTGGCGAGCTGCTGGTTGTGCTTCTCTGCCTCGCCGATGTCGCCCTCCTCGGGGCTGACGTCGTAGAACCGGTAGTTGAAATACTTGTTCGAGTGGACCGCGTACTCCTCGAGAAGGTCCCTCAGGTAGCGCTCCGTGTTGTTGTGCGGGGCAGGCAGGTTCTTCGTGAAGAAGACGTTGATCGTCAGCGGTTCGGAGAGGTTCCCTACCGCGTCCTTGCTCGCCCTGGACAGGGAGTAGACGCCGTTCGAGGTGAGATCGGCCCGGAGGAAGAGGGTCTGCCCGGCGATATTGATCAGTATGACGACCACGAGGTAAACGAGGAATCTGTAATACTTGCTCATTCTCATCTGCCTTTTCATCTCTCCTCCTTCCTATTTCTTTTCCTGGAGGACCAGGAATGTCCCGTAGAGCGCGACGAATACGACACTCACGAAGTAGATGATGTCTCCCGTGTCGAGTATCCCCTTAGACACGTTCTCGAAATGGTAATCCGCCCCTATGTACTGGAAGAACCCGAGCATCGACTCGGGGAGGAAGAAGAGTATCTTGTCGACCATGGTAAGGGCGAAGCAGATGATCATCCCTATGATGAAGGCTATGATCTGGTTCTTGGTCAGCGCCGAGGCGAAGAGCCCGACGGCGACGAACGCTGCCCCGAGCAGAAGCCCCCCGACATATCCGCCGACGACCGGCCCCCAGTCGAGATCGCCGAGCAGGGAGACCGATATCGCGTAGCTTACCGTCGGCAGCAACATCACCGCGACAAAGGCCAGCGCGGCGAAAAACTTGCCCAGGATTATCTCACGGTCGGTCACCGGCATCGTGACGAGTATCTCGTAAGAGCCGACGTTGTACTCTTCGGAGAAGAGACGCATCGTGACAGTCGGCACTATGAACGAGAATATTATCGGAAGAAGCGAGAAGAAGTTCCTCAGTTCCGCCTGGCTGTAAAGGAAGAATGTCGAGAAGAAGAACCAGCCGGTCAGGATGAGGAATATAGATATCACGATGTAGGCGATCGGAGTTATGAAGTAATGCCGAAACTCCCGCCGGAAGATATGCATCGTATTTGCCGCGGCTGTCATCTCAACCCTCCTTTTCCTGAGTAAGCTCGCTGAAGATGCTCTCGAGGCTCCTCGACTCGCGCGAGAGCTCCAGAAGGGCCCAGTCCCTGGTCTTTACCCTGGAGTAGACCTTCTCGCGAAGGTCCTCGCCCGTCCTGCACGAGAGGCGCAGCCGCGTCAGGCCGTCCTCCCCGCTGGCGTCGACCGAGGCGACGCCGTCGAGGCCGTCGAACAGCTTTTTCGCCTCTACTTCAGGAGCGCCCTTGAGCAGGAGGTTGATCGAGTAGTCCTCGGCCGTGGTCCTCTTGAGCTCCTGGGTCGAGCCATCGGCGACAATGCGCCCCTGGTTGATGATGACCACCCTGTCGCAGGTCGCCTCGACCTCGCTCAGGATATGGGTCGAGAGGATGACCGTCTTCTCGCGGCCGATCTTCTTGATGATGTCCCTGATCTCTACGATCTGGTTCGGGTCCAGCCCGGTCGTCGGCTCGTCGAGGATGAGGATCTCGGGGTCGCTCATCATCGCGTGCGCCAGCCCGACCCTCTGCTTGTACCCCTTTGAGAGCTCGTGGATAGACCTGTGCATCACGGCCCCGAGCCCGCAGATCGAGGCTATCTCACGGATCCTGCCCGCCCTGGTCTCCTTCGGCATCTCGTGGATATCGGCCACGTACTGCAGGTAGTCATAGACCAGCATGTCCTGGTAGACAGGGGCGGATTCGGGGAGATACCCGATCAGCTTCTTGATCTCGAGCATTTCCCTGTCGATCGAGTACCCCTTCACGGTGACCGAGCCCTCGGTCGGTGCCAGGTAGCCGGTCAGGATCCGCATCGCGGTAGTCTTTCCGGCCCCATTCGGCCCGAGCAGCCCGAGGATCTTTCCCTTCTCGATCGTCAGGCTGATATGGTCCAGGGCGCAAAGGTCGCCGTAGTATCGCGTCAATCCGGAAATCTCGATCATTTACGGCTCCTTTCTCTTGTGATTGATTAAATTCGCTCAGTTTGAAAGAGGGTTCCGGCTACGCCGGCGCCTCCTGTTCGCCTGTCCCGGCAAAGCAGGCCATATAGTAACTTCGCGGGCCCGCTGGTTCAACCGTAAAAATGATGTCGAATAAATCGTGCTGTCAAGCCGGATAGAGAGTTTATACTCGTCGCCGGAGCAAAGGTTCCGTATGAATCGTCGATATTATCGCGGAATGCCGGAATGTCATTTTCCCTTGAATCCGGGCGGGCTATGACGTAATATCCCGGTTCCGGCATTATCCGGGAAAACCGGCAGACCCGAGCCGGGTTACTTTTTGCGGTCGTTATGCATATTTGTGCATATCGCAATGGTCCAGCCGTCAGGCCGAAGGCGGCAAAGACAAGGAAGGTCTCGATGAAGGTCTCGCGGCTCTTTCGATCCCAGTACGTGATCCTGCCCCTGTTGGCCCTGGCCATGGGGCTTCTTATCAACTGTTCCGACGATGACCCGCTGGCGCCCGAGGAGATAAGGTCCTCGAGGTCATACCAGGGGCACGCCTCGGACACCGACATAAACAACTTCGTCAAGGCCTACCCCCACACGGTCGGCACCCGTCTGGACGACTGCCAGACCTGCCACACTGGGGGCGACGTAAGTGATGGCGAAGGCGGCACCATCACGGCGAACCCATGCGACTACTGCCACTTCGTGGTCCACCCGCCGGCGGGATGGAGCGGGCTGCCGACGACCTTCGCCGAGACGCTGAACCCCTACGGCGCGGCTTACGACGACGCAGGCAGGGACGGCGCGGCGATCGCGGCGATAGCCGGCCTGGACAGCGACGGGGACGGATTCGACAACGAAGATGAGATCGATGCTCTGAGGTACCCGGGCTCCGCCGGCAGCTACCCCGGTCTCGAGCTCTGCGCTGCGGTCAAGGTGACGATGGCCGAGCTTCAGCAGATGCCGAATCACACCCAGTTCGGGCTCGCGAACACGACCAAGCAGCAGTACGACTATTACGCGACCTATACCGGCGTGAAGATAGTCGACCTTCTCGAGGAGGTCGGAGTGGACCTCACCGGCGCCACAAGCGTCGATATCATGGCCCCCGACGGGTACGCCCGCTCCTTTACGGTGGAGCAGATAACGCAGCAGTACCCCGACCACCGCTTCTGGACGGGCTTCGACGTCGACGCTCTCGGCACGGACTGCGCGTTTATCGAATATCCCCCCGAGACGTACGGCCTCGGTAACGGCGACTGGATAGGCCAGAGCCTCGGCCACGAGCAGTGGCACATGCTGGCCTGGCAGCGCGACGGCGCGCCGCTCGAGCCCTGCTACCTCGATCCGGTCACCGGAAGGATCGACGGGGAGGGCCCCTTCAGGAACATCATCCCTCCCGGCTCGGAAGACGACGCGCTCAATACCCCCGACAGGGGGAAGAACCAGGATGTGACCGGATGCACCCTGCCCGAGTGGAACTTCGACGGTTTCAAGGACCACAACGCGGGGAGCATGGTCAAGGGGACCGTTATAATCCGGATCAACCCGATGCCCGCAGGGTGCGAGGAGTTCGACATCATCAACGGCGGATGGGCGATGATCGACGAGGAATCGATCCTCATCTATGGCCATGGCGTGCCGTCGAACTGAGGCCGGCCCTCAGCAGTCCCGCAAAGGATAGACAGTGACGAAAAGACGGCTTTCGAGATCGAGATCTACCGGCGCGCTTCTAGCGGCGGCACTCGTGCTGTCGGCTCCGGCGTCTCTTCCTGTCCACGCGGTTGAAGCTGATGAAGACGAGAACGCGTCCCCGACTCTCGACATAGAGGCCACCGCGAGCTTCTGGTGGACGATATACGAGCAGGTCCAGAACGGCCTCGTCCAGCAGGGAAGCGGAGACAGGGCGGACGACTACGCCTCCGGGTTCTCCTTCAGGCACGGGAGGATCGCCTTCATCCTCGGCTCCCAGGGAGGCGACCTCCAGCTTCTGCTGAGGATCCGTCTCGACGAGAGGACCGACATCGTCGATTTCTATGGTGGATGGCTGCCGTCCCCTCTCTTACACGCGTACATCGGGCAGATGAAGGTCCCATCGACCGCCGAGGTGCTCGCCCCCTATAACGAGCTGGATTTCGCCTCCCGGTCGACCTTCGGCAGGAATGTCGGCGACTACTCGATGACCAGGACACCCTATATATCCTCGGTGATGGCGGCGAAGTCGTACGACCGCGATCTCGGGTTGGCGGTCAAGGGATCGTGGCCGCCCGACAGGCGGTGGCAGGCCCGCTGGTTCCTGATGGCGGGGAACGGCCTCGGGGCGAACAGGTACATCGGCGGGAGCGAGAACGAGGAGTTCCTCTACACGGACTCTTTCGGAGATATGTACGTCGGCGCGCGGGTGGAGATATCTCCCGTCCAGTGGTTGACGGCAGGCGCGCACGCCAGCAGCAACACGCATGAGAACGTCGCCCTCGGCGACCGCGGGCCTGTGTTCGACATCGACAGGAAGGCCTGGTCGGTCGATCTCGCCGCCAGGTGCCCGCGAGGCCCGCGGATCTACGGGTTCTACGGAGACGGACGGATGGACGACTACTTCGACGCGTTAAGGTACCTCTTCGATTACTCGGGATGGGGGCTGCAGGGCGTCTGGCCTATCCTCGGCGGAAGGCTCGAGCTGGCGCTGAGGTTCGACAGGTTCACCAGCGAATCGGGACGGGACGGGAACGAGACGGTACAGGACGACTGGACCGCCGGCGTCAACTTCTCGCCGCTCGGCAATATGAGGATGCAGCTAAACTTCATCAATAAGAACACGAAGAACGAGTTCGAGTCGGACATCGACGACGATATCCTCTACATGAACTTTCAGTTCGATTTCGACTCGCCGGTCATCCGCTGAGCCCCATCAGGCCGGCCTGCTCTCATGCCCGCTCGATGACGGCCGAACGGCTCTTTCCCACTTCAGGGCCGGGCTCAGCAGCGAATCCCGCTCCGCGGGCCGCCTCGAGTGTCGCCTCAAAAGCCTCCCCGGATACGCGCGGCGACGGTTCGACTATCAGGCACCTGCCCCCGGGCCTGAGAGCCTGGTGGACCTCGCGGAAGAAGACCGCGGGGTCAGGCACTTCATGGACAAGGTGAAGGGCAAGCGCGAGGTCTATCGACCCCGCCAGGTCGCCGACGCCCAAAGTATCGGCGGGGCAAAGCCGCGCCTCGACGACGTCCGACACCCCGGCGCGCCTGACCCGGCGCTTCAGGGCGTTGATCATCTTAGGCTGCAGGTCGATAGCGTAGACCCTGCCCTGCGGCCCGGCGAGCCTCGCCGCCTCGATGGTGAAGAACCCCATCCCGCATCCCGGCTCGAGGATCTTCATCCCCTTTTCGACGAACGGAGAGAGGATCTTCCGGGGATTTTCAGATATTTTTCTGAAAGGCCCGAGGAGGAAATACCCCATCCACCACGGGCATACGTGATCCGCCATGCCGTCCACCCCCTGCTTTATTGTTATAACCGCCTGATCTGTGATATAATTATGCCATGTTCCCGCCATGAAGGGAACCGTTGTTCGAACAGTTGGGTCCACGGCCGCAAAACGGGAATCTCGCAAATTTCGATTGCTGCCAGGACCTGGGGTCGTACTTCAATAGTCGAGCATCTGTGCCATGGACTTCAGGAACCTGAAAGGCGAGCGCCTGAGGCGTTTCATAGCCGTGCTGGCGGTCGCCGTGACAGTCTATTACCTCTACTGGCGTGTCACGGAGACGTTCAACCCGAACGCTCTCTTCTTCTCGTGGTCGCTCTGGTGCGCCGAGGTCTTCGGTTTCTTCACCACGCTCCTCTTCTATTTCACCGTCTGGAAGCCGACCACCAGGGAGGCCCCCGCGCCTCTCGAGGGGCGGACCGTAGACGTCCTCATACCGACGATCAATGAGCCGGTCGAGGTGCTTCGCAAGACGCTGCTCGCATGCAACGACCTGAAGTATCCCCACAGAACCCTCGTTCTCGACGACGGCAGCCGCGAGGATGTCCGCGAACTATGCGAGGAGCTCGGCTGCGTCTATCTCGCCCGCGAGGAACACGAGGACGCCAAGGCGGGCAACCTGAACTTCGGGCTCGAGCACTCGGAGGCGGAGTTCGTGGCCGTATTCGACGCCGATCACGCCCCCCTGCCCCATTTCATCGACAGCCTGCTCGGGTATTTCGAGGACGACGATCTCGGGTTCGCCCAGGCTCCTCAGGAGTTCTACAACATAGACTCTTTCCAGCACAGGGTGGCGGCCGAGAAGAAGTATATCTGGGCCGAGCAGGGGCTCTTCTACTATATCATCCAACCGGGAAGGGACCACTGGAACGCCGCCTATTTCGTGGGAACATGCGCGATAATCCGCCGCGAGGCCCTCGATGACATCGGCGGCTTCGCGACCGGCTCGATAACCGAGGATATGCTGACGTCGATCCGGCTGCAGTCGGAAGGGTGGGGCTCTGTCTATCACAACGAGCCGCTCGCCTACGGCATCGCCGCCGAGACGATCGTCCCGTTCCACATCCAGCGCCGCCGCTGGGGCCTCGGAGGATGGCAGGTCTTCTTCAAGGCCAACCCGCTCTTCATAAAGGGCCTGAGCTTCCCTCAGCGGCTCTGCTACCTGGCAAGCCTGATCTACCCGTTCGAAGGGTTCCAGAAACTGATATTCTACATCACACCCCCGATAATCCTGTTTACCGGTGTCCTGCCGATGCACGCCCTGGACATCAAGTATCTGCTCCACTTCATACCTTATTACGCGATATCGATTTACGCATTCAACGAGATGGGCCGCGGATACGGCGGGAACCTCCTGCTCGAGCAGTTCAGCATGGGCAAGTTCGTCACCTATATCAGCTCCCTCTTCGCCTTCCTGATGCCGAAGAGATCGAGGAAGTTCGCGGTGACCCCGAAGGGAAGCGGCGGCTCGTCCGGAAGGTACCTCGTGCCCCAGGTCATCGTCGTCCTGGTCAGCATCACGGCGATCGTATGGGCGCTGACCTTCCTGCTGCTCGGCAGGCGGAGCGACGATTTCATAATTGCCGTGAACAGCCTCTGGGCCCTGTATAACACGGGCCTGGGGATCGGGATCATACAGTACGCGCGCAAGAAATTCGCCCAGAAGCGGGAGAACTTCCGCATCCCCGACAACGTGCCGATGTTCTACCGCTACGAGAACGGGGCGGGCCGCGAGAAGCGGATCGCGGTCGCCGACAACCTCACTCACGAGGGCATCTCGATCATGACGATAGGGAAAACCCCTCCTCAGCGGAAGATCGGCCTCGAGCTGATCCTTCCCGGAGGGAACATAGAGACCGAAGGGTACATAACGCACAGCCGGACGGTGAAGGCAAACGGCCATCTCGCTTCGCGGCTCGGCGTCAAGCTGAACGGCATGCCCAGGGCGAGAAGGGACCGCCTTACGCGCTACCTCTCCTCATCGTCGGTGTCGAAGTTCCTCAGCGGGTATTCCACGAGGTACGAGACATATCTCGACAGGCGCCTGAAGAAAGATGAGGACCTCCCCGAAAGGTCGCGAAGGGCTATCTCCTGGCTTCCCGCCGTCGTGACGAACGGCGACAGCAAACCGAGATACTCGGCGATACGCAACATCTCAGAGACGGGATGCATGATAGCCACCGAGCACCCGGTGGAGCCGGGGGACCCTGTGAAGATAAGGGTCATCATCGGCCAGGACATACTGGAACTGGGCGGCACAGTCGCCCGCACGACTGCGTGGCCGGTAGAGGATTTCCCCGAGGCACTTATGGGGATAGAGTTCGACAGGCCGGGAAGCGATCAGGCGAAGTACCTGGTGGAGATCGCCGACCAGATCGAGGGGCTGGTGGAATGATGAGAACGCGAAGGATACATTACATCCTCCTTGCCGGCGTCCTAGCATACGGCCTGGTGATCAGCATCGCGAAGATCGACTACAACTCGGTCTTCGTCGACGAAGCCTATCACATCGTGATGGGTCGCCAGCTCGCGGCCGGTGTCGACTGTCCCGGCTGCCAGGCGCATACCGGATCGGTCATGACGTGGCCCCTGTTCGCCTCCTTCGGCGACGCGTTCGGAGGGCTGTACGGCGCGCGCATGATGAACGTGCTGCTGGGGCTTGCGCTCACTGTCTGCATCTACCTCGCCACGAGGATGCTCGCGGGCAGGGAGCTCGGGCTGCTCGCCGCTGCGATCTTCATGTTCTCGGGGCAGGCCCTCTACCTGATGAAGCTCGCGACTTATGACATGACCGCCGCCCTCTTTCTCGGAGGGGCGTTCCTGATGACGGTAGCCGCGCACAAGGCCGGATCGCCCGCGGTCGAGGCGGCCGCCCTGGTCACGGCAACGGTCCTGCTCTGCCTCTCGGCGATCACCAAGTACCTGCTGCCGGCTTTCATACCTGTCTTCATGATATACGTGATCCTCAGGCATGGCCTGGCGAAATCTCTCCTCTTCACTCTCGCTCCTCTGACCATATTCATGACGATGTTCTTCTGGTTCTCACCGTACCCGCCCAACCCGCAGGTGCTCTACCAGATCGAGAACGCGAAGGAGGTATCGAACCTTCCTCTGCCGACGATACTCGACTGGACGTTCCGCTGGCTCTCGCTGGCCTACCTGCTCGCCGCCTTCGGCCTCTTTCACGAGAGGCACAGGCGCCTTGCCGCCCTGCTCATCCTGGTCTCGACGCCGATCCTGCTGATCCATATCGTCACGCGGGCCGAGGCGTCGGTGAACAAGAACGTCGTGTTCTCGATAATATTCCTCGCGCCGGCCGGCGCTATGGGGATCGATCACATCGCGCACCTCTTCTCGATGCGCGAGACCAGCCGGGCAGTGAAGGTCTTCTTCACCGTCTCGGTCGTGACTATTGTCTGGGCCTACGGCATCAACAATCTCAGGTGGCTCGAGAAGCAGCACCCGGACGTGGGACCGGTCATAGAATACCTCAGTGACAACGGATTCGACGGGATGACGGTCGCGACCAACGGCTGGGACGGGGTCATGTACGAATACGCCCTGGAGAAGAAGTACCCGGGCGCGAGGTTCGACAATATCTCGTGGTTTATATACGGAGACGAAGATCACCGCCATCTCGACGACCGGGTAGATTTCGTCATATGCGAGGACGACTACTATGGAAAGCAATACCCGAGCGAGCGCTTCCGGGACATCCTGGACGACGACTGCGCGCTGCTCGAGGACTTCACGATAGAGCATTCATGGGGCGAGACGCACGCCCTCGTATTCGGAAGGAGATAACGATGAACCGGATCATCGGTGGAACGATTGTGCTGCTGCTCATGATGGCGGCCGGCGCCGGAGGAGCGAGAGCCGATATAGCGGGCCTGCGCGGCGCTTCCTGGGGAGAGCTGAGGTATGAGATCCCGAAGGAAGGCACGGAGAACCTCGTCCTCGACGGCTGGATCAAGCAGGGACTGGACTGGGGGAAATGGGGAAACACATCCCTGAACACCTACGCAAAGCTCCGGTTCAAGTGGGACACGGAAGGGTATGAATGGAACAACCTCATGGGGCCGACGCTCGGGATCTCTCTGGACACCTTCGTGCCAAGCGGGCTGTCCGGCTCCCTCGGCGCGGAATATTCGTGGGAGAAACAGATGCTCAACGGCGCCGATGTCATGGACCAGAAGGTCATCATATACGTCAACTGGTACGGATGGTGGGATCTCAAGGACTGACCTGCCTGATCTGCGACTCCGCCGCCGGCCCTTCTCGCGGGACCGGCGGCGGCAGACGACGCGACTGTTTCGCCGCCGGCGCGTTCCACAACCGATTTATCTAATTACCAACCACTTACATCGAATCGTCATTTGCCGTGTAACAGGTTCCTCCCCGTTTCGTATCCATAGATGTGGCTGTACCGCGTATCCGGAAAATAACGCTCACGGAAGGAGGAGCGATGAAAAAGGCTCTGGGTGTACTCGTGCTCGCGGCGCTCGTATGCTCGCTGTCATCGGCCGCGTTCGCCCGCAAGGCGAAGGTGATCGAGAAGACCTTCGACGGGATCGAATCGCTGAGGGTGAAAACGGTCCTCGGTGGCTGCGTCATAAAGCAGGGCAGCGGAGACAAGATCAGCATCCGCGTCGAATACACGTACGATGACGATGATTTCGAGGCGACGTTCAGGGAGAGGGGCGACGTCCTTCAGGTCGGGGAGGACTTCGACGGGGACACCGCCCATGGTGAATCGGAATGGGTCATCTCCGTCCCGGCCGATATCGATATTAAATTCGAATCGGCTACGGGCGGTCTGAAGGCCTCGGGCCTGAAAGGCCGGATAAGGGCCAGCTCCGGCACAGGCAGCATAACCGTCTCCGGGTTCAAGGGAGACCTCGAGGCGCACAGCGGCACCGGCGGCATCGCTGTGTCCGATTCCGAGGGTGAGTTCGATCTCAGCTCCGGTACCGGCGACGTGACGATCGATGACGCCGGCGGAAGTTTCGAGGCCTCGTCCGGAACAGGAAACGTGGAGATCACCAGGGCGAAAGGTGACTTCGACGCTAATTCAGGCACCGGTCACGTGGAGGCGTCCGGCCTGACCCTGATAGATTTCGGCGAGTTCACGTCCGGCACTGGAAGCGCCAGTGTGGATCTGCCCGCCGGAGAGGAGTACGAGCTGGAGATCAGCTCGGGCACCGGCAGCGCCACTCTCGATTGCGGCGGCGCAGATCTCGACGCGTACGTCGAGATGTCCGCCAAGAAGCGCAGCGGCAGGATCTCTTCGGCCTACAAATTTGAGGACGAGGAGGAGTACTACCGCAACGACGACAAGTATGTGAGGAAATGGTTCACTGACGGCAGCGGCGGGAGGAAGATCGAGATCCGGACCGGCACGGGCAGCGCGAAGCTGAAGAAATAGCATCTGGCGTCAGGAATTGAGATTCCTGTCCTTCAGGGAGGCGGGGCGGGACCAGCGGGTCCCTGTCCCGTCTTTCTTTTACGCGCGGCGATATACGCGGCGATGAAGACGGTCCAGCCGGCCAGCACCGCGAGTTGCTTCTCGGGGCTCGGGGAATTGTATCCCTTCTTGACCGCCGTGAGGATGAACGGGACGAGCACCGCGCCTCCCGCCATCCAGCGCTCGAGGCTGAATCGTTCCGTCACGCGGCCCAGACCCTCCACCGCCGCCGGGATGAAGGCAAGGAATGCCAGGACGAGGAGCCTGTCGATGTTCCCGGCGAAGAGGGGCTGGGCGTAGACCAGGACGATGAAGGGCAGCGCGCGAAGCAGGATCCCTGCCCCCCTCCTTCCCGACATCACGAGCAATACGGGGATCAGGATCCCCCACGTTCCCACGGTGCCTCCGCGTATCAGCGCCGCGAGGCCTCCGCCAAGCCGCGCGAGCCCGAACGTCCGGAAAAGCTCAAGTGGAGAAGCCTGGGGAAGCGCCGGCACCGCCATGCGGACAACCACGAAGGCGGCCACGGGCAGGGCCGCGACCGACAGCGTGCACAGCGCCGCTCGCCTGTCGAAGAGGCTCCGCGCTTTAACGGAGTAGACGGCGGGGATGAGAAAAAGCGCGCTCTCCTTGGAAAGCACGGCAAGTGCCAGCGCTATGGAAAGCCAGATGTCGTGGCCTTTCAGCAGGGCGAGCACCGACAGCGCGCCGAAGAAAAAAAGCGCCGGCTCGGTCAGCCAGAAATCGTAGAGGCAGAACTTCGCTCCCGCGCTGAGCGAATAGAAGAGCGCGATCCCCGCGAGAGCGAGAAAACCCTTTCCCGTCGTCTCGAAAACGATGTAATAGACGAGCACGCCCGTTCCTATAACGAAGATGACCGCGAGGAAATAGAAGCTGTCGGCGGTCCCGAACGGCATCAGCCGGACGAGCGTCGGGGTGAGCACGCGATAGCAGAACGGCGCCTGATACAGGCCTCCAGGTTCCTCGGCCATTGCCAGGTAGTGCAGATGGTCGCCGCCCGCGTCGAATGCAGGGTGACTGGAAGTCATCGGATCTGTGCCGCGCGCCAGCACGAAGACGAACAGAGAGCAGACGATAGCGACGAACGTCACGCTCACGCGCCGTCCCGCCTTCTTATCAGTAGATGGGCCCATACCTGTCACGCGGGCCCCTGCGGTTCGCGAGCCATGATATAGCGCGCCATCACCCCGAAGTAGTCGCCTACGCGGGGAGGTTCAAGCCCCGTATCCCTGAGCGTCGCGGAATCGTCGAACGTCATCTTTGTGCCGAGATAGGGCATGTAGAGCTTCAGCTCGCCGGTTATCCGCTTCTCTTCATCGGTCATATCGCGTTCCATCCCGGACAGCCAGGCGAGAAAATCATCCGGCGGGATTATCGTGAAGGGCTCGCGGCCGAAATGCCCGGCCGCGAGATCCCTGATCTCCGCCAGGGACGCCGCCCTGTCCGCTCCGGCCGTGAGGTGATAACAATTGCCGACGCTCGTCCCGCTGCCCGAAAGGGCGAAGACGGCGTCGGTGACATAGTCTACCGGCACGAGGTCCATCCTGCACGAAGGATCGCCGGGGAGCATCCTGACCAGCCCCTGCCAGTAGAGCCTCAGCGCCCTGTAGAACCCGTTGAAGTCCGAGGCGCGCCCCGTCTTCGAGTCGCAGATCACTATGCTGGGGCGCATGACGGTTATCGGCATCTCGCCGAAATACCCTCGGACCAGCTTCTCCGCCTCCATCTTGCTCCGCTCGTAGGTGTTGCGGTGGTCCTGTCCCTTGTCGAGCTCGTCCTCGAGGATCAGCCCTTCCCTGCTGCCGCACACGTAGGCCGTCCCGATGTAGTCGAACTTCTCGAGACCCGGGCACTCGCGCGCCATGGCGAGCATATTCCGGGTGCCGCCGACATTTATACGGCGCGCGTCCTCGAGGTCGAGATCGAACCGGGCCGCGGCGGCGCAATGAATGATCCTCGCCGTGCGTGTAGCCAGCTCCCCGTAGTCTTTCTCTTTGAGCCCGAGCCTCTCGACGGCGATGTCCCCTTCCAGCACCCTGATCCTGCCGTCAAAGGCTCCCGCACCCGCTTCCGGGTAGAGGTCCTCGAGGACCGCCCGAAGCCTGTCGGCCGGGCTCCTGTCGCGGCGGCCGCGGACAAGAAGGCTGATCGCCATATCGGTGTCGTCGAGATACTTCTTCAACAGGCTCGACCCGATATACCCGGTCACGCCCGTCATGAATAGCTCTCCGTTCATCCCTTTCCCCCGTTCCGGCATTCGTACATGGCCTCGATGGCACTCCCGTATCTCCGCTCCACCTGCTTGCGTCTCAGCTTCAGCGTAGGCGTCAGCAGCTTGTTCGCTATGGTGAAGCTCTCCGGCACGATCGTGAACGTCTTTACCTTCTCATGCCGGGCACGGTCGGCGGTCGCCCTCTCTATCTCGCCCGCTATCAGCTCTCTTATCCCTTCGCTCTTGAGAAGCTCCTCGTACCCGGCCGTGAGCAGGCCGTTCTCGCGGGCGTACTCTTCCACCGCGCATTTTTCCGGCACGATGATCGCCGTGATGTATTTCCTGTTATCCCCGTAGAGAAGGACCTGGTCGATATACGGGCTCTTCGCTATCTCCGCCTCGATCGGGACCGGGGCGATGTTCTTGCCGTACGAGGTGACGATGAGTTCCTTTATCCTCCCCGTTATGACGAGGTTGCCGCGCTCATCGAACCTCCCCTGGTCGCCCGTGTGCAGCCAGCCGTCCCGGTCTATCACTTCGGCCGTCTCATCCGGCCTGTTCAGGTAGCCCTTCATGACATTCGGGCCGCTGACGAGGATCTCGTCGCACTCTCCGAACCTGATACTGACCCCGTCTAGCGGCTTGCCGACGGTCCCGAGCCTGTTGTCGCCGGGAACAGCCGAAGCCACGACAGGCGACGCCTCCGTGAGCCCGTATCCCTCGAGGATGTTGAATCCCAGGACCAGCAGCGTCTTTGCCAGCCCCCTGTCGAGCGGCGCCCCGCCCGAAACGAGCAGCCTCAGCCTGCCGCCGGCTATTTTTCTGAACCTCGAGGCCACCAGCCTGTCGGCAAGAGCGCTCTTTATCCTCAGCGGGGCCGTGACCTTCTGCCCCCGGTACTCCCGGTTAGTACGCTCGTTCAGGGCGCGGATCGAGCTGTAGACCATCCTGCGCCGTACGATCGAGCTTTCGAGGACCTCCCTCTCGACCGCCTCGTAGATCTTCTCGACGACCCGCGGTACTATGATAAGGATCGTCGGGCGAATCGCCTGGACGTCCTCGACTATAGTGGAAAGGCCGCTCGCGTACGCTATCGTCACGCCGCTCAGCAGCATCGCGTAGTAGCCGCAGGTCTTCTCCAGCATGTGGCAGAGCGGCAGAAAGGATAGAAACGAATCACCGCTGTTCACTCCGAACCTTGACGCGACGGCAAGCGCGTTCGAGGTGATGTTACCGTGGGAAAGGATCACGCCCTTGGGCTCGCCGGTCGTACCCGACGTATAGACGATCGTAGCGATATCATCCGGCGATATGGCGGGGAACTCCGTCGCCGTCTCCACGCCCGCGGGACCTTCCTCGATAAGATCTTCTATATAAAGGCATGTCTCCCTCCTGCATTCTCCCTCATCCTCGAACATCACAGCGTTCTCGAGCCATGGCAGCTCGTCCCTGACCGCATCGACGGCCGTGAGCATCAGCGGGTTCTCGACGAAAACGAGCCTGCACCGCGAGTCCGAGAGAATGAAGCTCATCGCCGACGGCGTCAGCGTGTGGTAGATCGGTACGACTACCGCGCCGAGCTTGAGCACGGCGAGGTCGGCGATGACCCACTCGGGCCCGTGGTATGAGATTATCGCGACCCGGTCGCCCTGCGTCACTCCCAGCCCGCTCAGCGAAAATGCGAGACGGCTGGAAAGAGAGTCGAGCTCCCCGTAAGTGATGCCTCTATACCTGCCTCCGCTGTCCTTGTACTTCAGCGCAGTCTTGTTCCTGAACTCACGGACAGCCACCGCGAATGCCTCGCAGATCGTATAGTGAGATATGCTTTTATCTATCATGGGAATCCTCTGGATGACGGCATTATACCATGTATCACCGCCGGGATATCAACAATTACGATTTCAGGCCGGGATGTGGCCTGTTTGCCCTGGACACTGGGACTGCGCCTTGGTTTCAGTGATACAAGTTTGAATTACGGTGAGTTCTCTTCGGGTACTTGGAACGCCGAGATCGACCTTTCCGACGAAACATCCTTCCGATTCGAAGTCAGTTCGGGAACCGGCAGGGCGAAGATCAGGAAACAGCCTGTGATGAAATGATTCCGCTTCGTCTCGATTAATTGCGGATGTATTTCAGGGCTTTTCCCATGAGAACACCATTTTCAGAACAGTCATACGCATAGTGCGAACCGTCGGGTTCGACGACCATCAACAAATTGCCCACAACAAAAAACCTCCCCTGGCCCTGAAACGATCGTGAAGCAATACCACTGACCCTGTGTTCATCATAACCGGCCATCGGCGATGTTCCGTCCGTTGTCGCCGAGACAGCGACAAAATCATTCGAGCTGCAGCTCCCATCAGGATAAAAGGTCATAAGGTGTTCAGTCGACACACCCGCGTTGTATCCCGAAGTCCTGATCGGCACACCCTGCCATGTGCCGGCCAATTGCTGCATCCCGGCCCTGTTGACAGGTGTGATCCTTATGCTTTTATAGATGGAATTGAGGATGGGTTCGACTTCATCGAACACAGATGCCTTAGTCAATGCCGTAAGACATATGCTTACGTGATCATATGGAGCATAATAGCATCTGGCTTTGACAGGCCCGACACCAGTATTATCACCTTCATAATCCTGATACATGCCCTTGATCTGCGGATCTCCCGAACAACAGGACACCGAAACCATTCCGCCGACCTTTCTGCCAGACTTCAGAATATCCATTGATTGATCTATTATCCGGATAAATTCTCTGGTTGAAATAAAAAAGTCGAAATTAATGAAAACCGAGATATCATACGCGGGGGGGCGTTGGATTACAAAGATCGTATAATCATTATCACCTTCGATCTGACGCAGCTCCCAGTCCTTAGGATAGTTTAAAGAAAAAACCTGGTAAATCGAGGTGAAGGAGCCTTCCAGAGCCTGATTGCTCGTGCTTAAGGAGCCATGCTCCTCAGTCACGGCATTCGATCCCTGTTCCTTCGGGGCGATGTATCCGGCATTGCCCGTCGCTTCTTCATTCTCCTTGTACTCTTCCTCTTCCCCTCGGCTATTTCCTATCTCGTCTCCCCAGTCTTCATAATTTTCATTCTCATCAGTGCCCACTCCCTCATTCCCCTGGCCACCCATTTCATCCCTGCTTTCCCAATCATCCTCTCCTGCCATCTCCTGCTGGCCTATCATCTCGGAGAGGCTTATTTCCCTAGTCCCGGAGGGGATATTGAAGGCCGAAGCGGGAATGTCGGCCTTCTTCAGTTCGATGACAGTTTTAGACATGCTCATGCCTTCTTCCAGCCGGAACACCGCTTTTAACAAATACCCGCTCCTGAGGACCTGTGCCACGGATGGCTCCATTTCACAGAAGCCCCACACCATATCACCGAGGGCAGTCTGCAGCTTGCCATACATGTCGAGGTCGATTTCTTTTCCCAACTCGATCTCTTCGCCTATCCATATTTCGCCTATCTTCATTCCTTCAATCAGAACATCGGTCCTCACGGCCCTTATTCCGGCAATGCTCTCAGTCGAGGACGTTTTCTTGATCTGGAATCCACCATCAATTCCCATTCCACCGCCGTCGCTATTGCCGGGGCCTTCCCATTCTGCCTCCCCGAATTCGCCATCGCCTTCCATGCCATTGGACATCGTTTCCGTACTTCTCGAAAGCAGTTCCTGAAGCGAACCCTTCCAGTGCACATTCCTGTCCTTAAGGATTATCACCAGGGAGCCGCTGGCAGAGTCGAAGATCACGATCTGCGCCGGATCGGATATCTTGACTTTGCCACCCTGAAACATCGACGTACTCGTCTCGCTGCCTCCAAAATCGGAATCTGTCTTTTCTTTGATTATCCAGCCAGCATCCGCGCCACTGCTTACGAGTAGCAGGCAAAGAAATAACAGAAGCCCCTGCTTTTTCATGGTCTCTCCCTGTGGTTAAATGCCTCCAGAACGCAGTACTTAAAGTCCATCGTCAATTTTCACACTGCTTGTTTATGGCCTGAAATCCGGAACCGGCAGCAAAATATACATAGTCTCCGGACACGGCTATACCTCTGGCACCTTTGACCTCATGACTGCAGGCAGAACCTTCGATCACGGGCGAACCGGGTGCGCTGATATCTATCACATATATCCCGAGATCGAAATCCGTGACATAGGCATATCGGCCGGACACGGCTACCTTAAAGGCATGTATGGGCGTACCCACATAGCCGGCTATCACGGGTGAACCCGGCGCGCTGATGTCTATCACCTGAAGGCCGGA
>CAZREW010000026.1:0-22540 GCA_964599375.1 uncultured bacterium
GGCATCTTGCCGGTGCCTTCTTTATATCGAAATACCGTTCATTGAATATATCCCGGGATATTATTGTACCGGCTATGGCAGATGGCGCCGGATTACAATACGGAGGCAGGAAATGCAGGATTCAAGATACAGGTGCCCCAAATGCTCGGGCACGCGTTATGATGTCGGCGAGTTCCGCGCGACGGGCGGCTTTTTCACCAAGGTCTTCAACGTCCAGACGAAGAGGTTCACGACGGTCATCTGCAGCCGCTGCAGGTACACCGAGATCTACGCGGCCGACAGCTCGATGCTCGGCAATATATTCGACTTCTTCATGGACTGACATGTCCGGAGTGTGAGGAGATAACGCGACGTTCTGCCCCGAATGCAGAGAGGACGCCAGTGGGCTCCTGAAGGACCTCCCGCTCTCCTTCTATCCCTGGGCGCCGGACATGGGCAGATCGCCCGAGGACGAGTCATCATCCCGGACATGATCGAAGGATACCCCGTGCATCTGCCTGAGAGCGGCGAGACAGGACCGTTGGGCGGGGGATGGCGTCCCGGACCCTCTCAACATGACAACGAAACATCTCCCGCTCGCCTCCGTATATTTGATGTATATGATTTTCAGCTGACGCGTTAAAATAGCCGCGGATATCAACAGAAAGGCGTTCCGGATGTCACGTCTATCATCGATTTTGCTGCTGTTGGTGTTTATTTCACTTGCAGTCATGCCTCTTCCCGCCCCTGCTTCGACCTATGGCGAAGACGAGAGAGAGGTCAGCCATGCCAGCTTCGACCTGGCCGTGCGCGGCTACGGCATCGGCTTCGGCAACTCGGCTGACTTTCGCGGTCTCAGGTTCAACCTCAAGGACGAGGATGTCGAGTCCGTCATCGGGATCGACATCACATTCTGGAAGCCGGGCGAGAGCCCGCACGGGCGGATCTCGGGTGTCC
This sequence comes from uncultured bacterium, assembly GCA_964599375.1. Classification (GTDB taxonomy): domain Bacteria; phylum Krumholzibacteriota; class Krumholzibacteriia; order Krumholzibacteriales; family Krumholzibacteriaceae; genus JAUWCL01. The sequence goes on from CAZREW010000026.1 coordinate 937, forward strand.
AGTTCGGTATCGTCGGCCCCCGCGCGGCGATCCTCGACGGCCTGTCGGCAGGGCTACTCGCGGTCGAGGCGGACGACTACCTCAACGGCATCGCCCTCGCCCTGCTAGCCGTCACCAATACGGGCGTCACGCGGGGCATCTCTATAGCCGGGCTGGCGAACGTCACCGGCGACGACATGTGCGGGATCAGCCTCGCGGGCCTTGCCAACGTGTCGGGCGGCACGCTATACGGGATCGGCGCGAGCCTCCTCGCCAACGTCGCCGACGGCGGGCTGCAAGGCGTAACAGCGAGCGGGCTGGCCAACGTGTCCAACCTCGAGATGAAAGGGATCGCGGTCGGAGGCCTGGCGAACGTCATCAACAGCGATACGGAAGGCATCACGATCGGCGGGCTGGCAAACGTCACCGAAGGCTCGATGACCGGTATATCCCTGGGCGGGCTCGCCAACGTATCGGGTGATGAGACCTCGGGGATCATGTTCGGGGGCCTCGCCAACGTATCCGACGGCGAGACAGCGGGAATCATGTTCGGGGGGCTCGCCAACGTATCCGGCGGCTCTATGACCGGGATCTCGGTCGGAGGCCTGGCCAACGTCTCGGACGGAGAGATGACAGGGATCTCGATCGGCGGGCTCGCGAACGTGGCCGACAGGGGCGCTACCGGTATCATGATAGGCGGGCTCGCGAACGTGAGCGACGGCGACGTCGCCGGCATCTCTGTCGGCGGCCTGGCGAATGTGGCCGGCCGCGACATGACCGGCATCAACATAGGCGGTCTGGCGAACGTGGCCGGCGAAAAGATGACGGGCATCTCTATCGGCGGCCTGGCTGTCGTGGCCGAGGATCAGATAACCGGGATCACGATAGGAGGGCTCAGCGTCCTCTCAGAGAGAGACATGACGGGCATCCAGTTATCTGCCGGCGGCGTCAACGCGGGCAGGGACATGCTCGGCGTAAACATCGGCGTCATCGGTATGCTCACATGGGAGGGCTTCGAATCGGAGGAGGGCGCGGAGCTCGGCTACTACGGCATGCGCGCGGAGAACGCCGCCCTGCTCACCCTGCACGGCATCGACATCAAGATCCACGAGAAGGCGGTCGGCCTGACCGCCGCCGGAGTCGATGTCCGCGCCGGGAGCATCACGGGGGCTGCCGCAGCGGCCGCGTTCGTCGACGCCGACGAGCTGTACGGTTTCTCGGCGAGCTGCGTGAACAACATCACCAGATACCAGAGGGGATTCACGATAGGGATAGTCAACATCGCCGGGGAGCTCAGCGGGCTACAGATCGGCCTTATCAACATCGCCCGCAACAACGAGGGCTGGAGGCGCATCCTGCCGATAGCGAACTGGAATTTCTGATCGGAGCAGTCCAGGGCCCGAAGGCCCCGCCCCTATGTTTAATGTCCTTCTGCTTCGCTCGCTGCGGCTGCTTCGACCCTACTTCAGCAGGACCATCTTTCGCGAGACTGTCTGTTTTCCCGCTTTCAGCCTGTAGAAGTACACACCCGTGCCGGCGGCGTTGCCGCCTGGGTCCCGGCCGTTCCATTCGACCGCGTACCGGCCCTGCGCCTGGGTCCTGTCGACCAGGCAGGCGACGCGCCTGCCGGAGACGTCGAATATCTCGAGCAGGACGTGGCATTTCGCGGGGACGAAGTAGACGATCGTCGTCGCGGGATTGAAGGGGTTGGGGTAGTTCTGCCGGAGGGTCAGGCCGGGCAGCCCGACCTTTATCCTCTCCGTGGTGAACAGAAGGCGCGCTCCCTCCTCGTCCTCGACATACACGCTGTACCTGTAGCTCGCGCCCGGCTCGAGGTCATCATCTATCGCCCTGTACGACAGGTCCCCGGATTCGAGGATCTCTATCTCTATCGGCAGGAACCTGCCGCTCTGGTCCTTTTCCCGTGTTATGGAAAAAGCCATCGTCTCCCCCGCCTCCGACAGGGTCCAGGAGATCTCGATGCCTTCTTCTGCGCCCGAGCACATGAACGACTCGAGCAGTGTGGCGGTGATATCGAACGTGGTCTCCAGGACCACCGGTGTCTTGCCGGCCATGATCCGTTCCCAGGCCTCAGCAGTCGTATAGTCCAGCATCTCGCTCTGGGTCCTGCCGGCGACATTGCCAGTCCCCGGCGACCCCATCAGATCGATGATGTTGGCGTCATAGTCCGTGTTGCTCCCGCCTCCGAACTGCCAGTCCGATACGGCGTCGTTTACCCATCTCGTGTCCCCGAAGTTCATCTCGGTGCTGACTCCGTCGTGGCCTGTCATGACCACCATTATGTCCCAGCCCTGGATATCCTCGGCGGAAGGATCGCCCAGCGCCTCTTTCGAGACGATCGCGGTGATCGTGTTATCGTCGAAATCCGTCGAAAGGACGATGTCCCGGTCTGATATCCTCGCGGTAATCGCCCATGTCTCCGGTGTGTCTCCCCCGCTCGAGACCAGTACGCCCTTGTACCAGCCATCCATCACCACGGCATAGTCCCAGGCGTCCCATTCGGCGAAATCGTTCTGCCTGTAGGGCAGGCCTGCGTATATCCCACCATCGAAGGCGTCGATGTAGATATCCACCTTCTGTATATTGATATCGCCGTAAAGGGGGTTCCAGTCCGCCGCGCCAGGCTCCGCAGGGTCCGGGACAGCTCCGGCCGTGACGACGAACGCGATGCTGGGCACGATCTCCCCGCCTACGACCTTGGCCGTCTCGTATATCCTGCACTCGAGCAGATCGTAGGATCCGTCGAAGAACACGTCGTTCCCGGGATAGACATAGTAAAGCCCGGGCGTTCCGAGCTGATCGGGGCCGTGATCATCGCCGGCGGGATCGACAAACGACCTTATCATAGTCTCGGCTCCCGCTACGGTGAACGCGATCACAGTATCCGCCGTCAGGGTGTTGGACGCGTCCCCCGCCGAGATCTCCGCGAGGTATTCCCCGCTCGGGATAAGGCTGTCGACCGGCTGCAGGCAGCTGTATGTCCCGTCTCCGGCCGCCTGGTCGCCGCCTGTCCCGTCGTCGGTCATGGGCCGGGACTGCGCGCCACCCACCGGGGACAGGTCTATCAGCACATTGCCGATCCCGTCGCCCCCGTCGGCGACATCGACGTAAAAGAAAATCGTGTCGCCCGCCGTGACGGTCTGCGGGTCGGCCGCCGCGTCAGACAGGATAGGGGGAGCGGGGAAATCCGTGACGATGCCGTATCCCGCCGAATAGTGATGGAGCGAGACCGGAGTCTCGGTGATCGACCAGTCCGCGTACGGGTCGTACGGGTCGAAATCGATATCGAGCGTGGAGTCGTGGGGGGCCGAATCGAAGGCCGACCTCTTGATCACATCGAACTGGACCACCTGCTGGGTCAGATAGACCTCTATGCTGATCGAGTCGGGCTGCACAAGCGGGCCGAAAATATAGAGCGGTATGGCTATCTCGACCGAGCTGCTCCCTTTCGTTATCCAGGCCGGCCTGATGTTGATCCCCGGCACCCACCCCTGGGCCGGCGTGCGGTATTCCCTTCCGGCGTCATCCCACCATGACCACTCCCCGCTCCAGAACCGCAGGTCGGCATAATCATCGTCCGTGTACTTGTAGGTCAGGACAAAGTCCGGCCTGTTCGGATGTTCATACGACACCGGAAACTCGAACGGGTCGCCCGGGCCGCCGTATGTGCTCCCTCCATATCCCGTCTCCATGAGGAGGACCAGGTGGACGCCCTCGAAATCACTGCTGAATTCGACTTCGACGAGGATCTCGCCGGGCGTATTGCTCAGCGTGACCGTGGTCAGGTCCATCTGGCTGATGCTGTTATGGGCCGGATCCGGTTCGGGGGCGGCCGGGTCTGTGATAAGCAGCTCGCTGACCGCGGCAAACGAGGCCGTGGAAGCGAGCAGCAGGGCGAAAAGTATCATGTGTTTCATAAGAGCCCCCTGGAAATGAGAATAAAGGCACGCTCCCCATCGATGAGGACATTTCGCTTTTAGACTGGATGTCCCGCCGGGTGAGGTCCGCTGCCGGCATTCTACTACATACGCAGCACAATATCCAGCCAAGCCATGCTTGATCTCGCTGCCGGCCGCCGGTGATTTTCGAGTGACTTTGTACGGATTTAGTAATACCATTCCTGAGGCATCAAATCTATTAGCTGAGGGTGACAATCTCGTACAAATCGCAAATCAAAGGAGGTCCGATATGAGAAAGTTTTCGTTGGCTGCGGCGCTATTCGCCGCCGTCATGATCCTCGCCCTGCCACTTGCCGCGCAGGAAGGAGCCGCCGCGAGGAAGGCGGTGGATAAGAAGGCCGAAGAGGCAGTCAAGCCGGAAATCGTGCTGGTCAATATCGAGCCGTTCTCCTACGCCGCCGTTGAGATGACGGGAAGCTACGCGCAGCACGCTGATGCGTTCATGAAGCTCTACAGCGCGGTCGGCCAGCAGGGACTGCCCATGTCCGAGGCGCCGTTCGGCATCTACTGGAACTCGCCTGAAGATACGCCCGAGGAAGAGCTTAAATGGGAGATCGGCATGCCCTTGCCGGCCGGCAAGGAGGTCGCGGCCCCGATCGTCATGAAGAAGTGGGAGTACACGACGGTCGTGCAGAAGGACTTCGAGGGCGCCATCGATTCGGAGGATATGCGCGGCGTGTACTATGCGATGTTCGAGTGGATGGAAAAGAACGGATACGAGCTGGCCGGCCCGATGCTCGAGAGGTTCGTCAACACCCCTTATCCCAACGAGAAGGGCGAGATGATCGGCAAGGTGCAGATCATACTGCCGGTCCAGAAGAAGCAGAAGTAGGCCGGGATATAAGTATTCGGGCGTGCACTACTCGCGCCCCATCCTATGAAAGCACAGGGGGCAGGGCCCGAAGGCCCCGCCCCCTTTCTGATACCAGTCGGATGCGCTTGCCTCTGCTGCTCTGACGCTATCTCAAAAGCACCATCTTTCTTGTCTGCACGAACTCTCCGGCGACCAGGCGGTAGAAGTACATGCCGCTCGACACCGCCAGCCCCCTGTCGTCCACGCCTGCCCAGACGAACTCCTTGCGTCCTTCGCTCATCCGGCGGTCCGCGATGGTCGACACCAGCTCGCCCTTGACGTTGTAGACCGAGAGGTTCACATGCGTGGCCCGCGGCAGGTCGAACCTGATCAACGTAACCGGATTGAACGGGTTCGGCACGTTCTGGTAGAGAGCGAACGCGTCGGGCGCATGGGGCGTGTCGTCTCCCGTCGTATACGCCGCGCCGGACGCCGCGCTCTCGTTTCCCGAATAGTCAAGGGTAGTGACCTTGTAGTGGACGTCCCATCCGTCATAGTCGGGATCTGTCCATGCGGGCGCAGCCGTCTCGTGCACGAGGTTCTCAGGGCCCGGCACGAATGTCTCGCTGTCTCCGCGGTAGATGCGGTAGTACTGGAAATCGGGTTCGGGCGCGGGGTCCCAGCTCAGACCGTTCCCGCTTCCCGTGTTGTAGGCGACCGCAAGCCCGACAGGCGCCCCGGGGGCAAGGTTGTCGACCGAGTACCCGCTGTCGGGAGGGGAATCGAAGTGGATGCCCGGTGTATTTGTAAGCGCTCTGACAAAGAAGGTCGTGTAGTAGATCCCCCTGGTTATTGTCGAGTCCGCCACAGTGGGAACCACCACAGCGTACTCGTCCTCGCAGCAGGCCGGTGTCGAGGCGACAAAGACCCAATCGCCGGGCGGGTACAGGCCAGGCATCTCAGGCGTCTCCACCGTTGCATGCGCCGAAGGACTCGATACGGCAAGGGATTCATCGATCTTGCGATAGATCGCGTATCCGGTTATCGGCGTTGGACTTCCCAGGTAGTCATAACCGCTCCTCAACCACGAGACCTGCGCCTGCCTGCCCTGATCATTCGGAAGGTCCACGATCGCCTCTACGGCGCCGAAATCGCAGAGCCAGTCGATCTGAAGCCCTGTCACTGCCGGATCGTCACGTGAAGCTTCCCAGGTAAGTGTCGACCGCCACAGGAGATCAACTCCCGGGACAGACAGCTGGTTCCAGCTCCCGTCAGGCGCGATCCCCTGCCAGTTCATGCCTCCGTCGGCGCTCAGTTCCCAGGAGACTGAATCGGCCTGCGCCGCAGTCAGGCGGGCCCACAGGATGGCGTCGCTCGACGCGTCCACAGGCAGCGACCGGCCGGTGTTGCCGTCGAGATCGAATTCACTCTGGAACACCTTGATAACCTGCAGCCCGGAAGTGTAAATCGCCGCAAAGACATAATCTCCCGAAACAGCGACGCCAACGGCATAGGACGGTGTGTATAAGCCTCCCTCGAGTGTGGGATTCGCGGGATCGGAGATATCGATCACCTGCAGGCCAGCATGGTAATCCGCTACAAAGGCGCGGTCCCCCGAGACTGCGACTTCATAACCATCGCCCGGTAGGGCGCAGCTCCCCGCAAGAGTGGGATCTGTGGGATCTGATATGTCGAGCACCAGAAAGCCGGAACCCCAATCCGCCACAAGGGCCTTGTTCCCCGAGAGGGCGACGCTCACGACAACGCCAGGCGTGTCGTAGATACCAGCAATCGTGGGATTTGTGGGATCCGAGATGTCGAACACCAGGAGACCGGACGCGCCGTCAGCTACAAAGGCATTGTCCCCTGAGACGGCTACGCCAAAAGAACCGCCCGGCGTGTTGTAGCTTCCCGCAAGTGCGGGATCTGTGGGATCTGAGATATCGATCACCTGGAGGCCGGAAGAGTAATCCGCCACATAGGCGTAGTCTCCCGAGACGGCGACGCCATAGGCGGCGCCTGGAGTGTCGCAACTCCCCGCGAGCACTGGATTAGTCGGATCTGAGACATCGATAACCTGGAGGCCGAAAGAGTAATCCGCCACATAGGCGTGCGTCCCTGAGACGGCGACGCCCTGGGAATAACCCGGCGTATCGCAGGTCCCGGCGAGCGCGGGATCTGTGGGATCTGAGATATCGATCACCTGGAGGCCGGAAGTGTAATCCGCCACAAAGGCGTGATCCCCGGAGACGGCGACACCCCAGGCACGGCCCTGTGTGTCGAGTATCCCTTTGGGCGTGGGATCGATCGGATCCGCGATAGTGATCACCTGGAGGCCGTAGTCCCAATCCGCCAGATAAGCGCGGTCCCCTGATACGGTGACGCAATAGGCAGTGCCCGGCGTATCGCAGGTTCCCGCGAGCGTGGGGTTTGTTGGATCTGAGATATCGATCATCTGGAGGCCGGAAGCTTTATCAGCCACAAAGGCGTGGTCCCCCGAGACAGCGATGTCATAGGCATCGCCAGGTGTATCGCAGGTCCCCGCGAGCGTCGGGTTTGTTGGATCGGAGATATCGATCACCTGGAGGCCGGAAATGCCATCCGCCACAAAAACATGGTCTCCCGAGACAGCGACGCCCCAGGCAATGCCCGGCGTGTTGTAGGTCCCCGCAAGAGCAGGATTTACAGGATCGGAGATATCGATCACCTGGAGACCTGTACTCCAATCCGCCACAAAGGCGTAGTCCCCGGATACGGCGACATCATAGGCATAGCCCGGCGTATTGAAGGCTCCCGCGATCGTAGGATTTGTGGGATCGGAGATATCGATCACCTGGAGACCGGTAGTGTAATCCGCCACAAAGGCGTAGTCCCCCGAGACGGCGACGCCAAAGGCATCGCCCGGTGTATTACAGGTTCCCGCGAGCGTGGGATTCGTGGGATCGGAGATATCCATCACCTCGAGGCCTAATCCAAAATCCGCCACAAATGCATAGTCCCCCGAGACCGCGACTTCAAAGGCATAGCTCGGTGTGTCGCAGGTTCCAGCGAGCGTTGGCTCTGTGGGATCGGAGATATCGATCACCTGGAGGCCGGACTCCCAATCAGCCACAAAGGCATGGTCCCCCGAGACAGCGACGCCCCAGGCATAGCTCGGCGTATCAAGGTTCCCCGAAATCATGGGCACGAACGCAGAGAGCTTGAGTTCCCCCGCCACGGTGTCCCACCGAGCCGTCGTGTTCAGCGTGTCCCTGTACTGCGTAGTCGTGAAATCCTCGATGTACCTGTGTTCGATGGCGAACCCTGGAGAAGCTGAAAGAAGCAGGATAGCAAAGAATGTTGTAACAGCAGCAAGGCCCATCGCTCTTCTCATGATGGATACTTCCTCTCAATAACCGCCCGGAACATCTCTTCAAATAATGCCGTGTATCACCTTTGTCACTTAAACGCGTTCAACATCGATATCCATGTACTGCCTCTACCTGACCAAGACCATCTTGCGCGTCTGTACGAACTCTCCGGCGACGAGGCGGTAGAAGTACATACCGCTCGACACCGCCAGCCCCCCGTCGTCCACGCCCGTCCATACGAACTCCTTGCGGCCTTCGCTCATCTGACGGTCCGCGATGGTGGAAACCAGCTCGCCCTTGACGGTGTAGACCGAGAGATTCACGTGCGTGGCCCGCGGCAGGTCGAAACTGATCGTCGTGACCGGGTTGAACGGGTTCGGCACGTTCTGGTAGAGAGCGAACGCGTCGGGCGCATGGGGCGTGTCGTCTCCCGTCGTATACGCCGCGCCGGACGCCGCGCTCTCGTTTCCCGAATAGTCAAGGGTAGTGACCTTGTAGTGGACGTCCCATCCGTCATAGTCGGGATCTGTCCATGCGGGCGCAGCCGTCTCGTGCACGAGGTTCTCAGGGCCCGGCACGAATGTCTCGCTGTCTCCGCGGTAGATGCGGTAGTACTGGAAATCGGGTTCGGGCGCGGGGTCCCAGCTCAGACCGTTCCCGCTTCCCGTGTTGTAGGCGACCGCAAGCCCGACAGGCACCCCGGGAGCGATATTGTCGACCGAGTACCCGCTGTCGGGAGGAGAATCGAAATGGATGCCAGGCGTGTCCGTTAGCGCTCTGACGAAGAAGGTCGTGTAGTAGATCCCTTTTGTGATCGTAGAATCCGCCACGGTGGGAACCACGACCGCGTAGTCGTCCTCACAGCAGGCCGGCACAGAAGCTACGAAAATCCAGTCGCCGGGTGGGTAGAGGCCAGGCAGTCGAGTCGTCTCCACCAGGGAGTCCGCCGAAGCGCGCGAGATGGAAAGGGCGTCATCGATCCTGCGATAGATCGCGTACTCGTTTATCGGCGTGGGACTGCCAAGGTAGTCATAGCCGCTCTTCACCCACGAGACCTGCACCTGCCGCCCCTGATCGTTTGGAAGGTCCACGATCGCCTCGACGGCGCCGAAATCGTAGAGCCACTCGATCTGAAGTCCTGTCACTGCTGGATCATCGCCCGGCAACAGCCATGAGAGTGTCGAGCGCCACAGGAGATCAACTCCCGGGACAGATAGCTGGTTCCAGCTCCCGTCAGGCGCGATACCCTGCCAGTTCACGCCGCCATCAGCGCTCAACTCCCATGAGACCGAATCGGCCTGCGCCGCGGTCACGCGGGCCCAAAGGATAGCGTCGCTCGACGCGTCCACAGGCAGCGACCGGCCTGTGTTGCCGTCGAGATCGAATTCACTCTGGGACACCTGGATCACTTGGAGTCCGGAATTATAAATCGCCGCAAAGGCATGCTCTCCCGAGACGGCGACGCCGAGGGCATAGTTCGGCGTGTCACAGCTCCCCTCGAGCGTGGGATCTGTGGGATCGGAGATATCAATCACCTGGAGGCCGTAATCCCAATCCGCCACAAATGCGCGGTCCCCCGAGATGGCGACTCTATAGGCAACACCTGGAGTGTTGTAACTCCCCACGAGCGTGGGATCTGCGGGATCGGAGATATCTATCACCTGGAGGCCGGCACTCCAATCCGCCACAAAGGCGTGGTCCCCCGAGACGGCTACGCCATAGGCATTGCCCGGCGTGTCGCAGGTTCCCGCGAGCGTGGGGTTCACCGGATCGGAGATATCTATCACCTGGAGGCCGTAATCAAAATCCGCCACAAAAGCATGGTCCCCTGAGACGGCGACGCCGAAAGAAACGCCCGGCGTGTTGTAGCTTCCGGCAAGTGTGGGGTTCGTTGGATTACTGATATCGATGACATGCAACCCGGAAGTGTAATCCGCCACGTAAGCGTGGTCTCCCGAGACGGCGACGTCATAGGCGAAACTCGGCGTGTTGTATGCCCCCGCGAGCGTGGGATCAGTCGGATCGGAGATATCGACCACCTGGAGGCCGTAATCAAAATCCGCCACAAAAGCGTGGTCCCCCGATACAACGACACTAATGGAAGCGCCGGGCGTGTTGCAGGTTCCCACGAGCGTAGGATCCGCTGGATCGGAGATATCGACTACCTGGAGGCCGGACATTTCATCCGCCACAAAGGCGTGGTCCCCCGAGACAGTGACGCCATTGGCAGTGCCCGGCGTGTCGCAGGTCCCCACAGGTGTGGGTGTCATGTATTCACTGATTTTTATCACCTGGAGGCCGGAAGCTTCATCTGCCACAAAAGCGTGATTCCCCGAGACGGCGACGCCATGGGCAACGTCCGGCGTGGCGAAGCTCCCCGCGGGTGTGGGAGTAGCAGGATCGCTGATATCGATCATCTGGAGTCCGGATTCCCAATCCGCCACAAAAGCGCGGTCCCCCGAGACGGCTATGTCATAGGCATCGCCGGGTGTGTCGCAGGCTCCAGCGAGCGTGGGATTCGTGGGATCTGAGATATCTATCGCCACAAGGCCGGAACCCCAATCCGCCAGATAAGCATGGTCCCCAGAGACGGCAATGCCGAAGGCCCCCCCCGGCGTATCGCAGCTCCCCACGAGCGTGGGATCTGTTGGATCGGAGATATCTATTACCTGAAGACCGGAACTGTAATCCGCCACGAAGGCGTAGTCCCCGGATACGGCGACATCATAGGCAAGGCCCGGTGTATCACAGGTCCCCACGAGCGTGGGATCTGCGGGATCGGAGATATCTATCACCTGGAGACCGTAATATTCAGCCGTCACAAAGGCGTAGTCCCCCGAGACATCGACGCCGAAGGCATAGCCCGGCGTATCGTAGCTGCCCACGAGCGTGGGATCTGCGGGATCGGAGATATCTATCACCTGGAGGCCGTAACTTTCATCCGCAACAAAGGCGTGGTCCCCCGAGACGGCGACGTCATAGGCATAGCGAGGCGTGTCACATGTTCCGGTCAGCGTGGGATCTGTGGGATCGGAGATATCTATCACCAGGAGCCCGGTAATGTGGTTCGCCACAAAGGCATGGTCTCCCGCGACGGCGACGCCCAGGGCAAAGTCCGGCGTGTCGTAGCTTCCCGCGCGAGTGAGAACGAATGGATTGAGCCTTAGCTCTCCCGCCACGGTGTCCCATAGGGCCGTCGTGTTCAGCGTATCCCTGTACTGAGTCGTCGTGAAATCCTCGATGTACCTTTGTTCGATGGCGAGCCCTGGAGGAGCTGAAAGAAGCAGGATAGCAAAGAATGTTGTAACAACAGCAAGGCTCACCGGTTTTCTCATTGTGGGTACTCCCTCTGTAACGCCCCTTAATCTAAGTACTTAAAGAAGATATTATATCACATTCCGCGTTGAATTGCATCCAGGGATTTTCATCTGCCCGGCCTTGCGGGCAGAGCGGATTCGCGAGAAGGGCCTCCTGCAGTAAGAGATTGAAATCTATCCCTTATCTATGTTATACTGCGCCATTCCTAAAACCCAATTCCTCAGGAGGTGGATATGCGAGTCACTGGTACTGTGTTGTGCCTGTTGATGGTGCTTCTGTGCCTTCCCGCAGCGGGGATGGGCCAGATCATCAGCAACGTCTGGTACTTCAACGACGGCCCGGGAACGGCCTACTGGTGGGGAGACGCGGATCCTCAGTTAGGTCCGTTCTGGGAATGGATGGGCCCTGGCTATATCACCGCCGGTGATACGATCTGCACTTATACTGATGTCCTGCAGCCCCCGCAGGAGTTCTATGCCGCTTCGCAGGTGGAAGCGAGCATGAATTACGTCGGCAGTTTCTGGGCGGAGATCTATCTTTCCAATAACTATGTAGAACACAACAATCCGGTCTATGCCGCGATCGGATACGGGACACCGGGGAACGCCGCGAGCTTTGTCCAGGTGGGTCCGACCGTTATGGCGAATGTGACGAACCTCACGATCGACTGCGGTGCGATGTACACATTCGATTTCGGCGGGCCGTGGACCATCAGCCTGACAAACCAGGCTCTCCTGATCAAGATATGGACGACCGTCCCGCTGGGAGACGTCCATATCTTTTGGGATTCTGAATGCTGTCCGAGCGCGCTTTATCTCGGCAGCATCGTCGGCGTGGAGACAGAAAGCTGGGGAGCGATAAAACAGCTGTTTAACGAATAGGCCTGATCGCAGTTGTTGATGCGGGGGTGCGTCAGCCAGCACCTCTGCGGATCACTGCCTGATACTTCGCAGGGGGCAGGGCCCGAAGGCCCCGCCCCCCGTATCATATTCGGCTGGTTGGATCGGTGCGGTTATCATTACGGGCCGGGGTATCAATAGATAGCGTCGATGCCACGCGAGACGCCGACAAGTTCCCAGGCCCCCTTTTCTCTGCTGAAAAAGGCGATCTTGCGAGTTGCAGGCCTTAGCCGGGCTCCGCTGCAGCGGTAGGCGTTGGAGAATATCACAAGGGCCTGCGTGCACCCGGAGTCGAACCCGACTCTCGAGAATGTCAGGTATCCCTGCGCATCGGGGAAGACCCGGTCGAAGTTATCCCAGTCAGGCTCGATCGAGTCGGTGATCGCTGCGTACGCTTCCGCCCCGGAAGATGCGGATCCCGTACCTGCCTGCAGCGTCCCGTCCCCGGGACAGTCCATGGTGTCCAGCAGGGCCTGCAGGTATTCCTTGTCGGACACAAGCCGGTACTCAACGGGAAGGCGGAATCTTCCGGCGAGCCGGCATGAGGCGCCGCTGTTACTGACGATAAGGGAATCGATCGTCTCGCTGCTGAGTCCAGTCCATTTCCTCTGAAGAAATGTCAGCTGCTCGCGAAGGCACCACGGCTCGGTGTCGCGGTTGATAAGTATCAGGCCGAATTCCTTATCGTACTGCGCCCGGATAAGCAGCGACATCACTTCATATTCGTCCGGCCTGCATGATGCACTTTCCGCCCTGCAGTCAGCCACCGTTAACAGCAGCGCGATACCGATCATCGTCATTGACATATGTAGTCCGTAATTTCTCATCGTTTCCCCCGTGGTCTGTTATTATAGCCCTGTTGACACACAATTCTCAATCATATGAACCGGTCGCGATCGACCCGCGCTTTCCTGCATAATCCAGTCCAATCGCCCGGGTTGAGACGATCCAGGGATCAAACGTCCCGTCTGTCGGAATCTTCGCTTTGGGGCTGATATTCCGGCAATCCGCGTCATATCCTTCCCTGATCTTCTGGCAGGATCCGTTTGATCGCTTCCAATGAGAGAGGGACGATCATGTCACGCGATAAATTCTTCCAGATAATGACTTTTTGCCTCACGTCGGGAGATCGATCGGTTTTGTCGGGCAGCATGTACGGACAAATCACGACGTTTTCCCCGCGGGGATGCCGCCAGGCCGCTCTCGGGGCATAACGTGCATTATTATAATAATATACAGCGATCACTCCGTCGTTGACAAGCTGCCAGGCCTGCACTAGAATCGATTGTATCCTTTTAATCCCTATTCGAGATCGGTCCGGAACGTTTCGTCGATGAGAACGGTTTCGCTTCGACGCAACTGTCCTCGGTTCGATTCTCGAAGTCATGATTCTAAACGAAGGAGGTGGATTATGGGCAAGCTAATATGCCTCGCCGTTCTGTGCGCCGTGCTCACGTGTGTCTCGCCGCTGGCGTCCGCACAGGAAATCGTCGTGGACAAGCTGATCAAGATCCCACCGTTGAAGGAGGAAGTCGTCACACCTCAGCCCTCCCTGGATGAGATATGGGTCCCCGGATATTGGGAACGAGAGCCGGGCACCTGGACCTGGACGAAGGGCCGCTGGGAAAAACCACCGCACAAGCTGGCGCACTGGATCAGTGGCCACTGGCAGTGGAATGACGACAAGTGGCGCTGGAATCCGGGATACTGGGCGACCGACGATACCGATTGGTTCGTGGAAGATATCATCGATATGCCGCCCATTGTCGAGGAGACCAAGCCGTTGAAAACTGAGGATAAGAGTTTCTGGATTCCCGGGCACTGGGACTGGGACGGCTCCTGGCTCTGGATCCCGGGCTACTTTACGGAAAAACCGAATCCGAAGGCAGTGTGGGTCCCTGGCAGCTGGATGCCCTACGAGAACGACGGAGGCTTCTGGTGGATGGGCGGGCATTGGGTGGTCAAGTAGATTCATGGGGGGCGCAGCTACCCTGCGCCCCCCTGAAGACCATCGTCATTCACTTCGGATCCCAAGACATCCAGCACGATAGACGACTGCCTGTATATCCACTCCACGTCCTCGGGACAGACAGGGACAGGTCCGTGAGGAGAGCGGCAGGCTTGATCCTTGACAGAAAGGCCTTATTTATCATATACTTTTAGACGTTAAAAGCGGCTAGAATAATCCAGGGATCAAACATCCTGTCTGTTGGAATCATCGCTCAGGGGGCTGGTATTCCGGCAATCCACGTCATACCGTTCTCAGATCTTCTGACAGACTCCGTTTGAGCGCTTCCAAAGAGGGGGTCGATCATGTCACGCGATAAATTCTTCTCGATATTGTCTCTTTCGATATTCGCCCTGATCAGCCTGACAGCTGCCGCCACCGCAGAGACATGGACCATCGAACCCGTCGCCTCCAGCTGCGTCTTGATGCCCGATACGTATATCGACTCCGACGGGGTCGTCCATGTCGCTACAGGGATCTTCGGCATGAACGGCATAAAATACCTGAGGCGCAGCATATCCGGCACATGGTCGACGTCTACAGTGGACAGCCGGAATGTCGGAGGCGACCGCGCTTCCATAGCCCTGGACTCCAGCGGCCATGTCCACATCGCTTATGTCCGCGACAATAGCGGTGATGCCAGGGAGATCCTGGTTCATGCAACCAACGCCACCGGCGTCTGGGTCAGGACCGACGTCTCCGCTCCCGCTTACGCTCTCAGCGGCGGGGAGATAGCCATCGATTCAGAAGACAACGTCTTTATCGTATATTCTGAATTTGACTCCGGCACCCCGGACGCCAGGGCCAGGTTCTACTGCTACACGGATTCATCCGGCTCTTGGGACCGCACCCTTATCGCTTCGGGGACTTTCACGAGCTATGGCCTCGAGTGCTCGATGGTGATCGACTCGTCGGACCACCTGCACGCCGCCTATATAGAGGCCCATCCCTCGACCGGCGACAGGACCGTCACTTACTCTACAAATGAGTCCGGCTCATGGGTCAACGATCCGATCGACCATACGTACAACGACTACGCCAAGCATACCAGCATCGCCGTCGATTCCTATGGCGATGTGCATATCTCTTTCTACGAGTATCTCAACGACCTTTGGGAATCCGGCTCGCTCATGTATGCTACGAAAGATCTTGCCGTGTGGACGGTAACGACCGTCGACAATACCGGGTGGGCGGGCTCGCGCTCGTCTATCGCCGCTACCGCGCAGGGCAGGCTCCGTATCAGCTACCACGATTCCGTAAACGAGACCATGAAGTACGCGTCGAACGCTACCGGCTCATGGGTCATCAGCACCGTTTCTGACAGCATCGCTTATGACGGCTATACGTCCATGGCGCTGGATAAGGACTATGGCCCTCACATAATCTTTCGCCATGGGTTTACGGACCTGAGGCATGCTTTCGCCGCGCCGGTTACCCCTCTGGGCCCGACGGATCTCAACGCCACCCTGCTGCCCGAACAGATCCATGTCACCTGGACCGACAATTCCAGCAATGAGACCGATTATGTGCTGCAATATAAATATTCTCCCACAGTAGACCCGGGCTGGCACAACCTGGCTGTCCTTGCGCCCAACACCACTTCTTATCAATATACCTCTCCCGCTTACAGCATCACGTACACCTTCCGGGTGTACGCCAGAAACAGCAACGGCAACTCGCCCTATTCCAACGAAGACGAGGTTTATGTCGGGCTGTTTTTTGTATCGCTCGGGCTTGAAAGCCCCGACGGAGGCGAAGTGTGGTCAGCCGGTTCTACCGAGGAGATCTCATGGGTGACCGGCGTCGGCGCTCCATCCTATATCGATATCGAATATTCCACCGACGGCGGGAACAACTGGCATTCGCCGCCCATAGCTACACACGTTCTCGCCAGCCTGCACTCGTACGACTGGACGGTTCCGGCAACCTACTCCGACGACTGTATCCTGAAGATAAAGGACAATGCCGATGGCAGGCCATATGATCTGAGCGTGACCCCATTCAGCATCGTCCCTCCTGTCCCCATGCCGGACCTGATAGTCGAATCCCTGGTGACCGATCCCGAGCAGCCAGTCGCCGGGGAGAGTTTTGACGTGACCATCATTGTCAGAAACCAGGGCACGGCCGCTGCCGGAGCATTCTGGATAGCATGGTATGCGAACCGTGCCACCCCTCCCACTCCCGCCGCGGCAGGCGAGCTATATGACCTGGTCAGTTCTCTCGCGGCCGGCGCCAGCCATACGATGACGGGTACTTACACTTACGCTTCCGAGGGACAGTACAACATGTACGTATTCCCGGATTTTCACAATGTCGTCACCGAATCGGATGAGGACAACAATATCCTGGGACCCCAGGCGATCACCGTCAACGAATTCCAGTTCATCGAAGACACTCACAACGCATCCGGATGGTTCGGTGGAGACGACCGGCCCGGGTACAATAGAAATGTCGCCGCCGGCCAGAGTTTTACGCTGCCTCAATCCGCGCACATCAACTCGGTGGGCTTCAAATTCAGCAGCAGGTTTGACTACGTGGATAATCCGACCGGCACGGGGCACGAGGTCACACTAGTGCTCAACATAAGGGCCGACAACGGCGCAATCCTGGAAACAGCCGAAGAAGTCGTGCCCGCAGAGTTCAACGGCGGCTGGGTCATATTCGAGCTGGATACGGACCTCCTCAACGACGAGGAATATATCTTCACCTGTTACCTGCAGGACGGCCAGATCAACGAATACACCTCGTCCATACTGGCCCGCTCGGACGATCCGTGGCCCGGCAGCCAGGGATATAACGCGAATGTGAGTTCATCGCCTTTCGACATGGAAGACTGGGCGAACTGGAAGACACATACCTGGGATTACAACTTCAGGATCGGCGGAAATTACATCGAAGACCCGGACAGGTATGATGTGACCCTTCCGATCAATACGACGGGAGTCGATATACCCTTTATTTCAGGGCCCGATACGATCGCCATCCTGAACTTTGAGTCAGAGATGCTTGACAGCCTCAGGATCGTCGCCTTCCCGGACATGATCCCGCCTTTTATACCGGAGGGGACCGACTGGGTCCGCAGATACTATGATATAACTCCGTATCCCGCGGCCGCGAGCTTCGAGGCTGATATCACGCTGTTCTACGCCCAGGAAGAATTCGATGCGTCCGGGCTCGCCGACGAGTCGCTTCTTCACCCTTACAGGTTTGACGATTCCGATTTCGAGTGGCAGCCCCAGTACGGGATCCTCGACGTGGCGGGGAACTCCGTTTTCTGCGGCGGAGTGACGGAATTCTCTACATGGGCGTTTACCAGCTCGGCGAGCGTGACCGACGTAGATGACGGCCAGTTGCCGTCCGCGAGTCTTCTATACCAGAATTACCCGAACCCATTCAATCCGATCACCCAGATAAGATATGATCTGAATAAGAACTGCCATGTGGAACTGGCCGTATATGACGTCACGGGCCGGAAGGTCGCTGTCCTGGTCGACGGGCTGCAGGAGAGCGGACAGCGGACGGTCACCTGGAACGGACAGGACCAGACCGGCAACAGGGTGACAAGCGGTGTGTATTTCTACCGGCTCATCGCCGGTGAATATGCCAGCACGAGGAAGATGGTCCTTCTTCGTTGATTTTCAGCCGGACGGCCTCACCGCTTTCCGGAGGGCCATGGACGATCGCCGATTCTGGATAAACTGCGGCATCGCCGGGGAGCACGGCGGGACCGTGAACCGTATAGCCTTCGCTCTCGGAGCGCTGGCTTTCAGCGCGGTACTGTCGATGGTGATCGTCAAGCTGGCCACAGGCGCACCGGGTTCGGGATATGGTGGGCGGCGCCAGTGATGATACTCGGCGTTCTTTTGCTCGGCCTGACTGCCGCGACGCTTCACCGGCCGCCCGAAAAGTACAATCTGTTCGACCTCGGACCGTTCGCCGCGACTTATATGTTTGTGCTCGCCGTGAGGTTCATCACGCTCGCGAGGCGGGAGCCGGAGCCGGAAGAATTCCCGAAAGACTGACAATCCTATATCTTTATGAATAGCTTCCTGGCGTAAAGCGGCAGCATGCAGATCCAGACCATGCCTATGAAGGTTATCGCGTATGCGAGGGATGCGTTAAGGTCGCCAAGCCAGGATAGAAACAGGTTCTCATAGATCAACGTCTTGAGGGCAATCGTGCTCCCATCAGAGCCGGTGACATTTATCAGATATAGAAGTCTCGCCATTATCCCGGCCAGCACGTAGGCCGCGATCGCGTTCATGCCTAGGACGCGTGCCGGCCAGGCCCATCTCTTCCATCCGCGCACATCGACGAAGTAATAGACAGCGCCGAGGCATATCAGGGCCAGGCCTGCCGTGAAGACCGCGTAGGAGCTCGTCCACAGGCTCTTGTTTATCGGCATGAGGAAGCCCCAGAGAGCTCCGGAGGCAGCGCCCGCGCCTCCCGCGGCGAATAGCCCGGTCGCCTTGTCGCGCGGCTCTGCCCTGCCGGTCAGCCACTGCCCCGCCAGGGCGCCGAAGAGAGTGGTCGAGATAGCCCCGGCGGTGCTGAGGATCCCTTCGGGGTCCCATGTCTTCGTCGCCTGCCACATGTGGCCTGCGAGCAGGTGGCCGTCGATCCAGGCGGCCAGGTTGATCCCCTTTTCGTAGTGGCCTGCGCCCGCCCCCTGGACCGGTATCCATTCCATGGCAGCCCAGTAGGCAAGAAGCAGCCCCGCCGCCCACACCAGCCGCCCCTTCCACTTCGTGTTCAGGAAGATCACCGAGGCGGCGAGATAACAGACCGCTATCCTCTGCAGGACGCCCGGCACGCGCAGGGTCGACATGTCGTAGTACGGGAATCCGTTCAACAGTAGGCCGAGCGCGAAGAGTGCCAGCGCGCGGCGGACGATCCTGATATAGAGATCCCGCTTTTCCTCGCCCGCCTCGATCCTGCGGCCGAAAGAGACCGCGACCGAAATCCCAACGATGAAGAGAAAGAACGGGAATACGAGGTCCGCTATCGCGCACCCGTTCCATTCGGCGTGGCGCAGCGGGGCATAGACATGGCTCCAGCTCCCGGGATCGTTCACCAGAACCATAGCAGCGATAGTAAGCCCCCGGAATGTGTCCAGGGAGATTATGCGGGCTGGTCTGTCCTTTTCCACGTTTCTCCTTCTATACGGTTTCAACTTTACCGTAGAAGCAAGGATACACATGTGCGCGAATCGATTCCATCATAGATGCAAGGCGGCCCCGGCTGCGATTTCCAATGCAAGTTCTACCCGACCTGGCCCGGCCCCGACAGGATCAGGCTCGTCGGAAGCGACACGACCGTCACCAATGGGGAGCACTTCGGTCACCGTGACCCGCTCGACTACAAGAGGCATGGAGCGTACAGAGGCCGAGGAGTTCGGCATGTCGATCGGTATGGGGGCGACCGCTTCGGGCGGTCTATTCGTCGAGTTCTCGGTCACGCTGCGCACTGAGTTCTCATACTCATTCTCGACTTCCCTCACGGTGAGCAAGGAGGAGACTGTGGAAGAGTCGTTCACAATCACCTGCCCCGACAACAGGAACATCGTCTACTGCGTCTGGCAGCTCGTTGACGAATTCAGGATCATCGGCGACGATGGAGAGCTGTTCACCGATCCGAATTACATGTTCACGGCCGGCACGCACCTGGCGATCTGCCCTGAGCCAGAGTTCGTGCCGATGACGACGTATTTCGATAATCCTTGATGGGCGGCAGCGGGCGGGCGGCCGGGACCGGTCATTCGACCTGAATTACCTCGATCCTGTTCTTCGCGGTGAGTTCGTAGAGGTCCTGCCGCATGTCGTGAAGCGGCCTGACCGTGGCCACGTGCCGCTGCTGGGAGAGAGACGAGAGGGCCAGTTCCGATATGACCGTTGTCTCGACGTTGGGGTCTGCCTCTCCCTCGACGCCTTTCTCCGGGAACGAGAAATCGCTCGGCGTGAGGATGGCCGACTGGCTGTAGTTTATGAATGAGCCTGATTCAGTCCGCATGTTGCCGACGTTGCCGGTGATCACGACATACACGAAATTCTCGACGGCTCGCGCCTGGGCGCAGTGCCTGACGCGGTAGTAAGCCTTCTTCTCCTCGGTGAAGAACGGCACGAATATGATCTCCACGCCTGCGAGCGTGAGAAGGCGGGAGACTTCCGGGAACTCGATGTCGTAGCACACCTGGATCGCAATCCTGGCCAGGGGGGTGCGGAATATACGGATCGCCTCTCCCGGCTCGATCCCTCCCTCGTTACGCTCCGCGGGCGTGATGTGGAGCTTGTCCTGCGTATAGACGTTCCCCGACGGGGTGAACAGATGCGCGCTGTTGTAGTACTTGCCGTCCCTTGACACGGGTGTGGACCCCCCGATGATGAACATGTTGTAATTCTTCGCGATCTTTTTGAACATCCCGATGTACCTGGTGGCGTAACCGGCGAGCGTCCTGGTGGCTTCCTTCATCGAGAGCCGCTTCTTGTAGCTCAGCAGCTGATACGTGAAATACTCGGGGAACATCAGGAAATGACAGTGGTAGGAATCGGCGGTATCGGCGAAGAACTCCACGGAGTCTTCGAGGTCCTTGAACGACTTTATGCGGCGCATATCATACTGCGCGGCGCACACCCTGACCCTGCGCGCCTGGATCTTCGGGAAGACATTGGAGGATATCTTTTTCTTGGCCAGGTCGAAATCGGGGTTCTCCATGACCAGGAAGGTCGAATAGTTCAGGCTCGAGCGGTCCACGGTGATGTCGAGCTGGACCTTCTCGACCCTGTACCCGGCCTTCAGGTGGGTGTTGAGAGCGCTGTCGCGCAGCTCTCCCGCCTTTACCTTCTCGACGTACTGATCGGCGGTCATCTTTCCGGCATACTGCCTGTAACCGGGGATCCTTCCATAGGCGATCATCCTTCTGAGATTATGCCTTTTAAGAAGGCTGATCCTTCTCCTGTAGAGCTGGGAGGCGACGCCCCGGCGGCGGAAGTCCGGATGAACGGCGATATCGGCTCCGTACAGGGTGTCCCCGTCGGGATTATGCGTGCTGAAAGTGCCGGCCCCGGTCAGCTCGTCGACGTCGTACCAGAACTCGTCATCGATATTGACGATCAGGCTGGTGGCGTACCCGACGACCTGCTTGCCGCAGAGGGCCACGAACTGGCCCTGCGGAAAAGCGGCGAACTGCATCTCGTAATGGCGTGGCGTGTATATGTATTCCTCGGGATAATCCGCGTACGCGGCCCGGCTGCATTCGATGATCGCCGGGATGTCCTCCC
>CAZREW010000027.1:0-20791 GCA_964599375.1 uncultured bacterium
AGAGAGAGACACAGAGAAAGCGGGGAAGCGACACCCGGGATCGCTTCCCCGCTCTCTACTACACCGATCCTTGCAGCAGGAGATCCCCGTTCCCGCCGCGCTCAGAGCTGCACAGGGACTCCACTCGCTGACAGCTTTACACCATTTTCACGCTCTATGTTGAAAACGAAAAAATCTTGATTTCAGTCTTCTTCCACGTTGTTTCTTATGTAACGCTCCATCTCTTCATAACTGTGGAAATGGAGATCGAAGTTATACTCATCCTTGAACTCACAATCGTCCCATGTATGTTCACGGCATATTCTGGGGCGTCTTGTATAAATCAGACATTTTTTGATCGGATCATAGAATCTGCACGGATTTTTGACCAGGACATACCAACGTTCATCATCCATGTAGACCTCAGCATCCCTGTGGGCGAGTATCCAAAGCATGTCGTTCCAGTCGTCGAGGTCCTCAGGTTCATCTATCTCGACAGAGAAATACATGCAGCACTTGGCGGGGATACAGTCTTCGCACTGGTTATCGTGATCCCAGCCTGCCTCTTCGCCTTTCGCGGGGACTATTGTGATTTTATTCTTTTTGCTGTCCTTTCGGCCCTTCACGGGCTTACCCCTTTCTTCTTCATGAATCGTGTGTCTGAATCCGGAAAGATATTTATATGCCATCGGGCTTTTGTTAGCAACACGTAAATAATAGCACAGCGCCGATTTGAACGACATCCCCACAGCGGCGGTCAGATTCATGAATGATTGACAACGGTATATGGGCTATAGTATCTTCTTTTTTCCTGAATGAGGTCAATTAGCGTCCTCAAGCCCGTATCCGGCAGCTTTACACAGGGAAAAGAGATGTGTATTCAGCTCAGTGAAGAAGAACGGATGGTTCAGAAGACCGCTCGCGATTTTGCCCGCAAGGATATCGCCGCCGTGGTCAAAGAGTCAAACAGGGACGGCGTGTTCCGCGAGGATATATACCGCAAGCTCGCCGGGCTCGGGTTCATGGGGATGACGATGCCGGAGGAGTACGGGGGGGTAGGATTCAGCAACCTCTGCCTCGCATTGGCACTGGAGGAGATCAGCAGGATCTGTCCCTCGACGGCTATTGCAGTCTCGGTCCACAATTCGCTCGCAAATTACATCATATACAGATGGGGCAGCGATGAACTGAAGAATAAGTATCTACCACGGATGACCTCGGGCGAGGCTATAGGTGTCTACGCGCTGACAGAACCGAACGCAGGCAGCGATGTCGCAGCGATCAGCATGTCCGCCGTAAGAGACGGTGACGACTATGTCCTCAACGGATCCAAGATATTCATATCGACGGGTGACAGGGCCGGCGTGATCATTGTCATCGCCAAGACCAATCCGGCGGGAAGGTCCCGCGGCCTGTCGGCTTTTGTCGTTGAACCGGATTTCCCAGGTTTCTCAGTCGGAAAAGTCGAGCACAAGATGGGGATGAAGGCATCCACCACGGTCGAGCTGGTCTTCGAGGACTGCAGGGTGCCGGCTTCCAACGTGATCGGAGAAGAGGGCCAGGGGATCCAGATAGCACTGGGATCACTCGACGGCGGGAGGATAGGTATCGCCGCCCAGGCACTCGGTATAGCCCAGACCGCGCTGGATGAGGCTGTGTTCTTCGGGAGAGAGAGACAGCAGTTCGGAAAGAGGATCGTCGATTTCCAGGCGACACGCTGGAAGATCGCCGATATGGGTACGAACATCGAAGCCGCCAGACTTCTGGTCTACCGGGCGGCCAGGCTCCGCGATGCCGGCGAGCCTTGCTCAAAACAGGCTTCCATGGCAAAACTTTTCGCCAGCCGGATAGCGAATGAGGCAGTCTATGACGCCCTGCAGATCCACGGCGGTGTCGGCTACACCGAGGAATTCAAGATAGAGAGATTCTTCAGGGACGCTAGGGTCCTGGAGATATATGAGGGAACGAGCGAGATCCAGAGAATAGTGATCTCGAAGAAAATACTGGAAGAATACGAGCAGATGTACCCGGTCTGACGCTATGCGACAGGACTGGCGAAAGGAGGAACGTCTTGAAGATTATCGTGCTGCTCAAACGCGTTCCGGATACGGAAGCGAAGATCCTTATCAACCAGGAAGGTACCGGGATCAGGGAGGACGGAGTCAAGTTCGTCATCAATCCATACGACGAGTATGCCATCGAGGAAGGGCTGCTGATGAAGGAGAAGATCGGCGGCGACAGCAAGGTCACGGTCGTATGCATGGGGCCCGAGGAGGCCACCGAGGTCATCCGTACCGCTCTGGCAATGGGTGCCGACGATGCCGTGCACATCGCCGACGGAGCGCTCTCATATCCCGGGCCGTTTACTACGGCTGCGATAATGGCCAAGGCGATCCGTGACGACGGATTTGATGTGATTTTCTGCGGAAAGCAGGCGATCGACGATGATATGGCCCAGGTACACTGCATACTTGCTGAGATGCTGGACGTCCCGCAGGTCAGTGTCGCAACGACCTTCGAGCTATCCGATGATGCCAAGAAGGCTGTGGTCGGAAGGAGGATAGAGGGAGGAGACGAGAAGATAGAGACATCACTGCCCGCTGTGATCTCCTGCGACAAGGGGCTGAATGAGCCGCGGTACGCCTCGCTTCCCGGCATAATGAAGGCGAAAAAGAAAGAGATCAGAAAGAAAAGCCTCGCCGACCTCGGTTTCTCCGAGGTGCCGGGCGGGGGCAGAAGCAGGATCCTGAAATGGCTGCCTCTTTCCAAGGGAGGGGAGTGCAGGATGATAGAGGCCGAGGAGACTTCCGACGCTGTCAGGGAGCTCGTCAGGCTGCTGCGCGAAGAGGCAAAGGTCATATAACCGGTGGAGGATTCTGTCATGAGTGGAGACATTCTCGTATTTGGAGAGATAAGGAACGGAGAGCTGAAAAAGGTCGCCAAGGAGCTCGTTCACGGTGCGATGACTATAGCGGACGGAACTGGCGGCTCAGTCGACGCGCTTATCATAGGAACCGGGGCCGAGGCAGAGGCGGCGAAGCTCGCTGGGCTAGGGGTCAGGAAGGTCGCCGTGGTTGATGACGAGGCGACCGCGAACTATTCGCCCGAAGGTTACGCCACCGTGCTTGCCGACCTGGTCAAGGAAGGCGATTACGGCTACGTGCTGCTTGGCGCGACGTCGATGGGTAGAGATCTCGGAGCCCGTGCCGTAGCGAAGGTCGACGGCGTGATGTTCAGCGACTGCGTCGAACTCGGATTCGACGGCGGTACAGTCAAGGTAAAGCGCCCCGTCTACTCGGGCAAGCTGTACCTCGAGATCGCCCCTACCGGCGGACGCCCCGTCTTTATGACCATACGACCCAACAACCTGCCTCCCGCGGCGGAGAAAGATGGTGGGGGAGAGGTGGCCAGGAGGGCATCAGGGATCGATCTGGCGGCGATAAAGGCTATTGCGACAGAGATCGTCCCTCTTGCCGGCGGGCGTCCGGATGTCACCGAAGCCGACATTATCATCTCTGGCGGAAGGGCGATGAAGGACGCGTCGAATTTCAAGCTGCTTGAGGAATTGGCCGATCTTCTAGGCGGAGCGGTAGGAGCCTCGAGGGCCGCCGTCGACGCCGGATACGCTGTTCAACCGATCCAGGTCGGCCAGACTGGGAAGGTCGTCAATCCCAAGCTCTACATTGCCTGCGGCATCTCGGGCGCGATCCAGCATCTCGCGGGCATGAGGACATCAAAGGTCATCGTAGCCATAAACAAGGATTCCAACGCGCCCATATTCGAAAAGGCGCACTACGGGATAGTCGGAGATCTCTTCGAAGTCGTGCCGATACTGACTGAGGAGATCAGGAAGATCCTTTAGGTCTTCCGATCCTTCACGGATATTGACGATCGTAAGATATGGATCCCGCGGGATTCAAATTCCCGCGGTGGATCCGGGTCCCACTGGAGTCCAGTTCCCGCGGGGATCCGGGTCCCGCAGGAGAACAGTTCCCTGGGGAACACCGGTCCTTCTTTAAAACGGATCGATGAGGAGGCGTCATGACCGTTCAAGGCATTGTCCTGCTTGCGATGTTTCTCGGTGTCCTTTCGGCATTCGCGCTCATCCTCAGGATGCTGGTAAGGTCGCTAAGGCTTGGAAAGCCAGAGGACAGGTTCGACCATTGGGGCGAGAGGATCTGGTCGGTCATAGTCTACGTCGGGGCGCAGGCGAGGGTTCTCGCCCAGCCGGCCGGCCTGGGGCATTTCATCATCTTCTACGGGTTCATTTTCATTACACTTGGTACGTTCGAGCATATCGGAGGGCTGATCTTTCCAGGATTCAGCTATGCTTCGATATTCGGCGCCAGTGTGGCCGGTATCATCTCATTCTTCCAGGATGTCCTCGGCCTGCTGGTGCTTGGTGCCATAATAGTATCTCTGTTTCGCCGATTTGTACTGAAACCCCTTCGCCTGCGGATAGACGATCCCAAGGCGAAACAAGAAGCAGTATTCATCCTCGGCCTGATCTTCGTCCTTATCCTCCTGATGTTCGGTATCAAGGGGGAGGGGATATTGATGGACCCACCGAAGGTGGACAAAGCTTATGCTCCAGTCTCCGCGATAGCGGCCAGGCTTCTCGAAGGAAAGGGCGATCCTTACGTCCTCGAGAGCGTATTTGCCTGGACACACCATATGATAATCTTTTTCTTCCTTATCTATATCCCTTTCTCGAAGCACATCCATATCCTCGGCGCCATTCCCAACATATTTTTCCGCAACCTGGGGCCGACCGGTTCACTCAGCCGTATGGACTTTGAGGACGAGTCAGCCGATAAATTCGGCAACTCCGAGGTGACAGACTTCACATGGAAGCAGCTTCTCGACCTCTATGCCTGCACCGAGTGCGGGAGGTGCCAGGCGGTCTGCCCGGCATATCTTACCGAAAAGCCGCTTAGCCCGTTCAGGATGATCCATATGATGAGGGGACAGTTCGTCGATGAGAGGAAGGGCCTTTTGAAGCGCGGCGACAAGGCAGATGGCGGCGACAAGTCAGACGACGGCGACAAGTCCGAGGTTGCCTCGATCATAGGAAAGACCATGACGCCGGACGAGATATGGGCCTGTACCACATGCGGAGCCTGCGTCCAGGAATGCCCGCCTTTCATCGAGCACGTGCAGAAGATCGTCGATATGAGACGCTACCTCGTTATGACGGAAAGCAGTTTCCCGCACGAGATGCAGCCCGTCTTCAGGAACATGGAAGTCAACTATAACCCTTGGTCCATGGGGTTCTCGACACGAGCCGACTGGGCCGAAGGGCTCGATGTGCCGATAGCGGCCGAGAAAAAGGAGTTCGATATCCTTTTCTGGGTCGGCTGCGCGGGCTCTTTCGACGCGAGAGGCCAGAGTATCGCGAAAGCCATGGTAAAGATACTGAAGAGTGCCGGCGTAGACTTCGCGATCCTGGGAGTCGAGGAGATGTGCTGCGGTGAGACGGCCAGGAGGATGGGCAACGAGTACCTCGCGCAGACTCTCATCGAGGCGAACATCGAGAACCTGAAAAAATACAGGTTCAACAGGATACTGACGACCTGCCCGCACGGCTTCAATACTTTCAGTGTCGAGTATCCGCAGTTCGGGTATAAAACACCCGTCGTGCACCATTCGCAGTTCCTGCTGGAGCTGGTGGAAGAAGGGAAACTCGATTCAGCGGAGAAGATCGAGGGCAAAGTTAATAGGCCGAAGGGTGTTTACCACGATTCGTGCTATCTCGGCAGATATAACGGTATCTTCGACGAACCGCGCAAGTTGATCGCCAGATCGGGCGCCGGGACTCCGGCGGAATTCGGCCGCAGGGGAAAGAGGAGTTTCTGCTGCGGCGCCGGAGGCGGGCGGATGTGGATGGAAGAGACGATCGGCAAACGGATCAACGAGGAACGCGTCGACGAGGCGCTCGCTCTCGGAGTGGACACTATCTATACGGCTTGCCCTTTCTGTATGACGATGTTCGAAGACGGGCTGAAGGCCCGCGAGAAGGAAGCAGCAGTCAAGGTCAGGGATATCGCCGAGCTGTTTTAAGCGCATGGGCCGGAACATGATCCAGACTAGAACCGGAGCGAGACCGAAGCAGAGACCATCGTTATGGAGAAATCGTCGGTCCTCCGCGTATGCTTTTCCGGGTCGTGAGATATGAAGATATTCGCTTCGAACCTCTCTCCGAAAGTCCCGCTCGCCATAAGGGACAACCGGTTGATCCGGAAATCGGAGTATATCGGGTTATCTTCCATGGTGTAAGTCCGATATCCAGGCTCCCATGAGAAGGTCAGCCAGTACCGATCGCTTCCCATTACGTCGAATCCCAGAACTACCGAACCCTCGCTGTATCTTTCCTCGATGAAAGATTTGCACCGCATCACCGCGTATCTGGGCTCAATGTAGAAATAGGATATGTTGGTCACCGGTATCCTGAGACGCAGGCTTCCCCTGAGGAAGTGGTTGTTGAACCAGGTCCTCGTCTGCGTGTCGTAGTCCAGGATCTCGGATTCCGCCCGCGCCGTGACAGTCCTGCCGCTCGTGCCGGTCCATGCGACGCTGCCCGAGGAATAGATGAACCAGTAATCGCTCCTCACGGCTCCGTCGTACTCGCGTCTGTCGCCCATCGTTGATATTTCGAATGCCAGCCTGCCGCGGGAGAGCCTGGCCTCGGCTTCCATCAGCGACCTGTCGAAGCTCAGATCGGTCGTGTCGGGCGCCTCTCTTCTTCCCAGCGATGCATAGCCCCGGAGATACTTGCTGAAATAGCTGCCAGTCTCCAATCCCAGTCCCGTATCAAGATAGTAGTAGTCGTAGTCGAACTGTGTCCTCTCCCTGAAATCTGTCATCTCGGCCCTGGATCTTGACAGCACATACCAACTTTCGCCGAACTGTCTTCCGAGTTTCAGGTGGATGTTCGACTGCGTGTAGTCGTTGCCAAACTCGTAGTCGCTTCCCTCGCGGTATGATTTCAGCCGGAGGTTGCCGCGCAACTGCACCTGCAGGCTCTTACGTGAGCCGGTGTTAAGCACGCCGTTGAGATCGTCGTCTATTGTCTGGTTGCCGTACTTGAAGATGTTCCGCAGGGTGAACTTCGTTCCGTCGCTGCCGGTGATAAGCAGGTCCTCGAGTCCGATATAGAACTCGTGCACGGTCTCGGTCGTATCGTCCTCGATGAGAGTGAACCTGTCTACGAATGAATCATATCCAGCGAGCAGACGATTATTGAGCTCGGCCGCTGACGCTGGCGGGGCAGACAGGATGATGATAAGTGGCAGGGCCGGCGCGATAGATCGCGTCAGCACCCTGAGAGGCCATATTCTTCTCATGATCAGGGAGCCAGCCTCAACAGTAATTCGGCTTCAGTCAACAGTTTGATGGCAACAACCGGCTTGCCCTCAAGATAAAATTCTTCAGCGGTCTTCACAATCGACTCAATCTCGGCAAGTCTTGTTCCATCCTTGCCGGTTTTTCCCAGTTCCCGTAATCTGGCGGTGAGGTCCGAGTGGATCTCAAGGAACAACCGGTCGTAGTCTGCGGCTGAAGAGTCTGGAGAGTCCTGCGTGACCATCGATCTGTCAATGGACTCGATGTCGGTCAAGATCGTATCCAGATCTGATTCCCCTCCTTCTGAGGGTGGAGGTGGGGAATTTACGGCGCACGCGACCAGGATCGTTACTGCGGACAGAACTGCTGCACGCGCCTTCGAGCGCAGATATCTGACGCTCACTGAGCGCATATCTCTCTTATTCTGTTGAAAAGGTTGCTGGCTATCCTCGCTTCAGCGACCGCGCGCTCGCGCTGGCCGCTGTCGAGGTTCTCCTTAGCACGGACCATGTGCTCTTCGGCACGTTCATAGAGGTTCCGGGCTCCTTCGGCCTCGCACTGCTCGAGAGTGGCCCTGACCATCTCGCCAAGCTCCGCGGCCCTGTCGTATTCGTCGGCGGCCCTCTGTGGCGGCATGTCCGAACGGGCTTCCTCGACCGCGGCACGCAGCATCCTGCGGGCTTCTTCCATTAGACGCAGCGCCTCTTCGGAGGTGCCCCCTGCGATCTCGGACTCAGCGCGGTCTAGCATCCGCCTGGCCTGCTCAAGGAGCCTGAGGGCATTCTCGGGTGCTCCATCTCCGGCGTCTATCATCTCCTCCGCCCTGTACTGGAGCGTCCTCGCCTCGGCCATCATACCGGCGGGATCACCGGTGCGGGCCATGGATGTGTTTCTCATCATCGTGCGCAGGATCCTCTCGGTCCTCTCGAGGTTCATCCTGCAGGCGGCATACCTTCCCGCGGCGAAACTCTCGCGGGCCCTGTTGAGCTGTTCCTCCGCCTTCCGAAGCTGCATCCGGGCCTTCTCGTCACTGGATCTCTCGACGTGGGCATATGCCCTTTCGAATAGCCTTTCCAGAAGCATCAGCCTTCTCTGGCACATCTCCATTAGGTTCAGCGATCTCCTGAACCGCTTCTCCGCCTGGTCGGCGAGCTTGAAGGAGTTCTCAGCCAGCTTGAGAGCGAGCTCGCCCCTGAGCTGCTGGTGATTCATCTTGGACTTCTCGAGGAGGCTCTGGGATTCGTTCATCAGCCTCAGAACCCGTTCGTCCCTGACGCCGGTCTCGGCGATCCTCGATCTGAGCATAACGAGCTTCTCGGTCGTATGCTCGATGAGGCGCTTCGTCATCTCCTCCTGTCTCGCGTCAGTCCTCGCCAGATTGATGGCGTGCCAGGCTTCATTTCTCGCCTCTATGGTCAGCTTGTATGCCACATCGTTGCTGGAGAGTCTGGCGTTGTTCTTCGCTTTGTTCTGCAACTGCATGGCGTGCTCGAGGGAAGTGCGTGCCTTCTGGCTCCGCGTGTCCTGTACGATCTCGCGGGCGGATGATATGACCTCATCGGTCTTCTCTATGGCAAGGCGGGCTTTCTCGGCATCGATACGGCCGTCTCCCTGCGCGTATGAGTTGCCCGGATGCAGCAGTGCCGCGATCATAAGCGCGGCCATCATCGTGTATATCTTTTTTCTGTTCATATCCGGCGGAACTCCTTTCAATTCCCGTTACCGGAATCAAAACACGCAACATATATGCCATGAAACAAGGGCTGCAATAACCATATATATCATAATATGTTATGTCATAACGCGGCCCGGTCCGGCGTCAATTTATGTACCTGCAGGGACAATTTCGGTGGACCTGTGAGTACATCGGCCCCCCGCGAAGTTCAATCCCCGTCGGCGCTGCCGATACCGTATTTCTCCATTCTGCTGTAGAGCGTCCTCCTCGTAATACCCAGGAGGACGGCTGCCCTGCTCTTGTTACCGCCTGCTTTTCCCAGCGCCAGCTCGATGAAGGATCTCTCGATCTCCTCGAGGCTCTTTTTCCCGATCATGGACGAGAGCGCGTCACCGGCGGCTTCCGGTCCCGCCCCCGGGAGCAGTATGTGATCGGGCCCGATCGGCATCCCGCCTGCAAGGATGACCGCGCGCTCGAGAACGTTACGGAGTTCCCGTACGTTACCCGGCCATGAATAGCCCTCCAGTAGATCAAGTACCCCGGCCGATATCGCCTCAGGTGATGACCTGCCGGCAAGAAAGGCTGCGGCGATCGGCAGGATATCCTCCTTGCGGTCGCGCAGTGGGGATATATGTATAGGGAACACATTGAGCCTGTAGAAGAGATCCTGCCTGAATCCGCCGGTGACCGAGAGCTTCTCGAGGTCGCGGTTGGTCGCCGCGATGATCCTCACGTCGACCTTGACCGGCCGGGTACTGCCCAGCGGCAGGAATTCGCCGTTCTCTATCGCCCGGAGAAGCTTCGCCTGGAGAGATAGAGGCAGTTCGCCGATCTCATCGAGAAAGAGTGAACCCCCGTCGGCAAGCTTGAATTGCCCGGGTTTTTTCTGGACCGCCCCAGTGAAAGCTCCCTTTTCGTGACCGAAGAGCTCGGCTTCGAGAAGGTTCTCAGGAACGGCCGCGCAGTTGATCACGATGAAGGGTTTAGTCGTTCTCGCGCTCATCGCGTGGATCTCGGCCGCGACCAGCTCCTTACCGGTCCCGCTCTCGCCAGTGATCAGTACAGGTGCCGCGGTCGGCGCTACCTTGCGGATCATATCGAGCACCGACCTGATACCGTGGGATTCCCCGATGATCCTGCCGACTCCCTTTGAGGATATCTTCTCTTTCAAGGCGAAGTTCTCGATCATCAGCTCGCGCCTTTCCGATATCCTTCTGAGCAGGAGAGTGACCTCCTCGATCTGGAAAGGTTTGATGAGATACTCATAGGCGCCGAGTCGCATCGCCTCTACCGCGGTCGAGGCGCTGGCGTATGCCGTCATCATCACGAAATCAGTCCCTGGCGAGATCTCGCGGGTCCTGCGCAGGAGTTCGAGGCCGTCCATCCCGCCCAAGCGGAGATCGCAGAGTATTATGTCGACGTCGCCCTTCTCTATGACAGGCAGGGCCTCCTCCGCCCCGGTGCGTGTCTCGACATCATATCCCTCGGACGTGATGGTCTCGCCGAGGATACGGGTGATCTTTTTTTCGTCATCTATTATCAGAACTCTGCTCATCGACATCTCCTGACCCGGCAAGCCCGACCGGAAGCCTGACCGTGACGACCGTGCCCGTGTTTTCACCCGCCTTTATGCTTATCTCGCCGCCGTGATCCTCCACGACTCGCCTGGCTATTGCGAGGCCGAGACCGCTCCCCGTCGGCCTGGTTGTATAGAACGGTTCGAAGACCTTCTCGATATCCTTCAGCGGGATCCCGGGGCCTGAATCCAAAAACTCCATGAAGTAATCCGATCTCGACCTGGAGAGGGACACAGTGAGGTTCCCCGATCCTTCCATCGCCTGAATGGCGTTTAGCAGGAGGTTGAGGAATACCTGCTGGAGCTTCTTTTCCTCGCCCAAGAACGGCGCCCTTTCGACTGAGGACCGCATCTCGAAAGTGATTTTTCCTTCATGCCCGGGATCGCCGACAAGCCTGACGCTCCGGTCGAGCAGCCTGACCAGGTCGGTCTCCGTGATGCTCGTCGATTCGTTCCTGGCGAACAGCAGGTAGTCGGTAAGGATCCCGTTCAGCCTGTCGACTTCGTCGATTATGAACTCGTCTATGACTTTCGAGTCCCCGGGGTGCTCCTTTTTCAGGTTCTCCGCGCTGCTTCGTATTATGAATAGAGGATTGCGCACCTCGTGAGCAATGCCCGCCGCCATCCGGCCCATCGACGCGAGAGTCTCGGCGTGCATCAGTGATTCCCTCGTCCTGATCAGCGATCCGGTTGCCTTTGATACGAGCAGTACGAATATGGCGAGCCCCGCAAGCGAGATGGTCGTCGCGACTATCAGCAGGACGCGCAGCCCGCTCATGCCCTGGAGAAAAACGGCGTCCGCCTCGGTGGCTACTACGATCGAGGTCTTTCCTGACCGTGGTACGACCGGAGCATACCCCGCCTTGATGAAACCCCCGGCCGGCGACCTGTACAGGCCGGTGGAGGAGGGTGATCCCTCGAGGGCCCTTATTATCTCCTTGTAATCCATGTTCCACAGAGGGTAGAGCTCGCCGGGAGGGAAGAGGTCGGGCCTTGTCGTAAGCAGGACGATCCCGTCCTCACGAAGCACCTGTATGCTGGCGAGGTCGTAGTCCGAGGCGAGCGTGTCGAGCTGAGTGATGACGGAGCCGTCGCCATCGAATCCGGCCAGTTCCGGAGAGAGGGTCTCCCCGAGATCCGGATCGACCGATGCCGCGGCGAGTGAGGCGAGAGCCCTGAGTCTGATGCTGAACTCAGTGTCGAGCGCGGATCTTGTCTCATTGTAGTAGTACCAGTTGATCGACAGAAACAGCAGCGTGATGATGACTATGGCGGCGGTCATCCACCTTTCGGTAAGTAATGAACGGGCCGGACTGCCGTCTTTCCCCTCCATCGGTCACCTCATCTTATAGAGTGAAATCTCTTGAGCGCGGAATCTTTCCATGCGGGGTCCTCAGCCGCCTTCTTGTATTTGTCCTTTGCTTCGGTGTCCCGGCCCTGCTTGAGCAGGGCCTCGCCCCAGTAAAAATACAGGCCGCCGGCGGAGGAGAACTCTTCCGTCCCGGCGGAGGCGAGCTTTTCGACTTCGTCCAGCCGCCCCGTCTCGAGCAGCAGCCTCGCTGTAGTCGTGTATACCTTTTTTCTTTCGGACGCGGCGACTCCCGCAAGACCGAGCCCCTTGCGGTAGTATTTGATTGCCGAGCCGCGGTCGCCGGACTTCTCATATGCAGCAGCGAGGCTCAGGCACGCCAAAGGGTCTGAAGGCTCGGCCTTTTGCGCGGCGCCGTAATAGCGTATAGCGCCGCGGTACTGCTTCTCATGATATCTGATATATCCCATATGGAGGTTCGCCGAATAGTTCGAGCCGTTAATGGCCAGCGCCTTCAGGAATGCGTCTTCGGCGCTGCCCAGGTCGCCGCGGTCGTAATAGAGCTGTCCGAGAAGTGACTGCGCGAGTTCCAGGTCGCCCGCCCTGACAAGGTATTTTTCGGCCTCGGACCTGTATCCGAGCTCAAGGTCGGCCTGCCCGGCGAGCAGGTAATGGCGGGCATCCGCCTTTCCCGCCGAGTCGATCGAGACCATCCTCGCCCTGACCCCCTCCCAATCATTCTTTTTCGACAGAGCCATGCCGACTTCATAGGCGGCATCAGGGTCGTACGGGTCGAGTGCTGCGACCCTTTCCCATGTCCCCGCGGAGCCGGCCCTGTCCCCGCTGGCGGCCTGTACTCTGGCAAGCAGCCTGAGCGCCTCAATGTCGTCAGTATTCCCTGAAAGGATCTCCCGGATGATATTTATGGCCGCATCGTAATCACCCGCCTTCGCTGCGACTTCAGCGTCCATGAGCACGGGCAGAGGGGATGCTTCAGCCGGTTCCGGCGCGGCCTCCGCCGGAGGCCGCCCGGGTGGAGCGCCTCCGCATCCGGCTATTGTAGCGACCGCGGTGGCCAGTGCCAGCGTCATGGTGATCCGGAGGCATCTCCCTGGATTCAGCGACATCCTGCTCCTTCCGATACAGGAATGGAACCGTGAACCTTCCCGACAGTATATAAATAAGCATATAGCCCAGGTATTGAAAAGCGCAAACGATAGAATTCATCGAGATGCCTGTGGTACAATACATTTCTCGGCGGACAGGCCCTGAAAAGAAAGGAACTTCGAATGAGACTTCTCATCGGTGCCGGTCGAAGAAATACGCTGGCGCTGGCGATTGCGACGGCAGCCCTTATACAAGGCTGCGGGGAGAAGAGCAGCGATACCGGCAAGGTCGAATCCGCTTCGGTGACGATCATATTCTCAAGTGACATGCTCGGCAAGATCCGTTCGTGCGGCTGCACGGTGGAGGATTCGGGCGGCCTGGGCAGGCGCGCGACATATACCGAGGGCGTCCGGGGCGGCTCGCGGGAAGTCCTTGTTCTCGACGCAGGAGACGATTTCAGCCTCGACCTCTCCTACACGCAGAAGGAGGCTGAGCTGACGATGGAGAGCTTCAGCCTCATAGGCGTCGATGTCTTCACGCCGGGAGAGATCGAATTCATGTTCGGCCTTCCGTTCCTGAAGGCGATGGCTGATAACGCGGGGTTCGAGTTCATAGCAGCGAATATCGTGGACCCATCGACAGGCCTTCCCGTCTTCGGCAAACAGTATACCGTCATAACGCTGATGGGGGGGCTGCGCGTAGCCGTGACCGGTGTCCTCGACGAGACGATTATGTTCCCCGCTTACATAGACAGGTCGGGATTCTCCGTGGAGCCCGCCGAAAAGACTCTCAGGGAGGTCATCCCCCTGATGAAGAAGGACGCCGATTTCCTGGTCCTTCTCAGCCACATGGGCGTCGACAGGACGAAGGACCTTCTTGGCAGGGTAAAGGATTTTGACGTCGTGGTGACGGGGCATGGAAGGCCCCTGATGAAGGAATCCGAGAAGGTCGGAAAGACTCTTTTGCTGGCCACTGGAGGGCTAGGTCAGTATCTCGGGCGCGTCGATTTGGAACTGTCACCCTCCGGCCGGATGAAATACGGCAGGATGAGGCTTGTTCCGCTTAAAGACGATATTGCAATAGATCCCGGTATAAAGGAGTTGTTCAGGGTCTACGGCATCCCTCTGACCGACAAGGAGGCCGGAACGCACTGAACAGTCGCCCGAAAAGGCCGAATCTTCATAACCCGCTGAGTTTTCTGTAATTCAAAATATGGTTGACATGCCGAAGACAGAGTATTAATTTTTCAGCGTTGCAACTCGTCCACAGTAAGGTGAGATGCTTCCTGCTTAACGCAAGAGGGTAGATTCAGTCAACTTCCTACAAAGGAGCGTATCCATGTCGAAGGTCATCTCGACTGTTCTTGCGACTGTTCTGGCGGCTGGTCTTATAGCGGGCTGCGGCGGCAAGCTCAATGAGACCTACCAGATGGTCACTATCAGGGAAGCCGGCCATTCCCAGATTGCCAGCCCCGGATTCAAATTCGGCTTCGACACTCCCGATTTCATCGCCGCGGACGGCGATCTCGCTCTTGTAAGGGAAGGCAACCTGATCGAGTTCTTCACGGGAATAGATATCGAGAACAAGATCAAGCTGGTCGAGGGCAAGAAGTTCATCGTGGGCGCGAGGAAGATCTACTCTCCCATCACTCATTTCACCGTCGATTTCTTTGTAGTCGGCGGAGACACGATAGAGGTCGGCGAGCCTTATTCAGTCACTTTCCCGCCGATGATAAAGGGATACGACGATAGCGATTTCGACGATATCGACATAAGCGCTCTCGGCCCCGAGACGAACAAGCTGAAGGATATCTTCAACACGAAGTTCAAGGTCGAGAAAGCCACCATCACATACGAAGAGGTCAAGTGGGCGGATACCCCGGATATGGTCTATGTCCTCAACTATCCTAACATAAGGTTCTTTATCGAGGAAGTTCCTCCCGATATGGAGCTCATCCTCAGGGCTTTCATGGACGAGGACATCTACTTCGACGGCGGGGTCAAATTCGGCGACAGGCCGGCCACGAGCACGAGAGCCTACCGTGTAAGCACTAAGATCGCCGGGCCGGTAAAGCTCGAGTACATGCGCTATGGCGGAAGCGTGATCCCGGTAGTATCTGAATGATCCGTTCCGATAGAGACTGGAATGCAAGCGGCCCCGGTTATGCCGGGGCCGCTTTTTTTCGCCGGGCCATCTACGCGCTGAAGCGAGGTGCCGAGGCGCGGCCTTTACACTTGACCCTGCGGCCCCGCGTGGATTAGGTTATGATGTCCGAAGGGCCAGGGCATGATCATCAGGAGGACAGATGACGGACAGGATGGCAGTGGGGGACAGGGTAGAGCGGGTGATGGTAGTATCGAAGAAGATCAGGAGGGATTTCTCCGGCGGGAAGTTCCTCCTTTTTCAGTTCAGCGACCGCGACGGTGTCCTCAAGGGAGTCTGGTGGGAGCCAACCAGAGAGGCCGATACATCGATCGGGGTCAATGACGTTGTAAGGGTGGGGGGGGAGATAACGGACTATCAGGGCTCCCTCCAGCTCAAGGTCGCCTGGCTCGAAAAACTTGAGGAGGGCCAGTACGATCCCTCTATCTTTCTGCCGACCACGCCGAGAGACGGCGGGGAGATCTTCGCGGAGATCCTGGACATCGTCTCCTCCATAGGAAACGGGGACCTGCGACAGCTTCTCGAAGGCATCTTCGGCAGGGAAGGGTTCAGGGAGGGATTTCTCAGGGCACCCGCGGCAAAAGGCTGGCACCACGCCTGGGTCGGCGGGCTGGCTGACCACGTCATCGACATGGCCCGCCTGGCGGACCGGGCCGCGGAAATATACCCGGAAGTGGACAGGGACATGCTCATGGCGGGCGTCCTTCTTCATGATATAGGCAAGATGGAGGAATTGTCCGTCACGAACCATATAAACTACTCCGACCGGGGCAGGCTGCTAGGCCATATTACGCTCGGTTCGGAGATGCTCGAGTGCGCAGTAAGGGAGATGCCGGGATTCCCCGAAGAGCTCGCGATGAGGCTGAAGCACATGATCCTGAGCCATCACGGGAATCTGGAACACGGATCGCCGGTCGTGCCCATGACGGTCGAGGCCATGCTGCTCCATTACCTCGATAATCTCGACGCGCAGGTCCGTGGCACTCTGACCATGATCGACAAGAACGGCGGCGAGGGAGGATGGACCGAATACGTGAAGCTGCTCGACAGGTTCATCTATACGGGACGGAAGGGCAGCGAGCCCGGCAGCGGGGAGGGATGATCAGGTGGACAGGTTCCCATCCTGGGTGGAAGTAGATCTCGATGCGTTCGAATGGAATATCGAGCGCGTACGCGGCCTCGTGCCCGCAGGAGTGCGGATACTCCTTGTAGTAAAGGCCGATGCTTACGGGCATGGCGCGGTAAGGATCTCGCAGCAGGCTGCGGAATGCGGGGTCGATATGCTCGGGGTTGCGACTCTGGACGAGGGAAGGGAACTGCGCGGCGCCGGGATAGAGCTGCCGGTGCTGATACTCAGCCCCGTCCTGCGTGAGGAGCTCGACGAGGTCCTCGAAAACGATCTCGCGGTATCAGCCTCTTCAGTGGAGTTCGCCAGAGCCGCCTCGACCGAAGCGGTAAGGCGCGGGGTGACCTGCAGGATGCATGTCGAGGTGGATACAGGCATGGGCCGCGCCGGCCTGTCCGCTGCCTCGGCCGTAGAGGCGATCGCAGAGATGTCATCGATGGAGGGCCTCGATCTTGAGGGGATCTTCACACATTTCCCCGCTTCCGACGTCGACTCCGATTTCACGGGAGAACAGATCGATTCTTTCAGAGGGATAATCGACAGGCTATCGGACATAGGCATCACATTCGAATACGTCCATACGGCGAACAGCGCGGCGATACTCAATTTCCCCGGCTCGCATTTCAACATGATCAGGCCTGGATTGCTCGTCTATGGTCATTCGCCTTCTCTCGCCCTCCATGATATTCTGGACGTGCGGCCCGTGATGAGCTTCAAGTCCAGGCTTCTCCTCGTGCGCGAGGCTCCTGCCGGTTCCAGCGTGAGTTACGGCAGAACGTATATCACGCCCTCCGACATGACGATAGGTGTCATCGCCGCCGGCTACGGCCACGGCATGAGCCATCGCCTTTCCAACAGGGGAGCGGTCCTCTTCAGGGGGGGCAGGGTGCCGATAATAGGCAGGGTCACGATGGATATGACGATGATAGACCTTTCCGGCTTCGACGGACCTGCCAGCGGGGAGGAAGTCGTCATATTCGGGAGGCAGGGGGAAGAGGAGATCAGCGTCGACGATATAGCCGGCTGGGACGGAAGCCTCAACTACGAGGTGCTCTGCAGGATCAGCAAGAGGGTCGTCCGGATCTACATGAAGAGCGGACGGGTAGAGAGCCTCAAGTCACTGCTGGGAGTCCACGAGGGGCTTTGACCCGGAGAATCGAGATGGAACTGAACCGATTGATAGACCACACGGTGCTCAGGCCGGAAGCGACCGAAGACGACGTCAAGCGCCTCTGCTCGGAAGCCCGCGAGTACGATTTCTTCTCCGCCGTGGTCAACACGCACTTTGTCCCTCTGGCAGCCGAAGAGGTAGCCGGCAGCCGCGTAAAGGTCTGCTCGATATCGGGATTCCCGCTCGGCGCCGTAGATTCTGAAGTGAAGGCCTTCGAGGCGCGCCGGGCCGTCGAGAGGGGAGCCGACGAGATCGACATGGTCATCAACGTCGGTGCCGTCAAAGAGGGGGACTGGGGATTCGTCCGCCAGGACATAGGGCTGGTCAGGCGAGCATGCGGCGATGCCCTCCTGAAGGTCATCATAGAGGCCGCGCTGTTGACCGATGAAGAAAAAGTCGCCGCCTGCCGTGCCGTTGTCGAAGGCGGCGCCCAGTTCGTGAAATCCTCCACCGGATTCGGTCCTCCCGGAGCGAACCCGCGTGATATCAGGATAATGCGAGAGGCGGTAGGCCCGGATTTCGGCGTGAAGGCGTCAGCAGGCATAAGGACGGCCGCAGCCGCCCTCGAGCTGGTCGAGGCCGGGGCGAACAGGATAGGTACCAGTTCCGGCGTCCAGATCATAAAAGAATACAGGAGCCTGGCAGGTTGACAGGCTCCCGTGAAGATGTTTCGGCTTCCACAACAGCCAGCTATCTATGCGGGACCTCCCGCTCTTCTGAAGCTTCCTTGTCCAGTTCCCTGAAATCCTTGTCCTTGTCGAGCAGGTCGTACGCCGACACCTTGTGAAGGTCGCACTGCCTTTTCGGTTCGAGCCCCTCGATGAACATCTCCCGCCTGACATTCCTGCAGTACGGGGTGGCTGTGAGCCCCGATTCCACGCAAACCATAGCTTCCGTGATCCCGTCCGGCCTTTGAAAATCGGGTCCCCTGTTACCTGGATGAGCGGCCATCATGATCCACGTCCAGAGGGGGAGGGCGACCTTCGCGCCGACCATCCCGTCTCCCATCGGGATCACCGCATGGCTGAATCCGGTCCAGACGCCTACAGCCAGGTCGGGAGAATAACCTATGAACCACCCGTCCGCGTAGTCGTCTGTCGTACCCGTCTTGCCGGCACATGGTATCCTCAGGCCGAGCGACCGCGCCGTCTTTCCCGTTCCCCCGTCTATCACGGTCCTCAGCATGTCGGTCACCATAAAGGCGATCTGCGGTGTGAGGACTTCCTCGCGCTCCTCCCTGAATTCCTCGAGGACGTTGCCGTTCCTGTCGACTATCTTGAGGATCGCCATCGGCTCGGCCCGGATCCCCTCGGCGGCCAGCACGCTGAACGCCGATGTGAGTTCCATCAGGGTCACCTCCTGGGCCCCGAGCGCGAGGGAGAGGTACGGCATGAGCCTGCTCCTGATACCGAGGTCCCGTGCCGTCCCTATGACGGCGGGTCCGCCCAGCTTCTGGAGCAGCTTCACCGCGGGGATGTTTATCGATTCGTCAAGCGCGTACCTTAGGGAGACGGCTCCGTGGAACTTCTCGCTGAAGTTCTTCGGCTTGTAGACCTCCCCGTTCGGCATCTCGATCACGATCGGAGTGTCGAGGAGCACGTCCGACGGGCTGTAGCCGTTTGACAGCGCCGTTATATAGATGAAAGTCTTGAAGGCTGAGCCTGGCTGGCGCCTTGCCTGCAGCACATTGTTGAACTTCTTCTCGCGGAAGGAGCGCCCGCCTACCATCACCTTTATATGGCCCGTGTGCGGATCGATCGCGACCGCCCCGGACTGGATATAGTCCGGCGCTATCTCGTATCCGGCCTCCAGCGTATCGAGGTACGCGGCCCTTGTGAGCTCGTATTTCTGCTCTGTCTCGAGGCGGGTGAGGAAGGTTTCCATGCTGTCCTCGGCGACCTTCTGAAGGTACGGATCTAAGGTCGTGTAGACCGTCAGCCCCCCCCTGTAGATCGCCTGGTCACCGTATTTCTGCGCCAGGATCTGCCTGATATATTCGGTGAAGTATCCCGCGAAGTCCGCGTCCCCCTTCTCCCGGGGAACGACGTCGAGGGGTCTCGTCCTGAGGGAATCGAGCTGGGCCTGGTCGATGACATCAAAGTCGCGCATCATCACCAGGCACACGTTCCGCCTCTTCAGGGCCCTGTCCGGGTGGTTGAACGGGTTGTAGCCGGACGGGTTTTTCTGCAGCCCGGCCAGCAGCGCGATCTGGTGGAGTTCTAGCTGATCGACCGGTTTGCCGAAGAAACGCATCGACGCGGCCTCGATCCCGTACCCGCCACCACCGAAGTAGATCTGGTTGAGGTACATCTCCAGGATCTCGTCTTTCGAGTACGTGCGTTCGATTCTCAGCGCGAGCAGGGCTTCCTTGATCTTACGCGTCCAGGTCTGCTCCTTGGTGAAGAAGAGGTCGGTCGCGAGCTGCATCGTGATCGTCGAGGCTCCCTCGCGGATCTCCCAGTGCCTTATATCCTTGAGGGCTGCCGAACCGATCCGGTAGAAATCTATTCCGAAATGGCGGTAGAAACGCCTGTCCTCGACGGCGAGGAAGGTCTGCCGCACATCGAGGGGGATCTCCTCTATATTGAGCAGGATCCGGTCCTGCTTGTAGAATTCCCTTATTATCGTGGAGTCGGCGGCAAGTATCTTCGTCTTGAGCGAGGGTTCTATCATCTCGAGCCTTGCCATCGAGGGGAGGTCGCGGGACAGCCATATCAGCATCGCCGTCATGAACCCGGCCGCAAGCACGACCGCCACCACGACGATCTGCAGCGCCAGCCTCTCTCCACGTCTCAGTTTCCTCACCATTATCTGTCCTCCGCTGCCGCACAGCCCTCGCGTTATCGCGGCCTGGGGGGAAAAGTACTGCTTAGAACCGATCTTTTCCAGTCCTTTTACACTTTTACGGCACATTCCCGCCCGGGAAAGGGCAGATGAAGCCATGAATAAATCCGGGAATTCAAAAAAAATAGATGAAAAATCACGAATATTGTTGACACGCAAGCAGTAATGAATTATATCATGCGGGTGTTCGAAGTACGGGGGGCTTTGGCCTCGATTCGGGGATAAAGAAATAAGTTATATAATCCTCGGATATAGGTTGACAAGTCCCTACAACTCGGATATATTGATTTTCTGGGAAGAAATTTCCATATAGGGAAATACGCTCTTTGAAAAAGAAATAGCGTGCGATGAACCAGCTTGTAACGTGGGCCTGAGGGTCGCTCTGCGACCCAAGGGATTGGAATACCGTCAATTAGAATGCCGGCTAAACCGGTGTTCTTAGATTTTTTTACAACGGAGAGTTCGATCCTGGCTCAGAATGAACGCTGGCGGCGTGGATT
>CAZREW010000028.1:0-18713 GCA_964599375.1 uncultured bacterium
CCCGGGCGATGGCCACTTGATCGCCCGTAACCATCTTGACGTTGACTCCCATCTGTCGGGCGGTCGCGATAGTAGCTTTGGCCTGCTCACGCGGCGGATCGAACAGGGGCAACACGCCGATAAACATCCACTTGCCTTCCTGATCAGCCCGCGCCACGCCAAGCGAACGATAGCCGCGAGCCGCGAATTCGTTGACCGCTTTCTCGACGGTGGGATTGATCTGAGCGGCATTAGACGACAACTCCAGGATCACCTGCGGCGCGCCCTTGGTCACCTTGAATTCCTTTCCGTCCGCGGCTTTGACTGTGGCTTCCGTGCGCTTATGTACCGGGTCGAACGGCTGGAAATGTACGATCTGATAGCCATCCAGGGCCTGATCGCTTTTCAGGCCACCCAGCACGGCCAGGTCGATGGTATCTTTATTGTCCTTGCGCGACGCGAGCGCGGCGTAGAGAATAACTTGATCGGCCGTTACACCTTCCACGCTGAACGGATCGCCAAGCGTCAGCTTGTTCTGGGTCAGGGTGCCGGTCTTGTCAGAGCACAAAACGTCCACCCCCGCCAGTTCCTCGATCGCCGCCAGACGGGTCACGATCGCCTCTTTTTTGGCAAGCAGGCGAGCGCCGACCGCCATTGTCACGGACAGAACCGTCGGCATCGCCACAGGTATGGCGGCTACCGTGAGCACCAGGGCGAATTGAAGCGTGGTGAGCATCGGATCGCCGCGGAAGAGCGCGACGCCGATGATCAACAGCACAAGAGCCGCCGCGAGGACGATAAGGTAATTTCCTATCTTCAGCACCGCCCGCTGAAAGTGGCTCACCGTGCGCGCTTCCTGCACAAGTTCCGCGGTTTTACCGAAGTACGTGTTCCGTCCCGTCCCATAGACCAGCGCATCGATTTCTCCCTGGCGGATGATCGATCCCGAGTAGACAGTCTCGCTGGTTTTACGAGCGACGGGCAACGACTCACCCGTCAACGCGGACTGGTCCACTTCGACCTGGTCACCTTCCAGCAATCGCGCATCAGCCGGCACGATGTCGCCCAGACGCACGCGGATAGTGTCGCCCGGCACCAACTCACGTGCCGCCACGGTTATCCACTTCCCGTCACGATTCACCAGGGCCTTGATAGCCAGCTGGGCCTTCAGCGCGGCGATGGCATTACCAGCCTGCCGCTCTTCGAGGAATCCGACCAAGGAGTTGGCGAGAAGCAAAACCAGGATGATAAAAAAGTCCGGCCAGTGCCGGGCGACCGCCGAGAGGATAACGGCCGCCTCGATCATCCACGGGATGGGACCCCAGAAATAAGTGAGGAATTTCAGCAACGCATTGGGGGGCTTTTCCTCGATCTCGTTGGGTCCGTATTGTGTCAGTCGTTTTTGTGCATCGGCCTGGCTGAGGCCGTTCGGAGACCAGCCCAATCTTTTTTGCAGTTCAGGCATGGGCATGGTTTCCATTTCGTCCTTCGGGCCGGGCTTCGATCCCGGCACCGATACGGGTTCATTCCCGGGTGCGGATCCGTTTTCTTTCATACTACCAGCTCCTTTGTCAGTCACTTGCCTGAACCGATCAAGAAGTTGTCTTTCATGGCCTTGTATCCTGAGTTTCCAGCTCCGATATCTTGGCCAGGCGGCGCTTGAACCTTTCGGCCCCCTTGAAACGCGCGTTCAGGAACATCTGGACCAGTTCCCAGGCCAGAGCGTGTCCGCTGACCCGGCCACCCAGGCACATCACATTCATATCGTCGTCCTCCACCCCCTGATGAGCGGAGAACGGATCTGTGATCAAGGCAGCGCGCACGCCGCGCACCTTGTTGGCTGCGACGCTGGCCCCGACCCCGCTGCCGCAGATGGCGAGGCCCCGGTCGACTTCACCACTGGCAACCGCCCTGGCCATAGGTACCACAAAATCCGGGTAGTCATCTCCGGCGACCAGCTCCCTGGCGCCGAAGTCCACCACCTCATATCCAGCGGCCTCGAGGGCCGCGGCCAGATTCGTTTTCAACTCGAACCCGCCATGATCAGCAGCGATGCCGACACGCATGATCGTACCCCTGTCTCAATTTTATTTCTTCGAGCCTTTCCATTTCCAGTTCCGGATCTCGGGCATATCCTGGCCGTATTTTTCGATATACTGTTCGTGTTCGACGAGCTTGTCACGAACCATCTGCTTCAGATATGCCCCCCTGGTACCCAGGCCCGGTAAGCGGTCGACCACGTCCTGCACCAGGTGGAACCGGTCCAGGTCGTTCTGGACCCTTATGTCAAAGGTCGTCGTGATCGTTCCCTCTTCCTTGTAACCCCGCACGTGCAGGTTGCGGTTGGCCCGGCGGTAGGTAAGCCGGTGAATCAGCCAGGGGTACCCATGGAAGGCGAAGACGATCGGTTTATCTCTGGTGAAAAGCATGTCATAATCCTCTTCACTCAGCCCGTGCGGGTGTTCGCTGTTGGGCTGCAGCTTCATCAGATCGACAACATTGATC
This sequence comes from uncultured bacterium, assembly GCA_964599375.1. Classification (GTDB taxonomy): domain Bacteria; phylum Krumholzibacteriota; class Krumholzibacteriia; order Krumholzibacteriales; family Krumholzibacteriaceae; genus JAUWCL01. The sequence goes on from CAZREW010000028.1 coordinate 2,485, forward strand.
ACCCTGATCTTCAGTTCGGGCAGATGTTCCCGAAGGATGGAAACGGCGGCAAGGACCTCCAGCGTAGGTGTGTCACCGCTGCAGGCCATGACCACATCGGGCTCGTTTCCCTGGTCGTTGCTGGCCCATGGCCAGATGCCTATGCCTTCGGTGCAATGCGCGATTGCTTCATCCATTGTAAGCCATTGAGGCAGCGGATGCTTCCCGGCGACCACAACGTTGACGTAATGCCGGCTTCGCAGGCAGTGATCAAAGACCGACAACAGGCAGTTGGCGTCAGGCGGAAGGTAAATACGAACGATATCGGCTTTTTTATTCACGACGTGGTCGAGGAACCCGGGATCCTGGTGAGTGAACCCGTTGTGATCCTGCTGCCATACGTGGGAAGCCAGCAAGATATTAAGCGAGGAGATCTTATGCCTCCACGGCAGTTGCGCGGTGACCTTCAGCCACTTGGCGTGCTGGTTGAACATCGAGTCGATTATGTGAATGAACGCCTCGTAGCAGTTAAACAGCCCGTGCCGTCCGGTAAGAAGGTACCCCTCCAGCCAACCCTCGCTCTGATGCTCGCTCAGCATCGAGTCCAGGACCCTTCCCGAGGGCGCGAGGAATTCGTCGTCCTTTTCCTTAAGGGCGTCCCACTGCCGGTCGGTGACTTCAAAGACCGCGCCAAGAAGATTGGAAACCGTCTCGTCCGGACCGAATATACGAAAATTGCGCTGATCTTGATTAAGCCTGGTCACATCACGCAGGAAACCGCCCAGCACGAGCGTATCCTGGGCCTCAACGGCGCCGGGCGAAGTCACATTCACCGCATGCACCCGAAAGTCCGGCATGTGCAGGTCGCGAAGCAGGATCCCGCCATTGGTGTGTGGATTGGCTCCCATCCTCCGGTCCCCTTCGGGCGCGAGTTCAGCCAATTCCGGAATGAGACGGCCGCTCTCATCGAAGAGTTCCTCGGCTTTGTAACTTTTCATCCAGCTTTCAAGCTGCATGAGATGATCTGGATGCTCAGAATCCACTATGATCGGCACCTGGTGCGCACGGAAAGTGCCCTCGACTTTCAGGCCATCGACTTCTTTCGGTCCTGTCCAGCCCTTGGGTGACCTGAGCACGATCATCGGCCAGCGCGGCCTGGTAGTGTCGTTCTTTGACCGCGCATTTTTCTGGATCCTGTGGATATCATCAACGATCTTATCCAGTGTAGAGGCCATGAGTTGATGCATCTTTTCCGGCTCATCACCCTCCACGAAGAAGGGTGCCCAGCCGCAGCCTTTAAGAAACTGCTCCAGTTCCTCATGATCGATGCGTGCCAGGACAGTCGGATTGCTGATCTTGTAGCCATTGAGGTGCAGGATCGGCAGCACGGCTCCATCGGAAATCGGGTTAAGAAACTTGTTAGACTGCCATGCGGTCGCCAGGGGGCCTGTCTCCGCTTCACCGTCTCCTATAACGCAAGCGACTATCAGATCGGGATTATCGAATGCTGCCCCGAAGGCATGGCTGAGCGAATACCCCAACTCACCACCTTCATGAATCGATCCCGGCGTCGTCGGTGCAACATGGCTGGAGATCCCGCCAGGCCACGAAAACTGCATGAACAGCTTCTTGAGCCCGGCTTCGTCCTGGCTGGTGTCCGGATAGATCTCACTGAAGGTGCCTTCGAGGTAAGTATTGCCCACCAGCGCCGGGCCTCCGTGACCGGGACCGGCGACGTAGAACATATTCAGATCATACTTTTTGATGACCCGGTTCAGGTGCACATAGATAAAGTTCTGTCCCGGCGTTGTGCCCCAGTGCCCGACCACCAGAGGCTTCACGTGCGAAAGCTTCAACGGCTCCTTAAGCAGAGGATTGTCGTAGAGATAGATCTGGCCGACCGACAGATAATTGGCGGCGCGCCAGTAAGCGTTCATCTTGCTGAGCAATTCGGGCGTCAATGTCTCAGCCGTATCGCCCTTCTTTTTTGCTTTCATGTTCTCTCCCCATTTCAAGTGTTTTCAGGAATGACTCCTTCTTCCTCGTTCAATCCCAATGAAGCCAGTTTTGCACTGGTGGAACCATAATCCGTGTGAAGGATGCTTCGAATCCCCAGGCCTTCCGCGATTTTTACGAACATCGGTGTGTTTTCGATATAGACTACCTGCCCGGCGGGCGTCTGGGAGACGTCCAACGCAAGCCTGAAAATGTCCGCGTCGGGCTTGCGAACGTGGACAAAGCATGAGGAAATAAAAAAATCCACGACACTATCCAGCTTGAACTTTTCAATCCGGAACGAATTCAACTCCCGTCCTTCGTTGTTGACCGCGGCGATCTTCAACCCGTATTCTGTCTTTAGCCTGCGGATCAAGGCTATCATCTCTGGAAAAGCGCTGGACTGAGCGAACATGAATTCCCGGAACTGGTTTCGCGTGAATGTCCGCTTCCGGTAAAACACCACCTGGCTCAGGTATTCTTCAAGGGTGATCTTGCCGGATTCGTACGTGCTGTCGACCATAAGATGGCGGGCATTCAGATCCTCGAGATCGAGACCGAACTTCTTCGCCGCAAGAGCCCTGGATCGATGCTCCCACCCGTTGGAGAGCAGGACGCCGCCGATATCCAGAAACAACGTGGTAACGGGTATTTCTTTCTTCATCTGACTTCGCTTCATCATTTACGGTTCGTGCGCTACTGGTTTTATGCACTGTCTGTTATTTTACATGCCACAATATCTGCCCGGCCTCCAGGGGCACCGCAGCGCCGTTAAAACAGGGAATGATCCTTGGCGTATAGTGTTCTGCGGGCCGAAGAGACGGGATACTTGCACGATAAAGATAGCTGTTCGACTTTTCAACATTTTCGGGCACTTCCATGACATGAACTTCGGCTCCACTGCCACCCTTCGGTTCGGCATAGAGCTCTACCTGCACAAAATCCCGGTCGAGCTCATTGAGATAGACCTGAACCTCGAATACGTGCTGCTTGCCAGCGGTCTCGACCTTCATCTCGCCGAAGCGGAGCGTGGCCCATTTCTGCTCCAGAATACGACGCCAGTCGACCAGCCTTTTGCCCATGGCCCCTTTATCCGCAGCCCGTTCGCAATAGCTCCCGGCCGCCGGAAGGTAGTGTTGCTCGGTATATTCCCGCACTGTGCGGTTGGAAGAGAATTGCGGCGTCAGCCGCGCCATGCTTTCACGCATACGCGCGACCCAGGCCGTGGGAACGCCCTTCTCATCACGCGTATAGAACTCGGGTATCACCTCACGTTCGAGCAAGGCGTACAGCGCCGTTGCTTCGACGGCGTCCCAGACCTGTTCGTCGACGTGCTCCTGGCCGTCCCCCAGCGCCCACCCTACTTCCGGCGCGTAGGCTTCAGCCCACCAGCCGTCCAGTTCCGAAAGATTGAGACCGCCGTTGACAAGCACTTTCATGCCGCTTGTGCCACAAGCCTCCCAGGGCCGCCTCGGCGTATTGATCCAGACATCCACTCCCTGCACCAGATGTTCGGTCAGGAGCATGTCGTAGTCACTGAGGAAAATCACATGCGGGCGGACCTCTGGGCGCCGGATGAATTGCATCCACCGCTGTATAAGCGCCTGGCCGGCCTGATCCGCCGGATGGGCCTTGCCGGCAAGAACGAGTTGAACCGGACGCTGAGGGTCGGCCAGGATGCGCAGCAGGTGTTCCGGATCGTACAGCAGAAGGTTCGGCCTTTTGTACGACGCAAAACGGCGCGCGAAGCCCAGCGTCAGCGCGGCGGGGTCGAACATCTGCTTCGCGCTGTCAACTTTCTCTAGCGGCTCGCCCGAAGCATCCAGTTGCCGGGATAATTGCTCGCGCGCGTACTCGACGAGAGACTTTCTGGAGACGTTACGCATCTGCCAGAGGCTGGCGTCGGAGACGCGGCGAATGTCATGCTCAAGAGTCTCCGTCGTACCGATCCAGCGATCCTTGCCACTGGCCTCCGTCCAGACATCGTCCGCCGCCGCGGAGTCCCAGGTCGGCGTATGCACTCCGTTGGTCACATATCCGACCGGCACTTCCTCCTCCGGCCAGTGCGGGAAAAGAGGCGCAAAGAGGCGCCTGCTCACCTCTCCATGCAGACGGCTCACGCCATTGACCGCGCTGCTTCCGCGGATCGCCAGGTATGCCATATTGAAATCCTCCGCCGCGTTGCCTGGATTCTGGCGGCCAAGGGCCAGCAGATCACCCAGCTTGATGCCAAGATCCTTCTCGGCATAATCACCGAGGTATTGCGCGATCAGGGACGGAGTGAAACGGTCGAACCCGGCGTCGACTGCAGTATGGGTAGTAAAAAGGTTGCCCGCCCGTGTGACTGCCAGCGCGACATCGAAGGGTTGCCCCGTCTCTTTCATGAAACTCCGGGCGCGCTCCAGAACAGCGAAGGCCGCGTGCCCTTCATTGAGGTGACAGACTTCCGGCCGGATGCCCAGGGCTGCAAGCAGCCGCCAGCCGCCTATCCCCAGGAGCAGTTCCTGCTGGAGACGCAGTTCAGGACCACCGCCGTAAAGCTCGCTGGTGATCCCCCGGTGAACCGGGAAGTTCGACACGACATTGCTGTCCAGCAGGAAAAGCCTGGCCCTGCCGACCTGGACCTGCCAGGTACGCAGCCAGACCGAGTAACCTCGGAAGGCGATCTCCAGGTGCAACCATTCCCCGTTCTTGTTGCGCAGAGGCGTGACGGGGAGTTGTCCAGGATCGTTGTATGGGAAATATGCCCGTTGCGCGCCGTCCTTGTCGATCACCTGGCGGAAATATCCCTGCTGATAGAGCAGGCCCACGCCGATCACAGGTACGCCCAGATCGCTGGCAGCCTTGAGCTGATCGCCGGCCACATTGCCGAGTCCCCCCGAATAGATCGGCAGGGCTTCGCTCAGCATGAATTCCATGCTGAAATAAGCGATACCGGCAAGGGGGGGCTTCGGATAGCTCTTTTGAAACCACGCTGACGATTTCTCGGAGAGCCGTTTCGCCCGGACAAGGCCATCGACCTTCTTGCGGAAGGCGGGATCGGCCATAGCCTTCTTGAGTTTATCCCGTGAGACCGTCTGAAGGACGACAGAAGGGTGGTGCGTGAGTTCCCACAATGCGGGATCGAGCTGCTGCCACACATCGTCGGCGGCGTGGTTCCACGACCATCGCATATCCAGTGCAAGCTCGGCCAGGGAATCGGCTCCCTCGATGTCCGTAGGGAAAAGACTGTAGAGCGTCTCTCTGTGAGGTATTTTATTGCTCATTTTTGCCTTCATTCTTTTTTGACGGGTGGCCGGCCTGCGCCGGGGCGGCCAGGGCCTTGCTGACTATTGCCTGCGCGTCCTCGAGGATGCGGGCCAGATGATCCTTGCCGCGGAAACTCTCCGCATAGATCTTGTAGATCTCCTCTGTCCCCGAGGGGCGCGCCACGAACCATCCGCTTTCAGTCACTACCTTTATTCCTTCTATCGGCGCCGCGTTACCCGGCGCTTCGGTCAGGATGGCCTGGATCTTGTCGCCGGCAAGATCGGTGGAAAGGATGTCCTTGGGCGAGAGCTTTTTCAGCATCTCCTTCTGCTCGAGCGTCGCTGAAGCTTCGACACGGTCATAAAAAGGCTCGCCGAACTCGCGAGTGAGCTCGCCGTAGATCTCGCCGGGATCACGGCCCATCCGTGCTGTAATCTCAGCCGAAAGCAAGGAAGCGATCATCCCGTCTTTGTCGGTCGTCCACACACCACCGTTGAGACGGAGGAAAGAAGCGCCCGCGCTCTCCTCGCCGCCAAAGCCAAGCGAGCCGTCGAGCAGGCCGTCAGAGAACCACTTGAAGCCGACAGGCACCTCGTAGAGTCTCCTTCCGAGCTTTGCGGTGACACGGTCGATCATCTGGCTGCTCACCAGAGTCTTGCCGATCGCCGCCGTCCTGCTCCAATTCGGCCGATGCTGGAAGAGGTAGTGAATGGCGGCAGAAAGGTAGTGATTGGGCGGCAGCAATCCGGCGCTCCGGGTGACAATCCCGTGCCTGTCGTGGTCGGTGTCGCAGGCAAAGGCGATCTCGAAGCGATCCCTCAGGTCGATCAAACGCCGCATCGCATAGGGCGAAGAGGGATCCATCCGGATCTGGCCGTCCCAATCGACCGTCATGAACCGGAATGTCGGATCGACGGTCTTGTCGACGACGGTGAGGTTCAATCCGAAGCGCTCGGAAACAGGTTCCCAGTAGTGGACCCCGGCTCCTCCGAGCGGATCCACTCCCATGCTGATCTTCGCATCGCGAATGGCGTCCATATCTATCACGTTACCTAAATCTCCGACATAGGCGTCGAGATAATCGTGCCGATGGGTCGTCTGAGCGCGCCTCGCCTTTTCGATCGGGACCCTCTTTACGCCTTTCATCCCGGCTTCGAGGAATTCGTTTGCTTTCGCCTCTATCCAGTCGGTTACGGTGCGTCCCGCAGGGCCACCCTGTGGAGGGTTGTACTTGAACCCGCCGTCATGGGGTGGATTATGCGAGGGCGTGACCACTATGCCATCGGCGAATCCTGTCTCGCGTCCATTGTTGTATGTGAGTATCGCGTGAGAGATCACGGGGGTCGGGGTATAGTCGTCCCTCTCAGCGATCATGACGTCCACCCCGTTGGCAGCGAGCACTTCCAGCGCGGTAGCGAGAGCCGGTACGGAGAGCGCGTGCGTGTCCATCCCGATAAACAGCGGGCCGTCGGTCTTCTGCCGCTTGCGCCACAGGCATATGGCCTGGCTGATAGCTAGAATATGCGATTCGTTGAATGCTCTATCAAATGCGGAGCCACGATGCCCGGAAGTACCGAACCTGACCCTCTGCTCCGGCACTGAGGGGTCAGGCACCTCGGTATAATAAGCGGTGATGAGTTTCGGGACATCGATGAGCATCGATTGTTCAGCGGGTTTTCCTGCAGTAGCGCTTATCCTCATATATATCTTTCTTCTATGGATAAGATAGATCCGACACCTATCCCGGTTCCACTCTCCATCTCACACGGCCGCATCTGGCTCAGGAGAAAGAACCGCATCCGCTGCTGACGGTTTGTGCTTTAAAGAGAGATGAGATCCTGGAACATTATGTTCCTGCTTCTAATTCTTTTCAAGCACCTTATCTTCATTCAGAGATGGGAAACATCTCCGTGTCCGGGAATCCGTCTCCCGGTCCTTGACCTCGTGCCGCAGGCTCAATTCCTGGACGCATGCACCGGCTTGAAATCGATAAAGCCCTTCTCGACATCGACTGAGATCAGTTGCACGCGGACCCGGGCGCCGACATCAAGCCCTTCGAACCCTCTGATCAGCTTGCCTTCGACCGGTATCTCGAGAAGCCGCACCCAGGTACCTTTCTCCGAAGCCCCCGTGACGATAGCCTCGAATTTCTCGTTGATCCTGTTTTCAAGAAGAAGCGCCGCCGCGGATTTGCCGACGAGCCGCTCGACTTTGTCAGCGGCGTCCTCATTTTCGCTGCAGTGCCTCGCCAGGGCATCCAGTTCATCTTTGCTGTAAGGCCAGGGATCGCCCTCCAGGGCGGCCTTGAGCAGACGTTGGGTGATCACATCGGGATAGCGGCGATTTGGCGCCGTGGAATGCGAATAATCTCTGACCGCGAGGCCAAAATGTCCAGGGGCCTTCTCGCCTGGAAGCTCGGCCATGTATTCGCCCGCTCCCAGAAGCTTTATGACCGTAAGGGAGAGGTCCGGGAATCTAAGTGGGTCAGCGGCTTTCTCCTTCATGAGAAACTTGTCCAGTGCTTTTGGATCCGGATCGGCGGGCAGCTCGAATTTGCTTTCCCCGGCCAACTCGACGATCCTATTCCAGCGCTTTGGCTCATGGACCACACGGCGGATCGAGGGGAATTTTCTGGACTCGAGATACCGGGCAGTCACGCCATTGGCCGCGATCATGAAGTCCTCGATGATGTCCGTGGCGCGGTTCTTGTATTCCACTTCGATATTACGGATCTGATCGCCGTCAAACGCCGGTTTGGCCTTTATAGTCTCCAGGCTCAGCGCCCCCTGCAGATGCCGCAGATTCCTGAGACGCTGCGCGGCCTGATCCTGTGTCCGCAGGTTCTCGTCAAGCCCCTTCACCTCAGCGACGGCTTCCGGTACAGCTCCCTTATCTTCAAGCCAGGCGCCTACGCTGTTATAGGCCAGCTTCGCATGATTGCGGACGAGCGCCCGGTAAATATCGGAACCCTGAAGCGACCCATCCTTGCTTATCACCATTTCGATGACCATCGATAGACGATCGGAGTCGTAGTTCAGGGATGTGATGTCGTTGGAAAGCTTTTCAGGCAGCATTGGAAAGATCATGACCGGAGTATAGACCGAAGTCGTATTGTGGCGGGCGTGCCTGTCAATTGCTGATCCTTTTTTGACGATCGAATCCACGTCGGCAATGGCTACAAGGATCTTGATATTGTCTCCAGGCAGGATCTCGGCCACAGTCAGCTGATCCAGGTCGCGGGAGTCGTCATTATCGATGGACGCCCATGGAAGATCGGTGAGGTCATGGACGGATTCACCATCCGCGGTGGCAGGAGCCTGGATCCTGCCGAGTTCATCGATCACTTCGGGAGAAAAGTCAGGGAACAGGCCTCTATCGATCATCGCCCGATGAGCGATTCTCTGTAATATGGCCCGGTGCTGCTTATTATCCGGCCCGGTCGTTTTCATGTGCTATTCCTTTTTCGTTACCTTGTCCTCTGTGCATGTTATATCCCGGATGTTCGCTTAGAGATTAACTCTATTGCCCGCTCGGCCACATGAGCGGCGTTGAATCCGAGTTCAGCTAGAACCGTTTCCCCCGGCGCCGAGGCTCCAAAACGGTCAAGCCCCACGACATCCCCGTCTGGACCCACGAGATCGCGCCATCCCAGCGTGACACCCGCTTCTACGGCGAGTCTTGGGATGCCGTCCGGGAGGACCTGCCGGCGATACTCCATTTCCTGCTCACTGAAGATCTCCCATGAAGGCATGGAGACGACGCGCGCATGTATCCCCTTTGCCAGAAGGGCCTCACGGGCTTCCAGCGCGAGGTGCACTTCCGAGCCCGTCGCGATAAGCACTATATCGGCGGTGTCTTTATCAGCCTCGGCGAGTATATATCCGCCCCGGGTTGTCCCCTCTTCGACCGGATACAGATCTGGGTCAAGAACGGGAAGCTTCTGCCTTGTAAGGACAAGGGCGTGCGGTCCCCTGCGTTTCAACGCGAGGCGCCACGCAGCGGCGACCTCGTTTGCATCGGCGGGGCGGATCACAGTGAGGCCCGGGATGGCTCGAAGGCTCATCAGCTGCTCGACCGGCTGGTGGGTCGGACCGTCCTCTCCCACTGCGATACTGTCGTGCGTGAAGACAAACGTCGAGAATGCCTGCATCATGGCGGCCATCCTCAGCGCAGGGCGCATGTAGTCCGAGAACACGAAGAAAGTCGCTCCGAACGGGACCAGCGCTCCGTGTGCGGCCATGCCGTTGACTATCGAGCCCATCGCATGCTCGCGCACGCCGAAATGCAGGTTTCGCGAATTCCCCTCTTGCGCGCTGAAGTCGCCCTGCCCTTTGAGCATGGTCTTGTTCGAAGGGGCGAGATCGGCGGATCCTCCGATGAACATCTTCAGGCGATCCGCAATGGAATTCATCACTATCCCGGAGGTGCTGCGTGTTGCGATCGGGCCGTCCCCGGGACGGAACCGCGGCATATCCGCGTCCCAGTCCCCGGGCAGATCACCACTTATCGCCCGCTGAAGCTCTTTGTACGCTTCGGGATGATCTTCCCTGTATCTTCCCATCAGATCCAGCCAATCCCGCTCGAGCTCCTTCCCCCGCTCCGCGGCGAGCTTGAAATGGGCACCAGCTTCTTCGGGAATGAGGAAATCGGGTTCAACAGGCCAGCCGAGCTTCTTTTTCGTCTCTATCAGGGCTTCCTTCCCGAGCGGCTCGCCATGAGCGGACGCCGAGTCCTGCTTCGGGCTGCCGAACCCGATATGGGAATGGACCATCACTATAGAAGGCCTTGTCATCTCCGCCCTGGCCGCTTCGACAGCAGCTTCGATCCCATCGAGATCATTTCCATCATGGACATGGACGACGTGCCAATCGTACGCTTCGAATCTGAGCCCTCTGTCCTCGGTGAAGCTGAGCTTGGTATCACCTTCGATCGAGATATGGTTGTCGTCGTAGAGGACGATGAGCTTGCCTAACCCGAGATGGCCGGCGAGAGAGGCGGCCTCTGAGGATACTCCCTCCATCAGATCCCCGTCGGACGCGAGAACGTAAGTACGGTGGTCGATGACGTCGAAGCCGGGCCTGTTGAAGATACCTGCAAGATGTTTCTCCGCGATCGCCATCCCGACGGCCATCGCGAATCCCTGGCCCAGGGGACCTGTAGTGACTTCCACACCCGGCGTGCGGCCGGATTCGGGATGACCTGGCGTCCTGCTTCCCCACTGCCGGAAACGTTTCAGCTCTTCCAGCGGCAGGTCGTACCCATAGACATGCAGCAGCGCGTAGAGCATAGCCGATCCGTGCCCCGCGCTCAGAATGAAACGATCGCGGTCGAACCAGTCCGGATTCCGCGGATTGAACCTCAGGAAACGGTCCCAGAGCACGAATGCCGCCGGGGCCGCTCCGAGCGGAAGGCCCGGATGCCCCGAGTTCGCCTTTTCGACAGCGTCAACGGCAAGGAACCGCAGTGTATTGACACACGAATTGTTTGGAACACTCATTCAGGCATCTCCCGGAAACTGAACATGTCTTATATCATCGAGTCCTGAGATCTCTTTTAGTTATTTACGCAATAGATCCAGTATACACACTTCTCTTTAACATGCCAGCCCTGAAGTTCACTGAATAGCATTTATTCAGATATAATAAGGATAATGTGGTATGATCTGGCCACGCCTCGCGGGCATAAGAAGGCGATCGACCAGGCAGCCGTAGCTGTACGTCTGCTTAGATAAATGTTTTCGTCTAAAACAGAGGAGGATGTGATGGACATATTCGAATTCGCCCTGCAGATGGAACAGGAAGGAAGAGATCTCTATCTCGAAATCGCCAGGAAAAGTCATGACAAGGGGATAAAAAAGATATTCGGGATGCTCGCTTCCGATGAAGAAAGGCACCAGGACGTCATACGCAAGATGAGGGACAGCGACGCTCACGTGGAGGAGACGGAAGTCCTCTCGAGGGCAAAGAATGTTTTCGCCAGCATGAAAGACGATGGCGACAAGATAGATGTCTCACAGCCGCAGTCCGATCTGTACCGGAAAGCGATGGATATAGAAGCCAGGAGTGTCAAGTTCTACGAGGAAAAAGCGGAAGAGGAAAAAAGCCCGGGGAAGAAACAGATCTTCGAATCTCTTGCAAGGGAAGAAAAAAAACATTTTTTTCTGCTGGACAACATGGTCGAGTTCATCTCGAGGCCGCAGACGTGGCTGGAGGATGCCGAATTCAACCATCTTGATGAATACTGAGACCATTAAAAGATCGGCTTGGCTCAGAAAACGGAGAGCCGGATGCCAAGACTATCAGAGGTGTATCTAAATGAGCACGACGGGTATGAGGATACAGTACCCGAGGACGAGCAGGGCCGACGCGGCGGAGTCTGCGAGAAATATCAAGGCTTCCCCCGGCCGGCTTTCTTGGCTAGAATAGCTCCCGGTCCAGCGGCTGGCTTTGCGTTTTTGTCGGACCTGCCGCTTTTCTAGAACCGCTGTTCATCCGATACGGCGAATCGAGAGCAGGATCCATGCGTATCTGTCTATATCTACTCGCGGTGATTTTCGCGGTCCTGACCGCTTCATGCGCCCAGGCAGCATGCGGCGACCAGCAAGAGGTCCCCGGGGCCGGATCTGACCGGAGCAAAGAATCCTTCTCCTTTCCCGAATTGGAAGGCTATCTATCGTTCATGATCTCCCGGTCGACATTGAAAGGCGATTTTGACGGAACGACTTTTTTTCAGGGCGCGGGCCTTGTTCTGCTGGTGCCGGAGGTGGGACCCGCCATGGGATTCGGCATGGCTCTGGGAGTAAAGAGACGGCTCGGGCAAGGACTCAAAAACGCCCTCGGGGCCGAATTCTATATCGTCCGGTCGAGCCACGACGGGACATGGCTGGACGTGCCGGGCAGTGGAGTCCTGTGGGATGTCGGCGCCGGTCTTTCCTGGCATCTCCTGGCCGACCGCCGTATCCAGCCCTATCTCAAGGGATCATTTGGATTCACGGGATTCGATTTCAATGTGGATGCCGCTCTCGAACTGGATACGTGTCCCTTTGCCGGCACGAAAAGGGCCTTCGGTTTCGGCCTGTCGGCATACCTGACCCCCAAATGGTTTCTCGATATAGGTCTGTCTATGAATTCGTTTCGATTCGGGGCCCCCGCCGACATCCGCTCTATCGTACTGGAACCTCCGCTCACCTCCAGCACGCTTGATTTCGAAAGCCGCATCTCGTTCAGTTTCTAAGCGCCACCCCCCGCGGCCGGTCCGGCAATACACTCAGTCAGTTTTCATTCCCAGTCTTTCGGAAAGCTCGGCCATCTTCAATTCGATATTCAGCAGATGCTGACGAAGCGTATATTCCATCCTGTTGACACGCATGTTGATGATGGCGGGAAGCCCGAATATCATGAAGAACACGGCTCCGCATATTATCATCTGATTACCTAGAGTCCTGTCCTCGATTTGGCTGCCGAGGATCAGCATGTTCACCAGCAGGAGCAGGACAAAACCGAAAACAAGGCTATTTATGGAGTTGTCGTGTCTAAGCAGGTCAAAGGATCCCTTCTTCAATATCCTGACGCCAAGGATGATCCATGCTATGCTGAAAAGAACACCTTCTATAAAGCCGACACGCCCCAGCCGGGGAAGATCCTGTACGGTAATCGCTAGATAAGTGAAGAAGACGGCCAGGACCGCTGCCACCAGAGTCGTGAATGCCCACACGACCTTTCCCGAAGGCGTCAATCTGTGCTCAGTCATCTTTTTCATCTCCTTTTTGAAACGGTCCTCCAGAACGGGATCTCGCTTTTCCGCCTCGAGAAGCCGGTCACGAATCGATCTGTCATTCATTTCCAAGCTCCTTTATTATGAATCCGTGAAGAGCTTTCTTCGCATAATGGAGTCTTGATTTCACCGTACCTGAAGAAACGCCCGTGATAGAGGCGATCTCATCTATTGAGAATTCTTCAAGAAACAGGAGGACCAGGACTTCTCTCTGTTTGACAGGCAATTGCTTTAGGCCCCAGTGAATCGCTTCCGCGTCCGTTGCGGATAAATCGTAATCCCCTCCCGGACCGATCGCCTCGATATCGAGGCCGTCCTCCACGAGATCGTCCATCATCCTGTTGTCCCGGTTGTAGTTCAAGGCTGCATTGCGGGCTATCCTGTACAGCCAGGCGGGCAGGCTCGAGAGTTCATTCAACTTTCCGATCCCACGATAGATCCTGATCCAGGTCTCCTGCATAACGTCCCATGCATCCTCTTCACACTTAGAGAGTTTTCTGATGTAGTAGAATAATGGGCGCTCCCACAGAGACACGAGGTCTCCGAACGCCTTATTTTCTCCGTTCCGGATATGTAGCGCGATAAGCTGACTGCGAATTCTATCCGACTCAGAGATCAACTTGACTCCTTTCTTCCCTGTTCATAATCAAGGACCCTGAAACAGGCAGAAAGGTTCAAAGTAAAATGCCGGGTGCAGGAGCCAGGGTTCAGTCGCATCATATTCATTCTGACCAGGAAACATACGCCAATCGAGCAGAGTTGCCAGCTATTAAATGCTGCTGCACGACACGGCGAAGAACCGCAGAGCCCTGCAATATTATGCCGTTATTAATAGCTGCCCCTCTGTTTTTCCCGTCCGCTCACAATACTCGCGCTTACTCATCTGGCGCCCCTGCATCCCCATCAGGATCTGGCCGGCATCCTGATGGTATCCCCCAGGTGCCCCGGGAGTATAGTACAGCACCGGCTGTAATCACCTGACGGAAGCGTCGTTTGCGCTTCGGACGACATTGATGGAGGGGACAGGTCAGCACACTGCCATCGATTACGATTTTCTAAAATTACAGGGAAACATCTTATTATGTTCTTGTATTCTCAGATTAATAGATTATACTGTTCCCGAAACGGATGAATTCGGGATTGTGACCGAAATTGACGATAAACGAGACCTATCAAGTTGATCTTCTCTTTAGGGGCCTTTAAATCTTCCGAAAAATATCTGTTTGTTGCAATATTAGTTTGAGCCCTTTGAGGAGGCTGACATGAAGATCTATGTTGGAAACATGAACTTCGATACGACGGAAAGCGATCTCAGGACCGCTTTTGAGGCGTACGGTACGGTAGATACCGTGAACATCATCACCGACAGGGACACCGGCAGAGCGAAGGGATTCGGTTTCGTCGAGATGTCCAATGATACCGAGGCACAGGCTGCCATCGACGCCCTGAACGACAAGGAGCTGCATGACCGTACGCTCAAGGTCAACAAGGCGAAGCCCCGCACGGACAATCGTGGCGGCGGCGGTGGCGGATTCGGCAGGAACCGCTACTAGATAGAGCTGACCCGAAAGCTGCCGGGCGCTGAAGATAGGGCGGCGCACCGGTAAAAATAGAGAGGGAAGCCGGCTTGACCGGTTTCCCTCTTTCTGCTTATAAAATAGACGCGAAAACAGATGTGAGAATCGGATTCCGTTGGGACGCAATTAATAGAAGAGACAAGGGCTCAAAACCACATTTCATGAGGTCAGAACTGGTCGAAAGCATCGGGCCTGAGCCGACGCCACGAATATCCCCGAGGACCGGTTGCGGGCTCGCGGGATTCCCTTGCAAAGAATAGATGCCTCAAGTATGATGAATACGGCTGACTTATCCATTGGAAGTGCACTGTAACAAACCAAAAATCGTGGAGGTTCACCATGCGCAGGCGATTTTTCCTGCTCGTGCTTGCCTGTTCGATTATTGCCCTCGTCGCCGCATCCTGCTCGAAGGACAAGACGACCGCTCCGTCGGGCATCGGCATGGAAGAGGCGATCGACATCGTGACGAACGACGTCATACCGGCCGAGGTGTCCCAGGGCGAAAAATTTATATGTCTCAGGATGAGCGGCTCGATACCGAAGGGGAGCACGATAGTGGAGGATGCGCCGGGTGCGGGCCAGGCTCCGGCCCTGGGCTCCCCTGGCGCCTCATTCACCGTGGACGAGGAATCTTACTTCTTCTACCTCGATCTTGCCCCGCAATCGTTCTACGAACACCAGGTGAAGTACGTCGTCGTCGGCAGGACCAGCGGTGACTACGCGGTGACCGAGGCGAACTGGTGGCCGAAGATAAATGACTCGACGCCATCGCAATTTCTCAAGTCCGTGCCCGACACGAATTTCGTAATCGCGAAGAACTTCGAGATCGTAACGCCGATCGGGCAGGAAATGACCTTCACTTTGCCACCGCTCTTCACGCAGATTCCCGAAGGATTCATCGTCATACAGGGACTCATGCCCGGCGAGGCGCTGTACGATGATGCCACCACCACCTACTGGAACGGCTACAACTTCTTCGATTCGTACAAGAACGCGTACTCGAGCGTAATAGGGTTAGTCGAGGATGCTGCCGACGACGTCCTCACCGAGATCGACAACCTGGTTGATGACGGGAAGTTCATCATAACGATCTATATCATCGCACACGGTGGTGTCGATAAGGTCAAGCTCGGCGGCATCTGGATCTACGCGAACGAATTTCACAACAAGATGCAGGAACACCCCGGCGTGCTCTTCAACTTCCTGATCGGCTCGTGCCACAGCGGGAGCTTCATCAACAACCTCGAGACACTCGACAATGTTCGGACAGCCCTCGCCGCCTGCGCCTCGGACGAAGGCGCCAAGTCCGACTGGGACGAAAGAGACGGAACGAACGATTACAATTCATCGGATTCGGGAAGCGAATGGACCAGTTCGCTCCTCACCGCGATGGGAATGTTGACATATGATACCGGGTTGTGGAGTGTCATCCTGAGCAACGCGTCCACACACGGAGTCCCGGTCACCTCCGAACTCATAGGTGCCGCCGGGTACGGATGCCTGGGAGTGAATCCGGGATTCGGTATGACACAAGATCTCGATCTCAGCCACCGCACCGGCTACACGATGCCGGCCGGGTACCGTTCGTGGGAATTTCCGATGAAGCCGGCTTTTAAGCCATGATTCGCGGTTGAGGCTCCCTGCTTGTAAGTCATC
>CAZREW010000029.1:0-15252 GCA_964599375.1 uncultured bacterium
GATCGACGTGCCCGATCGTCCCGACGTTCACATGGGGCTTCGTACGTTCAAACTTCTGCTTGGCCATCCGGCTTCCTCCTTCTAGGGCCTCGCTCCGGCTTCAGGCCGGGCGGGCTTTCACGATACTCTCTCAGGCCAGGCCTCTCACCCTGCCCTGAAGCTGCGCGACCATCTCTCCGGGCACCTGGTCATAATGTGAAAACTGCATACTGTAAATCGCCCGCCCCTGCGTCAGCGAACGCAGAGTGGTCGCGTAGCCGAACATGTCGGAAAGGGGCGCCCTCGCCGATACGACCTGCGTATCGCCGCGCTGTGACATCCCTTCGACTTTTCCTCTACGCATATTGAGATCGTTCATGACGTCTCCGATGTACTCGATGGGCAGGACCACCTCGACGTCCATGACCGGCTCCAGGAGGACCGGTCCGGCCCTCTTGACCCCGTCGCTGAAAGCCATGCTTCCCGCGACGCGGAACGACAGGTCGCTGGAGTCGACCTCGTGGTATGAGCCGTCGATCAGCGCCACCTTCACATCGACTATCGGGCAGCCGTTGACCGGACCGCTCGCCATCGCCTCCCGGACGCCGTCCTCTACGTATGGCACGAACTGCTTCGGGATCGGAGCCCCGCGCATCCTGCTCTCGAAGGCGAACCCCCCGCCGGGATTAGGCTCGATCTCGATGACAACATGCCCGTACTGGCCCTTGCCGCCGCTCTGGCGGACAAAACGCCCCTCGGAACGTGCCTTCTTCGTGATCGTCTCCTTGAAGGCGACCTGGGGCCGTCCCACGTTCGCGTGGACGTTGAACTCCCTGAACATCCTGTCGACAAGGATCTCGAGGTGCAGTTCGCCCATTCCCGATATGAGCGTCTGGCCCGTATCCTGATCCACCCTCACCAGGAAGGTAGGGTCCTCGTCACTGAGCCTTCTGAGCGCGTCCGAGAGCTTCATCTCATCGGCCTTCGTCTTCGGCTCGATAGCGACCGAGATGACCGGCTCCGGGAAATTCATCATCTCCAACTGGAGAGGATGCTTGGTATCGCACAGGGTGTCGCCCGTGGCCGAATGCTTCAGGCCCACGATCCCCACTATATCTCCGGCGGATATCTCGCTCATCTCCTCGCGCTTGTTGGCGTGCATGAGAAGCGCCCGCCCGATGCGCTCTTTCTTCTTGTTCGTGGCGTTCACTACATGAGATCCCGCCTCTACCGTCCCGCTGTATACCCTGAGGTAGTGCAGCAGGCCGACGTACGGGTCGGTCATGACCTTGAACACAAGGGCGGAGAAAGGCGCCTTCGGATCGGCCTTTCTCTCCTCCTCCTTCTTGGAGAAGGGGTTTATTCCCTTTACCGGCGGAACATCCATCGGATTGGGAAGATAATCGATTACCGCGTCGAGCAGACGCTGAACTCCCTTGTTCCTGAAGGCGGCTCCGCAGAGGACGGGAACTACCGTCGTGTCCAGGACCGCCCTGCGCAGGGCCTTTTTTATAGTTTCCTCGCTCACGTCGCTTCCGTCCACGACATGGTGCAGGATATCTTCATCGTAATCGGCGAGGGCTCCGAGGAGCTGCTCTCTCGCTTCGACAGCCTCGCCGACGTATTCCTCGGGTATCTCGCCGCGAATATAGGTGGCACCCAGGCTCTCGTCATCGTACGTGAAGGCTTTCATCTCTATCAGGTCGATAAGCCCGATGAATTTCTCTCCCGATCCCATCGGGATCTGAACGGGAAAAGCGTTGGCTTTCAGTTTCGTGCGCATCATACGCACGACATTCATGAAATCGGAGCCGACCCTGTCCATCTTGTTGACGAAAGCGAGGCGCGGGATATGATACCTGTCCGCCTGGCGCCACACCGTCTCAGATTGCGGCTCGACCCCGCCCACCGCGCAGAATACCGCGACGACACCGTCGAGCACCCTGAGGCTCCGCTCGACCTCTACCGTGAAGTCGACGTGTCCCGGTGTATCAATGATATTTATCTGGTGGTCTTTCCAGTTGCAGGTGGTCGCGGCCGAGGTGATCGTGATCCCCCGCTCGCGCTCCTGCTCCATCCAGTCCATCACCGTGCTGCCCTCATGCACCTCGCCCATTCGGTGGACCTTGCCCGAATAGAACAGGATCCTCTCCGTCACGGTAGTCTTCCCCGCGTCGATATGAGCGGCGATACCGATATTACGAGTCTTGTCTAGAGGGTAATCTCTCGACATCGAACTTTCTCCGGCACCGGACCCACCTTGCCCGGAAGGCCGGCAAAAGCCCGACGGGGATCAGGGGGTCATACGGCGGTTAATGCTGTTAAAGCAAAGCTGCCTTTTAACCATTTAATTCTTTCCCTCGCTGCCCGCCGGTTCCTCCAATTGCAACTCGAAGGCTTCGGCGGGATTTCCACCCATCATCCCATATATAAAAGCAACCCCTGACCAGCAGTAGCCGGGGATGCTGTCTACCATCTGTAGTGGGCGAAAGCCTTGTTGGCTTCTGCCATTCGATGCGTGTCCTCACGCTTCTTGATCGACGGGCCCTCTTTGTTGTAGGCGTTGAGAAGCTCGGCGGAGAGCTTCTGCGCCATCTTTCTTTCGGGCCTTTCCTTGGCGTAGCCGATGATCCACCTCATCGCCAGGGCGAGCCTGCGGTTGGGGCGGACCTCGATCGGGACCTGATACGTTGCCCCGCCGACACGTCTCGAGGTGACCTCGAGGACCGGCTTCACGTTCTCTATCGCCTTCTTGAGGACTTCGACGCCGCTCTGGCCCGTCTTCTCCTCCATGATGTCGATCGCGTCATATACGATGCGCTCGGCTGTGCTCTTCTTGCCCCTGCGCATCAGATAGTTTATGAATCGAGCCAGAAGGACGTCGCCGTACTTCGGATCGGGCGTTATCTCTCTTTTTATGACTTCCCGTCTGCGAGGCATCGCGATTGCTCCTTCTAGGACGCGGCCTTCTTGGGCCTCTTAACACCGTATTTCGAGCGGCGCTTCGTGCGGCCGTCGACACCACTCGTATCGAGCGTGCCGCGGACTATATGGTACCTGACGCCGGGCAGATCCTTGACCCTTCCGCCCCTGACCAGGACGATCGAGTGCTCCTGGAGGTTATGTCCCTCTCCCGGGATATAGGCGGTCACTTCGAAACCGTTCACGAGCCTCACTCGGGCGACCTTGCGGATGGCCGAGTTGGGCTTTTTCGGAGTCGAGGTATAGACCCTCGTGCATACTCCCCGCTTCTGGGGGCTGCTCTGCAGCGCCGGCGCGCTCGTCTTCTTCGTCTGGGCCTTTCTGCCCTTCCGCACTAACTGATTGATAGTAGGCACTTTCTACCTTTTCTTCTTCTCCGCTCGAATTTCGATTTTTTTCGTACCGACAGGTAAATCGGGACGCAGATGAGCAATTTAACATCCCGTTATGTCCCTGTCAAGAAATTAATTTAGCCGATTCCGGAGCAACCCGGAACTCCCTCAGGAGGCTTCCCCCCTCATCTCGTCGATAAGCACGGCGAGCTCCTCTTCCGGGAACTCTCTGCCGAGAAGGTCCTCCTCGCTGACCTGCTCCTCGATCTCGATAGCGTTGTACTTGTGCAGGCCCGTCCCGGCCGGTACGAGGTGCCCCATCACGACGTTCTCCTTGAGGCCCCTGAGGTGGTCCGTCTTCCCCTGGACGGCGGCGGCCGTAAGCACGCGCGTCGTCTCCTGGAAGCTCGCCGCGGAGATGAAGCTCTCCGTGTTGAGGCTTGCTTTGGTGATGCCGAGCAGCAGGGGCTTGAACGTGGCCGGGGTGCCGCCATCGGCCATCGCGGCCTCGTTCTCCTCTCGGAACTCGCCCTTGCTCACGATATCGCCCTCGAGGAACTTCGTATCCCCGCCGTCCTCGACGACGACCTTCTGGAGCATCTGGCGCACTATCACCTCGATGTGCTTGTCGTTTATTGCCACGCCCTGCAGCCTGTAGACCTCCTGGATCTCGTTGACCAGGTAGTTCTGGGCGGCGTTGACTCCCTTGATCGCGAGGATGTCGAACGGGTTGACGGGACCCTCGGTGAGGTTGTCTCCCGCCTCGATCCGGTCACCCTCGTACACGCTCAGGTGCTTGCCCTGCGGGACGAGGTAGTTGCGCTTGTCGCCGCTCTCGTTGGCGACGATGATCTTGCGCATCCCCTTCGTCACGGAGCCGAACTCCACGATGCCGTCGATCTCCGAGACGACCGCCGCTTCCTTCGGCTTGCGGACCTCGAAAAGCTCCGCCACCCTAGGAAGACCGCCTGTGATGTCTCGGGTCTTCGTTATCTCCTTCGGGATACGGCAGACGATGTCGCCAGCACGCACATCGTCGCCGTCGTGCTGGGAGAGATGCGCGCCGGTCGGGATGATGAAGTTTCCGATGACCGAGCCCTTCTTGTCGAGCAGCTCTATGTGCGGATGGCGTTTCTTGTCACGGTCGTCGATGATGACCATCTGGCGCAGGCCCGTCTTGTCGTCGAGCTTCTCCTTCAGGGTCACCCCGTCCTTGATCCCGACGAAGCGGAGCTTACCCGCCTTGTCCGAGATGATAAAGTCCGAATAGGGATCCCACTCGTAGACTATCTGCTCCTTCGCGACGATGTCTCCCGGGGCCGCTCTCAGGACGGCTCCGTAAGGCACTCCAAAACGAGCCCTTACACGCTCGGTCTCCGCGTCGCGGATGATGATCTCGCCCTTGCGGCTGATCGCTATCTCTTCCCCCTCGCGGTTCTTGACGAGCTTTATGTTACTGAGCTCGACCTTACCGGCATGGTTAGTGGTCTTCTGCGTGTGCTCGGCGATTCGGCTCGCCGTCCCGCCGACGTGGAAGGTACGGAGCGTCAGCTGCGTGCCCGGCTCTCCGATCGACTGCGCGGCGATCACGCCGACGGCCTCGCCGATGTTGACCATCCCGCCGGTGGCGAGATTTCGCCCGTAACAGTTCGCGCAGACTCCGCGTCTCGACTCGCACGTGAGCACCGAACGGATCTTGACCCGCTCGACGCCCCGCTCCTCGACCTCGAGGGCCAGGTCCTCGTCTATCTGCGCATTGGCCGCCACGATGACCTCGCCCGTATGGGGATCGAGGACGTCGTCCACGGATACGCGGCCCAGGATACGGTCGGACAGGGACTCGATGACCTCCTCGCCCTCTTTCAGGGCGGAGGTGTCGACTCCCATGATCGTGCCGCAGTCCTGCTCGGTGACGATTACGTCCTGGGCGACATCAACAAGGCGCCTCGTGAGATAACCCGCGTCGGCGGTCTTGAGCGCCGTGTCGGCCAGCCCCTTTCGCGCGCCGTGCGTGGAGATGAAGTACTGGAGGACGGTAAGGCCCTCCTTGAAGTTCGCCGTGATGGGCATCTCGATGATCTCGCCGATGCCTCCGGTGATCCTCTTCTGGGGCTTCGCCATCAGGCCTCGCATACCGGCGAGCTGCCTGATCTGGTCCCTGCTGCCCCGGGATCCCGAGTTCGCCATCATGTAGATGGGGTTGAACCCGGCGCGGTCCCGGCTCAGCGCCTCGCCCATCGCGTCCGCCACGTCGTTCGACGTATGGGTCCAGGTGTCGATGATCTTGTTGTACCTCTCGCCGTCGGTGATGACGCCGTTCTTGTACTGCTTGTGGATCCTCGCGATCGCCTTGTTCGCTTCCTCTATCAGGCCCGGTTTCTCATCGGGAACGACGATGTCGTCGATACCGAAGGTGATCCCGCCGATGGTGGCGTACTTGAAGCCTATATCCTTGAGCTGCTCCAGGAACGTCACCGTCCTCGAGTTGCCGAGCTTCTTGTAGCAGGCCGATATGAGGCGGCCGATGTTCTTCTTGTCGAGGATGTCGTTCATGAACCCGATCTCTTCTGGAACGATCTCGTTGAGTATGACGCGGCCGCCGGTGGTCGTCACCATCTCGTCGCCGATCCTCACCCTGATCTTGGCGTGTATGTCGATGACGCCTCCCGCCGCCGCGCTGATCGCGTCATAGACGCTGAAGAACGACTTGCCCTCGCCCTTTGCGCCCCCCTTGGCCATCGTTATGAAATAAAGGCCCAGGACCATGTCCTGCGAAGGAGAGGCGAGTGGAGCGCCGTTGGCCGGCGAGAGGATGTTGTTCGCCGAAAGCATCAGCGTGCGCGCCTCAAGCTGCGCTTCGTAGGAGAGCGGCACGTGCACCGCCATCTGGTCGCCGTCGAAGTCGGCATTGAACGCCGCGCAGACCAGCGGATGTATCTGTATCGCCTTCCCCTCGATCAGCAGGGGCTGGAAGGCCTGTATGCCGAGCCTGTGAAGCGTCGGCGCCCTGTTGAGGAAGACCGGATGATCGGTGATGATCTCCTCGAGTATATCCCATACCTCGGGTCTCTCGCGCTCCACGAGCTTCTTCGCGCTCTTGACCGTCTGTACGTAACCCTTCTCCTCGAGCTTCCTTATGATGAAGGGCTTGAAGAGCTCGAGCGCCATCGATTTGGGAAGCCCGCACTGGCCGATCTCGAGCTCGGGACCGACGACGATCACCGAACGTCCCGAGTAGTCGACCCTCTTGCCGAGGAGGTTCTGACGGAAACGGCCCTGCTTTCCCTTGAGCATGTCGCTGAGCGACTTGAGCGGCCTGTTCCCCTGCCCGCGTACGGCGCGCGAGCGGCGGCTGTTGTCGAACAGCGCGTCGACCGCTTCCTGGAGCATCCTCTTCTCGTTGCGAAGGATGACCTCCGGCGCGCGGATCTCGATCAGCTTCTTGAGCCTGTTGTTCCTGTTGATGACGCGGCGGTACAGGTCGTTAAGGTCCGAGGTCGCGAACCGCCCGCCTTCGAGCGGGACCAGCGGACGGAGGTCGGGAGGCAGCACCGGGATAACATCCAAGACCATCCACTCGGCCCTGTTATTGCTCTGCCTGAACGCCTCTACCACTCTGAGCCTCTTGAGGACGTCCTTCTTGCGCTGGACCGATGTCTCGACCTTGGCCTGCGCCCGCAGGTTGATCGACTCCTCCTCGATATTGATCTGCGTAAGGAGCTCGCGGATGGCCTCTCCCCCCATCATCGCGTTGAACTCCGCGCCCTGGTCGAGCAGGTCGTTGTAAGTATCATCGTCGATGAGGTCCTTGTACTTCAGGTCGGTATTGCCAGGATCGATGACAACGTGCGACTCGTAGTAGAGGATCCTCTCGAGATTGCGCACCGACATGTCGAGCATGTACCCGATCCTGCTGGGTACGCCCTTGAGGAACCAGATGTGGGCGACGGGCACGGCGAGCTCGATGTGGCCCAGGCGCTCGCGGCGCACCCGCGAGTGGGTCACTTCGACGCCGCATCTGTCACAGATCACGCCGCGGTAGCGGATCCGCTTGTACTTTCCGCAGGCGCACTCCCAGTCCTTGACCGGCCCGAAGATCCTCTCGCAGAAGAGGCCGTCCTTCTCCGGCTTGAACGACCGGTAGTTGATCGTCTCCGGCTTGATCACCTCACCGAAACTCCACGAACGCACCACCTCGGGGGAGGCGAGCTGGATACGCATCGACTTGATGTCGGTAGGCTTTTTACGATCCTTGTCCATAAAGGTGGTATACAACGGATACCTCCGTATCTCTATTGATCCTTATCGAGATGCACGTCGAGGCAAAGGCTCTGAAGCTCTTTTATAAGCACGTTGAACGCCTCGGGCAGCCCCGGGTCGGGAGCGTTCTCGCCCTTGACGATCGCTTCGTATATGCGGCTGCGTCCCATTACGTCGTCCGACTTGACCGTGAGCAGCTCCTGGAGGCAGAACGCGGCGCCGTACGCCTCGAGCGCCCAGACCTCCATCTCGCCGAACCGCTGGCCGCCGAACTGGGCCTTTCCGCCCAGGGGCTGCTGCGACACGAGCGAGTAAGGGCCGATAGACCTCGCGTGGATCTTGTCGTCGACCAGGTGGGAAAGCTTGAGCATGTATATGTACCCGACGGTTATCTCGTCCGCGAACGATTCGCCGGTGATACCGTCGTAGAGGGTCGTCTTTCCGGATTCGGGCAGGCCGGCATCCTTGAGAGCCGCCTTGATCTCGGTTATCGTGGCGCCGTTGAAGACCGGTGTGGAAACTCTGTAGCCCTTCTCCCACGCCGCCCAGCCTAGATGCGTCTCGAGGATCTGGCCGACGTTCATTCGGCTCGGGACCCCCAGGGGATTGAGGATGATGTCGACGGGCGTACCGTCGGCAAGCCTCGGCATGTCTTCTATCGGCACTATTCTTGAAACAACGCCCTTGTTGCCGTGGCGCCCGGCCATCTTGTCGCCGACCGACACCTTGCGCTTGCGGGCGATGTAGACCTTCACCAGCTTGCTCACGCCGGGAGGAAGCTCGTCGCCGCGCGTTACGCGCTCCATCTCCTTCTCGTACTTGCTTTCGATCCCGTCAATCGCCCTGGCCGCGGCCTCCATGAGGGACTGGATCTTCGCATCCACGTTCTGGTTCTTCACTATGGGAAGTCCCCAGTGGAGGTGGTCGACGTCGATCGAAGAGAGGAGCTTCTCTGTGATCTTGCGCCCGGCCTTGGCCTGGATCTCGCCCGTCTCGGAATGGATCAGCTTCTCGGTCGTCTGTCCGACCATCAGCATCGCGAGGCGCTCGCGCCTCTTCTCCTTGACGTGCTCGATCTCCTGGTCCCGCTGGCGCGTGAGCTCCTGCGTCCTCTTCTTCTCGTGCGACTTGGCGCGGTCGTCCCGCTCCTTGCGGGAGAAGAGCTTAATGTCGACGATGATCCCGTCCATACCGGGGGGGGCCTTCAGAGAGGCATCGCGGACGTCGCCGGCCTTCTCGCCGAAGATCGCCTTGAGGAGGCGCTCCTCGGGGGTCAGCTCGGTCTCGCCCTTCGGGGTCACCTTTCCCACGAGGATGTCGCCCGCCTTGACGTGGGCGCCGATTCGGATTATCCCGTCCTCGTCGAGGTTGCCGAGCATCTCCTCGCTCACATTGGGGATCTCGCGCGTTATCTCCTCCATGCCCGCCTTCGTGTCGCGGACCTGGGTCTCGAACTCCTCGATGTGGATCGACGTGTAGACGTCGTCGGTCACGAGGCGCTCGCTCAGTATTATCGCGTCCTCGAAGTTGTATCCGCGCCACGGCATGAACGCGACGAGGATGTTCCTGCCCAGTGCCAGCTCGCCTTCACGCGTCGCCGAGGAATCGGCGATCACCTCGCCCTTCTTCACACGCTGCCCGACCTCGACCAGCGGCTTCTGGTTGACACAGGTGTCCTGGTTGGAACGCTGGTACTTGACAAGCGTATACTCGTCGACGCCGCCGAAGCCGCTGAAATCGTCCAGGTTCTCCTCTTCCTTCTTGGACCCGTAGCTGACCATGATGTGGTCTGCCTCTACGCTCTCGATCTTACCCGACCTGCGGGCTATCTCGAGGACTCCTGAATCGTAGGCGACCTTACCTTCGAGGCCGGTGCCGATAAGAGGCGCCTCTGCCTGCAGAAGAGGCACGGCCTGGCGCTGCATGTTACAGCCCATCAGGGCCCTGTTCGCGTCATCGTGCTCAAGGAACGGGATAAGCGAGGCAGCCGCGCTCACCAGCTGGGCCGGCGAGACGTCCATGTAGTCGACCTCCTTCGGGTCGACCACGACGAACTCTCCTCCGTACCTGGCCATGACCATGTCGTTGAGAAACCTGCCCTTCGAGTCGATCGGCGCGTTGGCGTGCGCTATGACCGCCTTGTCCTCGAGATCGGCCGAGAGCATCTCGACTTCACCGGTGACGAGCCCTTTGCGCACCTTGCGGTAAGGGGTCTCGAGGAATCCGAACTCGTTGACCCTCGCGTACGTGGCCAGCGAGGTGATCAGTCCGATATTCGGTCCTTCCGGCGTCTCGATCGGGCACATGCGGCCGTAATGCGTGAAGTGCACGTCGCGCACCTCGAAGCCGGCGCGCTCCCTCGTCAGCCCTCCCGGGCCGAGAGCGCTGAGCCTGCGCTTGTGGGTGAGCTCCGCCAGCGGATTTGTCTGGTCCATGAACTGCGAGAGCTGGCTGCTGCCGAAGAACGACTGCACTACGGCGCTTATCGTTCTGGCGTTCACGAGATCATAGGGAGTCGGATTATCTGACTCCTGGATCGTCATCCTCTCCTTTATGATCCTCGCCATTCTCGCCAGCCCCACGGAGAACTGGTTGCCGAGAAGCTCGCCGACCGACCTGACCCTCCTGTTGCCCAGGTGGTCTATGTCGTCGACCGCGCCGTCGGTCTCCCTGATCTCTATCAGGTTGACCACTACGGCTATGAAATCCTTCTCGGTCAGCGTCGTAGTATCGATCGGCACGTCGATGCCCAGGCGCCTGTTTATCTTGTGGCGCCCGACCTTCGCGAGGTTGTATCTCTTCGGGTTGAAAAAGAGCCTGTCAAGAAGCGCCTTCGCCGTATCGGCGTTCGGCGGATCCCCCGGCCGCATGAGGTTGTAGATGCGCTTGAGCGCGTCCTCACGGCCGTGGGTCGGATCCTTCTCAAGCGTCTTGATGATGACGTCTTCCTCTATGTGCGCGCTCTTTTCGATCATGACGATCTTGAGAAGCTTCTGCGACTTCATCATCTCGAGCGCGGTCTCCGTCAGAGGCTTGCCCGCCTCGGCGATGACCTCGCCCGTTTCCTTGCTGACGACGTCCTCGGCCACGTAATGGCCGATAAGAGCGGTGTCCTTCCTGCTCGCACGCGGCGAGAGGGTGTGGACCTTCGTCTTGTGAAAGAGCTTGATGATCCCGCTGTTCGGCTCGAATCCCATCGCCTTCAGGAGCACAGTCACGGGTATCTTTCTGCGCCTGTCGATGTAGACATACATGATGTCGTTCACATCGATGACGAACTCGACCCAGGAGCCCCTGTACGGAATTATCCTCGCGTTGAAAAGCCTCTTGCCGTTGGGATGGTAATCGTCGCTGAACACCACACCCGGCGAGCGGTGCAGCTGGCTGACGATGACCCTCTCGGCTCCGTTGATTATGAACGTGCCCTTGTCCGTGATCAGCGGGATCTCCCCGAGGTAGACTTCGCTCTGGATGATATCCTTGATCACCCATTCGTCCTCGCTCTGTTCGCGCACGACGAGCCTGAGCGCCGCCTTCAGGGGCACCGCGTATGTAAGGTCACGCTCCTTGCATTCCTCGACGGTATATTTCGGCTCTCCGACATTGTAGCCGAGATACTCCAGGGTGAAGTCCCCCTTCGTCGACACCACCGGGAACACCGAGTTGAAGACATTCTGCAACCCGATGTCTTCCCGCTTGTCGATAGGGACTTTCCTCTGGAGGAACCGCTCGTAGGACGCGAGCTGTACTTCCAGGAGATGAGGGATCTCCATCACCTGCGGAATCTTTCCGTAGTCGATCCGGTCAGGCATCTTGATCATGTAGACCGATCCCTCCTTGTCACGGCTCTACGCCGATCCTTTTTGAAAAACTGTTACTTTATCTCTACGGTCGCACCGGCCTCTTCGAGCTGCTTCTTGATATCGGCAGCCTCATCCTTGTTAGCGCCCTCCTTGACGTTGCTCGGGAGCTCCTCGACCATCTTCTTCGCCTCTATGAGCCCGAGACCCGTTATGGCCCTGACGACCTTGATGACCTGGATCTTCTGGCTGCCGAAGTCCTTGAGAACGACGTCGAACTCGGTCTTCTCCTCGGCCTCTTCGGCCGGACCGGCGCCCATCATCATTCCGGGCATCATCGCCATCGGAGCGGCGGCGGTGACGCCGAACCTGTCCTCGAGGACCTTCACGAGCTCGGAGAGCTCGAGTACCGTCATCTTCTCTACCGCCTCGACTATCTTCTCTACGCTCTTGGAGCTGGCCTCCACTTTTTTCTCCTCGGCTTTCGGCTCTACAGCCTTATCCTTGGCCGCCGCCGCACCGGCGGGCTTTTCCTCGGCCTGTTTCTCTGTCTTCTTCTCTGCCTTAGGCTTCTCGGTCTTTGTCTCCTCGGCCTTCTCCTCCGCAGCCTCGGCTTTTTTCTTTTCGTCGTCTTTCTTGGCGGGCATTGCCATCCTCTCTTTCGAACGAATCGGTTAACGGCTTACTTCGGCGACAGGCGATCGAGCCGGCCGCCGGGCCTCTATCAGGCCGCTCCCTTCTTTTCCCTTATCGCGTCGAGCACGCCTACCAGATCCCGCAGGGAAGCGTTGAGGACTCCTACGAGCCCCCGCAGCGGAGCCTGGAACGCGCTGACGGTCTGCGCGACAAGGATGTCGCGCGACGGAAGCGACGCCAGCCTTACCGTCTCCTTCTCATCGAGGATCCGGCCGGCCACGTATCCACCCTTGAACCGGGGGAGTTGATACTCATCGGCGAACTTCTTCAGGACCTGGGCCGGGGCGACTTCGTCGACCGCCGAGACGGCGAACGCCGTCGGGCCCTCCAGGAGGGCTTCCATGCCCTCGATCCCCAGCTCCTGGAAGCTCTTTCGCGCCAGCGTGTTCTTTACTACCCTGAACGTGATACCGCTTTCGCGGCACTGGCGGCGGAGCTCGGAGATGTCCGCCACGTTGAGTCCGGTGAAATCATTGAGGATTATGCTCTTGGAACCCTCTATCAGCTCCTTGAACTCCTCGACCTTTCCCGTTTTCGCAGGCTGCACCATATCCGACCTCCTTTCTATCGCAGCTCGTTGAGCAGGCCCTGTGAGTCGAGCTTCAACGACGGGCCCATCGTCGTCGAAAGGTGTACACTGATGATGTACTTCCCCTTCGCTGACGAGGGTTTCGCCCTTATGAGCTCGGCCACCAGAGCCTGGATGTTCTCTACCAGTTTCTGCTTGTCGAACGAAACCTTGCCTATCGGCACATGGATGTTCGATCCCTTGTCGATGCGGTATTCGATCTTGCCGGCCTTGGCCTCCTTGACGGCCTTACCGACATCGAAGGTAACGGTACCGATCTTCGGGTTCGGCATGAGGCCCCTCGGACCGAGGATACGGCCAAGTTTTCCGACCTCACCCATCATGTCGGGCGTCGCGATGGCGACGTCGAACTCGAACCATCCATTCTGGATCTTCTCGATGAACTCGTTCGATCCGACATAGTCGGCCCCGGCTTCGCTGGCCTCGATCTCCTTCTCTCCCCTGGTCAGGACGAGGACGCGGACGTCCTTTCCCGTACCGTGGGGAAGAATGACGGTGCCCCTGACCTGCTGGTCAGCATGCTTTGGATTGACACCGAGCCTCGCCGAGAACTCGAACGTTTCGTCGAACTTCGCCGCGGGCAGGTTCTTGATGACCTCGACCGCCTCGTCGAGGGGATATTCCCTCGTGCGGTCCACTCTGGCCATGCATTCAATGTATTTCTTGCCGCGCTTCATCTTTCGACCACTCTCTTTTAATCTTCGATGATTATGCCCATGGAACGGGCTGAACCCTCGATCATCCTTACCGCCGCATCAAGATCGAACGCGTTGAGGTCTTTCATCTTGGCCTTCGCGATCTCCTCGACCTGGGCATGCTTTATCTTCGCCACTTTCTCCTTGTTAGGCTCTCCGGAGCCCTTAGCGATCCCCGCGGCCTTGCGCAGGAGATCGGACGCCGGAGGGGACTTGGTGACGAAAGTGAATGTCTTGTCCACGTAGACTGTTATCTCCACGGGGACGATCATTCCGGACATGCTCTGTGTTGCGGCGTTATACTGCTTGCAGAAGTCCATCGAACTGACCTGCAACTGGCCGAGAGCCGGCCCCACCGGGGGCGCGGGCGTCGCCTGGCCGCCGGGGATCTGCAGCTTGATGATCTTGAGCACTTTCTTCTTTGACTTCTTAGCCATAGGATCTTCTGCTCCTGTCTGATTAACGGAGCGCCCTCGTTCCGGTGGTCTGCCCTAGAGAGGTTTGACCTGAAGGAAATCGAGCTCGACCGGGGTCTCTCTCCCGAAAATGCTTACGAGGACTTTCAGCTTTCCCCTTTCCGGATTTATCTCGTCGACTATCCCGGTGAATTCGGAGAAGGGGCCGTCTGTCACGCTGACGTGTTCGCCGATCGTGAACGGCACCTCGGGGATGATCCCCTCTTTCTTCTCCATCCGGCCAAGGATCCTGTCGACTTCCTTTTTCGGAATGGGAAACGGCTTCTTGCCCCCACCGACGAAATGCGTCACGCCGGGGACATTCTCGATGAGACTCCACGTCTCGTTCGTCATCTCCATCTCTATGAGGATGTAGCTGGGAAAAAGCTTCCGCTTCGAAACGGTCTTCTTGCCCTTCTTCATCTCAGCCACCTCTTCGGTGGCAACGAGAACCTTGCCGAACCGGTCTTCCATCTCGGAAGCCCTGATCAGGCGCTCTATCGTATCCCGGACCTTCGCCTCGCGGCCTGAATAGGTGTGAAGGACGTACCAGCGCATCTTTCTCGAGCCGGTACCGGCGCTGTCCACATCCGCGCCGCCCTTCGCTGCCGCTTTCGCGGCAATCGGGACCACGGCGTCTCCGGGTCCGGGGGTCTCGCCGTCCGCGTCGGCGGCCGGTTCCTCCCCCTCGTCAACGGGATTTTCCTCTTCCTCGGAGATGGAAGCGGTCTCCTCGGCCTCTGGAGCCTCCGTCGATTCCTCCTGCGGGGCGTCGCTTTCAACGGCTTCCGGACTTTCCTCCGTGGAAACGTCCGGCGCCTGCGCGTCACCCGCCTCTTCGGCCGTATCTTCCGGCGCTGAAGAGATAATACTTTCTTCCGGGATCTCTTCGGACCCCTTCTTTTCTGTCATGTCCTCGTTCATCGTATATATCCCGTCTGCAAGAACAGCTCAGGTCACCATCCAAGGAGCCGTCTGACGATCAGCGTCAGGATCTGATCGACCAGGCCGACGAACAGGGTCACCACGAAGGTTGCTATGATCACGAGTTTCGTCGATTCCTTGAGCTCATCGCGAGTGGGCCAGGTCACCTTCTTGAGCTCGGCCACCATCTCGCTTAAAAACTTTCTGATCTTCTCGAACATACGGCTCTCCGTTCTTGAACGGTACCATTGTCGGCAAGACGCCCTCGCGGCAGCGCATGACAGCGCCGCGGGACGACGCCCGCCTTCTCAAAACGCGGCCTCTATCGCGTTTCCTTGTGTTTGGTGTGCTTGCGGCAGAACGGACAGTACTTCTTGTGCTCGAGCCTGTCCGGATGCAGGCGCTTGTTCTTCGACGTCGTATAGTTCCTGTTCTTGCACTCGCCGCAGGCAAGTATCACCAGATCTCTCATCTCTTGGTTTCCTTATTCTATTATCTCGGTCACGACTCCCGCGCCGACGGTCCTGCCGCCCTCGCGGA
>CAZREW010000030.1:0-14549 GCA_964599375.1 uncultured bacterium
TCAACGGAGGGGAATCCGATGAAGAAATCACTGACACTGATATGTGCGGCTGTCCTGCTTTGTGCCTGCGTTTCCGCTGAAGCGGAGGATATTCCCGCCATGCCAGGAGCTTGGGGCATAACCCCTGGAATTTATATGACTTATAACGGCACGATGCTTCTGGGCAGAATGTCGGAGTCCTGGCTTGGTGATTCCCTCGATTTCTTTGTTCCTGGAAATGTGATTAGTATCATGTCGTGGGATGGAAATTCGCTCGGGTCCCAGTGGCGGATCTGGGATGTGATCGTAGACTCTGAAGGTGCTGTGATGACCAATGAAGTTATTGATACGAGTGGGACCGGATATATCGACTATACAATAGGCTGCATTGGAGGCTGGGTCTGGTTTGACGACACACATTTCGGTGATGGGATGATCGGTCTTGGAGGATGGATATCCTATATGCACATCGATGCCAGAGCCAGTTATTGGGCTGATACCCTTGTGGGTGTGACGGCGAATATTCTGATAAATGGCAGCTTCAACTATTGTCCCGGATGCATTTTCGAAATTGAAGCAGTGAATGCCTTCGCTATCTATAATTACCTGGATCCTGCAGCTCCAGCACCTGTACCCGAAGAATATCCAGAGTTTTCAGCAGGTGCCGAAAATGGCTTTTACTGGGAGGTGTGCTATTTGCTAGCAGCCATTGTTTGCGGTAACGGCATTGGTGGCATCTACGATGAGCCGTACTGCATTCAGATCGGTGTCGAGTCATCCAGCTGGGGGAAGATCAAGTCCATGCATCGTTAATACCGCACTGGCTATTTCTCTCTTCCTTTAATTATCCTGCTGCTTGAAGCATTGCTCTTCCAGGTGGTAGTCTCCAATAGATATGAAGAACCACTCACGACTCGCCCTCAGGCACGCCCCCGTCCTCAAGCAGAAGGTCAGCCGGCACAATCCGCGCGGCGACCTCATCATGCGGGTCGATGCCTGCGGCGGCCTCGAGGGGCTAGTCGACAACTGGGCTTTCGTCAGCGACAAGCGCAACGAGCTGCGGGCCGCAGGGTATTACTCTGTCGTCGAGACCGCGACGCACTTCTTCATCCTCTACGCGTTCTATCACGGGCAGGACTGGTACGACGGCGACAGGCTCTTCGACAGGATACGCAAGATGTTCGACGAGCACATCCACGACATGGAGGGGGCGCTGGCCGTGGTCACGAAGAGGGAGGACGAGGCGCAGGAGCGTGTCGACGCCTTCATCACGATCAGCCATCTCCATTTCTACACCTACGCGGGATGGATGAGCAGCGACCTGGAGCTTCTGTACCCGGGAGACGCCTGGGAGAATGGGCTCCACGGAAGGATGGAGGAGATCGACGGGAGCATCTGGGCTTCAGATGACGGCGGCAGGACGAGGTTCTCGCTCTACGCCCAGGCTAAGGGGCACGGGATAAGGGGCGACAGCCTGGGATGGGGCCAGGAGAAGCACATCATACATTATCTTCCCTCGCTCTCGGAGAGTGGAGTGCCGGACCTGACGGAGGGCGCTTACAGGAAGAACGGCAGACATCTCTTCCAGGATGTCCGCTACAGGCTGGTCGACTTCCACGAGCCGGGAGGGCTATGGGAGAACCGTGATAACCAGGATGTCTTCCAGGAGAACGAGAGGGGGCAGGCTGCGTTCGTCATCCTCGACGATTACGGCGAGCGGGTGGCTGGCTCTGCCAACCCTCCGTGGGGGTGGGAGGACGTTGACGACCGGCACGACTGCGGGATGATCGCGCTCGATCCGGCGCGCCTAGTATATGACTACCTCGATGGCTTCCCCGAGTTCAGTCTCGAGTACGTCACCAATCCATATCTACGCGCTCGCGGCAGTAAATGATCCATGTCACCGAAGAAGGACCATCCTTCTGGCGGACGTCTGTTTTCCTGTGGTCAGCCTGTAGAAATAGACTCCCGATGAGACCGCCCTCCCCTTCTCGTCCCTGCCGTCCCAGTCGATCTGATGCCGGCCCGGCTGCATCGGCATGTCCGCGAGTCTCCTGATGAAGCGTCCCGCCGTGTCATAGATGATGAGGCTCACATGTCCCTGGTCCGCCAGGAAGAATCCGATTGTAGTCCGAGGGTTGAAGGGATTGGGGACGTTCTGGAAGAGCGCGAGAGCAGGAGTGATGCTGTAAACGGTCGCCTCGGGTGCATATACCTCGCGGCCGTCCTCCGTGAGGGCTGTCACGACGTAAAGATACTTCTTCCCCGGCTCTATCTTCCGGTCCTCGTATGTCCTGGTGTACGGAGGCAGAGGGTTATCGATGATCCTCGCGAGGTCTCCCGGCAGCTCGGCACGATACAGGTAGAATCCGTCCAGTGACTCGTCCGCCTCGGTCTCCCAATCGAGCAGGATCGCCCCTTCTTTCGGGCCGGCATGAAACCCGCTGAATGCTACAGCGGTCGTGCTCCCGAACCTTATCGCGACAGTGCTGTGCCAGCCCCCGCAGATCTTGAGGAAACCTTCGTTCGGCTCGGGGACGTCGCACTGGCCATAGTCGTTGTTGCCCCAGGCCACGACCGACCCGTCGGCCTTGAGGCCCAGGCTGTGATATCCGCAGGCGGCGATCGATACGAGACCGTCAAGCGCTTCGGGCTCGAAAAAGACATACTTTCCCCACCCTGCGACAGATCCATTGGATTGTCCGTATAAGGCGCTAGTGACAAGAAGACAGGAAATCAGGCAGGCCAGTTCCAGGACCGTTCCGGTGCGATTTATGATAAATGCCCCTCTCGGCGATGCTACCCCGTGCTGATATTGCTTTGACTGGCACCTCGAACAAGAAAGCAGACAGAGAAGGAAGCATAAATGGAGCCAGAGGCCTGGCTGAGGCTGCTTCAGACGAGGCTTGGATGTAGGGGAGCAGAAGTATCAGCGTGGCTGCTGCCAGAAGAGTCCTTGTAATACATTATCGTTGACACGATTTATAACGATATGACAACGTCCGGTCTGAAGGTGGCTCAGGGCACATGCAAATCTTAAAACCAGGGAGGGAAGATGGAAAAGGGATCGTTTTCCTGGATCATGTTCTCGTTTGACGGGAGAGTGAACCGGACCGTCTACTGGCTCTACAACATACTCATCCTCAACGTCGTCTACTGGGGGATATTTCTGCTATTTTCGCTTATCGGTGGTGACAACGGCAGCATAGTCGGATACATCATAGCTTCACTCGTGGTGATCTGGTCGACGCTGGCGATCAGCGTCAAACGGTGCCACGACAGGGGCAGGCCGGGTGTATTCGTCCTGCTGGCCCTTATTCCCCTGGTAAACATCTGGTATCTTATCGAGGTGGCGTTCCTGGCCGGGACGGATGGTCCCAACCAGTACGGGGAAAAGCCCTGACCGGGTCTTTCGGGGGGGACATTAAAATCGAATGCATAATAAAACGGGGCGGGCCCATGCGGGTCCGCCCCTCTCTGCGCATCGTCGTCGAGGACCACTATTTCGGGCCGGCCGTCGACGTGTCGGGCAGCGCCAGTTTGGCGATCCCGATCGTCTGCAGCGAATCGGTCAGGGCTGTGACTTCTTCAGTTTCATTGCCGGTCCCGGCTGACTTAAGGTCCTTCATCTCGTCGATGAAACGCTGCGCATACTCTGCAATATCGACCGCCGCCACGCCATGGGACTCGTCCACGTTCTGCACCCGCACCAGGTTGGCGTAGGCCTTCTCGTGTCCCTCGTCCGCCTCGAAGGCGCGGCTGTAGGCCTGCTCTGCTGAGCGGAAGCGGCCGGTCCGCTCGAGGGCCATCCCGAGGTTGTTCCAGAAGACGGCCCTGGTCGTGTCGATCTGTACGGCGCGGGCCAGGGGAAGCAGGGCCTCCTCGAACCGTTCCTGCCCGATCATCACGAGGGCCATGTTATTCATAGACCAGGCGTCGTCTTCGTCGGTCGCGATCGCCTCGCGGTAGGACGCTATCGCCTCGTCGGCGCGGCCGAGCTGGTCGAGGGCGCGGCCCTTCAGGCGGTAGGCGACGCTCGAGCCCGGGTCGATGTCGATCGCCTCGTCTATCCTGACAAGTGCCTCTTCAGGCCTGCCGGTGTCGAGGTAGACGCGGCTGAGGTTGAGCAGGCTCTTGACGTGGCCGGGGGCGAGGGCGAGCGACCTGTCGAACGATTCCTCGGCAAGCCTGTTGTCGCCAGCCTTCCAGGCGGAGAGGCCGAGCATGTAGAACCCCCACGGGTTCTCGTCCCTGTTCGTCGTGTAGATCGTGAAGAGCTGGACGGCGGTCTTGTACTGCCTGTTGTTATAGGCTGCCTCGGCGTCCTCGTAGGCGACCGTCTTCGGCAGCTCGGGCTCCGCCGGCTTCTCGGGCTTCACGGAGGCGAGGTCCTCGACCTGCACGGCCTTGGGGGCGTTGGCCGCCGGAGGCCGCTTGGAGATCGAAGGCGTGGTCTTTCGCTCGGCCCTGCGGGCCGTTCCCTTATCGTCCCCTCCGCATCCCGCGGCGAGAGATACGATTATCAGCACCGCGGCGATCGCGATGCCGGTGGCCCCTTTTCTGATCCTGTTCAGCATTTCGGGCCTCCTTTCTGTTACGGGCCCGTTCGGGCCCGGTTCGTCGGACTGCTTTCATTGTGGATGTATCGCAAGGGGGGGTCCGGAACGGGAGGGGAATTTTGATGATGATGCAAGATGTTTATATCTGGTGTGTTAGGGGTTTTACAGGCCGTCGGGGTAGGGACACTGTTACTGATTATGTGTCCAACCAGACACGCCTTGAAAGGGGCTTATGTGTCCTAATGGACACGTCATTTGATGAGATTTCGCGGCTACTTCTTCGTGATATCGTGCCGGCGCATGATCTTCAGGAGGGAGGCGTGGTCGGCGAGCCCGAGGTCGGCAGCCGTCTTCGTGATCTGCCATTCGTTGCGCTCGAGGGCGGCTATTATGATACGCCGCTCGGCCTCGGTTTTCTGCTCCTGGAAGGTGCCGTTTCCGGCGGCAGTGGACGGCGTCCCGCCGCCGCGGACCTCGGCCGGCACGTCGCCGGGGCCGATAAGGTCGCCAGGCGAGGAGATCACCATCCGCTCGATGATGTTGCGCAGCTCGCGCACGTTGTTGCGCCGCCACTCGCATCCGGTCAGGATATCGAGCGCCTCGGGGGAGAGCCGCTTCGTCCTCACGCCGAACCTCGAGCATATCGATTCGAGGAAATGCCCGGCCAGATCGGCGATGTCGGAGCGCCGGTCGCGAAGCGGGGGGACGTGGATCCGGTGGACGTTCACGCGGAAGAAGAGGTCCTGGCGGAACCTGCCCGCTGCGACCTCCGCCTCGAGGTCGCGGTTCGTCGCGGCGACGATGCGGGTGTCGATGTCAATCAATCTGTCGCCGCCGATACGCATCACCTTTCGCTCCTCGAGGACTCTCAGCAGCTTCGCCTGCGCGGCGGCGGGAAGCTCGCCTATCTCGTCGAGGAATATCGTCCCGCCAGAGGCGAGCTCGAAGGCGCCCCTGCGGGTCCTGTCGGCGCCGGTGAACGCCCCGCGCTCGTGCCCGAAGAGCTCGCTCTCGACGAGGTTCTCGGGGAGGGCCGCACTGTTTATCGCGACGAACGGCGCCGATGGGCCGGGGCCGAGACGGTGAAGCTCTCGCGCGACGAGCTCCTTGCCCGTGCCGCTCTCACCTGTCACCAGCACCGTGCTCGGGATGCCGGCGACCTTCGCGATCTGGTCCTTGAGCTGCCTGATCGAGGCGCTCGAGCCGATGATCGGCGAGTCTGCGCCGAGGTCGCGCCGCAGCGCCCTGACCTCGGACTCGAGCCTTACTCGCTCGAGGGCGTTCTCGACCTCGCGCGAGACGCGCTCCATCGACTCTGCCTTGTCGATGAAGCTGTACGCGCCGAGGCGGATCGCCTTCATGCAGCGGTCGAAGTCGCCCGTGCCGGTGTAGACGATCACCGGCGTCGGGTCGTCTCTCTCGGCGAGAAGGCGGAGCACCTCGAACCCGTCCACGCCGGGCATCTCGAGGTCGAGGATGACGCAGTCGACAGCCTCGCTCGCGATCATCTCGAGCGCCTGGGCGCCGCCTGTCGCCACTATCGTGTCGTAGCCCCCGACGCGCTTCAGATCGTAGGCGTACTGCTTCGCGAGCGGCAGGACGTCGTCTACTATAAGCACCAGCGCCATCGGGTCATTCTCCAGTCTGTTTATCTTCTCCCGCGGATTCCTGTCCGGCGGCAGGAAGGTGGACGATCATCCTTGTCCCGGCGCCTTCTTCGCTCTCGACGTCTATTCTGCCGCCGAGGTCCATCACGAGCCGCCGCACTATCGAGAGCCCAAGTCCGGTCCCGTCCTTCCTGGTCGTATAGAAATCGTCGAATATCCGGGCCTTCTGCTCCTCGCTCATACCCGAGCCGTTGTCCGTCACCGTGACCCGGACCCATTCCCGGCTCTCGCCGTCGCGGACACGTTCGGTCGAGACTGTGACCGTCCCCTGGTCCGACCCGATGCTGTCGATCGCGTTGCGAACGAGGTTCTCGATGATCCGCCGCAGCGCCACCGGGTCGGCCTGCACGACCGCTCCCTCGCAGGTATCGGCGATCAGCCCGGCGGGCCTGGTCCCCTGCAGGTCCGCCACTGTTTTCGACGCCACGTCGCCCACATCGCAGGGGCGAAGGTCGAGTCGAGGGTACAGGCGCGCGTAGTTCGAAGCAAGGGCGTCGAGATATTCTATGCTCGAGTCGAGAGTCTCCTCGCGTTCGGCGAATACTTCCGGCAGCTTCCCCGGGTCCTCGCGCGAGAGCTGCGAGAGGTGGCGAACGACGTTTCGGATCGGCGTCAGGCCGTTCCTGATGTCGTGGTTGACCTGCCTGGCCATCTCGCCGAGCGTCGCGCGGCGCTCGGCGTCCCTGATGCGAAGCGCCCCGGCCCTTAGCCTGTCGGTCATGGCCGACAGAAGCCGCGACAGCGCGCCGATCTCGTCCTTTCGCCCGGTCTCGAAATCCACGTCGAGAGTGTCGAGATCGAGGCGCGAGGTCTTCCGCGCCAGTTCTGTGAGAGGCTTGCTTATCAGTGAGGCGAGGTAGCCCACCATGATGACCGAGGCGAGCCCCGCCAGGGCGATGACTATGATGAACCAGCGGTCGATGCTCTCTCTCAGGTCGTTCAGCCCGGAGAGGTCGTACGTCACCCGGAAGCCCGACTGCATCAGCCTGTCGCGGCCGCCGCCGATGAACGGCAGCCGCAGCTCCCGGACGATCGCGTCTCGGGGTGCGGAAGGCTGCCCCTTATCGGGCGGGATCAGGGTCACTGATAGTCCGGTCTCCCTCTCGAGCCCCGATATGAACCGCCGCTCCACTTCGACTCCACCGGTGATTGTGAAGTCGCTACCCCCGATGCGGAAAGAATCGGTCCTGGCGAGGACGGTCATCGGCCGGTCGGGTGTCCGTACCTCTACGAGCACGGCTGTTTCCCGCGCCGCCGCGAGCAGCCGGGGCAGCTCGGGCTCTAGCCGGTCGAACTCGTTGCGGAAATGCCCCGAGCTTATTATCCGCCCGTCGCCGTCCTGAATCTGGAGCATCGAGAGGCCGGCGAGCCGCATCGCGTCGCCTGCATAGTCGAGAAGGTAACGCCTCGCCTCCTGGTCGCGGTCGACCGCTGCGCGCCTGAATGTGTTGTCGTCCAGGATCGCCTCCTTCAAGGCTTCGAGGGAGGAGGCGAGGGCCATGCTCTCCCTCTCGATGTCGTCCTCGATCACGGCGACCAGGGCGTCGACGCGGCGCTGGTACTGTTCTGTGAGCCGGCCTGTCATCTCCGAGCGGATGACGAGCGAAAGTACGATCATCGGCGCGAGCACGGCGCCGAGGAATATTATCATCAGTCTTGTCCGGAACGGCACGGGCTCACCTCCCCGCCATCGGCGCAACCGGCCCGGGCAGCGCGCCGGTCATGTGGATATCGCCGGACCAGTCGATCGAGAGGCCGGTAGTCCCTTTGCGGATAATGGCGTATCTTCTCGTATCGACGAGCGGAAGCATTGCGTCATCCAGGCGGCTACCGAGGCGCGACAGCCAGTCCGCCCGTTCGATCAGTCGCCTGACCCCGGGGCAGGGGTCGGCATGGTCGAGAGGAAGCCAAATGACGTAGGCGAACTGATCGCCTCCTGCGAGGCTCGCCTCGAGTTCCTCTTCCGGCATGCCAGCGGCGGAAAGACTGGCCGGAGCTTCAGTAAGCCCCGGCACCGCCGCCTCAAGTCCGGCCGCGGCCGCAGAGCCTCCCGGGCCTGCCGCGCCCAGGCCTACTATCCGCTCGGCGAGGCTCCGTGCGACCGGGTCATCCTCGTCGTAGACTATCCGGCGGCGCCCGCCCGGTTCGGGCATGCGCGAGACGGGGCCGGCGGAAGCGCCCCTTCCGCTGGACTTTGAAGCGTCGCCGCAAGAGCCTGTCTCTTTCCACCATCTCGACGCCTCGTGGCCGCGCGAGACACCCGGGACGGCATCCCTGGCGAGCGCGCCTGTAAAATCCCCGTCGAGCCCGGGCAACCTGTCTCCCATGCGTATTGCGAGGACACGGGTCGTCGAGAGCAGAACGTACTTGCGCGACCAAGGCAGGGGGACCGTTTCGAGATGGGGCCTGGAAAGCGCGTATTCGATCACGTCCGGGTCCCCGATGACCATCATGTCGGTCCCGGCCTCGAGCAGGTCGCGCGCCTCATAATCAACGGATGATGCGGGCTCCAGGAAGAGCAGGACTGGACCGTCTTTTTTACGCAGCGGGGTGACTGTTATCGGGCCGCGCCGCGTCACGCTGAGCCATATCTGATCCTCTGCGATCCGGTATGGCGACGAGCCGTTAGGCCAGCGGTACTTAGGGCCTGTTCCGGCCACCGCGAACGGGGGGGCGGAAAGCTCGCGGGGGACTTCCCTGCGGGGACCAGATAGATATATATGAAGGGTAGTCTCGCCCGCGGCCGCGACCGAGTCGACCCCGGCCTCCCATACGAACGGCTCGACTCCGGCGCTCTGCCAGCAGGCGGCTACATCGTGCGCCGTGACCTGGCTGCCGTCCCAGAACCTCGCGTCCTTTCTTATCATAAATGTCCAGCGTCTTCCGCCGTCGCCCTCGTGCCACTCCGACGCGAGGCCGGGATGAACCCCGCCCCCGCAGTCTACCTTTATAAGTGTCTCGTAGAGGTATCCGAAGAGCATCCGCTCGCTGTCGCTTCGCGGGACGGGGGCGTGAGCCGGATCGACCGTGCCGGAAAGGGCGATCCTTAACGTGTCGGCCTGGTCCCTGGGCCCGGCCAGCACGACGCATTCCGGCGGCACGGCATATCCCGGGCCGGCCGGCGTCCTGGGGCCGCCGCACCCGGACGCCGCGAGCGTACCTAGAAGCGATGATACCATTATGGACGACCGTCTTCGCATTGGCTCAAATATACCACCGGAGCGCCTGAGGAGGCATCGCTTATTAATGTAAAAGGGGGCGTGCGGCGGGCCCGGCTTCCGGGTGGGCGGGAGGAAGGGCCGGGGAGCCGCCGCGGGCAGGACAGGGTCGTCGCCGAAACCGCAAAAAATAATTAAATTTACGGCATTATTACCTTGCATTTGGCCTGAATAGTGCTATCTTGAGCCGTGACAGATGAATTTGGGAGCGAAGTAGCGAGCGATTCAGATAACAACGGTAGACAGAACCTGCCTTATAGATCTTCTCGATTATCGGCTTCACTTGATTCCTCACCAGAAACGCTGTTAGTGATGTTTTTGTACTCATTCTGGACCATTTAGGAGGTCAAGATGAAGCTTTACGTAGGAAACCTATCGTTTGATACCAGTGAAAGCGATCTTCGCACCGCGTTCGAGACCCACGGGGCCGTGGAGTCCGTAGCGGTAGTCTCCGACAAGTTCACGGGCCGCTCGCGCGGCTTCGGTTTTGTCGAGATGAACAACGCCGAAGAGGCCAAGAAAGCCATGGCCGAGCTCAACGAGAAGGAACTCGACGGTCGCAAGCTGAATGTCAACGAGGCTCGTCCTCGCGAGGACAATCGCGGCGGCGGCGGTCGCGACAGGTACTAAATGACCTGATCGCGGATTAAGATCGAAACGGGCTGCAGGCAGGGAGCCCGGAAGGTCAAAATAGAGGGGAGCCGGTTTTCCGGCTCCCCTTTTTGCATACCAGACCCTGTAAAAGCGCCCCGGCCAGGTCCCCCCAGCAGCAAATAAGAATCGTTTTAGACTTGTCTCAGGCCCCCGTATATTGTATAATTACTTACAAGAAAGCCTGGTTGAAAACCGGGCGTCTTCATGTCTGGAGTCATTTGTAGTCTGTTTTCACAGGTGTTCCCGCCCCGTTTCACGGAATCTCGCAAAAATATAATTCAGGGTCGCAGCTGACAGGCAACCAGGGGATAGCATCGGACCATGAAGGTTATCGTATAGACCTTTGATATGAAGGAGATATTCATGCGCCAGGAGAATACCCGCTCCCGCAATCAGGTACGCACAACCGCGCTCCCGCGCGCTTTCGGTTGGAAGGAAGGCCTTATCGTGCTGGCAGGCGGGCTCATGCTGCTCGCCGCCGTACTGATGCTCTGGTCGGGCACGGCGTGGGGTGTCAGCGCCTCACCCGATCCGGTCGTCGTAAAGCAGCCGGACGGCTCGTCGATCACCCTGTTCCTGAAGGGAGACGAGTATTTCCACTGGAACGAGGACGCGACTGGCTTCCCCGTCGTCCGCTCTACCGGCGGCTCCTGGGTATACGCGATCGAGCAGCTCGGGCAGCTCGCTCCATCGAGCGTCCAGGCCGGCAGCGCCGACCCGCTCGCCGCCGGGCTCACAAGGCCCGATATGGCAAGGCTTCGCGGCGCGGCGCTCAAGGCCTCGAGGCCGATGCTCGAGTCGAGCGAGGACAGGATGCTCAAAGCGCCGGCGGCGGCGACGATATACAACCTCGTCCTGCTTGTCAATTTCACCGACCTCACCATCACCAGCACCACGCAGGAATTCAACGACCTGTTCAACCAGGTCGGCTACTCGGCCGACGGCGCGACTGGGTCGGTCAAGGACTACTACGACGAGGTCTCCTACGGCCAGCTCGACGTCGTCTCGGTCGTCGAGGCCCCCGTCACGGTCAGCCATGGTTACGCCTACTACGGCGCGAACTCCGGCGGCTTCGACATCAGGCCGCGCGAGATGGTCGCCGAGGCCCTCGCCGCCCTCGAGGCGAGAGGCTTCGACTTCAGGTCGGTAGACGGCGACGGTGACGGATGGATAGACGGCCTGACCGTGATCCACGCCGGCGGGGGAGAGGAATACTCCGGAAACGATCCCGACTATATCTGGTCGCACCAGTGGGCGCTGCAGTACACGGTCACCTACGACGGCACGAGGATGCGCCCGTACCACACCGAGCCCGCCCGTCGCGGCTACGACTCCAGCCCTTCCTCGTGGGGTATCACGAGGATCGGAGTCATCTGCCACGAGACGGGCCATTTCCTCGGCCTGCCCGACCTCTACGACACCGGCTACGACAGCCGCGGAGCCGGCAACTTCTGCATCATGGCCGGCGGCTCCTGGGGCAACGGGGGGATCACGCCGGTCCATTTCAGCGCGTGGTGCAAGTACGCCCTGGGTTGGGTGACACCGACCGAGATCACCGCTGGCGGCCCGTACTCTCTCCCGCAGGTAGAGACGAACCAGGCGATGTACCTTCTGCGGGGGCCGTTCGCAAGCACCGAATACTACCTCGTCGAGAACCGCCAGGGGGCCGGCTTCGATTCTTCGCTCCCCGGCACGGAGCGCGGCATCCTGATATGGCACGTCGACGAGACGATCAGCAACAATGACGACCAGACGCACTACCTCTGCGATCTCGAGGAGGCGAGCGGGACGCAGGATCTCGAGCTTAACAACAACTCGGGGAACGACTTGGATTATTTCCGGTCGGACAACGCGACCGAGTTCACCTCGCTGACCACCCCCGACAACCTCAGCTACGGCGGCACACCGCTAGGCCTCGACATACGCATGGTCAGCGAGTCGAACTCGCTGATGTCGTTCGTCGTGAACGGGATGAGCGTCGAGATCACCGCTCCGGCGCCTGCCGAGGCGGTCGACGTCGGCGATGTCTACCGTATCGAGTGGACGATCGACGGGGACGCTGCCGACTCGGTGAGCATCGTCCTTAGCATCGACAGCGGAAGCTCATACGCCGACACGATCACGACAGGCATCGCGATGGTCAGCTACTACGACTGGACCGTCCCGAACCTTCCTGTGTCGACGGCGCGGCTGAAGGTCCTCGCCTGGGTAGACGACGAGATCGTGGGGTTCGACGAGACTGATGGCGACTTCACGATAAGCGGCGCCCCTTACAGGTACGTCTCACAGACAGGCGGGAACATCTACCCGTACTCGCTTCCCGCGTGGGCGGCGCTCACGATCGCCGACGCAAAGGACGCCGCGGTCGCGGGCGACTCGATCATGGTCGCGGCCGGCACATACGCCGTTAAGGTCAGCGTGGGCAAGGGGGTCTACCTGATGGGCGGCTGGGACGCGTCGTTCACCACTCGCGACCCGGAGACGAACGTCACGACGATCCAGGCGAATGGGAGCACGATCTCGTTCGTGTCGGTCCCGTCAGGGACCGCGGGGATCGAAGGGTTCAGGATAACGGGCGGCACGGGGACCTCGACGTCGATGCCCGGCACGGGGATCTACGGCGGCGGCGTGTTCGTATACGGCTCGCC
The DNA here is from genome assembly GCA_964599375.1 of uncultured bacterium. GTDB lineage: Bacteria > Krumholzibacteriota > Krumholzibacteriia > Krumholzibacteriales > Krumholzibacteriaceae > JAUWCL01. The sequence continues at coordinate 12,726 of CAZREW010000030.1, forward strand.
GGCCATAATAAAGGGAAACCTGATCGCCTCGTGCGGATACACGAGCACGACCGGCTTCAGCGGTGGCGGTGGGATCGCCTGTTACAACGGGACCGTCACTATCGAGGGTAACGAGATCGCAGGCTGCATCGCGCAGAGCGGGGGAGGCATATACCTCTACCAGACGACCGCGACGATAACGGGGAACACAATCTCCGGCGCCTCGCCCAATCCTTCGTACTCCGGCCAGAGAAAGGGCGGAGGCATCTATGCCCTCCACTCCGACGTGACGATGTCGGGGAACGTGATATCGGGCAACACGGGATACGTCGACGGCGGCGGGATCTATGCCGACCTCACGCCTGTCACCTCGAGCGGCGACTCGCTATACGGGAACAGCGTCTCGAGCGGCGGCGGCGGTATATATGTGCTGCACTCCCCTCTATCGGTGACGCACGCCTTCGTCCAGGGCAACACGGCCGCGTCCATCGGCGGCGGCATTTACGGCAGGGCCGCGCAGTTCGATCTCTCGAATTCGGTAGTCGCGCAGAACGGCGCCGGACAGCTCGGCGGCGGGATCTACGCCGACAGTAGCTGGGGCGGCTGGACCGGCAACACGGTCGACCGTAATACGGCGGGCATCACCGGCGGTAACGCCATGCTCTCGCCCGCCGCTGCGACCGACGTGAGAAACAACATCTTCACGTACGGCAACACGAACGGATTCCTCGCCACGTCGGATGTTGACCTCACCTACCAGTTCAACAACGCGTTCGGGAACGCTGGCGATGACGTCGTGACGATAGTCCCCGACGCTACGAACATCAGCGCCGACCCGGCCTACGCCGACACGGCTTCTCTCGACTACCACCTCGCCCTTCACTCGGCGAGCGTAGATACGGGCGATCCGCTGATGGCCGACCCGGACGGCTCGAGGGCCGACCAGGGCGCCTTCGGCGGCCCGGCCGCCGACTTCGCGGCCCCCGCCTACGTGACCGGCCTGGCGGCCGTCGCGACGAACGACACGACGATAACGATCTCGTGGGACGGTGTGACCCCCGAGGGGGGCGATTACTTCGCCGTCTACTCAGGTGCCGCGCCGGGGTTCACCCCCGCCGAGTCCAACTTCGTCGGCACGGTCGGAGCGGCCTCCAGCGTCTTCCAGCACTACCCGCTCGAGGGCTGCAACTATTACCGCGTCAGCTACGTCGACGCTGCCGGCTACATGGGCGGCTACTCCAGCGAGGCCGGCGAGTGCGTGGCAGGCCCCGACCTGGTGGCGCCCACGGTGACCGTCGCGTCGCCGAACGGCGGCGAGGCGTTCGAGCCGGGCGACACGATCTACGTGCAGTGGATCGCCGGCGACAACCGCGGCGTCGACTCGGTGAGCATCTACTACTCGCAGAACGCCGGCGCCGACTTTACGCTGCTCGCCTCTAGCGAGCCCGACGATTCGATCTACGCGTGGGTCGCTCCCGACATCTCGAGCGACTCGTGCCTCGTCCGCGTGGTCGCGTACGACCCGGCGCAGCTGGCCGGCGAGGACGTCAGCGACGCGATATTCGCGATCAAGACAGTCTCGACAGACGACGAGCTGCCTTCGGCGGCGTTCGCGCTCTCGCAGAACTTCCCCAACCCGTTCAACCCGGCGACGACGATACAGTACAGCGTCGCGGAGGGAGGCGGCATGGTGAGCCTCGCCGTCTACGACGTCGGCGGGCGCCTCGTCAGGACGCTGGTCGACGGCCGGCAGACAGGCGGCTCGAAGTCGGTGACCTGGAACGGCACGAACGACCGCGGCCAGCGCGTGTCGAGCGGGATCTATTTCTACAGGATGATCGCTCC
>CAZREW010000031.1:0-12801 GCA_964599375.1 uncultured bacterium
ACGACCGCGGCCAGCGCGTGTCGAGCGGGATCTATTTCTACAGGATGATCGCTCCGGGCTTCTCGCAGACCAGGAAGATGGTGCTTCTGAGATGATATGGATCCGGCTGGAGTCAACCGTTATTTAGGACGAGAGGAGGGCAGTTTGTCGACGATCATCAAGCTGATATCCGCGGGTTTTTAGCCGCATTTCACTTTGTTCGTCCGGAGCTGCCTCTGACTAGCACCGCGGGTTAGAGCATAAGGCTCATACCGCATACCTAAAACGAGGATTCTCCTATCGAGCGCCCCCCTCTCGTTAGAACATCTTAAGCAGCGTCCCGGCAAAGGGGCGCTGCTTTCATCATCGCCCAGATAAACCCGCAGAACTCCCTGGCCACCGCGACCACTACCTTGTTTCTATGCTTCTTCTGATCTAGATGATGGAACCGCTTCGAGAGACGATGCTGAGCCTTGATCGCAATGGCTAGGACCTCAGCTGGTTGACCCTGGCGTCGGCGGTTCACTATAAGATCAGCACCGGCCCGGTGCCTGTTGTTCCAGGCTGCCTCTACAAGGATACGTCTTGCGTGTGAGTTGCCCGCCTTTGTTATTGGCCCCTTTCTTTCCTTCTCTCCGCTGGAGCGCTCAGTGGGGACAAGACCGGAGTAGGCCATAAGAGCTCTCGGCGAGAGGAACCTCTGAATATCACCTATCTCGCTAAGAAGCGTCATCGCCGTAAGCGTCTTTACCCCTCTGAGGCAGCAAAGCGCTTCGACCGACCCGCGGTAAGGAGGCTGCTGAGCGTAGCGGTCAATCTCGTCGTCCAGCGCTCCGCGCTGCATCTCGAGATACTCGAGATGCTCGAGCTCGGCTGCAATTACCGTAGCAAGAGGCCCCTCGAGCTCTTTTCGAAGCTTCGCAAGCCAGATCCTGTGCTTCCTCGTCCACAGTTTTTTGCCTTCTCGATATATATACCCGTGAGTCTTCAGAACACCGTAGATCCGGTTCTTAGTCGCTTTGCTCTGCCACTGGTATGAACAGCGAAGGCGGATAAGTTGGCGCACAGCCTCCTGCCACTCGTCAGGGACATGCACAGGCGTAAGATGCCCGCTGCGGTACAGCCTTGCCAGCATCACCGCATCGAGACGGTCGCACTTGCGCCTGTCTCCGGGTTTTCTCGGTATAAGCGACGGCGCTATCACCTCGCAGTGAAAACCGTCTTTTTTGAGCCTCCTGTGAAGTACAAAGCCCGCTCCCGAGGCCTCGTAGCAACAGCGCACAGGGCCCTTCTTCGATAGCCGGCGCATCAGGCGGCGGACCTTGTGAAGATCGCCGCTGAGCTTTATTACCTCAGCCTCCTGGCTCTCTCCTTCGAGAACGGCTGCGGTGATAGATTCTACGTGCACATCAAGTCCAACCCATATATAATCACTCATGGCTGGGCTCCTTTCGTTTTGAGTGTCTGCTAACACTCATGTGGCTCTAGTTGGAACGCGTTAGTCCCAGACTAACCCACGATATTTAAGGGGTCCAGCCGGATCTATATTGTCTAGGCGGGTCGGAATTCTGGCGATTCAGGTAGCATTATCAGGGGCGGTCCGTTCAGCGGATCGCCCCTTTTTTTTCAAAAATCCCCTCAGGCGCATTTATACACCATATAAGTGCAATATTCGTAAATCCTTATATGGTAAACACTTATTGACATTCACCTGTGGATTGTGATATAGTACATCTGCAAGGGTAGATTAAGTGTCTCGCGGTGTCTTACAGCACCGACCAGAGTTGGCCTTCGAAGGGTGTTCCTGTCAACTTAATCAATCTACTGATCTGCTTTAGTCTGCGTTGTATCCGCACGTCCGCACTTTTCATAGATATTCCACTTAGACAATCAATTCACTCCAACCCTGTCAGGAGAACGCCATGTTGGTGAACCTGTCCGTTGTCGGTAGAATCCGTAGTCTTTCACTTACAGCAGTGGTCGTTTTGATCGCTGCTTTATCCATGTCATCGGCGCTGCCCGGTGATCTGTCGGCGGCCGATGCCGATGCTCGCCAGGCATACAGCGTCGATGTCAGCGGCGACCTCGCTGTCATCGGCGCGAGCTGGGAGGATGGCTACAGCGGAGCCGCGTATGTGCTCAGGCGCAACGGCGAAAACTGGGCGATAGAGCAGCGGCTCGTGCCTTCCGATCTTGGCCAGTTCGACCACTTCGGCGGCTCGGTATCTATCGACGGCGACAGGATAGTCATTGCTTCGCCATGGCACGACCTTCAGCGCGGGGCGCAGTATGTCTTCCGTAAAGATGGCGACACCTGGGTCCAGGACAGCAAGATCCCGGCGAGCGACAAAGCGGTGGCCGGGAAGCTTGCGGCAAACATGCTCCTCGCAGGCGGCCCGCCGCAGGGTGATGTTCTTCCTGCCGACGCCCTTGAGTTGATCGATGCCCTCGAAGGGGAAACAGGTTCGACACCGCCCCTCATGGCGCCCGTGGCTCTTATCCCTCCCGCTTCTGTATCGGCAACGGACAACACAATGGAGGACCGGGTCAAGATAACCTGGGCAAACACCGGTCAGCAAGCCATCGCGTACAAGGTCACTAGAGACGGTGTGCTGCTGTCCCTCGTTTCGAGCGATGGCTCGTCCTACGAAGACAGGACCGGGACGCCCGCTATCACATATTCGTACTGCGTCATCGTAACGGACATGGACGCGGAAGAGACCACACCTGTATGCGATAACGGCTCGCGCATCATATTTTCACCCCACAATGTAGTGGCATCCGAAGGGATCTATACCGACCAGGTCGTTATCACATGGGTCGATATCTCAACGATCAACGCCGGATACAATATCTACAGGGATGACGTGCTTATCGGCTCGGCCGGGGCGAACGAGGGCTGGTTCAGCGATACGAATGTCGACACTATCAATGTTCATTCGTATGATGTGGCTGCGTTCGTAACCGGAGGGTTTGAATCGGCCAGGGTCAGTCACGACGGATGGCGCGGGGTCATACTCCCTCCAATCGATGTCAGCGCATCTGACGGCCAGTACTCCGACCACGTGTTGATCGCATGGCAGGAGGATACGGCCGCTGTTGAAACAGGCTACAGCATATATCGGGACGGCGTCCTGATCGATTCCACCAGCGTTGACAGCTTATCGTACGAGGACTATGGGATCGTATTTGGTGAGACGTATAAATATTGCGTCGCTACGAAAGTAGCCGACGGCTTCGAGTCAGTGCGCGTGTGCGACGAGGGGGGGACAGGCCTCACGCCGCCAGGAAATGTCAGCGCCAGCGACTCGACATTCGACGACAAGATTCGCGTAACGTGGGATGACCTCTCGGATTTCGAGGATGGTTACGAGATCACCCGCGCCAATCTCGATGGGCCTCCCGATTCCCTCGATTCCTATGCAAAAAACGATACCAGGCCAGTAGTCCAGGCGGCGGCGGAAACTGTCGTGCTGGGCACGACGGGGCAGGACGTCATAAAGTTTGACGATTACACAGCCATTCCAGGCGTCGTTTACACATATTCCGTGCGGGCCATCACAAGCGAAGGCGGTGCCTCAACGTTCGAACATGACGACGGCTTCCGGAGCGTCGTGGTCGCGCCGTTCGAAGTGGCGGCGACTGGCGGCACATTCGAAGACTATGTCGATATCTCCTGGAAGAGCATCTCAACAACGACGGCGCTCTTCAAGATCCTTCGCGACGGCGAGTTCATCAAGACGGTGAGCGGCGGGGACCGCTCCTACCGCGACTACGGTGGCACGGCTGGGCAGGAGTACGAATACAGCGTCATCGCGTTCACCGCTCTCGAGGCGGAAGCGGTAGGGCCTGTCGCTTTCGGCAAGCGCGAGCTTCTCGCGCCCTCGGGCCTCACGGCCAGTGATGAGGCCTACGAGGAGAAGACGATCATTTCGTGGAGGGACTACTCCCGGATCGAGCAGGGATACCTCGTGATGAGGCAGGACACCGCCACGGCAGTGATCGACACTCTGCCCGTGATCGGGCCCAACCGTTCCTCCTATACTGACTACACAGGCGTTCCGGGGGCGACCTACACCTACAGCGTCCAGGCCTTTGACAGCATCAACGGCGAGCTGGGGTATTCCATACCGTCAGAGGATCTCGGCCGCCGCATGCTTCTGGCGCCTACCGACGTGAACGTTGATACGGGCGGCTCGGAGACCGCAGCCGAAATCGCCTGGAACGACAATTCGGGGGCAGAGACCGGATACAAGATCTACCGTGACGATCTGGAGCTCGGAACGACAGCGGACAACGCGACTTCGTTTGTCGATCCGAACAGGATATTTGGGCAGAATCATGTCTACCGTGTGTGCGCTTATGACGACTACGGCGAGTCAGCGGGAGATTCCGCCTCCGTCTTCTCGACGATCATGGCACCCGTCTCTTTCAACGCGTCGGACGTCTACACTGACAGGGTCGAGATGACATGGGTCAACCAGTCCGATATCGCCGACGGATACAAGGTCTACCGCGACGGCGAGTTGATCCAGACTATCAGCCAGCTCGACCTGACGTCGTACACTGACATCCGCTCGATGACTGGAAGCGTCTATCCCGGGGGTGCCTTAGGTGTTGCGATATCGGGCAACTACGCCTACGTTGCGGCTCTCGCTTCGGGGCTCCGGGTGGTCGATGTCAGCAATGCCGCGAATCCCGTGCAGGTCGGGATTTGCGACACTCCGGGGAACGCCAACAAAGTCGTCATCGATGGCATCTATGCGTACGTGGCTGACGAGACCTCGCTTCAGATCCTCGATATCAGCGGCCCAACGCCCACGTTCGTCGGGAGCTATCCCACGGCCAACGCTTTAGACGTTGCGGTGGATGGCAACTATGTCTACGTGGCCAACGGGTCTGCCTATAATATGCTCATTATCAATGTTACCGATCGTGCTAATCCGACACTCGCGGCGACTTTCAATCCCTTTAATCCCTCCACTGCTCTAGTCGTCGCTGTGAGCGACGGATATGCATACCTTGGAATGTCGAGTGGTGCGGGTGTTCGCATTGTCGACGTGAGCAATCCGGCTGCACCGGTCGAAAGAGGCAAAATCGATTCCTGGAACAACTATGGTCTTTCCATCGCTGATGGGCACCTCTATAAGGGTGGTGTTAGTGGTGGAGGCTTGGAGATCTGGGACGTTCAGAATCCGCTCTCTCCGACGATGACCGGCAACTATCCGGCAATCGGTATATATAGACTCACTGTTGCTGGGGACAGGGCCTACCTAGCAGATTATACCTTGGGGGGTCTCGTTGTGCTCGATGTCAGCGATCAGACGAATCCTCGTCTGATTTCGAGCTATAGTGTCTCGCATGCTCGGGATGTCGCTGTGTCAGGCGGATACGTTTATGTGGCAAGTACCAGCACCGGTCTCCACATTGTTGCTCCCCCAACACTCTCCCTGGGCACCAATTACAATTATTGCGTGCGCGCCTACAAGGGCGGCACTCTCTCGGAGAGCGCCTGCGATGAAGGCCTGGTACCCTCCATTTATGCCAGCGAGGTCGGGACCTCGGACCTGTACCTGAAGCTCCTCGCAAGCGATGGGCAGGAAAATGACCTCTTCGGGTGCTCAGTTGCGATCAGCGGAGATCGAGCGATCATAGGCGCCAGGGACGACGATGACAATGGGACCAATGCAGGTGCGGCTTACATCTTCGAGCGTAGTATCGCAGGCGAGTGGACCGAGAAGACGAAGCTCTATGCGTCCAACTTCGACGCCGGCGATGTTTTTGGAACTAGCGTAGCGATCCAGGGTGACCTGGCGATCGTAGGCGCTCCAGGCGATAACAGCGGGCAGGGGTCTGTCTATATCTTCGAGCGAGGCTCCGGTGGCACGTGGACGCAGACGTATAGGTATGTGGCGGAATATCCCGACGCGGACGATAATTTCGGCTACAGCGTAGCGATAAGCGGTGACCGAGCCATTATCGGTTCTTACAAGTATTACGATGACGCTGCTGAGGCCGGTGCGGCACACGTAATATTGCGCGGACCAACCGGCTCGTGGTCCCGGGAGGCAACTCTCCTCGCCGACGATCCGACAGCAAGCGCATGGTTCGGCTACAGTGTGGCGATAAGCGGTGACCGCGCCATCGTAGGCGCGCGGAAAAAGGACACCTCTGCCGGTGCAGCCTATATCTTCGAGGCTGATGGCAGTGCCTGGACTCAGGCGGCAAAGCTGGATGGATTCAGAGAATATTACTACTTCGGTAGCAGCGTGGCGATAAGCGGTGACTGGGCATGTGTTGGATCACCCCGATACTGTGATTATGGCGCCGGCGGTTCAGGAGCTTATGCGGGTTCGGTTGATCTCTATCAACGCGATGCGGCAGGTACATGGGTCGAGGTCAGGAAACTTATTGCGAGTGACGCGGCCGGCTATGATTACTTCGGGCAAAGCGTAGCGATGATGGATGACCGGCTCATTGTCGGAGTAAATGGGAGCGACGACCGCGGGAACGAGTCGGGGGCGGCCTACATTTACAGGCTCTCCGAAGAGGGAACGTGGAAGGAAATGGAGAAGACGGTCGCTGTGGACGGCACTGCCGGTGATGGGCTCGGTTACAGCGTTGCACTCGACGGTGACTATGCGATTATCGCTGCCTCGAATGATGATGACCAGGCCGCCGGAGCAGGGTCCGTCTATATAGCCGGGGTGAAAGACGTCTACAGCGTGACGGCTACGGATGGAACGCTCAAGAGCCGCGTGAGCATCACGTGGGATGACCGCTCTTATAGCGAGACAGGTTTCCGTATCTACCGCGATGAAGACAAGATCATCGACCTGGCTCCTAATACCGAGATCTACGAGGATTTCGACGCCGAACCTGGGCGCACATATGAGTACGCCGTGGTACCTTTGATCGGGGCTTTCTCCGAGGAAGGTTTTCCTGTCAGTGACTTCGGGTGGGTTCGAGCGAACGGCAATATCACCGGCAGCATTGAAACCATCAACGGCGCCCCTGTCGACAGCGTCTGGATAGAGGTCACGCCATCGCATACGAAGGCCCTCCTCTTCGACGGCGGCGGCGGGTACGTCGAGATCCCGGACAGTGCAGGCACCTTCGATTTCAATGCTGAAAACAGCTTCACGGTCGAGGCGTGGGTAAAGTATCCGGGGGACGGCGGCGTAGGCGCCGGCGACGCGGCGATGATCGCCAAGGCATCTCCCGGGAGCGGCGTGAACCAAATCCCGTTCTTTCTTGGCAACATGCGCGGCACCTCGTTGCCAGGCCGCCTTCGCTTCGCGATAAGCGGGAGCTTGACGCCGGCGAGTGTTTCGACCGGCCGCTTCGACATCAATGACAACGAATGGCACCACGTCGCCTGCGTTCATGACGCAGCGCTGGATATGATATATATCTATGTCGATGGTGTCCTTGAAGGCAGCGAGTCATCAGCGGGGCTCGGAGAGATTACGAATGACGAGCCGCTCTCGTTCGGTGAGGGACCGGCTGCGGGCTCATCGTTCAACGGACAGCTTGACGAGATCCGTATCTGGAACGTCGCGCGCAGCGACTCTCTTATCCAGGCCGTGATGGCCAGGCCGCTCGCGGAAGACGAGCCCGGCCTCGTGGCATACTGGCCTATAGGCTGGCCGAGCGGATACCGGGACGAAGCGAGCCGCGGCGTCATCACCGACCTCACGGCCGGCGCCCACTACGGGGTATTCCAGGACGGCGTATACTGGACCGACAACTGTGCGGAGATCGATATCTATCCCATCACGGACGATCTGGGTAACTACGTCCTCAATAACCTTTACTACGGCACCGAATCTGAATTCGAGATCCGGCCCTTCGCGGACAACCGCGAGTTCGAGCCGGAGGTCAAGCGGGTCGTTCTGACGACGGATTCTCCGGTGGAAAACCAGGTCGAATTTACCGACATCTCCACATACCTGGTAACGGGGACCATCCGGTACAAGGATACGGACTGTGCAGTGGCGGATATCTCCTTCAGAGTGGACGGTGAGCCCATCGGCCAGACCGACACGAAGGGGAAATACTCCCTGGAACTGGAACGGGGGGAGCATTGGATAAAGCCCGATATGGAAGGCCATACGTTCGAGCCGGACAGCCTTCTCGTCAGTGAGAAACTCAACGGCGCCGACTTCTACGACCTGACCACGCACATGCTGGCGGGCCGTCTGGGAGGTGGCTGTGGGCGTTCCATAGGTAACATCACCATTACGATCAGCAGCGAGAACGCATGCATGCTGAGGACGCTCGAGTACGCATCGATCGATACTGCGTTCAGCGTGGCTCTTCCGCCCCAGAACTACCTCGTCTCGGCCTTTGTAGACGTAGATAGCATTCCCGAGGGTCTTAGCAAGACGGATGTCGTGAGATTCTTCCAGAACCTCGGGGTGCGTATGGCCGAGATGGACAGCATGGGCGTCGATATGGACTTTGTCTACCGGGCTCCGCTCAAGGTAGAGATCGCGGGGTTCGCGGAGTATCTGGAGTACCTGGATGAATGCCCCGGTCCGCTCACCTTCGGGGACAGGATATTGCCCGATGACCTGCCGGTCATACCGCAGCTGTCGGAGGTCATGTGCAGTATCCAGGTCTACGAAGACTACGGAACAGGCGGGCTCTGCCCGCTCGACAGCGGCACGGTAGTGATATATGACGAGCTCTTTGATGCATTAAATGATCCTGTCGAGCTTGAGGTCCGCGACGGACTGGTCGTGTACCCGACCATTGCTATCGCGCCGAGCCTCATCGTCGGACGCACCGATGATCTGGGCATGGACAGGTCGTTCCAGAGATCGATAACCGCTGTCGTGAACGTGGATGGCCGCGATCCCGTGGCGAAAACTAAATGGGCGCTCGTGACGGGCCACCTCGCTCCTGAGGGCGCTGATTTCGTGACAGGAACGACTGAGATTCCGATGTATATCCTCCGCGATCCTCCGGGGGACCAGTCTTACGCCTTCCTGGAGGAGGGGCATTCTCTTCGTACGAGGATAGAATGGGATAACAGTCTCCATAACCTGCAGGGTGGGGCTAACGTAGCACTCTGGCGGGGATTCAAGATCGGATTCTGGAAGTGGAAGATTAGTTTCAAGGCAACCGTCGCGACCGAATGGCTCGCGGGCAAGGAATGGAGCGACGAGAATTATACCGACTATACCGTAACGACCAAAAAGACATTCTCGACCTCTGCCGGGGACGGCGCAATCGGCGCTGAGGGGGATGTCTTTATCGGCATGGGCCATAACTTCATCTTCTCCGAAGTGGGCGTGGTCGAGGTCGACTTCAGCAGTTGCGAGGTCGAGAAGAGCGTCTCAGTGGGATTCGAGCCTGATTCGGTGGCTACCGTGTACTCTTACACTCAGCAGTACATCGAGGAAACGCTGATACCGGAGCTCTATTCCAAGGTCGAGTATTACGAATCAGAGGGAGACGAGCTGCAGAGTGAGTATTTCCTCGTGAAAGCCGAATACTGGAGCGGCCTCCTGCAGGAAAACGAAGACCTGAAGAGTCAGGCCACGACTCTGCAGAACCGCTCTTTCAGCGCCGGAGCCGATTATACCTACTTCAAAGAGGAATCCACGGAAGAAGCTTACACGAGGACTTCGACGTTCGTAATCGATGGAAGCCTCGATGTCGGGCTGGAGTTCGGCAGCAGTTCAGGAGGATCAGTTACTGTCAAGGGTCAGTGGCACCACGAAAACCTCCTGTCGTACACGGATACGACCGGCACCGAGACAGAGACTATCGGCTATACGTTCAGCGACGATGACGCGGGCGATCATTTTACCGTGGACATCAAGGATGACGGCCGCTACCCGACGCCCGTCTTCGACGTGCCTGCCGGTGTGAGCTCGTGTCCTTACGAGCCGTGGCCGGACCCGGAGACCGGGGATGCGCGCATGATGCCGAGGGACAAACCGGCACTCAACATCGCGCCCATAATGCTTGCCGGCGTCCCGTCGGATGAGCCGGCGGTTTTCACCCTGAGCCTGGCCAACCTCAGCCCCACGGATGAGAGGCGCCTCTACGTTCTGCGCATGCTCAATACTTCCAACCCGTACGGGGCGATCGTGAAGGTTGGTGATGTGCCGATAGCAAACGGCCTTTCGTACTATATCGAGACTTCGCAGGCACAGCAGGCGACCCTTACCGTTGAACGCGGCCCCAACCGCTACAACTACGAGGACCTCGCTATCGTGCTGTATCCGCCATGCGAATCCGGCGACTGGGAGCAGTCGGGTGCGCTGGCCGATACGATCTACTTCAGCGCCTCATTCGACGCGCCGTGCAGCGATGTGACCATGCTCCTGCCGGAGTCAGGTTGGACCTACGACAAGGAAGACCAGGACTCGACCACCGGGATACTGATGCTGCTGACAGACTACGAATTCCAGATCAGCGAAACCGACACGCTCCAGAGCGTATGGGGCCAGTACCGCCGCCTCGGCGTGGAGGGAGAGGGACCGACAGAATGGTTTGAGATATCCGCTGACTCGCTCGGCACGATGGAGACCGTCATCAAATGGTACCCGCCGGAAACACTGGAAGACGGCGTCTACGAGCTTCGTGCCTACACCCAGTGCAGGAGCGGTAAAGGGTACTCGGAGGTCGCGGTCGGTACGATCGAGCGTTACGGGCCGCAGGTGTTCGGAACACCGGAGCCGGCCGACGGGGAACTCTCGTTTGGCGAGGACATCAGCATCACCTTCGACAAGCTTATCGAGTGCCTGTCGGTGCATCCTGATACTCTGCTGCTGTACCCGGATCGTCTCACGCTCAGTTATGCCGATTGGCCCGATTCAGGCGCAGTCATCGATTTCGAGACGGCCTGCGATGAGAAAACGATCATCATTTCGCCGACTGTGATCGGGAATGTCCTGGAAGGCCGGCGGCTCGAAGCGCGTGTAACGAGTGTGACAGACAGGGCGGGCAACCCGATGGTGAGCCCCGCGACGTGGGCGTTCGATTACCGCAAGAGCATGTTTACATGGAGCAGGCTCCACCTGACCGCCGATGTGCCGTACCGCAATACGGGTGTGGTCACGACGGAGCTGGTGAACGGCACCGGAGAGCCGGCGGAATTCACTATTGCCGGGTTGCCTTCCTGGATCGAGTCGGTGAGCCCCTCCAGCGGGACGATCCCGCCGAGCGGGACGCAGACAGTGATCTTCACGCTTCAGGAAGATCTCACAATGGATGGTGTCTACGAGACCGAGGTGACGGCGACCACCGGCGATCCGACGCAGGGTGTGGCCGTCTTCGACTTCAACGTAACTGTATCCTGTCACGAACCGGAATGGGTGGTCGAACCAAGCGATTTCGAGCACAGTATGACCATGGTGGCCGAGCTCTCAATAGGAGGAGCGCTCTCGGTGAATCCCGGCGACAAGCTGGCTGCCTTCGTAGGAAATCAGCTGCGCGGGGTGGCCGAGTTGCAGGCCGTGCCGGTCGCGTTACATCCATACCAGGCGTTCCTTACCATCTACAGCAATAGGCCCGCTGGTGAAACGGTACGCTTCCAGGTGTGGGAGGCTGACAGCTGCACGCTTTACAACAGCACGCTGGAGAGCTGCTCCTTTGTTGCTAACGGCAGCATCGGGAGTGCCAGCGCGCCATACACGCTGACAGCATCCGAGACCGGGGGTAGCGATCTCCTGACGATCGCCGCCAACAGAGGGTGGACATGGATATCGACCAACGTCAGGTCGGTGGACATGGATGTCACAGCGATGCTCGCTGACCTGAACCTCGCTCCGGGAGACCTGATAAAGTCCCAGACCGAGTTCAGCCAGTTCGTCGAGTACACGGATCCTGACAGCGTCCCCAAATGGGTGCCGCCGTTTGAATTCGACAACGTTTCGGCATACATGGTCAATCTGGCCGAGGCAGGAATGATACGGCATACCGGCACAGCGGTGCTGGTGGATACAGCGTTCGTTCCCGTCAGGCAGGGCTGGAACTGGATCGGTTATGTGCCCACAGGGGCAGTCAGCGTGAAGCTGGCGCTTGGTGACCTGGAGGTCAGCAGTCGCGTGGTGACGGGTGACATAATCAAGAGCCAGAACGCGTTTGCCGAGTATCTGGACGGGGACTGGTACGGAAACCTCACCGAGATGGAGCCCGGAAAGGGCTACAAGCTGCATCTCGCTACCGTGTTCGACAGCGTCTTCGCCTATCCTCCGGGTCCATATGAAAGTTCGCAGCCGCCGATTCTTGCGGCTTCCGGCGTTGGAGCCAGTGAATCCCTGGAGGCGGTAGAGAACGCGCCTGACTGGACGGTCAACCCTTACGCCTACCAGTTCAACATGACGATGACCGCAGTGGTGCGCGTCGACGGGCTTGAGTCCGCCGACGGCAGGGACATGATCGGCGCCTTCGTCGGCGATGAGTGCCGAGGCCTGGCGAGCCCCGAGTACATCGGCGGCCTTAGGCGCTACGAGGCCTTCCTGATGATCCACAGCAACGAGGCATCGGGTGAGAAGGTCGAGTTCAGGGTCTTCGACGCCGACGCGGGCGTAGTCTGTGTGGTGACAGAGCAGATCGACTGGCAGGCGGACGCGGTGGTCGGAACGGTCACCCAGCCGTTCGTCCTCAGCGCCGTATCGGGCGAGGAGGAAGACGGCGGGGTGCCGAAGGCCTACGCCCTCGGCCAGAACGTTCCGAACCCGTTCAACCCGTCGACGACGATATACTACGACGTGCCTGCCGGAGGCGGGAACGTCTCGCTGAGGATATACGACGTCTCGGGGCGCCTGGTCAGGGTCCTTGTCGACGGCCACCAGGCAGAGG
>CAZREW010000032.1:0-7735 GCA_964599375.1 uncultured bacterium
GGATGCAGATGCTCGAGGAACATCTCAATCAGCTGGTCGCTTCAAAGCAGATCACCTATGAGCATGCGGTCTCAAAAGCCAACATTCCCACGGCGATCAAGAATCCGGGCGGCACCGCGACAAGGCCCCCCGTCGAAGCCTTCGCCTGATGCCGGCAGTGTCGGAATGACCAGCTGAAACGCGATCACTATTTCAGCAGGATCATCTTCCGTGTCTCGACAAACGTCCCCGCGGTCAGCCGGTAGAAATAGACCCCGCTCGCTGCCTTCGAGCCGCTGTCGCTGAGTCCGTTCCATGTCATGGAATAGCTTCCTGCCGGCCGTGATTCATCGATGAGCGTCACAACCAGCCGACCGGCCGCATCGTATACCCTCAGCGACACATGTCCCGTCTCTTTCAGCCCGAACGCGATCGTCGTCGACGGGTTGAACGGGTTGGGGAAGTTCTGCGCGAGGAAGGGGGCTTCGGGCACCGGCATCGGGTCGTCACCGGTCACCTGGTCGGCGCAGAGCAACGCATACCCGCTCTCGTTGCCGTGGATGTCGACGGCGGCGACCTTGTAGCAGTAGTCCGAATCCCAAGACCAGCCGCCGTCCAGAACGAGAGTGTCGCACGTCGTCGCGATCCTGTTGTCCGGCGAAGGTTCGAATGTCGGATCGGATCCGCGATAGATGTTGTAGCCGCCGAGGTCCGGCTCGCTGTTCGGCGACCCCGTTATTCGTCCAGTACAGGCTTCCCGAAGAAGCGATCCTCGCTGCGTAGATATCCCAGCTCACGTTGGAACGGTAGTCGGACCAGGCTATTATCGCGCCTCCGACATCGTCCGAGACGATACAGATATCTGTCTGATCGTACGATGCCCCGCAGATGGTGATGCCGCCGGTGGGCCAGGCCATCGAGCCGTCAGGCAGGACCCTCTGAGCCGTAATGTCATAGTTTCCGGCACGGTCGTTTATGTAGGCGATTATCGCCCCGCCGTTTCCATCTGAGACGAGAACGGGAGCCCACTGGCTCATCGACCGCTCAGAGACGTTCACGCCTCTCGCATCCCAGAGGATGTTACCCTCGCTGTCGAGCCGCTGGGCATAGACGTCCCGTGTAAACGCCCCTTCGCGCTCGTCCATCCAGACGACGATGGCTCCTCCCGCGCCGTCTGATATGATCTCCTGATTATTCTGGTTATCTGGATTTGTGCAGATCTCGGTCCCGCCCTCGGTCCAGTCGGCGCTGAGCGACGGGACGAGCAGGACGATCAGGAATGTTGCCGCGAGACATACCGGTAGCGTACGTAACCTCATGACGATTCCCTTTTCGGAATGAAGAAGTGGATAAAAAGCAGAATATGAAGCGTGCCCATTGGAGCAGCCCCCTGCGTGTCAGTGTTGAAGGTGTTTATACCGCATGAAGATTATATCACGGCGGACACTCGATTTGCAGGCATTTTGAACACGAACGGCTGAGAGCGCTGCCTCCATATGTCAAGCGTCCCCGCTGGACCGCTTCCACATTGAAAATGCCCCCGCATTGTGATACAATACGCCCGCTAGGGATTCAAACCGATTCAATACAATTTTGGCTGCCCGGTACGGTAAACGGCGCGAATGGAGAATGAGGCCTGCGCATGTGCTCATCGTGCTCCTTTCAACAGCTGATCCGTCAACTTTCCGCTGATTATTCTGTATTTATGATAGATGCGGCAATCGTGTCGCGGTGTCACGAGAGGCGCCTCTTTGGCGTCCTGTCCTGCTAGAGAGAGGGGTAAACATGCATCGCCTGGTCATCCTCGCGTTTGTGCTGGCATTTGTATTCTCTGCCGGCGCGGCGCACTCGGCAATCCTTTACGTAAATCACGCAGCCACCGGGGCCAACGATGGAACGTCGTGGGCAGACGCCTATACGGATCTCCAGGCCGCCCTGGCGGCGATGTCGGACGGTGATGAGGTCTGGGTCGCGGCGGGGACGTACTACCCTACCGCGACGGCGGATCGTTGGGCGGCGTTCGAATTCGAGGGGAATAAGAAGCTGTATGGATGCTTTGCGGGAACAGAGACCGATGCGGCCCAGCGGGATATCGACAGTAATCCCACCATACTCAGCGGGAACATCGGCGACCCGGGAACATACGCGGACAATTCATACACCGTCGTAAGTATCCATTACCCGGACTCGAACACGGTGTTCGACGGATTCACCGTCCGGGACGGGTACGCGAGCGCAGGTATGATGCCTGTCCAGGGTGTCGGCGGCGGCGGAATGATTATCATGGACATGAGTCTCCTCGTCGGCGCCGTGAAGATCCGTAACGTGACATTCCGAGACAACCGGGCCGGAAGGGGAGGCGCCGTATATATAGAGGGCCTGACCAACGGCAGTATCTACGCGGAAGTCGAATTCGAGGATGTCTCATTCTACGACAACACGGCTACAGGCGATTATTTTGCCGCCTGGGGCGGGGCGATCTATACGATAGACGCGGATGTTTCCATCACCGGGGCCCGGTTCTTCGGCGGAAACGCTGCCTATGGCGGAGGAGCCTGTTTCGAGTGGGGACATGTCTATCTGTACAACGTTTTGTTTCACGGCAATTCGGCCAGTTACGGGGGCGGCCTGAACACGTATCTCTGCAGCGCCTTTGTCGCCAACACGACTTTCACCGGAAATGCCGCAACGACAGGCGGCGGCGGGATCTACAGTCACCAGGCGACTTTGTCGCTTGTCAACGTCGTCATGTGGGACGATTCCTCGCCTGGCGGACCGGAGATCAGGTACGAGTCGATCCCTCCGGGAATTTCGTACTCACTGGTCGAGGGTTGTGGAGAAGGGATATTCTGGGACTCGTCTCTCGGCACGGACAACGGCAACAATATCGACAGAGACCCTCTTTTCCTCGATCCGTCCAGCGATGACTTCAGGCTGGATGACTGCTCTATGGCCGTGAATGCGGGATACAGCGCGGTGCCGGGTCTGCCATCGACCGATCTTGATGGCGGCCCCAGGATCGTCGGGCCTGCCGTCGACATGGGCGCCTTCGAGAACCAGACTGCCGTGCTGGATACGGTCCTGTTCGTCGACGCATCTGCAACGGGCGCCGGCGACGGCTCGTCCTGGGCCGATGCCTTCAACGACCTGCAGGACGCGCTTGCCGCCGCAGTCCTTTGCCCGGTGATCGACCAGATATGGGTCGCCGCGGGGACATACTTCCCGACGACAGGGACGTACCGCAACGCCCGTTTCGAGCTGCGGTCCGGTCTGGTGATATACGGTGGATTCGCGGGCTGGGAGAGCCTGCTTTCCGAGCGTGATATCGAGAACAACCTTACGATCCTCAGCGGTGAGATCGGCGCTCCGGGCACCTCGGATAACACGTACAACATCGTCTGGGCTGTAGGAGCCGGCACCGATTCGACCGCCGTGCTGGACGGATTCACCGTGACGGCCGCAGCCTACACGGATGGGTGGAGCAGGGGTGCCGTCTTCTGCTACGACGATTCGGAACCGATATTCCGCAACCTCAGGATCGTCGATAACGCCGGTACCGGGTTAAATTCGTATGACGCCCGGCCTGAGACCTACGATTCCGAGATATCCGGGAACGCGGCCTCCGGTATATATATCCAGGAAAACAGCGTAGCGCAGTTCTTCGACGTCCTGATAAGCGGGAACGGCGACTCCGGCGTCCATATCGGATACGGCACGACCGTGTGGCTGAAAAACGCGGTCGTCTCCGGCAACCAGGCCGTCGACGGCGGGGGGTTCTTCGTCGAGGACGAAGCCCATCTCGTGATATTAGGCGCTCTGATAACAGGAAATACCGCTTCCAACGACGGCGGCGGGATATACAGCGCGGGGAGCGGCGGCGCGGTCACACTGGTCAACATAACGATGAGCGATAATGTCGCCGTTCGCGGCGGCGGTATCTACAACGGGCAGGGGTTCTATACGATACCTCTCTACAACTCGATAATGTGGGGGGACAGCGCGACCTCGGAGGGCGATGAGTTCTATACCGAGCTGACCTCTTATAACGCGTTCTATAATTCGATCGTCGAAGGCTGCGGCGGCAGCGGGCCGGGGTGGACCGATACGCTGAATTACGACGGCGGGGGCAACCTCGACGTCGACCCGTGGTTCGCCGATGAGGCCGGCGGAGACTTCCGGCTCACCCCGTGCTCGCCCGCTGTCGAGGCATTCGATACTACAGGGTGGGGTTACAGCAAATACCTCCCCGCCACCGATCTCGACGGCAACCCGCGCGTCGCCCATGACTGGATCGACATGGGCGGCTACGAATACCAGGGACCGCTCTCAAGCCCCGTGCTCTACGTGGACCAGTCAGCGGCGGGCGCGGGTGACGGTTCGTCCTGGGCCGATGCTTACCCGCAGCTGCGAGACGCGCTGGCGTACGCGGGGACGTGCGACAGGATCACGGAGATCTGGGTCGCGGCCGGGACGTACACCCCGACCGAAGGGACCGACCGCACGGCCACATTCACCCTTCGCAACAACCTCGCGCTCTACGGCGGATTCACCGGTACGGAGTCCCTGCTCTCCGAGCGCGATGCGGAGACCAACGTCACCGTCCTGAGCGGGGAGATCGGCGCCGGGTCGCTGGATGACAACTCGTACCACGTGTTGTGGGGCGACTCTCTGGACACGACGGCTATCCTCGATGGATTCACGGTCACGCGCGGCTATGCCGACGCGACGATCCCGCATTGTGTCGGCGCGGGAATCTTCGCGGGTTGGTTCTCCGGCCCTGCGATCACGGGAGTCCGGTTCGTGGATAATCACGCGGTGAGCTCCGGCGGCGGTCTGTATGCCAACGGGCCGGTTCAGCTGACAGGCGTGGTGTTCGAGAACAACAGCGCCGGAGAGGGCGGGGGCGCCACCATAATCGCCGCAGGGTCCGTGAGAGAGACCGAGTTCATCGGCAACACCGCTACATATAACGGGGGAGCCCTGCTCACGGGATCGAGCATCAGGCACTTTATCGAAAATGTCACATTCTCCGGAAATTCGGCCGCGAACGGAGGGGCTGTCTATATCCAGACGCAGGATACCCTGGCCTTTACCAACGTCGTCTTCGACCGCAATACCGCCGCAAACGGCGGCGCGATCTATAACAATTTCGGCGGATTCGAGGCGCTCAACACCTCGTGGAGCGGTAACAGCGCGACCGGATCAGGCGGAGGCATCTACAACCAGACGTACACTTTCTTCGCTCCCATTTCGATAGTCAACTCGATCATGTGGGGCGACAGCGCCGCGACCGGGCCCGAGATACACAACGTCTACCAGGCGCCCTCGATCTCGTATTCGCTGGTCGAAGGCAGCGGTGGCAGCGGTGGAGGATGGAACCCCGCGATCGGCGCCGACGGCGGCGGCAACCTCGACGCTGACCCGCTGTATGTCGATCCGCTGACGGGAGATCTCCGGCCGGGCTCCGGCTCGCCCGCTATCGATGCCGGCAACAGCGCGGCGCCGGGCCTTCCCGCGACCGACCTCGCCGGAGCACTCCGGATCAACGGGGCCGATGTCGACATGGGAGCGTACGAATACTACGTAGCCGGGAAGTCGGCGACCATAATAGTCGACAAGACAGGCGAAGAGATCTACTTCATCTCCGACCTCGATACCCTTGCCGTGATCAACTTCACCTCAGAGGAGCTCGACAGCGTCAAGGTCATAATGGTCAAGGAGACACCGCCGAACATCAAGGAGGGGAGCGACTGGGTCCCGATACACTACATATTCGAGGCATTTCCCTCTGATGCGGCATTCGAGGCCTGGCTGAAGGTCTTCTACGGCCAGGAAGACTTCGACGCCTCGGGTCTGACCGACGAATCGCTCCTGGCGCTGTGGCGGTACGACGAGACCACATCTTCGTGGGAATACAAGGAGAGCGTCGCCGACATCGACAAGAACTCGCTTGTCGCGGCAGAAATCACGAAATTCTCCGTGTGGGGAATAACGAACTCGCAGAACGCCGTCGATGTGGATGAAGAGAACATCATGCCGAAGGGGTATGTCCTCCACCAGAACAGGCCCAACCCGTTCAATCCGTCTACGATGATCGAATACCAGCTGCCTGAGACGGGTCACGTGGAACTGACGATATACGACGCGCTCGGCCGGCGCATCGTCACCCTGGTCGACGGGCCGCAGACGGCCGGCTACAAGTCGGTAATGTGGAACGGACAGGACCGGAGCGGCGCCCAGGCAGCCAGCGGCGTCTACTTCTACCGCCTGCGCGCGGGCTCGTTCGCGGAGTCGAAGAAGATGATCCTGTTGAGGTAACGAACCGCCGGGCTCTCAATCAGCAAGGTTCAGGGCGGCCATCGCGGCCGCCCTGTCTCAATCCGTAACCGCCTCTCACGCACGCTGATATCGAGTATCTCCGCTGCCTGGATCCGAGCCTTTTCAGGGCGACGGCGGATCAGTCCCCTTGTTCATGATCTCCAGGTAGCCCCTGTAGCTGAAGGCCCTGTTTCGTCTGCGTCCTGTCAACTCGCGAAGGATCCCCAGCTCTTCAAGGTTCCTCAGGGAGCTGTTCACCGTTGCCGGCGAGAGGCCCGTATCCTTCGCCAGCCGGCCCGGCGTGTTGACCGGACGGGCCATCATGACACGGTGGATCCGCAGCATGGAATCAGCCGCGCGGCCCTTGCCGATTATCCTGACTCGATCCTCATCGGCCAGGCCGATAAGCTGACGGGCCGTTTCAACGGCCTGGCCGGAAGTGGCGATCACAGCTTCGGCGAAATAATCCAGCCAGGCTTCCCAGTCTCCGGTAACGCGGACATCGTTCAGCAGTTCGTAATATCTCTGCCGATGCGTCTTGAAATAGAGGCTCAGGTAGAGCATCGGTTCCTGGAGCACCTTGTGTTCGCAGAGGAGCAGCGTAATTATCAGGCGTCCCAGCCGTCCGTTTCCGTCGAGGAATGGATGTATCGTCTCGAACTGCACATGGGCCAGCGCCGCCTTGAGAAGCGGGGGAGTGGATTCGGGCAAGTCGTGGAGGAACAGTTCGAGTTCTTCCATGCATTCCCGCGCTTCGCTGGCAGGAGGCGGAACAAAGATAGCGTTGCCCGGCCGGGTCCCGCCTATCCAGTTCTGGGTCCTGCGAAACTCCCCGGGAGACTGCCCGGCGCCTCGGCCCCTGGAAAGCAGGATGCCGTGCATCTCCTTTATCAGGCGCAGTGACAGCGGAAATCCTCCGGCTAGTCTTTTCAGTCCATGGTCCATGGCGGCAATATAATTGCTGACCTCGCGCACATCGTCCAGAGGCGCTCCCGGTTCCATATCGAGTTCGAAAAGCATCAGGTCGGAAAGTGATGACTGCGTCCCCTCGATCATGGAGGAGAGCACCGCCTCCTTGCGTACATACATATAGAGAAACATATGGATATCAGGAAGGATGGTCGAGATGCTGTCGAGCCTCCCGAGGGCCAGCAGAGCCTCGTCGAATCTGCCCCGGAGAGCCGGGTTCCAGTCGACAGCAGGCTCAGGAGGGAGCGGAACAGGGACAAAGGCCCTGGCCTCCTCGCCCGCCGTTGAAATCGTTACATATTTCCCCTGAAGTTTCCGTTTCATCGCTCGACCTCATTCTGAAATAAGCCCACGGTTATTTTAGGATAACACCATAAACAAAAATAACAGAATCTCCTGAAGGGAGTCAAGCAGTGAAGTTAAAATAACGATCCGCCTTATTTCACGATATTCGACTATTCTAAAATAA
>CAZREW010000032.1:7835-9641 GCA_964599375.1 uncultured bacterium
GGAATCGACTATATGCGGCAGGCCTCTATCCGTCACTGTCGAACGAATACCTTTCCCTCACCCTTCTCCTCACTTCGTTCACGGTAATCCCGAGTATCTCCGCAGCTCTGCTCATGGTTATCTCGCGCTTGTCCAGAGCATTCATTACCAGTCTGGCCAACCTGTTTTCAAAGAAATCAGTCTTGTCCATGGAAGATGGCTCCACACTCCTGGCAGGGTACGCTTCAGATTCCTCCCTGAACACCAGTCTTCCGTCGTATCGATTGTTGTAGGCGCTGACGAACGCGCGGTGAATGTCGCTATCCGCCAGATCCTCGGCGACGAGCCTGTCGAGGACGGCCTTGTAGCTGACACTGAACAGACGCTTTATATGCAGCACGCTGTCAACCCAGTCCATTCCCCTGCATTCACGCCATTTATCATCGAATTGCAGTATCGGCATGAGGAGGTAATCCGCGAAGGTGGCCGCTTCCTTTTTCTGTTCATCGTTTTCCTCGATGATGCTGGAGTCGTACGATTCAGGATGCATGAGGAGGTGCCCGAGCTCTTGCGCCGCCGCGAAGATCTGGTCTTCGACCGGGATCCTGTTGCCGGCATTGACAATAACAGCCGGGCCGGCGCCGTCACTGCCCACAGAGAGCCCGTTGAATCCCTTCAGCCTCGAATCGATCAGAAGCAGCTTGATCCCTGCCCCCTGGATAAGACTGGAGAAATCCCTGATATAATCCTCATCGTCGAGCACCAGAATGGCCCTCGCCGTATACGCCGATTGCACTGGATCACTTCTGTCGAATTTGACTCCCTCGAAATAGTACTCCTGGCGCTCACCGGTTATTTCCTCTATCGAATTATAGTCGAGCAGCCACAGGGCAACGTCAGCGGATATCTGCTCTCTTTCCGCCTTCTCCCAACTGGTTGGTTTCCGGCTGGTTCTGAACCGCATGTTCCCCACGGCCGGAATATCCCGAACGAGGTCGAACACGGAGACATCGAGAGCTTTTGCTATCGAGTAAAAGGTTGATTTCCTGGGTTTCGAAGCCCCGGCTTCTATGCTCCTGTACGCGTTTCTGCTTACCCCGGCCCTTTTCGCCAGATCCGCCTGGCTCAGCTTCCTGACCTTCCGGAGCCGCCGAAGATTTACTGCCAGTGCTTCGCTCACGACGTTTCTCCCTACTTGTGAGTACAGGTATTATACCACAACCTGTCATGTTGTCAATATATATAATAATGACAAGTTTTAGAGTGAAATCTGTATTCAGTCTGAAGACAGGAGCAGGGCGGCCTGAAGACCGCCCCGTCTGGAAATGGAATACAAGCCCCGGCTCATTTGCTCGCCAGCCCTATGACGAGCTCCGTCAGCTCGACCTGGCGGATGAACTCGGCACGGTAGCCGTTCTCGTCGGCTCCCCTGGCCCCCTTCGCGAGATCCATCACATCATCGAGCCCAATACCGTCGATATGCGTGGATTTGCGAAGGATCATGGCGTACATGGCCACCGCCGCCGAGAACTTCAGGTCGTCCGAGGCATTCTTCACCTCGACCGGCTCACCCGCGACGACGTTCGTGATGAGCTTGCTCTCGTCCCCGTCAGGCTCCTTGTACCGCACATGAACCGTCACGACCTCGTCCCCGTACGCCGCCGGGCTGAGCTTCGTCTCGACGTACTTGAGATCGTCGGAAACGAGCGCTCCGGCATCCATGCCATCCGCCCCGGCATCGTACCCGACCTCACTCGTGGAAGCTCCGTCCCCGCCGTAATAGATCGGCACGATCTCGTAGAGCGCCGTGACGCTGTGGCCGGCGCC
>CAZREW010000033.1:0-8652 GCA_964599375.1 uncultured bacterium
CCACCCCCTGAGTCCCCTGACAAGCCTGAGAGGACATCAACGGCCTAAGAGACCCTATGGGATCCATCATGGAAAGCGGTGGGCGGTACGGCACCAGGGAGGGGAGTCAGGGGCCGTTTATGGTGGCGATCAGGGTATAGTCACCATTATTGAAAAACCCGGCCGTGGATCCTTTGTGAGACCAGCGACCGGGCAACTTGTCGGATTTGATTCTAATATTTCTCTCAGCCGGGACCAGCCGAGACCAGGCAGGACCAGCCGGGACCTGATATCTGCTGACAAGGCCTGGCCGACAGAGTCACCTGCCCTGCCGCATCACCTACCTGACCAGCATGTACTTTGCCCACCTGCCGTGCAGTCTCATCATGCCTCTGGCCGCATGAAGCGTAGCGATCAACAGCGCAATCCCCAGCAGCACCATGAAAGGCATGAACCAGCCGGGCGTCCAGTAATCGATGCCATCGATGTGCATCATCGGAAGACCGAATGTGTACTCAAGGAAAGGCCTCAGTATGAACGACACTGAAAGAGCGAGCAGGGTCACAGTGACGGTAAAGTAAACGATCCCAAAGAACAGCTGCAGGACCATATAAAGTATCGACGTCCACGTCCTCTTATCTTTGAAGAGCGAGACGAATTTCCGCCATATCCCGAGGCCTTTTTCGGAGGCGACGGGCCTCCGCGGCATCCGGATGCCGGAAAGGGCCTCTATTATCCTGCCTTCGACGAGCATCAGGCCTTGAACTGAGAGCAGAAAGAGCGCGAAGAAAGGTATCCCGAATATCAGGACAGCGAATCCGGCCGACAGGGAAAGCCCCGTAACTGCCCATGTGAAGTATACGATCCCTGTCACGAGCGAAAAGAACATGTAGAACATCGCCGCATAAGCCCTGGGGTCGACGAGAACGCCGAAGAACCGTGCGGCGGCTGTCCTGTCTCCGTTCGTTTTCCCTCTTGCGAGAACGGGAGTGGAATATTTCTCTATCCTGCGATAGGCGTCCGCGACCTCCTCGGGAGTGCCGTACTCCTCGATTATCCCCCGGACAAGCTCATCTTCGGGACTTCCAGGCGACTCCATCGATGCGGCATCGAGGGCTGACCGGAGGTGTTCCTCCGCGTCCGTTCGCGCGTCGCGCCTTGTCGCCGGATCCGCCCCCGAAAGCGCCTTATCAAGGCTATTGAGGTATTCGTTGATCATGTCAGACATCGTCGTTTCCTTTCAGAATTCCATCGACCAGGTCCCTTGTACTCTGCCACGTGACCTGCCAGTCGCCAAGTATGCCCCGCCCCTCCTCGGTCATCGAGTAATAGCGGCGGGGAGGGCCTGAAGCGGACGGCTCTATCTCGCTTCTCAGGATGCCGCTTTTCTCCATCGACCGGAGGACGGGGTAAAGGGCGCCCTGCCGGAAGATGTGCATGCTGCCCTGCCGGGCTGCCGCGGCCTCTATCTCCTTTGTTATCTGATAGCCGTACATGGGCCGGCCGGCCTCAGACAACACACCAAGCAGAAGAAGAGCGGCAGTCCCTGACTTCAGCTCCTTTTCAAACTTCCTGTTAGCCGATTCGGTGTCGATCAACCCTGTCACCTCTCTTTGGCCGGCTTCAGCCCCGGATCTGAAGCCGGATTATCACTGCTCGCTTGAGGATATTATGCACTTAATACTATTATCAATTTCGTAATAGTCAATGAATATGTTTCAAGGAATTTTTATTTTCTTTTAAAACAACGGTTTTTTTACTTGTGCAACGAAGATATGAATGTATATTCACATGAATATTCGAGAAATGAATGAAAATTCAATTTCTGAATCAGACTTCATGTGATTCGAAGGAGGCCAGAACTTGGATGCCAACGGGCGGGACCCCGGGCGCCTCACGCGCCGGGAGAGGACCAGGCAGCAGCACCGGGACGAGATAATCTCGGCTGCTACCGGGCTGTTCGCGCGGCACGGCTACGAAGGCACGAGCATGCAGATGATCGCCGATCAGGCGGAGATATCGGTCGGTAAGCTCTACCTCCATTTCAAGGGGAAGGAAGACATCTACAGCGGAATAGTCGAATACCACGTGGAGGAGATAAGAAGGCGTGCCGACGAAGAGGCAGATCCCACTGCGCCTCCTCTCGACAGGATCCGTTCGAGGATCAGGGCTGTTATAAAATATGTCGAGGAGAACGAAGCCATCGTGCGGTTCTACATCGAAGAGATGGAAGGGATGGGCAGGGGATGCTGCCACATGGATGAGTCGGGGCACCCAATTCATACGGCTGAGTTCACAGAGCTGGTGCGAGAAGCGATCCGCCGTGGAGATATCCCCGATGAGGACCCGGATCTGATAACCGCGATGATTCAGGGCGCCGGTCACGCGATGATGGAGGTCGTCGTGGAAAAAAGTGGCATGCCATACTCGACAGTAGCCGACTACGTGGACAGGATGATACTCATTCCGCTGGAGGAGAGAAAACGTGATGAAAAGCGAAAGGAGGGCGGAGGATGAGATTTAGGAAGACATCGATGACATCGGAGGCATCCGCTCTCATGACTGTGATACTGGCAGTC
Organism: uncultured bacterium; assembly: GCA_964599375.1. Taxonomy (GTDB): domain Bacteria; phylum Krumholzibacteriota; class Krumholzibacteriia; order Krumholzibacteriales; family Krumholzibacteriaceae; genus JAUWCL01. The sequence goes on from CAZREW010000033.1 coordinate 2,559, forward strand.
GCTTCAGTGGCGGCTTGTCTCGTGGTGGCGGCGCCTGCTGATTCAGCCGCGGCCACACCCGTGATCTCAGTGGCGGCCACTGCGGCGCCTGCTGATTCAGCCTCGGCCACACCCGTGATCTCAGTGGCGGCCATTGTGGCACCGGCTGTTTCGAAGGCCACTGCGGCACCGGTTGCCGCGGCGGCCGCAACGGCAACGGCCGCTTTGAACGTGGCCGCCCCGACGATGGGCCCTGTCCTGCCGGCGCAGGAGGCAGGCGGGGAACGTATCGTCCTCTCGCTCGATCGAGCAATCGAGCTCGGTCTCGCCAGCAGCGAGACGCTTAAGCAGGCCGGGGAAAGCGTACTGGGAGCAGAGGCGACAGTAAGAGAGGCGAAGTCGGGCAGGATCCCGACGATCGATCTCGTAGCCCAGTACGGACGGAACATCCTCAAGCCCGTGCTCTTCCTTCCCTCGGATATGGCGGAGGCGTTCGGCGGTGTGACCAAGATAGAGATCGGCGAGGACAATGACGCGTCAGCCGTCGCGAGCATGACCTGGAACGCATGGACCGGCGGGAGGGTCTCCTCCGCGATCGGGGTCGCGTCCGAGGTCGCCGAGGCGGTGCGCAGCGGCGAGATTGCGGTCGCCGACTACGCCAGGTTCGCCGTCCAGAACGCTTATTACACGGTGCTGCTCGCTGACGCGACGCTGAAGATAAACGAGGCCGCGCTGGAGACGACGAAAGAGGCAGCCAGGGTCGCCAGGGCGGGACACGACAACGGGACGGTGAGCAGATTCGACCTGCTCAGGGCCGAGGTCGAGCTCGAGAACAGGCAGACGCCTCTTATAATCGCCCGCCACGATCTCGACAGCGCCCTTTATTCGCTGAAGAGGCTGTGCGGTCTCGACCCTTACGCTGAGCTGGCCCTCTCCGATTCCCTGGGGTACGTCGATCCTCCCGATGAGCTCGACGACCTCCTCGGCAGTGTGAAAAAGACCAACCCCGAGATAATCGCCATAGAGCACCAGATCATGGCGGCTGAGATGAACGTCAAGCTTGAGAAGGCCGCGAGGTGGCCCGGTCTGCAGATAGGCGCGAACTACCTCATCCAGGGCCAGTGGTCGGATAATACGGTTCTTGGCACGAACGACCTCGCGCATTCCTCGGCTGTCACGGCCGCGATCGTATGGCCGCTTTTCGACGGACTGAGAGCGAAAGCGCGGATAGATCGCGCGCGCGCCGACCTGCGGACCGCTGAGGTAGAACTCACGCGTGTCTCGAAGGACAAGGAACTTGCGGTGAGAGTATCAAGGCTCACACTGGTCAATACCATAACAGCCCTGCAGGGACGCAAGGAAGCGGTGTCTCTTGCGGAGGAGGCTTACAGGCTGGCCGAGGTGAGGCTCCTCAACGGACTCGCCACTCCGCTCGAGAGGCTCGACGCCGAGCTGGCCATGACTACGGCCAGGGGACAATTAGCACAGGCTCTGTACGCGGCCAATGTAGCGCAAGCGGCACTCGAGCTCACGCTCGGAGGAAGCGCCGTAGGCGGTTATCAGTCAGCGGCTGGAAAGGAGACAGGCGATGAGTAACGGAAACAAGAAGAAGGGGCGGGGGCGGCTGACTGTGATCCTGATCCTCGTCGCCGCCGTCGCGGTATTCGCTGTAAGGTTCGCGGTCCTGGGAAAGAAGGAAACGGCCGCCAACATACGCACGATCCAGGAGAGCGAGGGGGTGCCGGTCGAGGCTGTCCCCGCCGCCAGCGGCGATCTCCAGGTCTGGAACACGATGGCAGGTAACGTCGAGGGCATAGTCCAGTACCCGGTGGTCTCGACCAATACCATACAGGTGATAGACGTCCTGAGGCGCGAGGGCGACCACGTCAACAAGGGCGACATCATCATCAGGCTCGAAAAGACATCCCCCAATCCGATGCTTCACTCGTACGCCCGCTCGAAGGCGGTGTATGACGACGCTCTCAGCGACGTGCGCAGGATGCGCGTGCTCTACAAGGAGGGCGCGATATCCGAGCAGCAGCTGGAGAAGGCCGAGATGTCCCTGAAGATCGCCGAGTCGGACCTCGTAAACGCCAGAGCCGGGATCGATCTTGTCGCGGACCGCGAGGGGATCGTCACGAGCGTAACCGTGAACCCGGGTGACATGGCCAATAACGGGTCGCCCGTCGCGTGGGTAGCGAGGACCGACACGGTCCTTGTCAAGTTCACGGCAGGCAGCAGGCAGGCGATGGTCCTGAAGAAGGGGCAGAGAGCCATCTGGTTCTCGAGTGAGACCGGGGAGACCGGCGAGGGCGTGATCTCCAGGCTGGACCTTTCCGCCGATCCGGACACCCGTCTTCTTTCAGGAGAAGCCCTTTTCCCTAACCCTGATGAAAAGCTTGTACCAGGACTCCTTGTCTCGTTCAGAGTGCTGACCGGCGAGCGCATCGGCGTGGTCAAGGTCCCGGCAGGCTGCCTGATCCAGAGCAACGGGGATTACAGCGTTTTCGTCGTCGAGGACGACGGCTCGGGGAAAAAGGTCTCGAGGCTCCGCCCCGTCAAGCCGGGCCTGAGGACATCAGACGAGGTGGAGATCGTCAGCGGCATCCGTGAAGGAGAGAACGTCGTTCTCTTCGGCCAGACGAGGATCTCGGACGGCAGCCTCGTCAAGGTCATCAGCGGCGGAGAGGGGGAGAGATGAACATCTTCCGTTTCTTCGTCAGGCGCCCGGTACTGACGACGATGATACTCGTCCTGCTCATCGTGATGGGATTCTATTCCTATCAGAGGCTGATCATCGAGATGATGCCTCAGGTCGAGTTCCCCTTTATAGTAATCACGACGGTATATCCCGGGGCATCGCCCGCCGAGGTAGAGAGCCAGGTCACGAAGAAGGTCGAAGACCAGGTCGCCACGATCGCCAACGTCAAGAACCTCACCTCCTACTCGCAGGAAAACGTCTCGCTCGTACTGGTAGAATTCGAGCTCGAGACGAGCGTAGATCTCGACGCGATAGACGTGAAGGACAAGGTCGACGCGATACTCGCCGACCTTCCGGACGGTGCGGAAAAACCCGTCATCCAGAAGTTCGACATCAACGCATTCCCCGTGATGGAGCTGGCCGTTTCGGCGCCGAGGCCTCTGCAGGAGGTCTACGAGGTCGCCGACAAGGTCGTAAAGGAGAGGCTGAGCAGGATCGACGGCGTGGGCGAGGTGGAGATCACAGGGAAACGCCAGCGCGAGATCCGAATCGAGATCGATCCGGAGCGTCTCCGGGCCTACGGGCTCACCCCGCTAGACGTAGTGGCTTTCGTCGGTATGGAGAACCTCAACATCCCGGCCGGTCACATCACCAGGGGCGCGACCGAGACGACACTCAGGCTAATAGGCGAGTTCAGCGATCCTCAGGAGATCTCGGAGATCAGGCTGCCGCTCAGGTCGGGGTACAACATACCTCTGTCGGAGGTGGCTGTCGTAAAGGATACGGTAGAGGAACTCCGGGAATCATCTACATACAACGGCCGGCCGGTCATCGGCCTGTCGATCATAAAGCGTTCCGACGGAAACACCGTCGAGGTGGCGAAGGGCGTGAACGAAGCACTCGCCGATCTCAGGACGATCCTTGAGAGCGACATCGATATCACTGTCACGAGCGATTCCTCGACATTCGTCCTGGACTCGGTCAAAGACGTACTGTCGAACATCATGATAGGTATAGTCCTGACCTCGATACTCCTCTTCCTGTTCCTCCACGACTGGAGGCAGACGGTGGTGGCCGCCATATCGATGCCCGTCTCCGTCATCGCGACCTTCCTGCTCATAGAGAGGGCCGGATTCACCATAAACATCATGACGCTGATGGCGCTCGGCATCTCAATCGGCACGCTGGTGACGAACTCTATCGTTGTCATCGAGAACATCACGCGTCACATCAAGGAGGGCATGAATCCCTACGACGCAGCAGAGCACGGGACCTCGGAGGTGGCGGTCGCCGTACTCGCGTCGACGCTTACGAACATCGTGGTGTTCACGCCGATAGCGTTCATGAGCGGTATCATCGGGAGGTTCTTCCTCCAGTTCGGCGTGACCGTCGTCTTCGCCACGCTCTTCTCCCTGCTGATCAGCTTTACGATGGTGCCGATGCTCTCAGCGAGGCTTCTCAGAGCGAAGGCCGGCGAGCATCATGGCGAGACGCATATGTGGACGAGGTTCACCGGCGCCTGGGACAGGGCCTACGACAGGATGGCGGGCGGATACAGGACGATGCTGGAGACCTTCCTGCGCAGGCGATGGATACCGATCCTGATCAGCCTGGTGATGTTCTTCTTCTCGATATACCTCTTCTCGTTCGTCGGGGGCGAGTTCATGCCCGTGATCGACCAGAATATCGTCGTCGTCAAGCTCTCCCTGCCCGCCGGTACGAGCCTGGAGAGGACCCAGGAAGTCGCGTCGAGGATCGAGGCGAGGATGCGCCGGCATGAAGAGGTCATCGGGGTGATAACGAAGATAGGCGGGGGCCAGAGGGGCGTCGAGGACGCTGATATCACCTTGAGGCTCATAAAGGGAAGCGAGCGCGACATGAAGCTCAACGACTTCATGAACCTGATAAGGACCGAGCTCGCGGACCTGCCGGACGCGGAACTCGCCGTGCTGACCGAGTCCGAGGGAGGAAATGATTCAGACCTCCTCATCGAGGTCCTGTCAAACGACCAGGGGAAGCTCTCGCTTATCGCCGGGCAGGTCTACGATATCGTCCGCGATACCGAGGGGCTGGTAGAGGTACAGACGAGCGAAAAGGCCGGAAAACCCGAGATAGTCGTCAGGCCGAGGCGCAGCCAACTGGTCTGGCGCGGGCTCAGCCCGATGGTCGTCGGAGGGATACTGAGGACCGCATACGAGGGCGAGAAGGCGGGCGTCTACCGGGAGACGGGCGAGGAATATGACATAAGGGTCAAATACGATGAGCGCTCGAGACAGGACCCGGCGTATCTGCGTGACCTCCCGATAGGGATGCCGGCGGGCGGTACTGTGCCCTTGTCCGATGTGACGATCCTCCAGACGCGCACCGGCGAATCGGAGATCAGGCACAAGGATAAGCAGAGGATGGTCGAGATCACGGCGAACATCTCCACCGGGAGCCTCAGCGAGGCCCGCGCGCTGATCGACGCCAAGCTGGCGGAACTCTATATCCCGCCCGGAGTAAGGGTCGAGTACGGCGGCATGGCGGAGATACAGGACGAGTCCTTCGCCTCGATACGGACCGCGATGGTCCTCGCGATCATCCTGATTTATGTCGTCATGGCCGGGATCCTGGAAAGCTTTATACATCCTATCACTGTCATGATCACCCTGCCTCTCGGACTGATCGGGGCTTCGTTCGGCCTCTTTTTCACTGGGCAGAGGATCAATATCTTCTCGCTGATGGCCATGATCATGCTGGTGGGCATCGTGGTCAACAATGCGATCCTGCTCCTCGACTACACGAGGCAGCTAAGGGAGAAGGGGATGTCGGTCAGGGACGCCCTCCTAGAGGCCTGCCCGACAAGGCTCCGCCCGATCATAATGGCAAACCTCGCCATCGCGGTGGGGATGATCCCGCAGGCGATGTCGGGAGCCGGCGCGGAGTACAGGACGCCGATGGCGGTCGTCCAGATTGGCGGCGTGCTGATGTCGGCGCTGTTCACGCTGTTCGTCATCCCCGTGGCGTATACGATCATGGACAGGTTGACCCTGGCCGGCAGGATGGCGCGGAAGGCGGAAAAGGCGGGAAATATCGAGATCCGTACCGGAATGCGGCGATAGCCGGCGGCACCGTGCCGGGAAAATGGGGGGCGTGAGCGCATAACGCGTAATACGCCAAGAGATTAGCCGGCCACTGGCCAGGCAGGCGCATAAGGATCCGTGGATACGGGCTTGAAGATCGACAGAGTCTGGCTGCCGGGGGCGGGCGAAATGCCCGCCCCGTTCATTCCGGGTGCCTTATGAGGGCCTCGGAGGCCTTCCCGTTCCCCGTTGTTACAGGTGATGCGCCCCATGATGTTAAGAATGTGTCTGGCTGGTAAGTACCGCTATTTTCATAGTTGACATGTGAGCCCCCCGTGTGCTACAATTCCTT
>CAZREW010000034.1:0-8088 GCA_964599375.1 uncultured bacterium
GGCGGCATAGCCAAGTGGCTAAGGCGACGGTCTGCAAAACCGTTATCACCGGTTCGAATCCGGTTGCCGCCTTTCTGTTTTTATTTCATCCTGATTATTGCAGGCGGCCGGATGTCAAAAGGCGCGGTCCCGTCATCTGGCAAGTGACTTGATCTTTCCCCATGACATTCGATCATCTGGTGTCCCCTCTTCGCAGCGCAGGAAAATGCTGTAGACCCAATACCTGTCTGTGATCGCGTTCAGCCGCGTCCCGAGGTATGTCTCGTCTGCGGCAACCGCATCAAGGACAGTTGAGGTGACATCGAACACTATGAATATGCGATTGTCAGGATTGTCCATCGGGACAGAAGAATGGAAAACACCAGCATAGAACTCTGACGGGGTGATCACACCGTCCGCGATATAGGTGTGCAGCTGTATCTCGCCCACGTCACCGCCCTGGTCACTGTTGCTGACTTCGACGACGAGGCTTATATGCTGGATGTCTCCCTTGAATGCGGTTATGTCGAATTCCGCAACTGTACGGTCCTCATTCTGGCCTGGGAAAAGCCTGGTAAAGACCAGTACTGTCGGATCGCCGTCTACGAGCCCGATGCCCTGCAGCGCATGCGGGTATACGGAATACGGACAAGGCACTTCCTCGGTGAACGCGGGGAACCAAGGGAACGCGACAGACATCACCAGGATGATCAGAGCCATTCTCATATTTCACAACCCGTCAGCAGTCAAGGAGTCGTATTACCTAGGAATCCGGTCAAATCACTCTCCAGATAACAGCATCGATTATGCCGAATTCGTCAATCTTGAATCAATTTACCATTGAACGGAGTGGCTTTTCGGGCGTATTGGATTCTAGGATGAGGTCTGCATCGACGGAAGCGATCATATGGACCAGGATATCTTTATGAAAGAAGAAACCTACGTACAGGGAGGCGGATTCGCTGCTCTTGTGCGCAGATACTCTAAGCCTCTGCTGGCCATGGCCTACCGGTACACCTTCGACTGGGAAAGCGCGAAGGATGTCTGCCAGGATACATGGCTGAGGGTGTACGAAAAGATATCTGTATACGACGGCAGGGTCCCGTTCGAACGCTGGCTGTTCGCGGTGCACAGGAACATATGCATCAGCTTCCTGCGTAAGAGAAAAAGACGCGGGGAGACGCGCCTGGAACTCGACATATATAGATCGAGCGAGCCTGACCCGGAGCGTATGGCCGATCTATTCCGGGCAAGGGAGCGGATCCTCCAGGCCGCTTCCAGGCTTCCAGAGAGGCAGAGGATGGTATTCGCCATGATAGACCTAGAGCAGATGACGATAGATGAGGCTGCCGCTTTGATCGGTATAAAGCCTGTTTCGATAAGGACTAACCTGTTTCATGCGAGAAAGAGGATCGCAGGGATCCTGCAGGGATCGGAGGAGAGGACATGAATGACAAGATCAGTTGCGTGGAATTCAGCGACCGACTTGCAGCTTTCGCTCTGGGGAGATCAAGTCCTGCTGAAGCCGCGATGATGCGGGAGCACCTCGGATCATGCGTGGAGTGCCGGGAGATATTCGAGATAAAGAAGACACTGACAGCCGATTTGCCCGAGGTCCCGGCTGACGTCGAGAGAGACTTCCTGGAGGCTGTGATATCTGACGTTGCCTCCGCGAAAGAGGCTGGACGGTCCCGGCCCTCGTGGACGCGGCGGTACCTCCTGCCAGCCATGGCGGCAGCAATATTCGTATTCGTCTTCCTCACCGGGTATCTTATCGGCGAGATCAGGCACCTGCACCGGGAAGCCGGGCAGCTCAGGGGAGAAGTGACGGCGATGGAGACGGTCCTGGAAGGTAGGAGCATCTCCGCTGAAGGCTCTCATGTGGGAGGCTCCGTCTTCGGAAGGATGGCGGGCAGCTTTCCCGCTTACGGAAAGATGACGGTCGGCGAAGCGAGGCGGTTCCTCGAGGCGCTTCCTCAGGACACCCCTGTGCTCACAGAGGAGGAAGCAACGAGGCTTATTGCCGGGAATAGCAGGATTAGAAGACTTGCCGGACATATCGACAAAAGGCCCTGGGAGGGTGGCCTTACATCGGGAGAGCTGCTCTTGGTGATCGTGGCCCTCGATCTCGATCCGGAGACGAGGATTCCTGTTGGACTGAGAAATACGAAGGCAAAGATATGACGGATGGAGGCTGGATCATGAAGAGAGTAATGCTGAGATACTTCGCTATTGCAGGGCTGTCAGCCCTGACGTTTGCCGGATGCAACGAGTACAGGGTCGAGACGGTCGTCAGGGAAGACGGAGGAGGGACTCGGAAGATGACCTTTGCCATGGATCCAGACCAGGAAGACATGGCCGGCCTGGGAGAGGACGGTTACGCGGCGATGTTCGGGATCAGACCCGGCGCGGGATGGGTCCTCCAGAGTGTCGAGGAGGCAGGGGAAGACAGCAAGAAGATCGGAAAGAGAACATATGCCTTCGAACGTTCCATCAAAGGCGTTGCCGGCTGGTCTGGTCTGGATGGATCGATTTCGGTCAGCGGAACCGTCGGGAAGAGCGACTACTCGGGAACGTTCTTCTCGAACGCCGTAAGCCTGGAGACCGGCCGTACTCCCGGTGGGGGCAGCTATACGTACAGGGAAAGCTTCAGATGGACCGGTCTGATCGAGACGGTCGTGGATTTCCAGGCCGACGCCTACGCGCGCAGGATGAAAAAGGATTTTCCGTATCTTGGAGAGGCTGCGATTGCGGAGCTAAGAGGGATGATGGCAGGCCACCTGCTCGTCGGCGTAAGGTTTCTCGATATCTGGAATGATGGAGACGAGGACCTCGACGGAGTGGCGGCATCCGCTGGGAAGGCGGCCGAAGGGATCGTGAGAAAGGCCGGGGAAAAGGTAGCTGTCGACCATGTTTACGAGGTCGCGCGGATCTATGTCGCGGACGAGGATTCGACTCTCGAGGAATTCCTCGGGAAGAACCTTCCGGGAGTGATGTACGCTGGTGTCACGGAAGTGAAGATACGCCTCGTGATGCCGGGGAAAGTGGTCGACACCAATGGCAGGGTCATGGGTGACGGATCTGTCGAATGGAAGATGAACCTGCTCGACGCTATCGGCAGGGAGATAGGGTTCTTCGCGCGCTCCGAGAAGCAGTGACCGCGGATACGGAAAAGGGAGCCTCCACGAAGGTGGCTCCCTTTTACCGCCGCTGGTCTTCCCGTCCACGTCAAACCTGGGCTATCTCTCCTACCTTGATATCCTTGCAAGCTTCGGCGATTATATAGATCCTGTCGTTGTTGCAGTCCGGATCGACCGGGATGAGAAAGAACCCCTTCTTCTTCTCACTGTACCCGAGGCTGATCCCCCTGATTATCTCACCGTCATTGAAGACTACCCTCATCTTCAGTCCGCGAAACCTCGACTGGTCGACCTGCTCGAAGAATTTCTTCTCGATATACTGGCGGTCGCCATCGAAGGTCTTTACGAAGAATATGGCCTTGAGCTGCGAGATATCGACCGTCAATATCTCACCACTGCCGTCCTCGAGTGTGAGGTGGAAGGAATCCTTGAGAGGGGTGAAATCGTGCGTATACCCCTTCTTGAGAGCCCCGTCCCTGTAACGGACGACTACCTGGTTCCTGATCGCGTTTGACATCTCTTTCCCCCGCTTATCGGATGCCTTTCGGCATCATTCCTTTCAATATCGGTAGAATTCCTGGCAATATCCGTCCACTTCGCTGCAATATTTCAGATGTCTACTATTCGATTCAAGAACCATTCCATCCCCGCACAATTCGTTTTCCCGGGGTACCGGGAATATGCTATCTTGTCTTTGATAAGGGGATTGCCGGGGTGGCGGAACTGGTAGACGCAGCGGACTTAAAATCCGCTGAAGCCTGGCTTCGTGCGGGTTCGAGTCCCGCCCCCGGCATTCGGGCCCTTCCGGCGGCAGGACCATTCGACAGGTGATCATGATCGCTAAACGCCTGATATCGCTCGACAGGGAGCTTTTCCCGTGGGAGAGAAAGGTCCTGGAAAGGTGCGGGCTGTATCTCGTGGGAGGGGCGGTGCGCGACCTGCTTCTTGGAAGGGCTCACCTCAAGCTCGATCTGGACTACATAGCTTCCGGCATCGATGAAAAAAGCCTGCTGGCCATGCTGACGAGTATCGGAAGGGCCGACCTGGTCGGCAGATCATTCGGAGTTGTCAAGTTCAGGACTCCGGATGGGATCACCGTAGATATAGCCCTGCCCAGGTCAGAGGTATCCACCGGGCCGGGGCACAGGGATTTCAAGGTAATATCCGACCCCGGCATGCCCGTCGCCTCCGATCTTGCGCGCAGGGACTATACGGTAAACTCCATGGCCCTCGATCTGAGGGACTTCAGCCTTGTAGATCCGCTCGGCGGGGCGGAAGACCTGGAGAGGAAGATCCTGAGGGTAAACAGAGAGACCTCGTTCATCGAAGACCCGCTGAGGATAATGAGGGGTGTCCAGTTCATGGCGAGGTTCGGCCTCGAGGCGGAGCCGGGGACGAGAGCGCTGATGGAGAGGGACCGGGAGCTTCTCGAAACGGTCTCGAAAGAGCGCATAAGGGACGAGCTCAACAAGATGATCCTTCTGTCCGACAGGCCCAGCGCAGGATTCATATTCATGCACGAGACGGGGATCCTGCCGATCGTGATGCCGGAACTTGACGTGACATGGGGAGTCGACCAGAACGAGTTCCATCCCGACGATGTCTTCCACCACAGCGTCAAGAGCTGCGACCTTGCCGAAAGGGAACTTCTGATCAGGTGGTGCGCGCTTCTGCACGACCTGGGCAAGCCGAAGATGAAGACGGAGATCGACGGGCGCACGGTGTTTTACAGGCACGAGGAAGAAAGCGCCAGGCTGGCTGGGGAGATACTGACCAGGCTGGTCTTTCCCGCATCGTTCGTAAGCAGTGCGAAGCATCTGATATCTCACCACATGTTCATGATAACCGACGAGTGGTCCGACTCCGCGGTAAGAAGGTTCGTAGCGAAGGTGGGGACCGGGAACATCGACGACCTTTTCGAGATAAGAAGGGCCGATGGAGCTTCAAGGGGGGATGGAAGGATCGGGGAGGAGGTGGAGTACTCCAGAAAACGCATAGAGAAGGTGATCCTGGAGGAATCAGCCTTCAAGAGAAGCGACCTCGCGCTCACCGGCTCCGATATAATGAGGGTCACCGGGATAGGGCCGGGACCGCAGGTAGGCAGGATACTGGACGAGCTGCTCGAGGCGGTCCTCGACCACCCGGAGTACAACAACAGGGAGAGGCTGGAGGAGCTTGCAAGGGAAAGAGTGAATAGAGAAACGGGCGGGCTCCCGTAACCTGGTGTCAGGGGTATTGCTCGTCCCGGGTCCGGGCGGGTGATGTGCCCGAAAGGATCAGGTCGAGTAAGACCGTTAGGGGCAAAGGGTAAATCACGGGAACCCTGCCCGCATGTTTACAATATAGGTGTAAATACCTATATTGTCAATACTGGAATCATTATTAACGGGAAAGGATCATGAAAGAAATCGAAAAACTGATCAGGGACCTTAAGAAACAGCTTCTCCCATATCACCACGACCACGATATCGAGAGCGGGAGGAAGAGATGGGAGGTCGGAGAGGATGAATACCTCACATCCTGGCTCACGCAGCACCTTGCGATGTGCAGGGAGAGGAATCGCTGCGCGAGGAGGGGAAGATGCGCATATTACGAATACGGAGACCTTGCCAGGCGAAACTACGAGATATGCCACGAATTCCTCCTGAGGATGGAGAACGGCGAACTGACCTGCAGCTTTACAGAAGAAGATGAATGAAAGAGAGGTTGGAAGCATGCCATAGTATGCCATAGTGGCAGTAATGTCAGGCCTTAATGTCACTCTTTTCCCGCCCCTGATCCCTTGTTTTCAAGCGACATTCTATCTTCTGATATTACAGCGAGTTATATAAACGATATTCCCTGGTGTAATGGCACGGATATTGATGTATTCTATAACCGGTTCATAATAAATGAAATATCCTTAAAAAGGAGTGATGTGAGATGGCAAAGATAATAGGTATTGATCTAGGGACGACAAATTCGTGCGTCGCGGTGATTGAAGGCGGGGAGCCAGTGATAATCCCCAACCCCGAAGGGGGAAGGACCACTCCTTCCATCGTGGGGTTCAAGGATAACGAGAACCTCGTGGGGCTGCTTGCGAAGAGGCAGGCGGTGACCAATCCGACAAATACTGTATTTTCGATAAAGCGGTTCATGGGACGCAAGTACGGCGAGGTAGCGAACGAGATCTCCGAGGTCCCCTATACGGTATTCGAGGGGCCGAACGGAGACGCCAGGGTCAGGGCCGCGGGCAAGGAATATACGCCCCCGGAGATCTCGGCCATGGTGCTCAAGTACCTCAAGGAGGCGGCCGAAAAGTATCTCGGCGAGAAGGTCACAAAGGCCGTCATAACAGTTCCGGCCTACTTCAACGACAGTCAGAGGCAGGCGACGAAGGATGCTGGAAAGATCGCCGGGCTTGAGGTGGAAAGGATCATAAACGAGCCTACGGCGGCGTCACTCGCTTACGGCCTGGACAAGTCGAACGACCATACGATCGCAGTATTCGACCTGGGCGGCGGCACCTTCGATATCTCGATCCTCGAACTGGGGGACTCCGTTTTCGAGGTCAAGGCGACCAACGGCGACACCCATCTCGGCGGCGATGATTTCGACCAGAAGCTGATCGACTGGCTCGTCAAGGAGTTCAAGAAGGACCAGGGCATCGACCTCTCGGCCGATCCCATGGCCCTGCAGAGGCTCAAGGAAGCGGCGGAAAAGGCCAAGTGCGAACTGTCAACGGTCCAGGAGACCGACATCAACCTGCCCTTCATAACAGCTGACGCCAACGGACCGAAGCACCTTAACCTGAAGCTGACGAGGGCGAAATTCGAGTCGCTCACTGAGGACCTTATCGAAAGGACGGTCGCTCCATGCCGTAACGCGATCAAGGATGCCGGTATCTCCATCTCGGAGATCGACGAGGTGATCCTTGTCGGCGGGACGACCCGAATGCCAGCCGTACAGGCGAAGGTCCGAGAGATATTCGGACGCGAGCCTCATCAGGGAGTAAACCCTGACGAGGTCGTTGCTCTGGGAGCGGCGATCCAGGGCGGTGTCCTGGCTGGGGATGTCCATGACGTCCTGCTTCTCGATGTCACACCGCTTTCGCTGGGGATCGAGACACTCGGCGGAGTGATGACCAAGCTTATCAACCGTAACTCTACCATCCCTACGCGCAAGAGCGAGATCTTCTCGACGGCAGCTGACAACCAGACGACCGTGGAGATCCACGTCCTGCAGGGCGAGAGGGAGATGGCGGATCGAAACAAGTCGATCGGACGCTTCCAGCTTGCCGGGCTTCCGCCGGCGCCACGCGGCATACCTCAGATAGAGGTGACATTCGATATAGACGCGAACGGGATACTCAATGTCGCCGCCAAGGACAAGGCTACCGGCAAGGAGCAGAAGATAATCATCCAGGCTTCAAGCGGCCTGTCCGAGAGCGAGATAGAAAAGATGGTCAAGGACGCCGAGGCTCATGCGACCGAGGACAAGGCCAAGAGAGAAACGGTCGATCTGCGTAACCAGGCTGACCACCTCACGTACCAGACGGAGAAGCAGCTCGAGGAGTACAAGGACAAGATTCCTTCGGGCGACCTTGACGAGATCCGCAAGACTCTGGAGGAGCTCAAAGAGGCGGCGAAGAGCGATGACAGCAAGCGCATAAAGGCCGCGATCGACTCGCACAACACGGTATGGCAGAAGGCGGCCAAGGTTATGTACGAGCAGGCTTCGCAGGACGAGCAGCAGACCGCGGGCCCACAGCAGGGGCAGGAGCAGGCGCATCACGGTGAGCCGGGTGACGAAAAGGTCGTCGACGCCGAGTACGAGGTCATCGACGAGGATGAGAAGAAGTAACCGGTTGAAAATGCGGTTGCAATAGAGGATACCGGTCACTATAATACTGCCTGAAGACCGAAGGGTGGGCGATTAGCTCAGTTGGTTAGAGTACTTGCTTGACATGCAAGGGGTCACTGGTTCAAAT
>CAZREW010000035.1:0-7331 GCA_964599375.1 uncultured bacterium
AGACGGCGCAGCTGGCGGAGTCCATCGAGAAAGCAGACGGCTTCGCCCAGGTGTTCCCGGAGCATAAGTTCCACATCGTAGACGTCCTGCAGCAGCGCGGCCACATCGTCGGCATGACTGGTGACGGCGTGAACGACGCCCCCGCGCTCAAGAAGGCCGACTGCGGCATCGCCGTTTCGGGCGCGACCGACGCGGCGCGCGCGGCGGCGTCCATCGTGCTTCTGACTCCCGGCCTTTCGGTGATCATCGACGCCATCAAGGAGAGCCGGAAGATCTTCCAGAGGATGAACAGCTACGCGATCTACCGCATAGCCGAGACGCTGCGCGTGCTGTTGTTCATGACGTCTGCTATCCTGATCTTCAATTTTTATCCTTTGACGGCGGTGATGATCGTCATGCTGGCGTTGCTCAACGATGGCGCCATCCTGTCTATTGCCTATGACAACGTTCGTTACAAGAATAAGCCCGAGGCCTGGGACATGCGCATGGTGCTGGGCGTGGCCACTGTTCTGGGCGTCATAGGACCCGTGGCGGCGTTTGGCCTGTTTTACATTGCTGAGCGGGTCTATCACCTCGACCGTGCGCACACCCAGACGCTGATGTACCTTATGCTTTCCGTGGCCGGACACCTGACGATTTTTCTGACGCGCACCCGCGGCCCGTTCTGGTCCATACGCCCCGCGCCGATATTATGGCTCGCCGTGCTCGGTACGCAGACCTTGGCGACTTTTATCGCGGTTTACGGGCTGTTTATGGCGCCTCTCGGCTGGCGCTGGGCGCTGTTCGTATGGGGATACGCGACCGCGTGGTTTCTCGTGAATGACCGCCTGAAATTGCTCGCCTATCGGATACTTGATCCTACTCGAGCCCCGTTGCTGGCCAGGAAGCAGACCGACCTAAAGCCGCAGATCGCCAGACGGGCCCACGAGCTTTACGAGAAACGAGGCCGGCAAGATGGCAAGGCGGACGAAGACTGGTTCGAGGCGGAGCGCGAGGTCAGGAACGAAAAATCCCGCCAGTGAACCGGTGTATCTCTTTTAAGCTCTGGTTCGGCAGCTGATGAAAAAGGAGAGTGCCCCCGAGGGTGTTACCATGACAGGGAACCTGGTCACTTTGCCAGGTTCAAGTCCATTATAGTACGCCACCTGGATAATCGCTGGTCTGTCTACTTTATTCGTTCCCAGGGAAAGTCGTCTCTGGTATCCTGTAATCCGTGCTTGATCAGGCCGATTCTTTTTTAATCAGGGCATTCCGGGGGAGTCCATGAGGATACTCGACGAACCTGTCACGATAGATGAACTCAAAGCGGTAGCCGGTGAGATGTTCGGTGACCTTGTGAAGGGCGTGGTCGATGTGGGTATGGGTCTTCTTGCGATCGATGCAGAGCTGCACTCCGATCTTGAAGCCATGCTCCTAGATAAAGGCTCGCGGCAGAATGATCTCTGGGGAATCAATCTATATCCCTTCCTGGAGGGGGATGATTTTCTCGAATTCGACTCGATGATCAATATGCGCCCCTCACAGGGCAATATGAGCCGTGGCGTGGATGATGAAGCAATGCGAGGCAGGATAGCCGGTATCGTCGACAGATGGGTTATGAGATGAAACATCAGCATTCAGGGCTTGCTTCAGGCCGATGGAAGGAGATGTCTGTTTCAGAGCAGATGTCCAATATCGGCAGCGAGGTCAGCCGCGCGATAAACTGGAAGAATAAGGGCAACGAGGAATATTCTCGAAAGGCCGTGATCAGGGCCCTGGAGCTGCTGGACCTCAGCCTCGAAAGCGCTAGGTCTTTTCCGGCGCTTAAGGAGATAGCCCGGCTGCGCGAAGCTGTTGTGGACTTTTTCTGCGGAGATAACGAATTCGCATCCTCCGAGGCCCTCTGGCGCTCCTACTTCGATCACTTTAACTATGCCGCCAGAAAAGCACGGTCCAGCTAATCCAATTCTATTATAAGTTAATACAATTCTTGACGCCAGGCATTCAGACGTCTGATAATCTGTTATCTTTAAATTTATAGAGAGGATGGACATGCGGATATTTTCGATCATCATGACTTTGATTCTGTTTTCTGCGGTGATGACAGGCTGTTCGGGCAACAAAAAGCTCCTGGCCCAGCAGGAACAGGATATCACCGACATGCAGGCCGAGCTCGAATTGCTCGAGAAAAGCCTTACGACAGAGAAAGAACGATCCGAGGGACTGAACGCCGACCTGCAGAAGGCTCTGGCCGATTTCGAGGCGAATAAAAAACTCTGTCTCCAGAGGGAGCAGGAGCTTACGACCGTCACGATTCCTGATGAAGTGACGTTCGCGTCGAGCAGCACACGCATCACGAAAGAGGGCAAGGATATACTCGACAAGATCTGGGGTGTGCTCTCACAGTATCCCGGTTACATGATCATGGTCGAGGGGCATACGGACGATGTCCAGATTGCGGAGAAGTTTAAAAACAGGTACGCCTCCAACTGGGAGCTCTCTTCGGCGCGGGCGCACGCCGTACTGCATTATCTTATCCAGAAGCACGGTGCGGATCCGAAGCGTCTTTCCGCTATCGGTTACGGCGAGTATCAGCCCATAGCCGACAATAAGACACCCGAGGGACAAAAGATGAACCGCAGGGTCGTCATCGCTGTGCGCGCCGAAAGATAGGAAGTCATCGCATAGCACTCACACTGCCGACGCTCCCGTGAGGGAAGGGTGGTATAGCGCCCCGTAGGAGCGGGCGAAGGGTCGATTTCCGCTCAAGCTCAGCTTGACTCCGCTGCTTGTGATAGATGTGTAGGAACACGAGTGCTTCCTCGACTAGCAGAGCCGAAGGAAAGATTCTATTGACGCTGTCATCAGCGAACTCATCGACTGGGGCGCCATGGCTGAGCGGTTGAAACCCGGCAGATTCCCGAAGAGTATTTCAAAAGGCTCCGTCATGATCAGAATATTCGCCACCGTGATGCTCATCGTGTCTATGACCGCGGCTTCTCTGAGCGCGCAGGAAATTGACACCACAGCCGTCAAACGTATCATCTATATCGAGTCGCAGATCGATTCTTTCAGGGGTACGATACGTACTCTAGACAAAGAACTGCAGCGGGTCAAACTCGGTATGGCGGAAGGCCCGACATACTTCGACGAACTGCTGAAACAACTGTCGGGAGAGGAACTCGAAATCGCTTCGGCCGACCAGTACTCGCGCAGGAAAAGGGTGGACACCATCCTGAAGACCGTTTCTGAGCGTCCAGGGCAGCTTCTTTTCAACGGAGGTACAACGGCGTTTGTGCAAGGCGCCACTAATGATGAATCCTCGGGCTATACAGGCGTGGGAGCATTGGATATCTTTGCCCACACGGCATTCGGAGCCCATACTATCTTTTTTATCGACATGAGGGCAGTCGGGGGTAACGGCTCCGACACTGACTTTCCGACCTTCTCGAATCTCAATGGAAGCGCCGGCTCGCTGCAGATAACTGATATCGGCGATCCCGTGAGAATCTAGGAGGCCTGGGCCGAGTTCTCCATGTTCAGCAAACAGGTTTTTATCACCGCTGGCAAGATCGACCTTACGAACTATTTTGAAAACAACGCGTCGGCTAACGATGAGAAGATGCAGTCTGTAAGCGGTGCCTTCGTCAACAGCGCCGCGTTTGCCGTGCCGCTCCCTTCTCCCGGAGTGCGGGTC
Source organism: uncultured bacterium (assembly GCA_964599375.1). Classification (GTDB taxonomy): domain Bacteria; phylum Krumholzibacteriota; class Krumholzibacteriia; order Krumholzibacteriales; family Krumholzibacteriaceae; genus JAUWCL01. The sequence goes on from CAZREW010000035.1 coordinate 3,677, forward strand.
AGGACGACAGTGCTCCGGCGGGTCTACCTGCAGCTCGGGCTCGCCAACACGAGAAATTCCGGTTCGGACCTGTTCGATGAAATTTACAATGTCGGCGGGATCGGCATAAAACTACTCCGACTCTGATTGTGAGGCGAATCTGCGCTTCTACTCATACCAGCATCCTGAGGCTAGCAGATCATTCGGTTATGGGTAAAGCTACCGTGTCATCAGAAAGCTCTGAGTGATTTTAGTGCTGCCGTAATAATACCGCTCACTCCTTCGGATACCCTACCGTCTGAGCGAGGATGATGGCCTGGTCGGGCCGCAGTCCCATCGCCTTCGCCAGGGCTTCCCGGTCGACGGAGCCGCGCACTACGGTGGCCAGGCCTGCCGAGGCGCAGTACAGGTATACGTTCTGGCTGATGAACCCCGTGTCAGTCGCAGCGTAGAATTTCTTGATCTCATCCGCTGCGTCCCCCATCCGCGCGTAGTCGGCGACGAAGACGAGGTTGACAGGCGCCTCCGCCACGAATTCCTGGCGGCCCGTGAGCGCGCGGATATCACCCGCCACGACGGGGAGAAGGGCGTGTCCCTTCGGGTCGTAGAGATATAGCCCTCCCGCCATGGCTACGTAGACGTCGATCTCCTGGAGGTTGCGCGCCGTAGGAGCGGTGCGTTTTCCCGCCTCAGGCCGGTTGATCCCTGTCGCTGCCCAGAGCAGGTCGGAAAGGACCTGCGGGGGGAGCTCCTTCGCGTCGAATGAGCGAGAGGTCGACCGCAGGGCGAGAGCCCGCATCAGGGGCATCCCGCCCTGCGTGTCAGGTACCGGCAGGACGATCTTCTGCAGCTCCTGCGCGCCGGTGGCGGAACAGAGCAGCAGAATCAAGGCGATGATCGATATACGTACCGAATTCGGAGAAGAGATCCTCATGCTGTTCCTCCTGTGTGCATCGATGTCTGGCTACTATCCGGGGAGGATACCACAGCGAGACAGGATCACTTCTTCCCGGATTCTAACTTCTTGCCCAGTTTATCCGATTCACTGGCGACTTTCCCGGCCGCCTCGCTTACTTTATCAGCCGTCCAGCCTGTGCCTTCCATCATCTTTCCCGAGATCGTCCGCGCGCCATCTATTACGGCATCCCATCCTTCCTCGGTCTTCTTGCCGCTCCATTTCACCGCGAGCTCGAGGTTGGTCGTGGCGGCTTTCAGGTCGTGCCCGGCCATTCCCGAGTCTTCTTTATATTCTTCCTTTGCCTTTGATACGTAGTGTTTTGTCAATGCGTTATGGGCGCGGGCAAAGGCGAGATCGATATCCTTCTCCGAGACGGCAGCCCCCTTATCGATATCGTCGGCCAGTTTTTGCAGTTCGGCGATCGATGCTGCCAGGGACTTTTTCCCACTGTTCGTAGCGCGGCTTTCCTGCAGCTTCATGAATGCAGCGGCTTTCCTGATCTCATCCGCCGTCTCTTTCTTTTCGCCCTTCATATAATGCCGTTTGGCCTCTTCGAAGTGATAGTCAGGTTCTCCATCGAAGAAGATCAGATCATCTTCTTCGACCAAGACCCAACCCTTCGGGGCTACAGGTTGTGTTTTAGGCTTCTCCGTCTGAGCGTTCGCGGGGGCAAAGGCGCATAAAACAAATAGTGCGACAGTCATAGCGAGAAATTTCCAGTTCATGGACGTGCCTCTTCCTTATTATGAATGGTCTTACGGGATTTATCCGCCGTCAGATCTTTTACCCCCTATTTTAAGGACTTGGCGAAAGCTTTACTGATTTTCAGCGCGAGTCATGAATTGTTATCTTATGTCGGAAATATTCCCATGATTGTCGAATATTGTACAGAAAAATTTAAACATAGTCCTTGATATTTCGAGCAGGGTGGCATATAAAGTCGGGCAATAAGCTATCGGAATTATCGTCCAATCAAGAGCTTTTACTGATATTCCGGGCGTACGTTGCCGTCACTCTTCCCCGGAGCGCGTAAAGGTTGAAATGGCTGTGAGATGGCCATTAAGTCAAGTAATCGGAGAGTTATAAGGAGATGATGGAATGCTGAAATATAAGAAATGGATCCATATGCTTCCTGGCGCCGCTGTGGTAGCCGCGATCGTCTTTCTGACAATCGTATCGTGTGCAGATGATAAAGGGTTCAAGTCGGTAGATGATTACAATGTGGTCGTGACGCTCTTTGACCAGGATTTTAATTTCGGAGATTTCGCTACTTTCTCGATGCCGGATTCAGTCGTCCATCTCAGGATTCCCGAAAAGGAGGCCACCGACAACATCACGTGGGTCTATGACAGTCATATTCTGAGTGAGGTGGTCGATCTTTTCGAATCGAGCGGGTATCAGAAAGTGGATCCGCATGTCACCACGCCTGATTTCTTTGTCCTTGTTTCCGTGACAAAGCAGAATTGGCTGGAATTTCCGTATGAACATCACTGGTGGGTGAACTGGTCCTGGTATACGCACTGGCCGAGCTTGACGGATACGTGGGATGTCACATATCCGGTGCAGTATACTGACGAACCGTATTCCTTCTCCCAGGGAACGCTGTTCATCGATATCATGGACGCTAAAAACAGGGATGCCACAGGCGAAAAGATACCTATCCGCTGGACAGCTGTGATCAACGGAGTTCTGGGTTATACGGATCCGAAGTCGCAAAACAGGATCATTACTAGTATCAAACAGGCTATTGAGCAGTCTCCATATCTGGACAGGAACTGATATTTACGGATCGACTGAGAGATTCGGCAAAGGAGAAAATGGGCATGAGATCAAAGTTCGGTATAGTATTGTTGCTGATCCTGGTCCCGGCATCCCTGTCCGCGCAAGCATGGTCCGGATATCTCACTTATGAGATGGCCTATCCGACCGCGGAGACCGGAGATTTCATAAGTGACATGAGTTTGGGGGGCGTAGGGATAGGTTACAGGAGATTCCTTTTCTACCCCGGCTTCGCGATCGGAGTCTCCTGGCAGTGGAACACATTCCAGGAAAAGACCCGCGATTTGATCGAGCTCGATGGAATATCCGTTAGCGGCGATCAGCTCAGGCGCATATACGCGTCCCCGATACTTTTCAATGCGGATTATTATTATTCGGGCCCGGAGCATGAATGGCTGGTCTGGCCCTACGCGGGGGTGGGAGTGGGCCCTTGCTATATAGACAAGAGCCTCCAGGTCGGGATAGCCGACTATGAGGAAAAGAACTGGCATTTTGGTATCGCGCCGAGGGCGGGCATGTATTTTCCTATTTATAACATGATCGACGGAGTTGTCAATTTCAGTTACAATTATATCTTCAAAGCCGGGGACGATACGGCCCATTCTTTCTGGGGAATCGGAATAGGGTTCGCCTATAGAAAATGATGCCTGGCCGGTATCATCAACCGGATAAAAATGCCAGATCGACAGGCCGCCCGGCGGCTTGACGCTCGACCTGCTCTCCGTTTTCATAATGATCTCGCGACAGGGGGCCGGGCAAGACCTGAGGTGTCCAGGCTGGTCCGGACTGACCATGGGGAGGTATCATGGAAGAAGTAACAACGATCCAGAACAGGCTTGCCGTAGAGAATGCGTTCCTCCGCCAGGTATACAACTGGATGTTTCTCGGGCTGGCGGCTACGGCGGCCATTTCGCTAATTGTGTCCTCATCTCCATCCCT
>CAZREW010000036.1:0-5594 GCA_964599375.1 uncultured bacterium
GTGTCCCTCGTGCCGAACATGCAGCAGGGGGCGGGGCCTTTGGGCCCTGCCCCCTGCTGCTGTTAGGAGCTGGAGGCGGCCAGGCCTCCGAGGCCTGAGACTGCTTTTGTTGCTATAAGATGCTCAAGGTGGTGCTGTGCTTGGACAGGTTCGATCTGCGATATTTCAACTCCTGAGGCCTCCTGTTTTACACGCAGGGGGTCACTGGTTCGAGTCCAGTATCGCCCACCATTTTAACTCAAAGAAATCAAAGGGATAGGGGATCAGCTTGTACGAGTCGCTGGTGTGATATGCGCCGGGGGCACCGGGGGGGCACCAGTATGATTGGTGGCAGATCGTGGTGGATATATGGGGATTCACCAGGGCTCTTGCTCCCGAAATTATCCATTGACAACATAGTCGTCATATGGCATGCTAAATGACGACTATGCCGACAATAAATGGAATATCGTCTGAATCGCCTTATATTAAAAGGATTCTGGACCTGCCAGCTCTCCTTGAAAAAAAATCCCATTTCCTGTTGGGACCGCGGCAGACTGGTAAGACCTTCCTTGTGCGCCATACCCTGAATAATATCAGGACATATGATCTGCTCGATTCCAAAGTCTATCTGTCTCTGAGCCAGAACCCGCACCGTCTGGAGGAGGAACTTGCTCCAGAGGACAGGTTTGTCGTCATCGACGAGATTCAGAGGCTGCCGGAACTGCTCAACGAGGTGCACCGGCTGATCGAGAAGCGCCGGGTTAATTTTCTCCTGACTGGTTCAAGCGCGAGGAAACTGCGCCGGGGCGGTATCAATCTGCTCGGAGGACGGGCAAGGACTCAGTACATGCATCCACTGACCTGTCGTGAGCTCGGAAGCAGGTTCGAGATGGCCCGTGCAGCAGAAGCCGGTCTTCTGCCTTCGATCTATTTTTCCGATGATCCCGTGGCGGACCTCGACGCATACGTTGGGTCTTATCTGCAGCAGGAGATCGTTGCAGAGAGTGCGACTCGCAATGTGCCGGCCTTCAGCCGTTTTTTAAAGGTGGCCGCGCTGTGTAACGGGACTATCGTGAATTTCACGAAAGTGGCCAATGATTCGCAGGTCCCAAGGACTACGGTATATGAATATTTCGAAATCCTCAAAGATACCCTTGTACTTCATGAGGTCCCGTCATGGAAGGAAACCAGGAAGCGTAAACCGGTAGCGTCTTCGAAGTATTACTTTTTCGACGTGGGTGTGGTATCGGCTTTACAGGGAAGGCAGTTCCGGTACGGTACCCCGGAGTTTGGGGAGGCGTTAGAGACTCTCACATTCCAGGAACTGATCGCATATTCCGACTATGTCTCGGGTGACAGTGTTAAGCACTGGAGGACCAGGTCGGGGTTCGAAGTGGATTTTATACTGGGAGACCATACCGCAGTAGAGGTCAAGGCTGGCAGGAACATTTCGAACAGCGATCTAAAACCTATTCGTGCTCTGGCAGAGGAAAACAAACTTAAAAATTACATCATCGTCTGCCAGGAGGATCGCCCGCGCAAAACCGGTAATGTGTCCATCCTCCCCTTCGGACATTTTCTTGATTCTTTATGGGGCGGAGAATTCACCTGATACTTCGGCACCTTGACCCCTACCCAAAAACTGATCCAGCCAAAAGTGTAGATCCCTGGCTTTCTTCGGCAGCTTGAAGCTGCCGGACGAACTAGTTAGCAAGCCTGCCAGGCGCCGTTAAATATTGACAACTTGCGGACGGTTGTAGTAGTATATCTCTGAAGCGGTAACAATAAATCATAACCGACCAAACTTTACCAAATTTTCAATGGATCGATTTTATCATTGAGATTTGAGGTGAGCGAGTGCCTGGACGGATTCCGTCTGACCAGGTAATTCTCGAATAATCGAGGAGGGATCATGAGATATCGGTTACTCAGCGGATGGATGACTTTTCCCGCAGCGCTCCTCCTGCTGGCCTTATCCGCGGAATCCACGGTATATAAGCACACGGAGGATTTCACGACATCCCAGTATAAAGACACGCTTGCCACGACCGCTCTCTGGGATACGGCCGCCGGTGAACTCAAGCTGCCGCCCTTCAGACTCGAGCTTCTGGGGGGATACGACGGGCCTGATCGAGGAGAGGTCGTGGTCATAGAGGGCGATTACGCCTATGTGGCAGGCTGGGAACAGGGAGGCCTTCGTATTGTGGATGTCAGCGATCCAGCCTCCCCTTTTCTCGCTGGATTCTACAACACCCCGGTACGCGCGCGGAGCGTATGTGTATCCGGCAATTATGCGTTCGTGGCGGATGATTCCAACGGGCTGCAGATATACAACATAACTGACCCGACGACCCCGACGCTCGCCGGCATCTTCAGCGCTTCCGTTTCATATGACGTCGCTGTATATGGAAACTATGCATACGTCGCGATCGGTCCTTCCGGGCTGAGGGTGGCGGACATCAGCAATCCCGCCTCGCCGTTTCTGGCAGGCACCAACGCATCGTGTCAACCCTACTGCGTGATGGTCCACGGGGACTATCTCCTGACAAGCAACGGCCCCTCGAACAGCCTGAGCTTCCTGGATATCAGCGATCCTGCGAGTCCTTCGGTTGTCGGAAGCTGTGCCACTGCTGCTGAAGTGTTCCGAATCGATATCGCGGGCGATTATGCATATGTCGGAAGCAAAGCAGGACTGCTCGTGGTGGATATCGAAGATCCGGCCGATCCATCGATAGCCGCTACCTATGACGCTGGTCACTGGGTGCGCGACGTGTTCGTGAGCGGTGATTTCGCGTACATCACCGTCGATTCGGTGGGTGTCGGCGTCGTAGACATCTCCGATCCATTGAATCCCGTTGATGCTGGAGGCTGCATTCTCACCGAGACCACTCATTACAGCATCGCAGTCGCCGGCCTTCACGCTTTTGTCGCCAGTGCGGACACGTCTTTGCGGACAGTAAGAATAGCCGAAATCGTAGTGCCGCCGGAGCGCGTCGGAAGCATTGCCGTCACCCAGACAGAAGAAATGGCGATCGCCGGAGACTATGCCTATGCGGCGGCCGGCCCGTACGGTCTCAGAGTAGTTGACATCAGTGATCCACTCAGCCCCGTAGAGGTCGGTTCAGTGGGAACCCTAAGCTCCGCATATGGAGTGGCAGTTTCGGGCGATAATCTGTACGTGGCCGTCTGGAGCGGAGGTTTTCAGGTGATCGATATCAGCGCTCCGGCCGCTCCGGCGACTCTGGGCAGCTGCAGCACACGCTGCAATATGGCGCTGGACGTTGATGTCGCTGGTGACTTCGCGTTTATCGCCGACACCGACTCGGGGATGACGGTTGTGGACATAAGTGATCCCGCGCATCCCACGGTCGTCGGAGGTTGTGTTACGACCGCGGCATTTGGAATAGCGGTGGACGGGGATTACGCTTTCGTGGCTGACTATACGTCCGGCTTGCGCGTGATCGATATAAGCGATCCGACAAATCCGTCGATCATCGGCGGATATAACACTCCCGACCAGGCGTTCGATGTTGTCGTCGAAGGCGATTTTGCATATGTAGCCGACCGCAATACGGGCATGGTAGTAATCGACATCAGCAACCCCGCGGCCCCGACATATGCCGGCGGATATAACACACCCAGTGGTGCATACGGGTTATGCGTCGAAGGCGACCTGGCCTTTGTTGCCGACAACTACGCCGGTCTTACGTTTCTGGACATATCCAACCCGGCCAGCCCGGCTCTCATAGGAAGCTGTGATACGCCGTATCAGGCGAGAAATGTCAGCGTCTTCGGTGACTATGTGTTTGTCTCCGACTGGCCGGTCGGCATTCAGGCAGTGCAGATCATGCAGAGAGCGATCAGCCCGTCAGACAGTATCGGGCAGTCGCTGGACGTCAACCCGTTCGATGGCGAGGTCTTTGAAGCAAGCCTGGTCACCACACAGACCGATACCGTCACCTGGGAAATAAGCGCCGACGGGGGGAGCAACTGGCAGGCTGTCACTCCCGGCGGCGGCTGGAACCGGATGGCCTTCAGCGGAGACGATTTTCGCTGGAGATCGGCTCATGTGCAGGCAGGAATAAGCTCAAATCCCACGTGCACGTCTCTCCAGATCGATTTCATCTATGATTTTCCCCAGTTAATGGCGGTCGAGGATGTGCCCAACGACCAGGGACGCCAGGTAAGCATATCGTGGCTGAGAAGCGGATACGACTTCGCGGGAAGCCCGGCTCCGATAGTCGAATACGCGGTGTACCGGAGGATAGATCATCTTCTCGCTGCTGAAGCCGGTATCGCAGGAGAAGGCTCATCGAAGGATGAATCCGATGCTCCCCGCAGGACGGCCGCATCCAGCCTGCTCTACCCTCCGGGTGACTGGCATTTCCTGACGACGGTGCCTGCCCGGATAGAGGAGGAATACGCGGTCGTTGTCCCAACGCTGGAGGATTCGACCATCGCAGAAGGAATGTACAGAACGACATTCTTTGTCAGCGCCATGACATCATCACCGGCCGTGTACTTCGACTCGCCGCCCGACAGCGGGTACTCGGTTGACAACCTCGCCCCGGGAGTCCCCCTGGGCCTGGCCGTCGCCTACAACACCGGCAGCGGGAACGACCTCTCCTGGGAGCCCGCGGCGGAAGAGGACTTCCGGTACTACCGGGTATACCGCGATGACAGCGAGGCATTCACGCCCGGCCCGGGGAACCTCGTCCACCAGACGGCTGCTCCGGCATGGACCGATCCGGACTACGACGGATCGGATGTGTACTACAAGGTCACGTCGCTCGACTTCGCCGGCAACGAGAGCGAGCCCGCGTCGGCAGCGACTACGACCGGTGAGGACCTGCCCGGCGTGCCGACAGAGTTTGACCTGTACCAGAATTCGCCTAACCCCTTCAACCCGTCAACGACGATCCGGTTCGACCTGCCGGTGGCGGGACCCGTGAGGCTCGATATCTACAACGTAAAGGGGGAGCGGATATCCACCCTGGTCGACAGGCACATGACTGAGGGCCGCAAAGAGGTCACGTGGGAGGGCAGGGACATGGAGGGGGGCGCCCTCGCCAGCGGAGTCTATTTCTACCGCCTCGTCGCTGGTGATTTTGTGCAAACGAGGAAGATGGTGCTGCTGAGATAACCCCAGCGGCTTCCTGCCATCACTCTACTACTCTGAACCCCACGTACCCTGGTGGAGGGGAGGAGTACTCGTAGCGCTTGTCGGTCGGCGACACGGCCGAGAAGCCCTTAACCTTGCCCTTGCCGTCCTCCGTGACCGTCCACTCGGTGACATTGCCGGACAGATCCCAAATGCCAGGCGCATCTTTCTTGCCCGCAGGCGGGAATGAGCCACACTCCTTGAGCAGCAGGCCGTGCTCCTCGAGCTCGGCTATCTTGGCCATTACGTAGGGGACCTCGTCTGGCGTCAGCTTGTACCCCGCCCACCAGTCGAGGTTGTTCTCGTTGGAGGCGGTGCTGGCAGCGGCGGATATCAGCTTCTCCATCTCTTTTTCTTTCGGCAATCTGTACGCTTTTCCCGTCTTTTGCGAAAGCCACTTGCAGTAATTTGACGCCTGTTCGAAGGTGATGCTCGATGCCGGCCAGTTCTC
>CAZREW010000037.1:0-5374 GCA_964599375.1 uncultured bacterium
AACAACCCGCCGCCCATGCTGCGTGCAGGGTATAGAATAATGGAGGCGGCGGGAAACAACCCGCCGCCCATGCTGCGTGCAGGGTATAGAATAATGGAGGCGGCGGGAATCACTCCGCCGCCCCTGATATAGGCAACATCGATCAATTGGTGGAGGCGGCGGGAATCGAACCCGCGTCCGGAAATACTTCCATGGGACTTCTACGTGCGTAGCCCGGAGTTAATAATTCGCCTCACGGTGCCCCTCCGGGCGAAGTTACCGAGACGCTATCACCCTTGGTTTCTCGCCGGTTTTCCGGGTGAGGGTCCACCAGCCAGCCGCCGGAAATCGTCGCCCGTTATCATCCCCCGCCGGCGCGGGATGAGCGGACGGACAGCCTGTGTTTAGGCTGCCAGTGCCAAGTTGTCGTTGGCAGTTGTGTTTTGCCACCTGTTTTACGAGGGCTGATGGCACCTCGGCACGCTTCTCCCACTTCATCTATCCCCGTCGAATCCATTCGCCCCCACTAGAAGCTTTGACAGTCTCAATATACGCCGTTTTCACGTATATGTAAAGCGGCGTGGAGATATTCAGCCGTCCTTGCGCTCCAGGAGCCGCCTTCGGGCTATTTCTTCGTCTCCTCTTTTTTCGTCTCCTTTTCTTTCATCTCCATTTCTTTTGTCTTCGTCTCTTTCTCCGTCTTCTCCTTCTCCATGGATTCCGGTTTATCGTCCATCTTGGCATTCACGGATACGGTGTAAACCGTGAGGTCCGCCAGCTTCTGGTCGTTCCAGGCAAGAGCAGTGCCCTTCATCGCGTTCGTAATGCAGGAGTTGATCACCTGGTCGAGTGTTACGACCTTGCCGGCCATCTTTGAATACATGGGATATTTCCTGCCGACATGGGCGAACGGCGGGATCTCCGTATCCCCCATCTTTCCGGCCTTGGTGCCTCCCCCCGCATGGCAGCTGTTGCAGCTCATGCCGTTCGTGCCGAGCGAAGTGTCCATAAACAGCGCCTTGCCGCGGGCGCAGGAACTCTTCATCTCCTGGTCGGAATCTGCCTTCATCTTGCCCTTCTCTTCGGCAAGGGCGAGCGCGGTGGATACCAGCAGGAGCACGCAGATCATAACGACAACGCGTCTCATGGGATACCACCTTTCGTGATAAGGTTTTCCGGGATTTATAGCCTCATAAGGCGCTTGTGCCGCATCAAAGTCAAGCACAAAGCAGCGCCGGGATCCGGGAGCCCGTTTCCTGGTTGCCCGGGGATTTTCATTGATATTTTTCATGAAACTTTGAATACTTTCGGCTCGTTCAAGGTAGTATTCATACAGCCAGTCTATAGAATGCTCGTCTGAAGATGGCTTTCTATAAGAACACTCACTTATCCCGAAAGGGAAGGAGGACCCCGATGAGGAAGGCGTTTCTTGCGCTGGCCCTAGTATCCCTGATGGCCGCTGGCGCACTGGCGGAGCAGCTCGATTATCTCGACAAGCTCCCCCCGATCATCGACCGCGAGATCTTCTTCAGCGACCCGGAGATCGCGGCCGGTCAGATCTCGCCCGATGGATCGTATATCTCGTTTCTCAAGCCTTATAAAGGCAAACTCAACATCTGGGTGAAGGGCAAGGACGAACCGTTCGAAGCCGCGATCCCCATCTCAGCTGACACTATCCGAAACGTGCGCGGATACGGCTGGTCGCAGGACGGCAAGTACGTCATATACGTCCAGGACAAGGGCGGAGACGAGAACTACCATCTCTACGTGATCGACCCCAAAGGCAAGACCGATGATGTAACGGGAGTGCCGGCAGCCCGCGACCTCACCGATATCGACGGGATCCGGGCGATGTTCTACTCATTCCCCGAGAAGACCCCCGACATAATCTACATCGGCCTTAACGACCGAGACGAGCGGTATCACGACCTTTACCGCCTCCATCTCTCGACGGGCGAGCGCGAGCTGATCTTCGAGAACACCGAGGGGTACGGCGGTTACATATTCGATCTGGACGGCAACTTCAGACTCCTCCAGAAGACGACCGACGATGGAGGCACGGAGTACTTCCGCAAGGACGGCGACAATATCGTCTCAATCATAAAGTCGACTAACGATGAGAGCGTCGGCGTCGTCCAGTTTGACAAGGACGGCAGGCACGTCTACCTCGACACCAACATCGGCGACGACGTCGACCTGTCGCGCCTGACTCTGTTCGACATAGAGACAGGTGAGGAGAAGGTCGTCGAGTCCGACCCGAAGAAGGAAGTCGACTTCGGAGGCGCTATATTCTCCAACAAGACGAAGGACCTGCTGGCGACCTACTACGTCGGCGACCGCTTGCGCATCGAGTTCCACGACAAGGACTTCGAGAAGGCATACAAGGACCTCAAAAAGAAGCTTCCCAAAGGCGATATCTACCTCGGCTCAACTACGAATGACGATCGCTACTGGATGGTCGCCGTCACGAGCGACGTCGATCCGGGAGCCAGGTACCTCTACGACATGAAGACCGGGAAGCTCGATTTCCTCTACAGGCCGCGTCCGAATCTCCCGGTGGAGTACCTCGCCGAGATGAAGCCAGTCACTTACAAGACCCGCGACGGGCTTACGGTCCACGGCTACCTGACCGTGCCTAAGGGCGTAAAGGCGAAGAACCTGCCCGTAGTGATCAATCCGCACGGCGGCCCTTGGGCGCGCGACCAGTGGGGCTACAACCCTGAGGTGCAGTACCTCGCAAACCGCGGTTACGCGGTCTTCCAGCCCAACTTCCGCGCTTCGACAGGTTACGGGAAGGCGTTCTTCAACGCAGGCAAGAAGCAGTGGGGATTCACGATGCAGGACGATATCACGGACGGCGTGAACTACCTCATCAAGGAGGGCATAGCAGACCCGAAGAAGGTCGCCATCTACGGCGGCTCGTACGGCGGATACGCTACCCTGGCAGGCCTTGCGTTCACCCCTGACGTGTATGCCTGCGGCATCTCCTACGTAGGCGTCTCGAACATGCTGACCTTCCTCAACTCGATCCCCGCGTATTGGGAGACGGCAAGGAAGTTCCTGAACGAGCAGGTCGGCGACCCGGAGAACCCCGAAGACATGGAGCGACTCAAGAAGCAGTCGCCTCTTTTCTCGGCCGACAAGATCACGGCGCCTCTGCTCGTCGTGCAGGGCGCCAACGACCCGCGCGTCGCAAAAGCCGAGTCTGACCAGATCGTCGTCGCGATGCGCGATCTGGGCCGCGATGTCGAGTACATGGTCGCGCCCAACGAGGGACACGGGTTCCTCAACGAGGACAACCGGGTCGCGATGTATGTCGCCATGGAGAGGTTCTTCTCCAAGCATCTCGGCGGACGCGTACAGGAAGACGTCAGGCCCGCGATCCAGGCTAAATACGACGAGCTCATAGTCCCTGTAGCGACAGTTACGCTCAAGGAGCCCGAGGGCGACATCGACGCCGCCATGACCGCGGCGCTCCCGCCCGTCGACGCGGACCTGATCAAGCCCGCAAAGCTGACCTACAAGGCTGTGGCGAGTGTCCAGGGCATGGAAGTGGACCTCGATGTCACTGTCGATATCTCCGAGGGCCAGTTCGACGGTAAGCCGGCCTGGATGACGGTCTCTACGCAGAACAGCATGATGGGAAGCGCCATCGACACCTTCGTCGTCAGCGGCACAGACTTACTGCCCCTTTACCGGGGAGTCAAGCAGGGGGGCGCCATAGTGACGATGGATTACAGCAAGACAGCCGTAAAGGGCCAGATCTCGATGGGCTCGCAGGTGATCCCGGTCAACACAGAGCTCGAGGCTCCCGTCTTCGGGGACGCGACGGCTCTCGATCTCGCGATATCAGGCCTGGCGCTAGCTCCGAAGTACAAGACTTCGCTGCGCTACTTCGACCTGCTCTCACAGCAGGTGAAGGTCTACGTGGTTGAAGTCACGGGCATAGAGAACGTCACAGTGCCTGCCGGCACCTTCGTGGCGTTCAAGGTCGAGCTGCGGCCTATGGGCAACGAGCCTGGCGGCGGCACCGTCTTCGTCGACACAAAGAGCCGCTACCAGGTCAGGGCTACGATGCAGCTTCCGGCGATGGCCGGCGGCGGCTCCGTCACTTCCGAGCTTACCGCCATCGGGCAGTAGGCCTGACATTCAGCGAGTGCATATATGGGGGCGTCTCCTCCGGGAGGCGCCCCCTTCATTTTTTCACTTTTCAATCCGCAGCCTGCGCTGCTATCTTCGACCCGTCTCAGGCACTACATTAAGACCCCCTGAAACGGAGAAGGTCCGCGATGAACAAGCTGCTGTCGATCCGATCGGTTTCTTTGATCCTGCTTTCAGCTCTTCTGACAGTATCATGCACCAAGATCGATTATGTCGGGAAATCCTATACCCCGACGACAGACGTTGATATCTTCTTCTCGATGGACGACCTCAAGGGCGAGTACGAGGTGATGGGCCACCTCACCGCCACGGCCGGCGACTTTGTCAGCACCGAGAAGATGCAGGAGGACATACTCGAGAAGGCCCGCGAGAAGGGCGCCGACGCCGTCGTGATACTCGGCCTCGGCCACTATGTCGTCGACACTGGCAGCTCCTGGTCGGAGACCACCGAAACGACGGAGACGGGCAAGGGCGTCAAGACCACTACCTCAGGCTCCCAGTCGGCCGGGACGGAAGAAAAGAAAGAAATAACTGCGCAGTTCATCAAGTATGTCCGTTCGGGAAAATAAGATATGCGGAATCCGGATTTTCTGACACGTTCAATAAGGATTATGGATTGACATTACGGTTATTCTCGCGTAACTTGTTACCGTTGAACATTCGAGGAGGTTCGTGATGAAGAAGTTCAATCTCTGCAGCGAGGGCAAATGCTGCCCTGCGGTCACTGTCGACAGGGACGAGGTCATCATCGTCGACGACGACGGCGGCAGGGTAAAGCTGACCAAAGAGCAGGTGAAGATCCTCTGGGAGAACCTCAAGTAGATCCCCGGATACTGCTCTTGTGAATCGATGGAAGCGCCGGGACAGCTCCCCGGCGCTTTTTATTGGAAAAGAATATGAGATCCATACTCGTTAATATCGCCGCCGCTATTGCAGTCCTCTTGCTGGGGCTTCTTGTCTCATGCGGGGATGACGCCTCGCCCATAGCGCCGGAAAACTCGCCGCCGGCGGTCCCGCATCGTCCCGAACCGGCCGACAACGCTGACTATGTAAGAGAATATCTCTCGGTCTCGTGGGAGAGCTCCGACCCGGACGGCGACGAGGTGATCTACAGCGTCCAGGTAAAGGAAAACGGCGACTATGTTGTCTATTCGGGCCAGACGCTTCTCAAGACGATAGACACCGGACTTTTCCTTCTGAGGGATATGATGTACACCTGGCGGGTCGTCGCGAC
>CAZREW010000038.1:0-4640 GCA_964599375.1 uncultured bacterium
AGCAACCGATGTGGCCGGTGACCGCGACGACGCCCCTTCCGCGCGACAGCGCCCGGCTGAGGTTCTCCTCACCGGAGACGAGACAGGATCCGAGGACCTGCTCCTTCGTCTGGCGTGTCAGCCTCAGGGCGTCGAGAGAGTTGCGCCCTACGGACTGGAAGACGCCCTTCGCTATCGCCCGCACGACCACGGCCGGCGTGCCGGGAAAGGCGCGCGCGATATTCTCCCTGGCGCGCACACGGTCCTTCCCGTAGCACCTGTGCGAGACATTGCCGAAAAATGTGAACAGTGAGAGACCGGCCCGCCGCGGCAGTGTGACGGCCAGCAGTACGAGCATCCTGACGAGTATAGTCTCGCCGAGCCGTTTGACCGTCTTTTTTATCTTTTTCCGCTGGTCACCGGACAACCATCATCCTCCTGCGCCTACCGCCACGAAACGTGTCATCTCACGTAACATGTTGAAAAACAAGGTAAATAACTTACCACTTTCAAAGGTATAACACAGGCCGGAAGAGTTATCAAGCAACGATTGTGCCATAATGTCCAAGGAGTTCAGGCACTTGGGGTTACGGGGCCGGACGGTCGGCGCGCGTCAATCCTTCTTTACCCATTTGACCGCGTCGGCGATTATGAACCACTTCGGCGACTCGTCGGTCAGTTCTACCGTCGCCTTCCCCTTCGAGAAATAGTATGTCCCGAGAAGATTCCAGCCGAGCGGGCACTCATACAGCACGAGAACCCGCTCATCAGCCCCTTCATCGTGGGTTATGGAGAAGTGATATTCCTGAACCGACGTATTTTTTCTGAACTTGGGCTTCATGGAATAGTAGTAGTCGACCATGTGGTGGTAGACCTCGTATGTCCCGCTCTCCGGGATATCGACCGTCCAGCGCACACGACCCGTCCCGGCGCCCGCTGCCACGAAGTGCCCGGATTTTACATACCTGCCGTAGCAGAGCTCGAGCACCGTCTCGCGCCAGACGGCGGGTGGGTTCTTGGGAAGGAATTTCCTGAATCGCCAGCCGTCATCTTCTCTGCGGGCGAGACCCAGGACTCTCTTGAGAAGCGGGATCTCGGGTTCGGCCAAGACCTCGAAGCCCGGATCGACATTATCGACTATGATGACTCCGGGCCCATCCCCGGGGGGCGGGGTCCCAATGACCCTCTCGCCATCAAGGGGCTGAAGATGCTTGCGCCCCTCGAATCCCCTGGTCCTGTATTCTCTCACCGCCGGAAGGTTCTTCGATATGACAGTGTTGATATAGACCGTCCTCGGCTCCGCGACCGTGACCACCCCGATATCCTTGCTCTCTCCCGGGCCGAAGAGGAAAGTCTTTACGAATTTCTCCCCGGCCGTACCGTCGCGGATGGCCTTACCCATCTTGCTCTGGAAGCTGAATATCACACGCACCATCCCGTGGCACTGTTCGAGATTGTGAGCCTTGAACCTGAACTGGTATTTCTCAGTTTCCTCGTCATCGACGACGTACCATTCGACGTCCTCGATGATGAATCCGGGGAGTTCCCTGCAGTTGTACCACCTGTCGACGACGGGACGGATTTCTTGTCCTGTTGCCGCTTCGAACGAGGAAATGAATTCATCTTCCGTTATGACTCTTCCCCTGTTCGCCGATATCAGGTCCCTGAAGAACCGGTCCACCTCCTCCTCTCCGGCCAGGCCCTGCAGCTCGATTATCAGCTGCTTTCCTTTTACCGGCAGGACCTCCAGGGCTTCCCTTCTCCCCTGGGTTCCCGACAGGAGCCCGGGAAGGTTGTTACCGTCCAGGTCCACGATAGCCCTGGCCAGGGCGTTGGTCCCCGGAGAGTACTTGTTGTCGATATCGAGGAAGTAGTCGATCCGGCTCCCCAGGTGTGAATCGACCGCATGATCGACGGCAGACCTGCTCCCTGAGCCTATATGGATGACCCCTGAGTAGTAAGAGCTGAGCAGATTGTTGCCCACATCCATCAGGGAGCCTCTCATCGAACTGAAAAACGTCCTGACAATGCCGCCTTTTGGACCCTCTTCCATGTCCATGTCGAAGTAGAACTTCTGCCAGGACTTCGAGTGCAGGCGGTAGATATAGGAATCGTACCATTTATATGCCCTCTCTGGAGCCATGACCAGGCCGGGCGGCGAGTATCCGCTGCCGTTCGTCACCAGCGTGCGCGCGAAGCAGTACAGGTTCACCGGCGTTTCCACGATCGAGAAGCTCCTGAAAGGATATTCCAGGCCTATATGCGAGTCGATATATTCCCTGAGGTCTCCTATCACGGCTGGTATCGTGTCGGCGGCGCTCTCGAAGAACGGCATGAAATAGTCGTCCGCACAGAGCGTCGACAGGGAGTAGGTGACCGAATCGACTTCCGTGGACCTCTCCGTGAATCGGCCCACCGCCAGGGTTATCCCCGGCAGCGGGTCATCCGGGATGAACCGGAATTCCCCCGGTGACTCCTCTATCCTTCTCCCCTGGGTGACCGCTTTCAATCCCGTGCCTGTATGTACTGAAAGCCTGTGATCGGCGAAGAACCAGTGCTCGAGCCCGGGGTCGCCGGAACCCCTCACCAGGCCGGGCGACGGATACCACATCGAGTACGGGAGCAGGAGGACGAGTTCCTCAGTGACAAAGGAGAACGACCTCCTGAACCTGAACCGCGAGTGCCCGAAGCGGACACTGCTGAACGCGGGATTATCATAGAGATTCGAATCATCGACCTGACTGAAACCCTTCCATCTTATCTTCTCGTCCGCGTCCGGAAAACATGCCCGGTCGTCTATCCGCCCCGAACAGGAGATCGTGAGCGTATCCAGAGCTCCCGGCTGAAGAGCTTCCGGCAGGCTCACTTCTATCACCTGATATCTCCTCTCGAAGCCGAGATTCCTGCCTCCCGACATTACCGAGGAGACTTCGAGGCCCGGGTTGAGATTGAAGATAAGCTTTCCCAGAGGGGCGCCGGTGTCGTTGCGAAGCACTATGCCGGTCCTAATGTCAAGCGTGCCGCCGTTGTGAATGACATCGATATCGAATGTGACGGGCGTCGCGAGCGGCTCGTCCCTGAGTCCTTCCGCCTCCGCCATCATGCCAGCCCTCAGGGCCTCTCCAGCCCTGTGCTCCATGAAGTAGCCCGCGGAGCATATCACCGACACCGCTGCCAGAGCCGGAACCGCGGCTGAAAGAATCAGGCGGGCCGTTTTCGACTGCCTGGGCCTGGGGATCAGCAGAAAGGCGACAGGCGCCATTGCCAGCCCCATGGCCATGAAGGAGATCCTCTGGACGGCCGTGAGGACCGGCCTCGCGAGCCCGGTATATTCCGACAGGAGGACGGGCAGGCCGAAGGCGAACGCGTCGAACGTGTAGTATGCCCTGCCCGATGCCAGGACGAGGAAAAGAGCCATCAGCCCTATAAGAGCCGTAAATGTCAGTGGCCTGTTACGGGTCACCGACTGGAAAAGCATCGCGGCGCCGCAGAAAAAGACATATGCGGGCAGGCATATCAGCAGCGGATACATGGCATAGGCCGCGGCGGAGACATCCGCCCCGATGAATACAAGATTGTAGACAAGGACTACGGCGAGAGCAGACAGGACATGGATGCCGAAGACCAGCAGGAGGGCGGCGCATTTACCTATATAATACTCGAGTATAGAGAAGTCCCTTGAGAACACTGCATCGTTCGTATCCAGCCTCGTCTCGCGCTCTATCAGACCCGCGGCTATGACCGCCCCGGAGGCCGCGAGCAGGATGCCGGTGTACAGCATCGCTATGAACGGATAGGTCGAAGGTATCTCTAGGATCCCTGGCATGAAATACCGCACCCCGAAGATGGATACGACACAGATGACGTAGACGGATATGAATATTCCGAGATTGAGCAGCAGGGCGATACGGAACGTCCACCCGCGCATGATGACTTTCGCCTCATAGCGGGCTATGGACCAGATCCTGAAGATGGAATCGGACATCTTTTCCAGCTGTTCGGGGCGGGGTCCCTGTAAACTCTTACTTCAGCCCGGCGCGAAGTATGTCGTGGATATGAAGCAGCCCGTCGAGCTTCCCGTCCTCGTCGACCACGAAGAAATGTGTCACCGGGCCCCTGGGATTTATCTCCATCTTCTTCAGCGCCTCTACCGCGAGCACCCCGGCGCCGATCGTAAGGGGAGATCTTGTCATCAGGCCCGATACGGGAAGCCCGAGCGCGTCGGGATTCTTTATCAGTATTCTTTTCAGGTCACCGTCGGTGATTATTCCGACAAGCTTCCCGTTGTCGTCGACGACTGCCGTGCAGCCGACATGCTTGTCGACTATCTCGATCAGGGCGTCGCTGAGCGGGGTATCCAGCCCGACCACCGGGACCTCGTCGCCCTTTTTCATGAGCTCGCCGACGGTAAGGGTGAGCCGCCGGCCCAGCACTCCGCTCGGGTGCAGGCGGGCGAAGTCCTCCCTGCCGAAGTTACGCTTTCTGAAAGCCGCCACGGCGAGGGCGTCGCCGAGAGCGAGAGACATCGTCGTGCTCGTAGTCGGCACTACGTCCATCGGGCAGGCTTCCCTCCCGGCGGGGATCATGAGCACTATGTCGCTCTCCTTGGCGAGCTTCGACCCGGGGTTGCCCGTTATGGCGATCATCTTCACGCCGATAGC
>CAZREW010000039.1:0-4364 GCA_964599375.1 uncultured bacterium
ACCTCGATGCGCTCCTTTTTAAGGGCCTTCGAGCCGTTCGCGAAGTACGATACACACGCTATAGAGCCGTCCCTGAAGAGGATGCTCACGTTCAGCGTGTCGAGAAGGCCCGCCGGGTCCTCCATCGCGTGCGCGGAAAGAGACTTCGGCAGCGAGCCGGCGAGGAACATCGCCAGGTCGACGAAATGGCACACCTCGCCGATTATCCTCCCTCCGCCCGCTTCCTTGTCCTGTATCCAGTGGTCGGCGGGGATGGCCCCGGCGTTGATGCGGTAATCGATCGCCTTGGGGAGCGTGTCGGTGAACTGCTCCTTTACTTTCCTTACTTGCGGAGAAAAACGCCTGTTGAATCCGACCATGAGCCTCAGGCCTTGCGCCTCCCTGTATATTCCTGCTATCTCCTCGAGTTCCTCCTCTTTCAGGCAGAGGGGCTTCTCGACGAAGACGTTCTTTCCCGCCTTCAGCGCGCTCTTCACGTACTCAGCGTGTGAGTCGTGCCTTGTCGCGATGAACAGAACGTTCGAGTCGTCGCCGAATACCTCTCCGGTATCACAGGTCGCCGTCCGGAAGCCCCATTTCTGGGCGACGTTCTTCGCCGTATGCCCCTGGCTCGTAGCGACCGTCACCATCTCCGCGTCCTTGATATTCGGGAGCAGAAGGTTCTGCGCGAAAGAACCGGCGCCGATAAAGGATACACGGATATCTCCCGCCGCGGGGGCCGCTGCGCGGTCGCCGGCAAGCTTCACGGAAGTCCCGATATCCCCCTCGATATCGTACTTGAGTACGATGCCTACGAACGGCTCCGACCTCTCCATTATCATCTCATAAGCCTCGGGGGCGTTCCTGAACTCGAATTCATGTGTGGTGAGGAAAGAGAGGTCCACGCTCCCGTCAGAGACGAGCTGGAGGAAAGCCGCCATGTTCCTGTTCTCCGTCCAGCGCACATAGCCGATCGGATAATCGAGCCCTTTCTCCTCGTAATTCGGGTCGTAGCGGCCCGGGCCGTAAGATGTGGCCATCCTGAGCTCGAGCTCCTTTTTGTAGTAGTTTTCCCGGCTGAATCCTGTAGGAACCGCCCCGACTATGACGATCTTACCCTTCCGCCGACAGAACCGCCCTGCCAGTTCGACCGGATCGAGACTCGAAGTCCCGGCGGTGATTATCACGGCGTCTACGCCGTAGCCGCCTGAAAAAACAGCGATCGCCTGCTCCTCGTCACCCGAGCCGCGCGTGAAGGCTATATCGGCTCCCGACCTTCGGGCAAGCTCGACCACAGTGGGATCGATGTCTATCCCCGCGACCCTCACACCGGCCGCCTTGAGTATCTGGACGGTCAACTGGCCCAGCAGGCCCAGGCCTATCACAGCGCAGCTCTCCCCGAGCGAGAGGCCCGCCTGCCTGACGCCCTGCATCGCGATCGAGGCGACCGTCGCGTAGGCAGCGTCCCTGAGGTCGACATTGTCGGGCACTTTCACGAGCAGGTTCTCCGTGAGGGAACCGGCCTCTGCGTGACTGGCGCCCTCGCCCCCGCAGGCGACCCTGTCCCCGACCCTGAATCCCGTCACGCCTTCACCGACCGCTTCCACAACACCAGCGGACGAGTATCCGAGCGGCGATAGCGCGTCGAGCTTGTTCATCACGCGCCTGTACGTCGAGGCGATACCCTCGCTCTTGAGCGTGTCAATGACCTGCTTTACCTGAGCGGGCTTCTCCTTCGCCTTGCCGATATAACCCTTCCTCGCGGTCGAGACCTTGCCGCCCTCGGTCCCTGCGCTGATCACCGAATAGTGGTTCCTGACAAGGACTCTGCCCTTTGCCGCGGCCGGCACAGGCACCTCCGAGAGTTCCATCCTGCCTGTCTTGAGATTCTGGGTCAGTTGAAGCATCCCTATTTCCTCTGTCTCAGTTCGTTAACGATGAATCTCGACTTTCCGGCCCGGCTCACATCCACGCGGTCGGTCCTTACTATATCGACATCCAACTCTCCAAAGAATACCTTTTCCATCGATTCCCGCAACACGTCTTTATATCTGATGAAGTTATCCTCTGTGGTGTTCAGGTAGACCGTCACCGATCCCCTGTCGTGCTGGACTACCTGGCCGTTCGTAATCCCGTCGATCTCCTGGTGTATGAAGGCCCACACGACCGCGCTCGGCGAGATCATCCTGCCCGACGGGGTTATTATCCAGTCCTCGTCCTTGGTGATCACCGGCGACATCACGGGAAGCGTCCTCCCGCACTCGCAACCGAACTCCGGCAGTGTCTCTATGACGTCCCCCAGCTGGTAGCGTATCAGGGGCATGACGCTGTTGGTCAGCGTGGTGACGGCGGCCGGCCTGACGTTCTCCATGATGCCGAACTGGCCCTCCACGTATCCGTCCACGAGTGAAAGGTGATACGACCCGCTGCCGCACTGAGCCGCCGACACCATCCTCTCCCCCGAGCCGTAAAGCCCCCTGATCTGCGCGCCGATGACCTTGCGGACCACCCTTTCCTGGTGGTCGTACATCGGTTCGCTCGAGAAGAGAACGCTCTTCGGGCTCCACTCCATCCTGAATCCGGCTTCGTCGAGATAATTGCACAGGATCTCGAGCGAGGACGGGTATCCCATCATGAACTCGGGCTTTCTCCTGTTGAGCAGGCCGCCGATCCTGACCGCTGTCTCCGCGCTCAAGTGGAACGTCGACAGATAGATCCTCCTGTCCGTCCTCGAGATCATCCATGGTCTCTTCGGGTCCTTTATTCTCAGCGGGATGACCGGGTCGCCGACCAGCCTCGCTATCCAGTCGCCCTTCTCGTACCCGGCCCATGCCGTCCGCCTCCACCACAGGGCGTCCGTCAGCAGGAATGTACCCCTGTCCATACGGACCCTCAATGGCGTGCCCGTCGTGCCGGAGGTCATCGAGACGACGAAATCACCCGGATCTTTCGCGACAAAAGCCTCGGGGTCATGGATGATCGTCTCCTTGTCGATCAGCGGGAATTCCTTCAGGACATCGAATGCGCTCACATCGTCGAGGTCTCGGACCAGCGCGGAAAAGCGCGAGTAGAATGGCACCCTTTCCACTGCGTCACGTATCACGTCTTTGAGCCTGCTCTCCACCAGGGCGATCTGTCCCTCGCGCTCGAGCCTCTCGGTGTACTCGATCTCCGAGAGCAGCCTCTCCCATTTCCTGAGCCTCGAGACGTTGTTCAAGCCGTAGGCGTTCACGTAAAGGCTCCTCAGGAACCTCGGCGATCTCTCATATATCTTCCTGAAAGCTTCCACGATCTCTCCCGGCTCACTCCCCGTTCTGCCCGGACGACTGGAACCTCGCAAGCGCGTAAAACATCCAGGCCTGGCTCCAGCGCATGTAATCTATCCTGTTCATGTACAGCCTGGTCTTCTGATAGTAAAAGTGATGCCTTTTCGCGTCCCACATCGTCTCCACCGCTTTCTCAAGCAATTTCCGTGCTCTCGTATCATGTCCGAAGGTCAGGAATGTATCGACCCCCTGCGCGAAGTTGTGGATATCGACAGGGTACAGGGACGTATCGTAATACTTCGGCGTCATGTCCGCGAGAAAATGGTTCCTCATGTGGTATTCCAGACCGAGCTCTATCCCGTTGTCCCACCTGTCCGTGGACAGGCACCTGCGGACCAGCTCGAGCGAGACGAGATTGAACCCGGTGTGGAAGTTGTCGACCCACCTGTGGTAAGGCTGTTCCCCGTATTCCCAGGCTCCGTCACTCCTCTGCGCCCGCATCGAGTACTCGGCGGACCTTGTCGAGTGCTTCCCGTACCTGCCCTCGCCGGTGACGCCGTACAGCCTCGCGAAGAAGGCGCTTCCCATCAGGTTCACGTTGTGGACCACGGCCCTCTCGCCGGGGATGTAGCCGAATACGGCAACGTCGTCAGACTCGAAGAGCTTGAGCTCCTCCTCTATGAACCTGCCGACCCCTGCCGCGTGCTCGAGCCACTCCGGTTCCCCGTCTATCTCGTAAAGGTCGAGAAAGGCATGGCCAGCGAATGTCGAGACGACCATGTTCGGGGTGAACTCGGGGACGGAGAACGCCTTCGCCTGCCAGAAGAAATCGTATCCGGCGCAGAAGTATTCCCTGCCGGAGGCCCTGAGCGAAAGGATGATCCTGGCCAGCTCGTAGGCGTCCTCGAGGTATGCGCCTTTGCCGTCGATCCTGTACAGATCGAGCAGGCCCCTTATCACTAGGGCGAGCCCCTTCGGATTGTACCCGCGGGGAACCCGCACGGCGGCACGGAAATCGATAGGGGAGCGTTTGAAGAGTTGTATCCACACGAGACGGCATATCTTCGACCTGAAGAACGGGCTTTTCCTGAAGGCACGGCTGCTGAGGCCGTCGTACGG
>CAZREW010000040.1:0-4241 GCA_964599375.1 uncultured bacterium
CGGCGCACGGTGAGCCGGGCTACTCGATGGTCGCTCCCACGATCGGCGACTCGACGATCGCTGAGGGTCAGTACCTCTCGGTGTTCTACGTGCGCGCCGCTACCGCGAGTCCCTACGTTTTCTTCGACTCGGAGCCCGACAGCGGCTACTCGCTCGACAACCTCGCGCCGGGAGTGCCGCTCGGCTTGTTCTACTCCGCCGGTGTGCTCTCCTGGGATGAGTCCCCGGCCGCGGACTTCGACTACTTCACAGTCTACGGCGCTTCCACCGACGACTTCGGCGCGGCCACGCTGGTCGACTACACCGTTTCGGCGTCGATGGACGTGACGGCTTCGCCTTACGCCTACTACTTCGTCACCGCCACAGACTTCTCAGGCAACGAGGGAGCGCCCGCGGCGCTGGATGTGGCCACAGGCGCGGAGGGCCCGCCGGCGAGCTACATCCTCTCGGTCTCGAGCTTCCCCAATCCGTTCAACCCGCGGACCACGGTGCGCTACACGGTGCCTTCGCGCGGTCCCGTGACAGTGGCCGTCTACGACTCGCGCGGCGCGCTGGTGGCCACGCTGGTCGACAGGGTGACGCACGATGCGGGCGCCTATAGCGTGGAATGGGGCGGGAGGGCCGGCGACGGATCGCCGGTGACGTCCGGCGTCTACTTCGCCCGCATAGAGCAGGAGGGGTCGGTGCGCAGCGCCAAGCTGGTGCTGCTTAGATGATGTGGGGAAGGGATGCTGATGAGAGCCGTTTCCTGATCGATGAACAGGCGCTCTAATCGGTCTCTCTATCGAGGATATCCTCGATTATTTCGGAGGCTTCGCGGACGAATCCGGCGCAGCGCTTCTCGAGCTCCGCATCCTCCTTGAACCGCCGCGATGCGTCCGGGGCGCCGGGCTCGAATCCGAGCAGGTTCCTGCACATGCTGTTCTCGAACTTATCGTTGAACTTCTCGACGAACTCATGGACGAGCCGGTAGTTCTTTTCCTTGGCCTCGTCGTCATCTGCGACGGTCCGCCCGAACTTCAGGCCCAGGACCATCATCCCGCCGGTGACCGCGCCGCATGTGTCACCCATCCGGGCCATCCCGGCGCCGAAGCTCGACGCGATCCTGAGTGCCGTCTCAAGGTCGATGCCTTCGGCCTCGGCGAATGCCGAGAAGACCGACTGCGAGCACGAGAATCCCTCGATGAATCTCTTCTCGGCTGTTTCGGCTATCTTGCCCATTTGCATCCTTTCAGATGTGTCATTTCTCCTAGATCACCCTGAATCCCACATATCCCGGTGGGGGAGGGATGTACTCAAAAAGACACTTAAGACACTGAAGTTGAGCCGCCTCAGAACTTTGCCGATGCGCCGATGTATATCGCTAGGAGGTCCGTCCGGGATTCCTCGACATCATAGAGGACGCGCCCGCCCTCGCGCCTGATCGACCCTTCCTTTAGATATTGCGCCTTGCCGCCCTTGAGGTACCGTGCGCCGAGGTCCACGTATACGCTGACGGGCTTTGCGCTGCCTCCGTCATAGACCAGGAACATGATCCCGCCGCCTCCGCCGTAGCTAAGCACACCGTCATCGAAGTTCGTGTCGCTCGCAATATCCTCTTCCCTGCTCTTGATGCTCGTCTGCGTGAAGAGGTAATGGAATCCGATGACACCATCGGCATACGGGCGGAACGGTCCAGCCGGAGCCTGGATCCGGAGCACTATATGTCCGAGGAGGATATAGTTGTTCGTCTCGACATCCACCGTCACATCGGGGATGGTCATGCTGAATGGTTCCTCCCTCGTCTCCCTGCCGTAGATGACGCCGCCGAAAGATCCGCCGATCGCCACGGGCGAGCCCGGCACGGAGAAAAGCGCCTGGCCGGTGAATCCGAACCCGTTGTTCTCGACCTTCTCGTTGAACTCTCCCTTCGGTATCGCGACGGTAAAATTCCCTCCGACCTCGAACTGTCCGAATGCGAGGGAGGGGGGCATCAGCACGAGGAGAGCGGCGAGAACGGCGACGGGACTGGCGGCGATTCTCATGTCGGTGTTCCTTTCTGATTTAAGGTTCAGCGTACCACGCATCATTCCACCCACGTTTCCTCTATACAATGATATTCCGGGATAATGCCAGAGTTGTTTCTTGACGGATCGATCCGCCCCGTACGCGCAGGCAATCAATACAAAGGACATGAAAACACCCGCTCGATTTTAGGGAGCTGAACCCTGATCCCTGGATCACCGCTACTCCTTCAGGTTCCTGTCCATGAACCTCGTGATCGTCTCGAAGAGATGGGTCCGCGTCGCCTTGCCCGTGATGCTGTGCTTCTTGCCCGGGTAGGTCATCATCTCGAACGGGATCATCCTGTCCTGAAGCGCCGCGAACAGCCGCGTGCTGTTGGTGAAGAGGACGTTGTCGTCGGCCATGCCGTGACAGACCAGCAGCGGGCCCCGGAGGTTCTCCAGGTACGGGAAGACGGATGTCGCGTCGTAGCCGGCGCTGTTCTCATCCGGGAGGCCGAGGTACCGTTCGGTGTAGTGGGTGTCGTAGAGCCGGTAATCGGTGACCGGCGCGACAGAGGCGCCGGCGCGGAACAGTCCGGGCTCTTTCATCATCGTCATCAGGACCATGTACCCTCCGTAGCTCCAGCCGAAGATCCCTATCTTCTCCGGTTCGACCCAGGGGAGGGTCCGCAGGAACCTCACGCCGGCCGCCTGGTCGATGACCTCGACGCGTCCGAGCTGCCCGTAGATAGGGGCGTCGAACTTGGTGCCCCTGTGCCCGGTCCCGCGGTTGTCGAGGGTGAAGACGGCGTACCCGTTCTGCGCGAGGTATGTGTTGTAGAGGCTCCATACCCCGCTCCATCTCTTCATGACCTGCTGCCCGTGAGGGCCGCCGTAACAGTCTATGAACACAGGGTATTTTTTGCCGGGATCGAAGGGTACCGGCTTTATCAGGCGGTAATAGAGGTCCTGGCCGTCTTCGGCCCTGATCTTCCCGTACTCCGCCACTGCATGCATGCCTGAGTACGGGAAATAGGGATGCCCCTCCTTCAGCGCGTTCTCCTCGAGCCATGTGATCCTGGATCCGTCCGGTCTGTTCAGGCTGACCTGCGGCGGGGTGTCGTCGTTGCTGAAAGTGTCTACATAGATGCTGCAGTCGTCCGGGAACTCGATGCTGTGGACCCCGTCTCGACCGGTGATCTGTTTCGGGTCAACGGCGTTCGAGCCGTCCAGCTTCGCTGCGTAGAGATGCCTCTCGAGGACGCTCTTCTTCGTGCCGATAAAGTATATTACGCCGGCTTTCTCGTCCACCCCGAGAAGCTTCTCGACGCACCAGTCTCCCCCGGTCAGCCGGGTGACGAGCTCTCCCTGCGGCGAGCAGACGTACAGGTGGGGGAATCCGTCGCTGGAGCTCTTCCATACGAAGCCGGGTTGCTTCTCGAGGACATGCAGGTCGTTGTGCAGCTCGATCCAGGTGTCGCTGCGCTCCTGCCGGATGAGCCGGGTCCCGCCTGTCCTTGCGTCCGCCATCAGCAGGTCGAGGCTCTTCTGGTCGCGCGGCTCGCGCTGGACTATCAGGTTCCCGTCGTCGAACCAGTCGACCCGCGCGAGGTAGATGTCCGTATCCTCACCGAGATCTATCCAGACGGTCTCTCCGGCGTCCTTTCCGGAGACCGTCACCACCCCGAGGCCGACCAGGACGTTCGGGTCGCCCGCGGCCGGATACCGCTGCTCCGTTACGTTGAAATGTTCAGGGTAGATCTCATATCGCTTCGCTATCGGCACGGGCGATTCGTCGAAAGTCTCGAAGGCGATGCGCTTCTCGTCGTCCGACCACCAGTAGCCGGTGTAGCGGTCCATCTCCTCCTGGGCGACGAACTCTGCCATCCCGTTGGAAATGGTCCCGCCGCCGCCCTCGGTCATCCGGCGCTCGCTTCCGGTAGCGATCTCGATGATAAAAAGGTCCTTATCCCGGATGAACGAGACGTAATTGCCGAGGGGTGAAAACTTCGCGTCAGTCTCGAATTCGTCTGTCTGCGTCAGACGCTTCACCGCCTTATCCGGCGGCTGGGTGAGATCATATACATAGATATCGCCGGCCAGGGGGAAGAGCAGGGCCCTGCCGTCATCCGACCAGCTGTACTCGACTATGCCCCCGAAGGCCGAGATGCGCTTGCGCTCGCGGCGCGCCCGCTCCTCCTCGGACAGTTCCACGTCGTTCGGCATCAGCACGCGCGAATCGACAAGGAGCCGCGA
>CAZREW010000041.1:0-3768 GCA_964599375.1 uncultured bacterium
CGCCGTAATAGATCGGCACGATCTCGTAGAGCGCCGTGACGCTGTGGCCGGCGCCGATCTCCCCGGCGTCCTTGCGATCGTCCGCGAAGTCCTCTTTTTTAAGCATCCGGTTCTCGTACCCGATCAGCCTGTAGGAGGCGACCTTCACCGGGTTGAACTCGACCTGTATCTTCACGTCCTTGGCGATCGTGTAGAGGGTGGAGGTCAGGTCGTCGACGAAGACCTTCTTCGCCTCGAGAAGGTTGTCGATGTAGGCGTGGTTGCCGTTTCCCTTGTCGGCGATCTGCTCGAGACGGCCGTCCTTGTAGTTGCCCATCCCGAACCCAAGCACGGTCAGGAATATCCCGAGCTCGCGCTTCTCCTCGATCATCTCGACGAGCTCGGACGTGCTCGAGACGCCGACGTTGAAATCCCCGTCTGTGGCGAGGATGACGCGGTTGTTGCCACCCGGGATGAAACTCTCGACCGCCAGGCCGTAGGCCATCTGGATGCCCGAGTACCCAGCCGTCGAGCCGCCGGCGTGCAGTCGCCCTATGGCGTACTTGATCTCGTTCCTCTTGTAGCCCGGCGTCGGGTTCAGGGGGACCTGCGCCTCCCCCGCGTATGTCACGATCGCGACCTGGTCGTCGTCCGCCAGCTGGTCGGCGAGCAGCAGGAACGCTTTTTTCAGCAGCGGGAGCTTGTTCTCCGGCCGCATCGACCCCGAGACGTCGATTAAGAAGACGAGGTTGCTCGGCCTGCGGTCCTCCTCGTCGAGCTCTTCGCCCTGCAGTCCGATGTGCACGAGAGTGTGCTCCTCGTTCCACGGGCAGACGGCATATTCGAGATTTATGCTGAACGGCACCTCGTCTTCGGGCTTCTCGTAGTCGTAATCGAAATAATTGATGAACTCCTCGACTCTGACCGCGTCACGCGGCGGCAACCTGTCTTCCATGATGAACCGCCGGACGTTCGCGTACGAGGCGGCGTCCACGTCGATCGAGAAGGTCGAGAGCGGATTGCCGATCACCGGCAGGAAGTCGTTCTCCTCGATCGGCGCGTACTCCTCGGTGTTGTGGTACGGCCGCTGCTGGATGCAGACGAGCTTCGGCCGGCACGGTGGCTTCTTCGGGTGTTTCTTGTGCCTATGGCCCCTGCCGGAGCCGCCCAGCGGATCATGCGCGGGGATACCATCTATCTGGAACTGGACGCTGCCCGACCGGCCTCCCCTGACGTGGAGCTCGTCGCCGGTCCTGACTATGCCGCCCTTGAGGGCGATCGCCTCGACGACGTCGTCGATAGGCAGTTCTTTCAACTCGTCCTTTTTCGTGATCCTCGCCTGGACGTCTGTCGACTTGACATCGATCTGACATTGCTCTGCAGAAACGACGATCTCCTGCGTCCTGCCGACGATATGCTCCTTCATGGCGAACTCGACCTTCGTCCCCTTGCTCGCCACGACCCTGACGCCCTCCTTCGTGGCGGGCTTGTACCCCATCATCATGACCTTGACGATGTAGGTGCCGGCGGGGACGCCGTAGATCGAGAACGAGCCGTCGGCCAGCGTCATGCCTCCGAGCTTCGTTCCGACGACGACCACGTTGGCGTAGGGCAGGGGCGAACCGGTGGCGGCGTCGACTACGGTCCCGAAGATGTATCCCGTATCAACGGCGGAAACGGCAGAAACAAGCAGAGCTGGGATCAGCGCGATCAACAGTGCCTTCATGACCTCTCCTCCTTTCCGCGGGCCCAGGCCCGGCGCGGGCCTGAGGCCCGGTGTTCCGTGCGACGGCTGGCTGAAGCGGCGGCGGACCGAAAAAGCGGGGTTGGATCTGCGGGTGGAAAGTGACACCGGCGTGCTGCCTATCGCAGCCTGAACCATACCGGGACGGCCATCAGCGACCTGACCGGCACGTTCCGCTGCATCGCAGGCTCAAACTCGAACTGCATCACTGCGTTGATTGCGGCCTTCTCCATCGCGGGGGTGACGTCGGAGCGGATGACAGAGGCCGCCTCGACGCGGCCGTCGGCCCCGATGGTGACGCGCAGCAGGACCCTGCCCTCGATCCCCGCGGCGCGGGCCAGGCCGGGGTAGGCCGGCTGGAACGCCTTGACCAGCACAGGCATCCTGTCCCACGCGACGAACGGCTCGGTCTCCTGCCTGGGCATGGGAGCGACGCGGAACTCCGCGGGATCCCTCGGCGATGTCTTCGGCATCTCGAACTTGTCATCACCTTCACCCTCTTCGAGAGTCGGGATCCGTTCGATTTTCGGCTGCTTGATCACATCCGGTTCCTCGATGACCGTGGGCGGCGGCATCGGATCGGGATCCCAGGGGATGAGCTTCGGCGCCGGCTGATAGGGAGTAAACTCGAACGGCGGGAAGAGATAGAACACGAGGAAGTGCACCACGAGAGCGGCGAAAAAGGCCTCTGCTACGTACTTGGAGTATCCCTGCTTGAAATGAGCCTGAGCGGTAATCACATCCAACCTCCCCGAAAGAAACCCTTTATGCGGATTTCGATAACTGTTATCAGTCGGCTGTGAAAAGACTGGCAAATTCAAGGGGGATACAGTCGGTGGGGCTTCCTATTTAAGATAATGTTCGACTTGGTATAAATCAAGTTCGCTGACATCCGAAGCGGTTGCAATTATTAGTGTGTTCGTATAAAATGCGCAAATCGGAGGGTTACCGAAGCCCGCGGTGTAAAAACTGGTGCTGTCAGGGGTTCCGCAACTCCAAATAGAAAAACGATGGTAAGCGAACCGATTCGTGATAGGCGCATAAGGCTCCAGGCCTTTGAATGGCTGAAGAATCAGGTCGACCTTCATGGCGATGTTCTTCCTTGGAGCCTTCTGCTGCATGGATTCGAATTTGAAGGAACGAGAGTTCCTCTGCTGAGCCAGCAGGGTATATTCAAGCCGAAGATCGTCTCCCAAATCCCCTTATCGATTAGAACATCAGAACAAGGCCCATATGACGACAGCTTCTCTGAGGAAGGATTGCTGCTTTATCGATATCGGGGAGTAGATCCAGGGCACAGGGAGAACGTTGGGCTCCGCGAGGCGATGCGCCACCGAATACCTTTGATCTACTTCCATGGCATCGTAAAGGGCAAATACCTCGCGGTATGGCCTGTGTTTATCGTTGGGGACAATCCATCCGCGCTGACGTTCACAGTCGCCGTGGATGAAGCCCGGTTCATAAGTGAAGCAAACGAGAAGGACTGGGAGCAGCTCCGCGTCGCTGAGGGCGAAAAGGACGATGCACGAAGAACTTATATCACATCACTTGTTCGCATAAGACTCCACCAAAGATCATTTCGCGAACGTGTGCTTCGAGCCTATCAGGAGCAGTGTTCGCTGTGCCGCCTGAAACATCTCGAACTCCTGGATGCGGCTCACATCATTCCCGACTCGGAACCTGGAGGGGAGCCGAAGGTTTCCAACGGGATAGCGCTATGCAAGCTCCACCACGCCGCATTCGATCGTAATTTCCTCGGTATTCGTCCAGATTATCGCATTGAAATCAGAGAGGACATCCTCCATGAAACGGATGGCCCGATGCTTCAGCATGGGCTACAAGGTCTGCACAATATTATGATTCAGCTTCCAAGGGCTGGCAGTCAAAGACCGGATCCGGTCCTTCTGAATAGAAGATATAGACGTTTTAAAGAGGCGGGATAACCGAAGGGACTTATAAGGAAAGGCATATGGGACCATTCAACTTTCCGTGGCTGACATTTCTGGCGTTCATAGTGATTGATATCAGCATCCTGATAGCAATTA
>CAZREW010000042.1:0-1503 GCA_964599375.1 uncultured bacterium
AGGCGAATGGTACACATGTGAGTCCGCGCACAGCCAGCCGCTCAACGCGAATCTCAAGGCTTACGCCGCGTGGTACCTGTGGGCGAGGATCGGAGGTTGGGACGGTAACTGACCGCGCATCGGAGGCTGCGTCTGCTATCGGCCGAGGCTTCGGAATCCGCTGTTAAAAGTCATCAAAGCTCCCTATAATCGGTTTCATCTCAGATGATCTGAAACCGGTAAGGGGGTTTTTCATGAGGTATCGATCCGGATACGCGATCATGCTAGCGCTCGTCGTGTTCATCACGATGACCGTATATGCGCCCGAAGTATCTGCGGCAGCTGCCGCACACGCTGCGACAACATCACACGAAATATCCGCTGCATCCGCATCCCACGAAACATCCGCGGCGACGGCCGGATCGGGAGCTTCAGGGATATCCACGACGACCAGGGCAGATTTCCGTGTGACGCCGGAGGGCATGCCGCTAAGACCGGTAGCGACCTTCTCGATTGTCGCGCGTGATTCGCTGACGGGGCAGATGGGAGTGGCCGTGCAGTCGCACTGGTTCTCCGTCGGTCCGATCGTGCCCTGGGCTGAGGCCGGAGTCGGCGCGGTAGCGACGCAGTCATTCGTCGATCCATCCTATGGCTGTCTCGGCCTCGATATGATGAGATCTGGCCGTGCCGCGGGCGAGGCGCTTAAGGGACTGCTCGCTGCTGATCCTGGTGAGGCGGTGCGCCAGGTTGCGATGGTCGACGCCGCGGGTAACGTTGCGGTTCATACTGGACGGAAAGCGATATATGCCGCGGGGCACAGGACCGGCGCCCAGTATTCGGTGCAGGCGAACCTCATGGACAGCCCCACCGTATGGGACGCGATGGCACAGGCCTACGAGAAGTGCGAGGGTGACCTGGCCGAAAGACTTCTGGCGGCTCTCGACGCTGCTCAGCAGGAGGGAGGCGACATCAGGGGCAAACAGTCCGCCGCCATCCTCATCGTCTCCGGAGAGAACACCGGGCGCCCCTGGGTAGACCGGATCTTCGACCTGCGTGTCGAGGACCATCCTGAACCGCTCGTCGAGCTCAGGCGCGTGGTCACGCTGCAGCGGGCCTACCTCAAACTGAACGAGGGTGACGAATGGGTGACCAAGGGCGATATGAAGAAGGCTCTCGAGTGCTATCGTGAAGCTACATCGATCGTCCCCGACGAAGCGACGAACGGAGAGGCTGCCTTCTGGGTGGGCATCACCCTGGCGGGCGAGGGAGACAGGGAGGGCGCTCTGCCCTGGCTCGCGAGAGCGAACGCGCAGGATGAAAGATGGGCCAGGCTTGTGCCGAGGCTGGTCGCTGCAGGGCTACTGACCGATGAAGACGGTCTCGTGGATTTCCTCGTAAGCGGCATGAAGAAAGGCACTGGAAAGTGAGAACGGTCTTATGACCGGGGAAGGAGATCCTATGCCATGGATAATCATAAATAAGACCGGACTAAGGGATTCGATAATGCATAAAAACTCGATTGCG
>CAZREW010000042.1:1603-3108 GCA_964599375.1 uncultured bacterium
CTTGCCGCAGCCTTTCTTTTTCTTTCTGCCGTTCCCGCTGAAGCATTTCACGTAGTGAAGAAGTGGGCCACCGATCCCGTTTTTGATGTCCCTGAATCGGTATGCTGGGATTTCGACAGGGAGATTCTTTACATATCCAACATCGGCGGCAACCCGGGTGAGAAGGACGGGAATGGATTCATCTCCCGCGTCTCGATCGAAGGGGAAGTCAAAAAGCTCAAGTGGGTCACCGGGCTCAACGCGCCCAAAGGCATGGCGGTATATGGCGGCAGGATATATGTGAGTGATATCGACGAGCTTGCGGTGATCGATATCCGGACGGACAAGGTGGTCGAGCGTCATGCAGCCGAGGGCGCTAAATTTCTCAACGATGTCGCTGTCGATGGCAAGGGGAATGTCTATATATCAGATTCCTCGCGGGAAAACAGTGCGATCTACAGGTTTTCGGATGGAGTGCTCGAGGTGTGGCTGCGGCACAGGGATATCCAGAGCCCAAACGGCCTGTTCGTCAACGACGGCCGATTGATCATCGGCAACTCGGGTGATGCCACACTCAAGGCCGCCGATCTGAAGGACAGGACAGTCACGACGTTAGTAAATGTCGGATCTGCGATCGATGGCCTCAAGATGGACAGAAGGGGCAACTACATCGTCACAGACTGGAGCGGCAGGACCTCGCTGATCGAGCCGGATGGAGGGATCTATATCCTCCTCGATACCAGGTCTGAAGGAGTCAATGCCGCCGACATAGAATTCGTCGATGAATACGATATGATCATCATCCCGACCTTCTCTGATGATCGTATCGTAGCGACAAAGCTGATCTACTAGGGTCCACCCGGCGCCTGGGCACCGAATGGCGCTGAAAGGAAGAAGGGATGAAGAGTTTCCGCAAGGAGTTATGGTTCGATATACCCACCAGAAGGGCGATGATAAACATTACTCCACATGTCGACGAGTGTCTCGCTGAGAGCGGCATTTCGGAGGGACTGTGCCTGGTCAACGCCATGCATATAACGGCATCCGTATTCATCAACGACGACGAGAGCGGTCTTCACCATGACTATGAGAAATGGCTCGAGAAACTGGCCCCGCACGAACCTGTAAGCGCCTACCAGCACAACCGGACGGGTGAAGACAACGGAGACGCCCATCTGAAGCGACAGGTGATGGGACGCGAGGTCGTTGTCGCCGTCACCAATGGCTCGCTCGATTTTGGCCCATGGGAACAGATATTCTACGGAGAGTTCGACGGCCGTCGCAGGAAGCGCGTTCTTGTCAAGATAATCGGCGAGTAGTCGCTAGCACCCTGGATGTCTGATGTATCGATGTGTTCCCCGATGTTGTCCTTGATGTGCCACCCGAAGTTCTTCGTGTCGTGCCGCCGGACCTCCCTGGCGCCGTACCGCCCGCCGCTCTCCCCGGTGGGCCCCCAGGGGCCGCCGACACGGTACCGCCCGGCGCTCTCCCTGACCTTCTCTGCGCGGTCCCTGCCGACGTACCGC
>CAZREW010000043.1:0-2867 GCA_964599375.1 uncultured bacterium
CCCCGCTCAGCGACGCCCTGATCGAGATAGTCGACAAGCATGTCGGCTGCACGGCCGTCGTCGACGGCGAGGGGAAGCTCGTCGGGATAATCACCGACGGCGACCTCAAGAGGATACTGATCAAGAACCCCGACGCGCTCGGGCTTCCCGTATCGGGCCTTATGACGAAGTCTCCACTCACGATCGGCGCCGGAGTGCTCGCGGTAGAGGCGCTGAAGAAGATGGAGATAAATCCCAGGGGCCCGGTCACCCACTTCTTCGTGGTCGACGAGGACGGGAAGCTGGACGGGCTGCTCCATATCCACGACATCCTTCGCGCCGGGCTGAAGTAAGAGTTTACAGGGACCCCGCCCCGAACAGCTGGAAAAGATGTCCGATTCCATCTTCAGGATCTGGTCCATAGCGCGCTATGAGGCGAAGGTCATCATGCGCGGGTGGCTTTTCCGCATCTCCCTTCTCCTGCCTGTAGCTTTCCTCGCCGTGTGGATGTTCACCAGGGTGTTCAACAGCAGGTTTCTGTGGAATCTGATGATGGGCTTTATAAACGTGCCCTCATCGATGCCGTGGATCATGACGGTGTTCTATACGGTCTATGCGTGCGTCGTCCTGGCCGCCGTCGCGACCGCTTCGGGATGGAGGGAATGGAGGCTCGACACGCTCGACGCTGTGAGGGCCCGCCCGTGGGCGAACCTCGAGCAGGCGGCGGGGAAAGCCGCCGGGCAGCTATGCTGTTTCACGATTATGACGGTTGCGGTCATGCTTGCAGTGATGGGGGTCAGTCTTTTCACCCCCGGGCTGCTCATCTTCAGGGCAGGCTACATCATCTACCCGCTGATCGTCAGCCTGCCGGCCTTCGTCTTCGTCATCGGGCTGTCGATGCTCGTCTCGAGGATCGTCCGGGGCCAGATGCTCTCGCTTCTGATCGTGACTGTCGTCGTACTCTCCTCCGTTTTCACCGCCGACAGGTCATCTCATCTTTTTGATATCGCCGCGTTCAGACTGCCGCTCTTCTTCTCCAGCGTCGACGGTTTCTCCTTCCCGGAGCTCGTCGCCATGCAGCGCCTGCTTTTCCTGTCGGCCGGACTGGTGATGGTACTCGCGACGGCGGCCTTTCCTTCCCGGCCTCCCGGACGGCGGGGCGCTCCCGTCGCCGCGGGAGCTGCTGCGCTCCTGACGCTCGCCTTCTGCGTATTCGCCTCGGCCGGATATGCCGGCTATTTCTCTGAGGGCGCGGGGATGAGGGAGAGGATCAGAGAGATCAGCAGAGGGATGCGGCCTGTCCCGAGGCTCGCGCCCCTGGAATACGCGATAGACGTCGATCAGGAGGGCAGGGGAATCGCCGGCGCGGTCAGGGTCGTCCTCGAGAACAGGTCGGACGAGCCCGTCGGAAGATACGTGTTCACCCTGAATCCCGGCCTCGAGGTCAGCTCGGTGTCCGGCGCGGGCCGGGACATGGCCTTCGAGCGTGACCTTCATCTCCTGAAGGTCCTTCCACCTGTCCCTCTAAGCCCGGGGGCGCGGGACACTGTCGAGGTCCGCTACGCCGGTATCATCGACTGCAGGGCGATGTTCAGCGACGTGCCCGAAAAGGTCCGTGCCGGGGACAGCTCCTTCCAGGAGAGGGTCTTCATGGGTATAGCACTTCCAGGGCTGGATATGTTCAGGCTGAAGCGTGATGTCGCTCCGGCGCGATCCGATTACATGCTTTTCATCCCGGACGCGATGTGGTATCCGGTGCCGGGGCTTCCCTACGATCCCCGTTTCCCCGGGGAAGACTATCGTGACTTCTCCAGGTTCAGGGTGCGCGTGAGGCCCGGTGAGGGTCTCAAGGCAATCTCCCAGGGGAAGTGGACCGCCGGTGAGGACGGCTCGTTCCTCTTCGAGCCGGAGTATCCTCTCAAGGGTGTCACTCTCGCCACAGGCGATTTCACGGTAAGGACCCTGACAGCCGGGAATACGCAATATCAGCTCTATTCCACGCCGGGAAGCGAAGATTTGTTCAGGAAGATGGAATGCGTGTCGGATACCCTTCCCGGGATCATCGATCAGCTGAAGGACAGGCTCGAGTACTCTACGGGTCTGAGCTACCCTTTCAGGAGGATGACCTTCGTCGAAGTCCCCGCCTCGTTCGGGCCGTTCACACGCCCGTTGCGCGAGACTGGATCGGGATATGCCCAGCCCGAGATATTCCTCTTTCACGAGAGGGGGATGTCGCTCGGCCTTTCCGGGCTTCGATCCTGGCTCGACATGGAGATCGACAATGAAAGGAGATATCGGGACAATGAACGCTCTCCCGAAGAGATCACGAGGAGATCGGTCATCTTCAATCTCGGCTGGATACTGGGCGATCTCCGCACCAGTGATAAGTATACCTTACTTCCGATGTACTTTGATCATGTCACCGGGATAGAGCCGTCCGGTATCCCCTATCTCGGGCTGATGATCGATTACATGGCCAGCCAGGCCGCGATCACCCATGAACGTGGAAGGCAGTGGACCGACGAGGGGATCACGGACAGTGAGCGGGCAGCCCGGCTGATAGCGCAGGGCCGGTTCCTGGACTCCGTAATGGATCCGCGGGTATACAGGTGGGCGGGGAACATGGTAGCAGGCTGGGCTGCGCACCATTACTACCTGATAGACGCAATGGCTGGAGAAGGGGCCGCCGGCCGTTTTCTGAGAGACTTCGCCGCGTCGAACAGGTTCAGGAGCGTGAAAGAGGCGGAGCTTCTGGATTCATTCGAGCGGCGGTTCGGATTCAGGCTGGAATCGATACTTATAGATCCGGCTGACCCGGTCGACATCCCCGGCTACCTTTACGGCGGATTCGACTGCTGCGAAGAGGACAGGGACGGGAGAAAGTCCTA
>CAZREW010000044.1:0-1572 GCA_964599375.1 uncultured bacterium
AGTGGTACGCCGCCAGGGAATCGAACCCCGAACCTACTGATTAAGAGTCAGTTGCTCTGCCGGTTGAGCTAGCGGCGCACCCAAAAGACCTGTATACGTTTGCAGGGCAGTAATGTAAACCGCAAGGCTGCGGAATGCAAGATAAAAGTCCCGGGCGGTCGCCCGCGATCGACTCAAAACGAGGGAAGCGGAACCCGGCCGCTTCCCTCATTTCTTTTCAGAGCATTTTCAGAGCTGCCGGTGATCAGAACGGCAGGTCGTCATCATCGTCGCCGCCCGCCGGCGCCTGTGAACTGTTGTCGGCGTACTGGGGCTCCTGCGAATCTTCGGGCGAGTACCCGCCACTATCGCCGGCTCTGCCGAGCATCTGCATCTGGTTCGCGACGATCTCGGTAGTCCAGCGCTTGTTTCCCGTCTGGTCCTCCCATTCCCTCGTCTGGATCCGGCCCTCGATATAGATCTGCTTCCCCTTCTTCAGGTACTGCCCGCAGATCTCGGCGAGCCTGCCGAACGTGACGACCCGGTGCCATTCGGTACGCGTCTCGCGCTGACCCTCCTTGTTCTTGAAGGTTTCGCTTGTAGCCAGGCGGAAGTTCGCTACGGTCGTTCCGCCGCCCGTTGAACGGACCTCAGGGTCCGCTCCGAGATTGCCGATGAGTATGACTTTGTTGACACCCATCCCGCACCTCCTCGGTGAAAAAAATAGGAACCATTCGCCGCGTCCTCATCCCCGCATCATCCCCTGGTTCATAAAAATTATTTCCAGGTTGAACATTGATATTCTACCGTATCGGCGCCATTCGTCAAGTGTTAATAGGACTTGATATTGGGCGGGCGCCGGGAGGATAATCAATCCGGCGGCGGTTTATATTTGACATTTCGAAATACCGGCGGCATATTAGGAATAATTATTAATTAGGCATTTTCGAACCGAAAAGCGTTTTTAAGGAGGTACCCCCCGATGGCACAGCTGAAAGTCGGCGACAAGGCCCCCGATTTCGAGCTTCCCCTGACCCTCGAGACGACCTGGAAACTGTCAGACTACATCGGCAAGAAGAACATCCTGCTTCTTTTCTTTCCCTTCGCCTTCAGCCCTCCCTGCCACGAGGAGCTCTGCTCCGTACGCGACGGGTTCAGCGAATGGCAGGCGCTGGACGCCGAGATCGTAGGGATCAGCGTCGACCATCCCTTCGTGCTGGAGAAATGGAAGGAGATCCTCGGCCTGCAGTACACACTGATCAGCGACTTCAACAAGACAGTCGCTCCCGCATACGGCGCCTTCCACGAGGTCCTCGGGCCTCTGAAAGGGGTAGCCAAGCGGTCAGCGTTCATCATCGACAAGAAGGGAAAGATAGCCTACGCGAGCGTCTCCGACGATCCGTTGAAGATGCCGGACTTCATGGCTATCAAGGAGAAGCTCGAAGAGCTGAAATAAGGGGCTCAGAGCACATTACAGGGCAATTGAGAAGCCCGCCTCCATCGGGAGGCGGGCTTTTATCGTCAGGTTGGGGTGGACGACGGGGCTCGAACCCGTGACAACTGGATCCACAATCCAGGGCTCTACCAGCTGAG